>DASZHL010000060.1:0-14655 GCA_035937855.1 Vulcanimicrobiaceae bacterium
TGATCGCTTCAAGCATCGGTCCGACAACGACTTTTGGCAATTTACTAATGGTTCGTATATCCCAGCCTGAAAGAAGGTGCGCACTCTCAAGGATAGCCGTAGCATACGACATCCGCTCAACCTCTCGAATCTCCTCGACGATTGGTTTCCGGCGATGAGACAATGCTAAGTCACCCAGGCTTTGCACGAGTTCCTCAAGGTTCGGGATATCGGGGAAAACTTCCGGATTTTTCCCAAAGCTCTCGATTTTCTCGATAAGGTTTCCCGGAAGTTTATTGGGACTGGTCTCCCACAAGTTCTCATCGGAAAACGCGTCCACGATCTGCTTTTGATCTTCAGGCGTAAATTCGATCAATCGCTTAAAGAGGGCTCTTGAAGGTTCCGCCTCGCGCTGTTTGGTATCGACATTGCCATCGCTCATCCACATAACGTTAATTGGGCCTCCATGATCCGAGGTTTTAGGGCTGCACTGACGGTTCTTAAGGTTATCAAAGCTGTTCCTATCTCTTTGCAACGATAACAACGATCGAGCGGGTTACCATTAGCGAGAATTCGCCCCGATCGACACACTTGAAGGCCCGGACATGAACCCTTTCCGCCTGCTACCAGCCGAGAATGGGTTGATTTTTGTCGTAGGCGAGGAGCCTAGCGGCGATGCGTACCGCAGTACGTGAGCCGCGTAGCGACGACGCATACGGCAAAAAGCAGCCCGTTCTCAAGCGGGAAGGTCTTTGGGGCGGTCGGTGTAGACGATCGTTGGGGCTTCCTTCTTCTCGATGACGTCTTTGTTGATGACGCACTTCTTGACGCCTTGCAGAGACGGCAGATCGTACATCACGTCGAGCATGACCTCCTCGAGGATCGAACGCAAGCCGCGGGCGCCGGTCTTGCGCGATTGTGCCTTCACGGCGATGGCGATAAGCGCTTCTTTGGTGAAGCTGAGATCGACGCCGTCCATTCCCATGATTTTTTGGAACTGTCGGACAAGCGCATTACGCGGTTCGACAAGGATGCGGCGTAATGCCAACTCGTCAAGCGCATCGAGCGTGACGACGATCGGCAAACGACCGATGAACTCGGGAATCAAACCGAACTTCAGGAGATCCTCGGGCATCAACTGCTGAAGCAAACGACTAAACTTCTGATCGCGCCGGGACTCGGGCATCGAGCGGAACCCCAAGGCGTTGGAGGCGACGCGCGACTCGATGATCTTCTCGAGGCCGTCGAAAGCACCGCCGCAGATGAAGAGCACGTTGGTCGTATCGATCTGGATGAACTCTTGATGGGGATGTTTGCGACCACCCTGCGGGGGGACGTTCGCCGTCGTTCCCTCAAGGATCTTGAGGAGGGCCTGTTGCACACCCTCGCCCGAAACATCGCGCGTGATCGACGGGTTCTCGCTCTTGCGGGCGATCTTGTCGATCTCGTCGATGTACACGATTCCCTTCTCGGCCCGCTTGACGTCGTAATCGGCCGCCTGAATGAGCTTGAGAAGGATGTTCTCGACGTCTTCGCCGACATAGCCCGCTTCGGTGAGCGAGGTTGCGTCGGCCATGGCGAGCGGAACGTCGAGGATCTTCGCCAAGGTCTGAGCGAGATAGGTCTTCCCCGAACCCGTCGGGCCAACGAGCAAAATGTTTGACTTCTGCAGTTCGACGTCGTCGGTCGTGGTCGCCGCATTGATCCGCTTATAGTGGTTGTAGACGGCGACGGCAAGGGACTTCTTCGCGCGATCCTGCCCAATGACATACTGGTTAAGGATCGTGTTGATTTCCTTGGGTTTGGGAATATTGCGCAGGCGAACGCTCTCGTCGGCGTTCTTATAAAGCTCTTCTTCGATGATCTCGTTGCAGAGCTCAATGCACTCGTCGCAAATATAGACGCCGGGGCCCGCGATGAGTTTGCGAACCTGCTCCTGCGATTTTCCGCAGAAGCTGCATTTCAACTGACCCTTCTCGTCGCCGAATCGAAACATCTTACGTCAGCGCGCTCTGGCCCGTCCGCATCTCCTTGGAGAAGATTTGGTCGATGATGCCGTAGTCTTTTGCTTCGATCGCCGTCATGTAGAAATCTCGCTCGATGTCCTTCAAGATCTGTTCAACGGGCTTGTGCGTCGTGCTTTCGTAAATATCCGCGATCGTTCGGCGCGTGGCGATCAGGTCGCGGGCCTGGATCTCGATGTCCGTCGCCTGGCCGCCGACTTGGGAGATCCAGGGCTGATGAATCAAAATCTTCGCATAAGGGAGCGCATAGCGCTTGCCGGGATGTCCGCCGGTCAACAAGATCGACCCCATGGAAGCAGCCATGCCGGCGCAGATCGTGGCGACGTCCGGCTTGATCAGCCGCATCGTGTCGTAGATCGCGAGGCCCGCGGTGACGCTGCCGCCGGGACTGTTGATGTACATATCAATATCTTTGTCGGCATCTTCTCGCTCAAGGAAGAGAAGTTGCGCCATGACTAGGTTCGCCATATGGTCGTCAATCGCTCCGCCCACGAAGATGATCCGGTCCTTGAGAAGGCGCGAGTAGATGTCGTAGGAACGCTCTCCACGTGCACTCTGTTCGACGACAAAGGGGATGTAACCCACCGAGGACTCCTTTAGGGGACGGGCGATTGAGGTCTTTCATTTCGTGGAGACTACAAACCCGCCTGCGAAGTTTCGACGGAATCGGCCGGTTGAGCCGTTTGCGTCGAGGAAGCCTCATCGGACCTTACGATGACCGCCGAATCCAATAAAAACTCTATCGTTTTCTTCCGCACGATGCCTTCGATCAACGTAGAGAACGTCGGGCGCAGCAGTTCCAGCATGCGCTCCTTCGTTTGGCCATACTGACGACACAAGGCCGCCACTTCGGCATCGACCTCCTCGGCGCTCGCCTGGATCTTCTCGACCTTCGCGATCTCGCTGAGGAGGAGGGACGAGGCTACGCGCCGTTGCGCTTCGACGCTGCGCTCTTCAAGGAAGCGTTCCTCTTCCAAGCCCGCCGCGCGGAGGTACTCCTCCCAGGAAGCACCGACGCGCGCGGCGTCGTTTTTCGCCTCTTGCTGGAGCGCTTCGTTCTCGCGCTCAAGCAAGAGGGGAGGCACGGGGAAGTCGTGCATCGCGAGGAGCTTCTCGATCAGGGTGACGCTCAGGTCGCGACGATTTTGAAGCCGGGCGGATTCGACCAAGCGGGTACGCAAGTCGGCACGAAGGTCGGTCAGCGTGCCGTCAGGACGATAGCGTGCGGAGAAATCGTCGGTAAGCTCCGGCAGTTCGCGTGATTTTACCTCGCGCACGGTCAGCGTGAAGACGGCGTGCTTGCCGGCAAGTTCCGCCTTGAGGTAATCGGCGGGAAACTCCGCCTCGATCTCTTTGCTTTCCCCGGCGCTCATGCCGACGATCCCCTGAGCAAACCCCGGAATGAAGCGATCTTCGAGAATTTCGGTTGGTTGGTCGGTCGCCGCCCCCCCTTCGAACGCGACTCCGTCGATCCGGCCCTCGTAATCCAACGTCGCGGTATCGCCGAAGGCGACCGACCGATCGGCCGGGACGAGGACTGCGGCGCCCTTGCGAAGCTCTTCGAGGGCATTTTCAACGGTCTCGTCGGTCACCTCGAACGACTTGCCGGTCAGCTCGATGCCCTTATAGGTTCCAAGCGTGATGTTGGGGCGTACGGTAACAGTCGCACGTACGTGCACGTCGCCTTCCGTGCCGCCTTCTTGGGGCAAAACCTCGAGCTTCGGATGATCGATCGGCGTAAGGTTGTGTTCGCGGATCGCTTGCGAATACGCCTCGGGGACAACCTGCTCAAGGGCACGCTCATGCACGGTATGATGACCATACTGCGCTTCAAAGACGCTTCGCGGTGCCTTCCCCGGACGAAAACCCGGAATCCGCGCACTTTGGGCGAGGCGGCGAAACGCGCGCTCCTCGGCTTGGGCGAATTCGGGGGCGGAAATGGTGATCTCAAGCTCTACGGCTGTGGGATCAATATATTTGACGGTGGCGCTCACGCAGTACCAGGCTCCTTCGCTCGATGCGGCACGGGCCGTCGGGCAAAGCTGGAGCGGAAGACGAGATTCGAACTCGCGACCCTCGCCTTGGCAAGGCGATGCTCTACCACTGAGCTACTTCCGCATCCGTTGGTCCTCGACGGCATCGCACACCTTCGCGCTTAGCCTGGGCGAACAGAGACTCGAACTCTGACGGGTCGCCCCACTGGAACCTAAATCCAGCGCGTCTACCAGTTCCGCCATTCGCCCCGACGGCTACCGCGAACTTTCGGAGCATACTCGTTGCAACATCCAAGCGTCAAGTCGCCTGAGCGGTATTCCGAAACTTTTGGTGCACCGCCAGGGACTCGAACCCCGAACCAAGTGATTAAGAGTCACCTGCTCTACCATTGAGCTAGCGGTGCACACCAAATATGCGCCCTCTGGGACTCGAACCCAGAACCAACGGATTAAAAGTCCGATGCTCTACCATTGAGCTAAAGGCGCGCAGAGCCTCCATCAGATCGCATGGCGCAAGGGGTCGCTCGCGAGACTCCACAGACGTCCATACGCGTTCCGGACCTCAGTGTCTGTATGCGGCACGCCGAACCAATATCCTTGCGCGTAAGCACAACCCATCGCAGCGAGTTCACGCGCTTGCTCCGTAGTCTCGACTCCCTCCGCCACGACGCGGACGCCGAATGACCGCCCAAGGGAGAGAACCGCCGACACAATAGGAGGACTCGCGACCTTTCCCTCCGCCCCTGAGACGAAGGAACGATCGATCTTCAATTCATCGAATGGAAAGCGCTGTAAGTACGCCAGAGAGGAATACCCTGTGCCGAAATCATCGATCCCAAGATTGAAGCCGAGCAGCTTTAAGCGGTCACAGGTGTGGAGTACGCCCTCTCCTCGGTCCTGCAATGCGCACTCGGTCACCTCGAGGAGAACCTCGCTCGGCTTAAGGTGATGCTCTCGTGTCGCATTCATCAAGAATTCAATATAGTCGGGAGCGACTAATTCGCGGGCGGAAATGTTCACATTGACGCGCAAATGCTCCCATGCGGCAACCTCGCGACGCCACGTTGAGATAGCCGACAAGGCTTGTTCAACGGCAAGCCGCCCGAGCGGCACCATTAAACCCAATTCCTCCGCTAACGGTATGAATTCACCGGGCGGGATCGAACCCAGCCGCGGATGTTGCCAACGCAATAAGGCTTCAAACGAAACGATCCGCGCGGCATCTAAATCCACGATCGGCTGAAACGCCATCGAGAACTCCTTCTGCACGATGGCGTTTCGTAAGGCCGGAATGATCTCCGCTTTACGGCCGACATGCGCGCGCATCGAATCATCGTAAAAGACGATGCGCTCGCCTGACGAACGCGCGTGATACATCGCCGCATCGACCGCACGTAAGACCTCCTCGACGTTGCCGTATTCGTTTCCAAGAGTCACAATACCGACGGTCGCACTGATCATGTGTTCACGATCGTTTACATAAATGGGTTGCGCGATACTCGCGAGCGCATCGCGCGCACGTTCCTCGAGCGCGGCGCGATCTCCGACATTCCGACTAATAATTCCAAATTCATTGTCTCCCAAACGTCCGACGATATCTCCGCGCCGTAACGCGGAACGCAGGCGCTGCGCGGTTCGCGCAATGACTTGATCGCCGACGGCTTTCCCGGCACTTTCGTGTACAAGGTTAAATTGATTGATTTCAAACACCAAGATAGCGGAGGAAAGCGCTCCTACGCGCGCCAGCCTCCGTTCAAGTAAACGGAAAAATTCCACACGATTGGGCAAGCCCGTAAGAATATCGTGGCGTGCCTCAAAATGCAAGCGTTCCTCCATCCGATGTTTTTCGGTCACGTCATGGAGAACGGCGAGGAGTGCCGACGGGGCAGCCTCCTCGTCGCGCACGACGGAGAGATCCACTCCTACCCATCGTTGTTCAGAAGGGTTGCTCCCACAATGAATTTCCGAGAAGAGACGCTCCCGCGTCCCCAAAAACAATTCCGCGAGCTCGCCCGCGTCGTGTCCTAGTTGTCCTACATCGAATGAACCTTCGATGAGTTTCGAGGTAGTCTCATTTTGTTCAAGCGTCCGTCCGTCAAGGTTGACAATGGCCATTCCGCTCGTCGAGCCGTGAAAAACCGCTCGGAAATTTGATCGCCCGTTTACCTCACAAACTTCACACGGCACAGCCGCCGGCTCAACCGACGGGACCGGCGCGCATTCTTGCTCGGAAACCAACGATATTCGCAGCCAAAAACCAAAGCCGATGAGCACCCCAAGCCCCGCGCCGAAAAGGACCCATTCGTCCCATGGAAGCCGTCCGGAATCCACGCTCCCGCCCGACACGATCGGACTTGAATAATCAATCGATGCGCCGTCGCGGATAAGAGCATCGGAAAAACCGGGAACGCTTCCGTCATCCGCCGGAAGCACTTTATGAAGAGAGGCAGCCGCGCGAGGGACCGTTCGGTGAAAGAGTGCTGACTGTTGCCCTATCCAGAGAGCAAGCAGGAGAAAAACCGTAAGGATCACGCCGACAAAGGTGCGCATCCGTAAGCGATCGTGACCCGGCACGCGTGAATTCAACCGAATCCCTCCTGGTGAGATGTTCGGCAAGTTCAGACGAAGGCAGGACGTTCATTTACGGAACATTTACGTGATGGGGTGATTGACGGGGCTCGAACCCGCGGCCTCCGGAGTCACAGTCCAGCGCTCTAACCAACTGAGCTACAATCACCACGGCGCACCACGCGCCCGGAGGGAATCGAACCCCCATCTTCGAGTTTAGAAGACTCGTGCCTTATCCATTAGACCACGGGCGCGAAACCCGCGCGTCTCTTTTCTCGACACGCCGTCGGCGGCTTCCTGCGGGAATCACATCGGGATGACAGGACTTGAACCTGCGACTTCTTGCTCCCAAAGCAAGCGCTCTACCAAGCTGAGCTACATCCCGACACGTCGGTAGGCCTTGCGCCCCCTTCCATGCTGAAAATTGGCTCCGTCGGGCAGCTCCCCCTCTCGACGCTGACGGCTCTAGCTGAGGCTCCGTGAGAAGCCGGTGAATGCACATCCCTTCACGGGGACGCCCGGATTTTCGCATCGTGCGAAAATCCTGCTCGACGACTTTTCGCTCCTGCCCCTCCGGGGCCCGCGAAAAGCTCGACCGCCCTGAAAGCACTTTGCTTCGTGCCGTATGCGTCGTCGCTACGCGGCTCACGTACTGCGGTACGCTTCGCCGCTAGGCTCCTCGCCTACGACACGAATCAAAGCACTTTCGTCGTCACATCCTAAAGCCTCTGCAAGGAACCTCAGGTAGCCATCCTGTTAGAATCGTACGATGGCTTCTAGTCCGGCGGATTCGAGATTCGATCGACCTGTGCCGTCGGGGTTCGTGAAAACGGGGTGGTTGGAGGAGTCGGAACGAAGCTCGCCTCGGAAGAGGAACTGGGAAGACGGAGCGTACGCCAACGTCACTGTTCCTTCGTTCCATTGCTGATCGAAGCCGGTTCGATATCCGCCGGCGTCATCGAACGTTTCCAAGCGAATCGTTCCGCTGAACTTCGAACCGAGCTGCTGGGTCACGTACCCCGCAATGCCGTTCCAATTTGCCGTGCCGGAGCCGGTGATGAATCCCGCTGAATTCACGAGGAAAGCATTTGCTTGACTACCCGCATCGTAATTCAACGATACCGTCGTAACACCGCTCGCCTTGTAGGCGGCTACGACATCGAGAAGGGAACGATTACCCGAAATGCTGCTGACGGGCGAAGATGAACCGGAAATCTGCGAAAGGCCGCTGTAACCATCCACGGTGACGCTTACTTTACCGGGCGGAGTATAGATCACGCCGCCCTCAAGCGTTTTTGCCGAGTTCGTATCTTTGAGAGCGTCCCACCCGTTGTTGACTCCGCCGATGAATGAAACGTTGCTGTTCGGAGCATAGGTCAATCGGAGGCCCGTATGCGTGTACGGGGTGGCATAGCCAAAGAGAATCGAACGCGAGTAGTTGGCGTCGTCTACGCTGCGAATGACCTCGGCACCGGCCAGCGTGTCGAACTTCCCACCGATAAGCGTGAACTTTCCCTTGGTATATCGGAGATAGGCTTGCGTGAGATCTTGACCGTTGTTGAACCATCTTCCGAAAGGAGCAATGACGTTCGCGTCATTTCCAATGCCAAATTCAACCAACCCTCCGAGAGGTTCGTTATCGGTCAGGCGAAGATCCAAGTTCTGAAGGACCGCACGATGATCGGTCGTGTCGAATACACGAGCGGGTGCACCGTTGGTGAACATCAGAGAACTCGCGCCGATCGAACTCATATACCCGGCATCAACATATCCGTCAAAGACTAAAGGCCGGGGCGACGGCGATGGACTCGGGGATGCGGCGGCCGGCGCCGGCGTGGGCGCGGACTGCTGGGCGATCGCCGCACCATGCGCCGTCACGACGCCAAGAAAAACTGAAAAAAGGAAGGCGAGAAAAAGACGAACGTTCATGTACTCCTGTCTCACTTGCTAACATTGGTTGGTCGCACCCGGCGGGAACTCCAATCCGAATCCCTGACGGGGCTGAGTCTCCACTCAATTACCGAAGCATGCAACAAAGCCCTGCGCAAGAGCGGAATGATTCCGCATTCCGCTCTTGCGACAAAAGTCTTGAGGAGGTTCCTAACGAGGGACGGGCATTGGGTCCGTTCCGTGGATTGCCAGGTCGCCACCTTCAATCTCTCCGTCGCTTGCGCGGAGCGGGATAATTAAGGAAACGACCTTCAACACAAGGTAAGTCATCACGATATTGACCGCGACCACGACAACCAATGCCTTAAACTGAGCGATGAGCTGGGTGAAACCGCCTCCGTAGATCAAGCCGTTGACGGAGATCGGCGGGACCGTTTTGTCGTTGCTCAGGTAGAGAAGGACGTTCGGGTTGCCGACGATCCCGACCATCAAGCCGCCAATTGCTCCCGCGACACCGTGCGTCGACAAGACCGAAAACGTATCGTCGACCTTTTTGAAGAACGGCAGCTTCGGAATCCTCGCCGCAGCCCACCAAGAGAGCGTGCCGCCGACCACCGCGATCGCAATCGCTCCGTATCCATCGACGAAACCGGCGGCGGGCGTAATCGCAACCAAGCCGGTGATCATGCCGTTGATCATGGACACCGCCGAGGGTTTGCCCGTCGTGATCATGTCGAGAATCAACCAGCACAGCAATGCCGTCGCGGTGGCGATATTCGTGTTGAGAACCGCCAATGCGGCATCGGCGCTCGCGAAGTACGGATCTCCGCCGTTGAACCCGTTCCAACCCAGCCACAAGAGACCCGCGCCGGCTAGGGCGAAGATCAAATTATTGGGTTCAAAGTCATTACGGTCCTCAAGCAAACGCGGACCAATCATCGCAGCGGCCACAAAGCCCGCGACGCCGGCCGCGACGTGAATGACGTATCCCCCTGAATAGTCGACCGCACCCCATTGCGAAAGGATGCCGCCACCCCAAAGCATGAACGCGCATAGACAGTAGCTGAAGGTGGTCCAAAGCGGGACGAAGACCATCCAAGCCTTGAAATTCATGCGTCCGAGAACGGCTCCGACCATGATCACCGGAGTGATCGCGGCAAACACGAACTGAAAATAAACCATCGCCGAGCTCGCGAACCTCAGCGGGGGTAGAGACCCCGAGGCAAGCGGAATGTTCGCTTGCCCCATCATGCTTGCGGGATCCAAGATCGGATGCGGTGCGCCTATGAGCCCATTGAGGGGACTGCCGGCCGGAAACCATGGGGAGCCGAAGGCCATGTTGTAGCCCCACAGGACCCAGACTAGCAACACCGAGGAAAATGCGTAGAAGCACATCACGGCGGAGTTGAGGGCCCATTTTCTCTTGACGAGGCCCGCATAGAGAATCGCGAGGCCCGGAATACTTTGGATCCCGACGAGCGTCGCGGCCGTCAGTTGCCACGCCGTATCGCCGGAATCCGAGAACGGCGGGGACGGAAGGTAGTGGTTGATATCGGCTAAGAGCATTCTCACACTTTCAAACGACACAGAAGCGCGTTGGGGAGCGAACTTCAAAAGAGAAACTTTAATTCCTTTAAGACAACTTCGGTAGGACAATGTAGGATGACTGGATGCGTACTGCTTGCTCGCACGCTTAAGAGGGCGGAAAATGCGAGACGTTCAACGAAATGAGTTCCATGCCTAACTCTTCCACTCCGAAAATTATTTTCAAGGCTGCTTGTGCGATCCTTGCGATCAGCGTATTCCAGCCGCACGGTTCCGCCGAAGAAACGCTTGTCCCCACGCACAAAATCGACGCAATTACGCAAGCGTCAGCACGACTCGCAGACGCGAATAACACCCCTTTGAAATACACCTCGATCAGCGTTCCCCGCTATGGAGTGCCGAGCGAGCCCACTACCCGCGTGAGTGGTGTTTGGGCGCATCCCGCAGACTCCATCGCCGCGTCTTCTGATGCAGAACACGCGACTACGCGGTATTTAGACGCGATCCGCACCCAGCCGCTCTTCCTTCGGCGCTTCATGCAGCAACTGCCCAAAGGAGGTGACCTGCACAATCATGGATCAGGGGCCGTCTATGCGGAACGTCTGATCGATTGGGCGCTCAAGGACGGACTCTGCGTCGATACGAAATACGCATTGCACGCGTGTACCCGTCGCGGAGCTCGGCTGGCCGCACAGATTCGGTTACCCGGCTTTCGCGACCATCTGATCGATGCAATCTCGATGCGTTCATTCACGCCGCGCGAAGAGTCCGGGCATGATCATTTCTTTAATGCCTTCGGCAAGTTTGGCGCTGCAACTGCGCGGCACCGTACCGATATCGTCGCCGAAGCGCTGCGGCAAGCCGCTCAAGACCACGTTGACTATCTCGAGCTCATGCTGACATTCGGAAACGAGAAAGCGGGACCCACACTTGCCGACGTCACGAAAGGGGTCACCTTCGACGGAGATTTCAACAAGCTCCGCGCCACCCTCGAAGCAAACGGTTTCGCGAAAGTCGTCGATGCCACGCAACGCGATCTCCAGGCGCTCGAGAGCGAACGTGCAAGCATGATGCACTGCGCTCCGGCGGATGCGCGGCGCGAACCCGGCTGTGACGTGCAGCTACGATATCTCCAGCAGGTCATTCGTGCGCTGGACCCGGTGACGGTATTTGCGCAAACCATGTTGGGTTTCGAACTTGCTCAGCGCGACGAACGGCTCGCAGGGGTAAACTTCGTTAGTCCCGAGGATGGACCCGTTGCCGTCCGCGACTACGCCCTGCACATGCGCATGGTCGCGTACTTGCGGCGCGCGGTCGGCGAAGTTCCAGTCTCCCTTCACGCCGGGGAGCTGACGCTGGGGCTCGTTCCGCGCGAAGTGCTCGAGGACCATATCACGCAGGCAGTCGAGGTCGCAGGCGCGCGGCGGATCGGACACGGCGTCGACATCGCATACGAGCGTGACGAGCCCGCGCTATTGCGCACGATGGCCGCCCGGCACGTGCTCGTCGAGATCGCGCTGACCAGCAACGACGTGATCCTCGGCGTACGCGGCGCGGAGCATCCGATTCGGTTGTACGTGCAATCCGGCGTCCCTATTGCACTCGTTACCGACGACGAAGGCGTCTCGCGCATCGACCTCAGCAACGAGTTCGTGCGCGCTGCCCGCGACTATGGATTCTCGTACCCGACATTCAAAAGTTTTGTACGAAACAGTATCGAGTATGCGTTCGTTAAGGGCAAGAGTCTCTGGGCGGACGAGGCGACAGGCAAGCCGGTCGCGACATGCGCCAAACTCACCGCTACCGATGCATGCCGGAATTTCCTCGCGGCCAACGCTCGAGCGGTCTTGGAGTGGAACCTCGAACGCCGGCTCGACGACTTCGAATCGAGCATTTCGGCGAGCGTACGGAAATCGAATTTCATCGACGAGGCGCGTCACGGCCGCGAATCTGAAGGAACTCACGTGGTGGAAGTAGATGTTGCTCGCGATCGGCTCGCCCACAGCAAGCGTGAGCGGAAGCGTGTACAGACCATATCGAGAGCAATGTAGCCACTTGGGGGAAAGCCGTATGCTTGACCGCACGCTTGAAAGGACGGTGAGCGCGTGACGTTCCAAGAAGGGAAGTTTATGTATAAGCCTTTCACTCCACAAAATACCTTGAAGGTCGCAAGTGCGATCCTCACGATCAGCATATTCCCTCCGCACGCCTCCGCCGCACAAACGCCTGGCCCCTCGTCCGAAATCGGTAGGAATACGCAAGCGTCAACACTTGCCGCCGTTGCCAACGAGACCCCTACGGAATTCATCACTGTCGGCGTTTCCCGCGATGGAGTGCCTAACGCCCCAATTACCCGCATGGAGGGTGTCTTTGCACATCCCACATTCTCCAACGCCGCGCCTTCTCGTCAAGACTCGAATCGACCGAGTTTCTTTCACCGCATTCTGCCGAAATTTCACGGCGGATCGCCGCCTGAGAATCTTCCCGCACTACAGCTATTTTTTACGGATGGAGACTCGCTCATCGTGTCCCCCGGCAGTCCTATGTTGCCCGAAGCGAGCTCACGAATCCACATTGCTGCACCGGACGGGCGTCTCCATTATATGGAGCTACCGGCACTTCAAGAATATACGTGGGCGGGCGGGTTCACGATCGAAAAGCCACCCGTCGGCGTTCCTCTCGATCAGTACGCGCGGGGCATTGTGGAGTCTTGGCGGAAGGATCTCAAAGCTCAGGGCAAGCATCATAAATCCCCGTCGGTGTCTTCACTGAAAAAAATAATAGCGAATTATAATCATTTTCTCCGCGAGAATGACGGACGCAGAATCGTCCCTCAAGAAATCACGCCATATTCCTACGTCCGGTGATGAGTTTGCGCCACTCGGCGGAAAACCTCAGAGTAAGCGGCCTCTTGCTAATCGCCGGGTAGGAGCGCGCAGAAGGTGAATCCGGCGGGATGGATAAAGTTCACAGGATGAGTATTGATGTGGTCAAGGACGCGTTGCTGTGGTGCTTCATCATCAACTACTGCGTGCTCCTGATATGGTTCCTGGTCATCCGCTTCGCTGGGCATCGCTTATACTTCATGGCCCGGTGGGTGCATTTGTCGAATGAGCAATTCGACGTCGGCAACTACACCGTCATGGCGCTCTACAAGATCGGGATCGCCCTGTTCAACCTGGTTCCGTACATTGCCCTCCGGATCGTCACAGGATGACGGACACTATAACCCGCGGCGCATAAGAGCACAAAGGGGACCGGAACGACGGCCGGACGGAATCCGCGAACCCTTCCGAGAAGGGAACCCTATGCATAAGCCTTCCACGTCGCAAAATCCCATCAAGGTCGCAGGTGCGATCGTATTCATCAGCGTATTCCAGCCGCACGGCTCCGTCGGACAAACACTTGTCCCGCCGTACAAAAGCAGCGCGAATTCGCTTCTGCCGGCGCTGCTCGCCGACGCGAATGAGACCCGTACCAACTATTCCACTATCGGCGATCCACGCAATGGAATGATGAACGGGCACATTATCCGCATCGATGGCGTCGTTGCGCATCCCGCATTTCCCGAAGCCGCGCCTTCCCATCAAGGCGCGGCCCGACCGGGCTTCTTTCGACGATTGCTGCCGAAATCTCACTCCGCCTCGCTTCATGAGATGCCTCCCGCCTTGCAAATATTTTTCGCAAACGGAGACTCGCTCATCGTGTCTCCCGGGACTCCTCTGTTGCCCGCAGGGAGCCAACAAATCCACCTTGGGCCACCGGACGGGCGTCTCCATTATACGGAGCTGCAGCCCATTCAAGACTGGACATGGGCGCGAGGGTTCAGGATCGCAAAACCTCCCAACGGCATTTCTCTCAATCAGTACGTGCGCGGCATCGTGATCGCTTGGGGGAATGACCTCAATACCCAGGGAGGGCTCGCGACGCACCCGTCAGTCTCTTCACTCAAAAAAATAATTAACGATTACCGGCATTCTCTGAGTGATGATACCGAACGGGGAATCCGTCCGTGAGAAATCGCACGGTGCTCCCACGTCCGGTGATGAGTTTCCGACACACGGCAGGAAAGTCACGGGGCGAAATGGCAGAAGCCTCAAGCCAAGAGTTGTAAACCGTTCGCTCCAAGCGTGCTTTTCGGGTCGGAGGCCGTCAAGTTTACGACGCTCAATGCTCGCGTTCTTTCAAAATGAGTAACGCATTATCAAGATTCTTCTGCGTCACTGACCATTGCCACGGAGTTTGCTCGAACGTGTACTCCGTCAATGCCGCGCGGTACGCATCCACGGCTTCTTCCAAACGCGCCGTCCCCGCTTCACGCACACCCAGCATTCCCAGCGCGATGCCAAGGTTGTTCTGCGTCATCGCCCAATCGAGCGGAACGCGTTCGCGCGTGTACTCTTCCAACGCAGCGCGATAGGCCACCACGGCTTCTTCCAAACGCGCCGTCCCCACTTCGCGCTCGCCCAGCGTTGACAGCGCGGTGCCGAGGTTGTTCTGCGTCGCCGCCCAACCCAGCGGAACGCGTTCGCGCGTGTACTCTTCCAACGCAGCGCGATAGGCCACCACGGCTTCTTCCAAACGCGCCGTCCCCACTTCGCGCTCACCCAGCGTTTGCAGCGCGGTGCCGAGGTTGTTCTGCGTCATTGCCCAAT
>DASZHL010000061.1:0-3770 GCA_035937855.1 Vulcanimicrobiaceae bacterium
CACGAATCATTGGTTCAAATAAGAACCTCGGCATTGACATAGGTTATGCGTGTACCCATATTGCAAAGGATACGATAGATTCGTGGTTCACATCGGGTCGAGTTGTTGATCATTCGAACGGCAAATCCGCCGAATGTAAGAATATCGTTGCCGATGCGATCCGCGATGTGTTTCGAAACGGAGGATCTATCTTCACTACGATTGAGAGGGAAGAACGATCTATTCCTCATGCACCGCGTTGGTCGAACCTGGAACACGCGATTAAATTCGCACGTGCCAATGAAATTGTGAAGTCCGTGCGGTTTAGCCCAAGATCAGAGGATATCGTTCGAACTGCCTATGCGGCGGCGATGGTTCTTGCTTTTGCTTATGGTGACGACGAGAAAGTTCAGAAGTGGTTTGCGACGCCTAACGTGAATTTATACGGCCTCGGGGGATTTGGAAAGTCTCGCACACCTGTGGAGGCGTTTCGAGCGCTTCAGGATCTCCCCGAGATGTTTCGGAAACCCGAAGAGCTTGTTATGGTGGCCATCGAGGACGTCGCGAGCGATCTTTCCGGCGTGCCGCGAAACCGAAAATACGAACGGGCGCGCTCGTCCCGTGCATGCTCATTGTGATTCGGAGTGGAACGGCTTGAAACGCCGGTGCCGCGAAATTCGTGATTGCGGGACTGCCATGCACGATTTGGCGGGTTGACTTTAGGCCGGAGAGTGTGATAGCGTTCGCGCATTATGATCAGCGCGTCTGGTTGTTGCCTCGCTTGGACGATGTGTTGTCGCATGACTGTGACGGCGAGGTTTGCGTTGCTCGAAGCGTTCTAGCTTTCCGTTAAATGCTTTCGAAGAAGCCGCCTCGTTTGAGACGGCTTCTTTTGTTTCTCCACTCGAGAGGAAGGATCGCGATGGCGGCTATTGATTACGTTCGTACTTTTCAGACACCACCGTCATACGTCGTTGCCGCAGCGCCTGCTCCGCGGCGCGATAACAAATTACAGGTGACCTTTGACGAATGGGCCAAAGCGCTTCCGTCTCCTCACGGCTTAAAGGACCTGGGTCCCGTCGGTCTGTTTTTCTTTCCGACAAATAAGAGAAGCGGTGACGGTGTTTGCCTTGTTGTCCGTGACCCTACCACCGGAAAGCCGGAGGCCCTTGTCGTCCGCCCCCTTTCAAAGGAGGCGGGTCCCCAGATGATCGTCAAGGCACCGATTGATGACGCCGTTTTAGCCGTGGTTCAGGGAGGAACGCTCTCCGATCCGATGCTCCGTTTGAGCCGAGATCCGGAGTTTGACCGGCAGGGGTATGCTCAAGCGCTCGCGCAGTCGCTACCGCGGATTTCCACCGACGAATTCCGCGGCATTTTACGGGGAGCTTCGACGCTAACTCCGGCGGACGTTCGGAACGCGAATCAAAAAATCGGACGTTATCTCGTGACGACGGCGACGGACTGGAATTTTCTCAACGATGCTCTTCGCGGCGCGACGCAGAGCCCTCCGCAACCTTTTCGCTCATCGCCGGATGTGGATGATGCAACGATGATTCCCGCTCTCCTCAAGACGCAGGCCTTGGCGTGCGCGTTGTTTATGGATCCACGCAATAAACGGGCGCCGGGTTTTACCTTTTCCGAACATTTTGCTTTGACCACCGACGCCATTTGCACTGATGTAGGCCTTGCCCATCGTTCCGTTCATGAGCGGGAGACGCATTTGGTCATCATTTCAGTCGACCGCAAGCGTGATATTATTGTTGTGAAGCACACGAATCCGGCGAAGCCGAGCGACGACGTTCCATTTTGGGCGAAGCTCTCGGATGTGCTTGACCGTATCGAAACGGCCTGCCGCTTCAATCGCCGATCGTCCTCGGAGGAAGCGGCAATGAAGAGCTTGGTCACCACTCCCGGAAAGAAAGTCACCGTTCACACCAGCCTGACGGAATTCCGTATCGAGCCGTCCTCTCGACGCCGGACGGAAGTACTGTCTCGCCGTTGACGCCGGAAGGCTCGGTTCCCGAAGAGACCTCCGCAAGAATTCGTTTTCCGGTAGGGTACGGCGGCTTGCAAGCCTAATGTACGTCGCTCGTGAAGCCTGAGCCGTTTCTCAACCGATCCTGGTCTTCTGCCATCCTTCGCTCGTATGAGGGATACACTGAATGAGCCTTCTCATTACCGGCGGTCGTGTCGTTGATCCGACACAGAGGCTCGATGCCCGCCGTGATCTCCGTATTCGCAACGGCGTCGTCGTCGAGATTGGCGAACATCTCGCTCATGAAGGCGAGGAAGTGGTCGATGCGACCGAAGCGATCGTTGCTCCGGGTTTCATCGATATGCACGTCCACTTGCGCGAACCCGGTCAAACCCATAAGGAAACGATCGCGACCGGCGCTGCCGCGGCCGTGATCGGCGGCTTCACTGCCGTCGCGTGCATGCCGAATACCGAGCCGGCGCTCGATACCCCCGAACTCATCTGCGAAACGCTGCGCCGCAGCGACGCCGCTGGTCTGGCGCGCGTCTACCCGATCGGTGCGATCACGCGCGCCCGCGCGGGGAAGGAACTCGCTCCGTACTGGCTGATGTCCGACGCCGGTGCCGTGGCCTTCAGTGACGACGGGAGTACCGTTGCCGATCCACGCGTCCTGCGCCAGGCCGCACTCTATGCTCGCGATATTCCCGGCGTCTTCATTTCGCATTGCTTGGACGATGCACTCCATGCGGGAGCCGCGATGAACGAGGGCCTTCGTTCGTTCGAGATGGGCGTCCCCGGGAGCCCCGGCTTGGCTGAGACCATCATCGTCGCGCGCGACGCACTCATCGCGGGTGAAACCCGCAAAGCTTTCCATCTTGCGCATCTCTCGGTCGGCCTAAGCGTTGAACTCGTCCGTTTTGCGCGCGCACAAGGTTATCCGGTTACCTGCGAAGTCACGCCCCACCATCTATTGCTCGATGAGTCCGCATTTCATGATTATCACGCCGATGCGAAGGTAAACCCTCCGCTGCGAACCAGTGACGACGCGGGTGCGCTCCGTTCCGCCGTACGCGACGGTACGATCGACGTCTTCGCGACCGATCATGCGCCGCATGGTTGTGACGAGAAGGCACGCCTCCTTTCGGAGGCGCCCGTTGGGCTGTCGGGTTTGGAGGTCGCAATCGGGGCGTACGCCGAGGCTCTCCCCGATCTTCCCCTCAGCCGTTTGGTCGAACTCTGCTCGCGAAATCCCGCGCGCATCCTCGGCGTTGCCGGAGGTACGCTCGCGTGCGGTTCGGTTGCCGACGTGACGATTTTCGCCGATCGTCCGTGGACGGTAGATTCCTCGCGTTTTCAATCCCTGGGGAAAAATACGCCGTTGGATGGTCGACGGCTTCCGCGCCGAGCGATCGCGACGATCGTAGGCGGAAGCCTGGTGATGCGCGACTTTACGGAACGCGCAAGCAATGATGGAGTTCTCAAACAGACGTTTACACGATCGTCGAGCCACGCATGCTGAACCTTGGTCTACGAACCGTTCTCGCACTCGCGCTTGTTCTTGGGCTGGGGACGCCTCCCGTCTTCGCGGGTTATCTCGTCGGTGTGCATCTCACGCGCTTTGATCTCCAAGCGGATCAAACGAAACTTCACGTCGGCGATCGTGTGCATTTAACGATCACGGCGCAAACGAGCGAATATATCAACAATCTCGAGGGCGTCTCGTTGCCGTTTCCTCCCTCTTTCGACATCGAGGCTGACGAGCGCCATACCGTTCGCAAGAACCAAGGAGCGGAATACGTCGAGAAACTCACGT
>DASZHL010000062.1:0-1504 GCA_035937855.1 Vulcanimicrobiaceae bacterium
AGCGGTGTGGGAAACCAACGTGTTCGGCGTTCTCGCCGTGTATCAGGCGATGCTGCCGCTCCTCCGCGAATCGTCGGACGCCCGCATCGTCAACGTGTCGAGCGGAGTCGGCTCGCTGACGTCGAACGCCGAGCCATCCCACCCCTACCACGCGTCTTACAGCCCGGTGTATCCGGCATCCAAGGCGGCTCTCAACGCGATAACACTGGCCATGATGATCGAGCTAGAGTCGACCGGGATCAAAGTTAACCTGGTCTCGCCCGGATTCACCAAGACGAACCTCAACGGATATGCGGGCACTGAGTCTGTCGAGGATGGCTCACGCGAGGTGGTGCGCGTTGCACTTCTTGGCCCCGATGGCCCAACAGGTACATTCACGCGCTGGGAAAGCATAACGATCCCGTGGTGACCGGACAACTGTGCACTTCTCCGAGATGTCAGAAGCACTTGAATGAGCGATACAAGAAAGCGCCAAGGAGAGAAACGAACTATGCAGAATTCATCAGGAATCAAAGGCAAGGTCGTCGTAATAACCGGCGCAGGCAGCGGAATTGGCGAGGCGACTGCGCTCCTGCTTGCCGAGCGCGGTGCGAAGGTGGTACTGGGTGCGCGAAACCCTGATCGCCTTAACGCTCTGACGGCCCGCATCACGGCATCGGGTGGCGAGGCGGCCTACGCACCCACAGACGTCAAACGGCGGGAAGACGTTTCCAACCTGGTAGGGTTGGCAATTGAGCGATACGGCAAGCTGGACGTTCTCGTCAACAACGCTGGAGTAGCGCCAATCTCTCGCCTCGACGAGCTCCGCGTCGACGACTGGGAGGAGATGATCGACGTCAACCTCAAAGGCGTTCTATACGGCATCGCCGCCGCGCTGCCGGTGTTCCGCCGGCAGAGTTTCGGACATCTCGTCAATGTCATTTCTACGGCCGGACTTCAAATCATACCTACGATGGCGGTCTATGCAGGCACGAAGAACGCCGTGCGGACCATCACCGAGACCTTGCGACAGGAAGCTGGCGATAAGCTGCGCGTCACGAGCATTTCGCCGGGATTTGTCCACACGAACCTCGCGAACTCCATGACAGATCCGGGTGTCAAAGCCCAAATTGTCGAGCGGATGGAAAAGATAGCGATTCCACCGGCAGCGATTGCTCGGGCGATTGCGTTCGCCCTCGAGCAGCCGGCTGAAGTTGATGTAAACGAGATTGTCATCCGTCCCACTGCGCAAGCGTAGCCGAACCTCTTTTTGGTGCTAAAGCGGAGAGACAGTGGTGAATTCTTTTCGGAGGCTTATCTTCCGTTCCCTCTCGTTTCCACTCGCTAACTTTTCGGCCACGCTAGAAGCATCCGTCGAGAAACGTCGCCGCTTCATTCGATATGCCGACGATCTTGTTCGTTGCCTGGCGGTAGAATTTGAAATTGAGCTCGGTTTCCGGCCGGCCATCCTTCCAGTTTGTAAATAGCTTGAGTTCGCCGCGCCCGAGCCGCCGCTTTGCAAGAG
>DASZHL010000063.1:0-40452 GCA_035937855.1 Vulcanimicrobiaceae bacterium
TTCCTGGTGACCCATTGTGGCCACCACCAGCCGCGGTCCCCATCCTGGCGCCAGGTGTCCAACCATACACATATGCGCTCGATCGCATCGCTCTGTCCATCAACCGTAATTCCGTGACACTTCGCAAGCGACAATAACGCAAGCGGCCCGCTGATACCATGCGCCATGCCAAGGTTCCCATGCCCGCTGGAGTTAACGGACGATGGCGTAAGAAATGGATCATGACCAGCCCACCACCCAGGGAGGAGATCACCATCACAATTGAGGGGATAAGTGAGACGAACTAAATAGGACAATATCTGCTCAAGAGAGCCGCTACGCGGGTGACGGCGTAAGAGAAATGCACCGATCCCAGACAGCCCATATATGAGGTCAAATTCCTTCACGCTGGGAAGATCGCCTCGGTCGATCCGAGCATGAGCTTGACAGACCATGCGGTCTGTTAGCAACACAATATACTCGTCCAGCTTTCGTAAGGCTCGTTCGTATTTTCCAGGCTGGTCGGCCGCCGCTTGGAGGGCATACGCGACGGCAGGTGCTCCAACGTAAAGGCCAACATCTGATGCAGCACTGACTTTAATAGAAACTGCGGACGTCAGCCATGTATGTACGGTCGACCAACTAGCTAAACCGGCGCGAGCCCGCTCAATGTGGAGCAAAGCTATGCCAGCAGCTCCTTCAGCGAGCGACTGCGACCAATACGGACTTTCATCCGGCACTATACTTTTTGGCTCCATCAAACGGTCAGCTATTACACTTCCCATTGCGAGTGCATCACAGTTAGTCGAATTCATCTTAGAATTTCCTTATTCCGGGCAGTCCATCCCAAAGCGACAGAGCGGGCCAGGCGGTGGCACATCCGCTCGCTTTCAGAATCAATTCCGACAACTCGATTGCAATGCATGTGTAGCAAGGAAATCAGTACCGAGTCTATGGATATCTCATCAGCACTCGAGAGCAAGTCGCGATAAGCAACAAGCGCGGACGCTCGCCGCATCCATGCGCTGACGATTTGCTCGCCTCCGGGGATTACGCGCATGGCGGCGTAATGATCATTTGGATCCGCCAAATGCACAGCTTTAGCATAGACTTTCCGAGACAACGAAGGAGCTGAATCGTTTGGGATATGGTCGACCAACCAGCGCATGCCGTCAGTGGCACTTCCAGTCAGTGCTATTGCGATATTAACGAGACTTGCTGCGGTGACGGCTTGCAAGTAAAGGTCACCGCGAATTGTATGAGTGATCTGCGCAATGGCCGCAGCTGAATCGGCCGCGAAAACTGACTCAGCTGCGACCATCGCTGCAACGCTACCATATCGTCCAATTTCGGGATAATAGGTATCGAACTGCATACGGCCAGTTAGACCAAGACGACGAAGGTTCTCCGTCCATGCACCGACGCTACGAGCGACTTGGCCATAGGCCTCCGCATTTGGGAGACGGAAACGCAAGCGCAAATGAGCCTCAGGATCACGATAGCGAGCGTACCACCACTCCAGAGAACTATTCCATGCCGACAACAGATCCGGTACCTGGATAAGAAGGTCGGATTGTCGGTCTGGATGTCCGTAGAGTTTGACGAATAGCCATTCAGAGACCCCTGGCAAGTGCCCATAGTCGCGACTAAGCGCCTGACGTTGGATAATTCTCGCAGAAAACGGCGTTTTTAGTGGAGGGACACTGGAAGCAAGAGGTACGACGACTTCATGGGCGCGACCACCCAACCATCCATACTTACAGGGACTTGGTGCTTCAAAAATCCTAGCGTTCCCACGTCGATCAAGGTGGGAACGAAGAAGAGCCAGATGCATGTCTTGATCAAGATTAAGCCGGAGTAAATTATCAGCCTCACCTAGATAGACAGCAGCCGGAAGTCGGAAACGCTGCCGCCAATCCGCCATGCCTTCGTTCCACTGCGACCACGAGGCACCCTTATCGGGCAAGTCGGACGCAACTAAGTTCCAACGAGCCGGAGCAAGCACCGTGCGGCCATGGCGGATTCTAGGCAGAAACGGCAGTGAATTCGCCGCTCCCCATGAAAATGGCATGTACGCTGCCATTCGTCCTCTAGTAATCTCGCAGAGGAAACGCGCAAGCGGGTGGCTGAAATTACGGAACTCCACCGCGTTCAACACAGTCGGCTCCACGGGACATTTTTCCATTAGCGATACCAGGTACAAGCCGTTTGGATCGGCGGTAACCGCGAGATCTCCCAGTGGTATTACATTATTGTCAGAATCACGATATTCGGAAACGGAAACTAACCTCTGCAAAATAGCTGGTGCGCGGGCAACGCTCTCAGACCGTGTGTAAACCGGGGGGCAAGACACTTGCAGCGGCAGCGCGTCGGCACGAAATGTTGGCAAACTGGCATATGCTCGCCTCACGTCGTCTCTCTCAATTGGATCGAGCAGATCGAGAAAGCGACCCGTTGTAGTCCCAGGCGCCCGCGATGCACCTATCACCGCTAGCTCGAAATCCCCCCGTTCAAGTGCGGACGTGTCTGTCGCGTGAATCTGCACGAACAGTTCCGTGTGTAGCGGTCCCCCTCTTCCCCAAATGTTCCCAGCGTCGAACTCAGAGATCATCTTCTCATCCATGACAATCTCATTACTTCCACTCATTGCTGCCTTCTGCGCCAGCGCTAAAAGCCGCTTATCTCGATCGGATAGTGGAGGCGCAAACACGTTTCTTGCAGACCCCCGGTAGCTGGCAGGAAAGCCTAAACCAGTGTCCTGGTTGACGACTTCCAAAACCGGAACTAAAGCACCGATCCCGTACCTCTCAGTAAAGGCAGCATAATAATCGTCCCATACTGGAATCCCAGATTGATGCGGCGTCAACCGCATCAATTTTTCCGCAGCGGCCTCTGCTTCGCGTGCCACCTCTTCTGGTAGAACGATATCAGCATCGAGCCGCACATCCGCTGTAATTGGCTGCTTAACATTGGCATCCATACGGCGCATCCGCTCGGTCAGGCAGACGCGCAGATTCTGGTGAGTACCCCGTGATCCTGCGCTATTATGGCAAGATATTTCCTCATGAATCGCGCGCAGCTCGTGCACCTGATTTCCGACCTGTGGAATGATATCAGAATTAATATCATCTAATCGGTTCACGATATAGCTTAGAGGGTTAATAATAGTCATGGGAGGCCGTAGGCAGGTGATCAATAGCCGCAATCGAACCATTTCAGCAATCATCCGATCGATCGCTATTTCTAATGTCTGCGGGAAGTCAGCGGCCAGCCTTTTGAGCAAGTCACTCACCCCTATGGGGGCGCATGCATATCGCATAACCGCCTCGACCGCCCTTGTGTGACGCACCGACACTTCTGCTGGGGGACTCTGGGTGACACTGTCGCCGGAACTGCCAATATGCTGCTGAATTGGTGCAACCAGCCTACTTCCTCGAGTAAAACATAAATTATTCATAACAACTGACAAGCGAGATAGTAATTGCGGGCACGCCTCCAAGTTGGTTATCACCGCCGCAAGCCATTCCGCGTCAGGGCGTACAATCGGGCTGTGATTTTCGCCCCATCGCACCGCAAGCCGATTGCCAAACTTAGCGGGCATAACTCCGGCGAATAAGCCGAATGGCGTGGCCCGGCCTGTCATTCGCAGAACGTACCGGGCCACAGACATAATAATGCGGCGTATCTGACGCGACTCAAAGGAGTGCCCATCAAACACCTTGCGAACCTGGCAAGCCAATACGGGACTGGCTAGCTCGATGGCCTCGGCAAATGAACCCCGCGACCATACTTGTACCAGCCAGTCCCGCCATTGTTCCACATGCGCGCCCGTGCTTTCGGTTACGTCGGGCCACGCAGGCAAATCCATTTCGTTCGAATGGATTGCTGCGCGCACAAGCACGGCGTCGATGCGTCGATACACCGACACCTCTAACAGCTAATGGGACACATAGACCTACAGGTGTAACCGCAGCCATCGTCAGTACTGCGCATCAGTTCAGCGATAGGACCCGACTCGACGATGCTTACATCCAAATCGAAGTCAAGGTCGTCCCCCATTCCGGTAGCCGTGGCGGGTAGTGCTATCATCTGCATTGCAATCATCTTTCCTCTCGTTGGTTGTGGTGGTAATGGACATCTGCACTTGGGCATGATGTATTGATGGCCAGGAGATGGCGACTCTCGTGTGCCGCTTGTCAATGATTCGATCGTTGGGAAGCGGCTCATCCGGCGCACCGACCGGATAGACGATGATCCGTGGGGCGGGTCCGTGGCGGTGATCGCGATCCCAAATGCAGAGTTGTTCGTTCATCTGCTCAGCAAGTCGGGCAGCATCAGGCCCATGAGCAAATGCCCCAAACTCAAATGTATCTGAACTGGAATCAATCTTGCGAAACGCGTGATAGGCAAAACTGCGTCCGTCCAGCAGCGTCGGAGTCCCCATTGGAGAGGACGGGGAAACTAGACTGCGCGCTAATTCCGTTTTCCGATGAGTCAGCAAGCAAAAATCAGGTAGAATAGAGGCTAGCCAAAAGTGCTGGCCATCAAATGGCTCCATTCCACCAGAACACACTCCCGACCATGCCTCCACACGCGGTTGAAGTAAAGCCCTACGCAAACCTTCAGTATCGACCTCCTGACCGCCGTCTATCCGAAGGAAAACCTCTTCGCCATAGAGAGGGATCAAGCGCTCCTCCCGAGTTCCAGTCCCTTGCATCGGCACGAAGCCGCATGGTATATGTTCCAGACTTACCAGATACCCATCCTCGCGCTCAAAAGCGATCGATCGACTCACGCCGCGCATTCGCAAAGGGACCACAATCCTCCCCTTTGCGGTAAGCTGATCTGTCCATGCCGGAGGAATATCCCATGCATCGACCGTGACGATAATCCGGTCGTACGGTGCGTGTTCTTTCACCCCGTTTTCGGCGTCAGCAAGCACGACATTCACCCGGGTATATCCTGCATTCTCCAGACACTGGCGCGCGCGATTTACCACGTCAGAATCGATATCAACCGTGGTTACCTCGCCGGTTTCACCGACCAATTCGGCCATTAACGCTGCGTTGTAGCCGCCCGAACCAATTTCTAAGCATCGCATGCCTGGGCGCAGATCGGCCTGTTCCAGCATGCGGGCTTGAAGCCACGGTGCGGAGACCGCGCTGATCGCAGTGCCGTACTCATCCCGCTTCGTGATCACCGTGTCGTTTGCATACGCCGACTCCAACGTCACCTCTGGTAAAAACAAATGCCTAGGCACAGCATGGAACGCAGCGACAACTCTATCGCTGCGAATCGCACCTTCCTCTTGCAACTGACTAATTAACGTCGTGCGTAGTAATTCCACGGAGGTAGTGTGGAGCTTGCCCGCTTTCGTGGATGGTTGCTGATTGGACATCACGCGGCTCGACTCATCCGATGTTCGAACTCCAAGGGTGGAACTGGTCCGCTTTCGGGGAGAGTTGTTGAGGATGATAGGTCTTCCATGTTCACCTCCGATGCGGTACGATTCCGATACTATTGCATAAAAGCATAACGGTCAGCATCCTCGCAATGGCCATATCGTTCAATCCATGGTCTCATTGGTCCAATTGAACGCATTTGATAGCAACCCCCGGCTTAAAGGATTCCCCTTCAATCGGTCAAGGATCATTCCCGTTCCGAGAAGAGCACCCTGGAGTTGTTGGAGCGCCGAAGAAGAGAGATGAGTGAAACCGATCGTCTTCAAGATTTCCGCCTAAGGCGGGGCATCACTCAAGAGGAGGTTGCTGAAGAATTGATCCGACTCGCCGAGGCCGCCGGCTTGGAGGTCAGAGTAGACGCGTCCATGATCTCGAAGTGGGAGCGCGGCCAAAAGAGACCCCGAAGGCATTATCGTCGTCTTCTTTGCCGGCTTTACGAGGCAACAGAGGAAGACCTTGGGCTCACAGTACCGAAAGTCGAGAATGTCCACGTCAACCTGCGCCAGTCAATTTCAGAAGAGGTAGCAGGAAGAATTCAATGCCTGAATCCAGGCGACATCTCTCAACTATCCATTTCGGAGGCGATAGTGATGTTACAAGATCTAACGGTAAAAGACATCGCCACTCGAAAAGGCGCGCTGATCGCGATGACGGCGGCTATGGGCGCCGTTCTTTTAGATCCAATCAGACAATGGGTGGAGGCTCTCCCCTCCTCGTCTGAAGACTTCCAGCCATCACGCATTGGTCTCGCCGAGGTGGAAAACCTCGAAGGGCTGGTTGCACTTTCAGAAAAATGGATTGCTCAAACCGGATCCTACATGCGAAAAGCCGTGATCGGCCAACTGCGAGTGGTGGGAGAAATTCTTGAAGAAACTCCTTCCGGCCCCGTTAAAATACGATTGTTTGAAGTTGCTGCGCAAATGGCGCATCAGGCAGGGTGGATGTCGCTTGATGCGCTTATGTATGGGATTGCACAACGTTACTATCTCATGGCGCTTCATTTCTGTCGAGAAGCCGGAAATCGCCAGATCGCCGCAAAGGTTATCGGCGACCTGTCCCGTCTTGCCGGCGACATGGGAAATCACCAAGAGGCTTTGGAGCTTCTTAAACATGCACTTTATTGCTTGCCCACGCGTCGTCCAGGACTCGTCCGAGCGGAGCTTCTTGGCTATCAAGCGTCCACGCAGGCACTTCTAGGAGAAACGTCGGATGCTCGCCGTTCGATTGAGGCAAGCTTGGATGCGAGTTTAAATGCACCGGACAAACAACCGATACCATTATTCAAATATCTGGACTCGATGACGATCCACTATGCGGCCACAAAGGCTTACCTGAACGTAGCTCGACACGGTGGTCCACGCGATTCAACGTCCGATTTCCTCGCACAAGCTGAACAGCATGTCCTCGCATCCCTTGGAGAAGGCGACAATAATTTGTCAGCTTATCGGGTTATGGACACCATACAACTGATGAATGTCCGATTGCTTCAAGGTGAACCGACTGAAGCGGTCAACCTTGGCAACTCGGTGATAGATCTCGCTAGCGGAGTTCGCTCCTCGCGGGTAGCCGATCGCCTCGTGAAATTCGATCGCGAGGTTCAAGATCGTTATCCCACCTTGCCGGAAATTGCGGAATTTCACGACCGCCTTCGTTTCCACCTAATCCGCTCTGGAGAAAAGGGTGTCTCATTTGTTTCGTAATTTAACTGGTTGCGGAAAAGAGGGGGTAAACCAAGGATCTACCTGTATCTGTAGCGACTTGAGTGTCTATGCGCGGGCGAGCTTTTGTTAATTACGGATTGCGCGGTGCTCGGACGGCGAGATTTCGTTGACCCATCGTTTGCTTCTGTAAATGAGAAGATTTCTTGGATTGACCGCAATGGCCAGTTTTTTTACCATTTGAGACCATCTTCACTGCGTCGCACAATATATAGCTCGGCTGTCTCTGATGTGTTCGAGCCACCACTCATTCGCGACGCTTGGAATTGGCAGCAAGGCGATAACTCGCTGGCGACGATCGCGATAAGTCTACGCCGCCGACGGCACTCAAGAACGATTGGCGTGTCTAACATCGGTGCTCATAGTGTGGCCCAATATGACGCCTAGTTCTGCCTCAGAGCTTGCTGTGGAGTTGGCAAGGTCGTGGGGTTTGCCAACCCCCAAATGTTGTTCGTCGCTTGCAACGAACAACATGGTATGGCGGTGCGGTGACGTTTGGCTGAAAGCAAGCACCGACGGACGCGAAGCGCGTGAGCGAGCTGTCCGTGTTCTTGATCAACTAGATGGGATGGGACGTTTGTCGTTCCCAACGTTTTTGAGGAACGCTGATGGCCGTTGCATCGTCGAGCGCGGCGGTTACTGTTGGACAGCCGAAACAGCTTTGATCGGTAGGCACCCAGACCCAAACCACGAAGCGGATTATGCGGAAGCGTGGTCAGCGATCGCTACATTGCACGAAACGTTCCGCGCCTTGGAGGTCCCATTCATTTCTACGAGTATTGTCACCGAGCTTCACGACGGCTTGGAGACATTGGCACCAAAATTACGGTCACGCTACTCTATTTTCGATTCCTCCGCCGCGCTACTCGATGCCGAATTAAGCTGGATCGAAACGTGGAAGGCGCAGATCATCCACGGTGACCTTTCACACCCGAATATTCTCCTTTCAGCCGAGAATGGTCATGGGTTTATCGATTTCGAGTTCATTTCGCGTGATCCCATCGAGTTTGACTACGCCACCATCGTTACGACTCTGCTCGTTAGGTCTGATCTCGATAGGTTGAGGAAGAAATCTATTTTGGCTGATCTCCTCGGGACATTGGGCATAGACCACGCGCGCATCTTCATTGCCACACTGGCGCGCCGGTGGTTAGCCACAGCGGCTAATTTGACGCATGCGCAAGGGACAAATGTCGACGTTTTGGCGCGACAGCTGACCCATCTCGAGGAAATTGCTCCTCTCGCGGAGCGGGCCCTCGGATATCGAGATCAATCTGCTCGCCGTCAGCGCACGAAGCCTTAAAATGAACTCCAAGCCTTATGGTATTATTGGTCGCCGCGCCTAGCAGTGTGTAACATGAACCCGCGCGCCATGACCGTTGCGACGCTTGCGTTCTTCCTGCTCACACTCGGGGCACCGGCGTCCTCGTCCGCCTCAACGACGGAGACCGTCATTGCGACCGGCCGTGCCGATGGGATGCGGGCCTTTTACGGCAAGCGTTTCGGGGAAGCGGAGGTCGCATTCGACCGGGTGCTCGATCTTGTTCCCATGGATGCGCTCTCGTTGGCGTTCGCCGACGCGGCGGCCGCCCATGTGCCCGAGGATTTCGCACGCCGTCAACGCGCGGCCGAAATGTTGCTCAGCGCTCATCCTGAAGACCCGCAAGCCCTCCTACGGCGTGGGTATCTCGAACTCTTCGGCACAATTGCCGGGCACGAGCGGGCCGTGAGTGCGCGCGACGATTTCGAACACGTCCTGCGTCTCATGCCCGGATGCGTTGCGGCGCACGATGGACTCGGGGTGCTCCGATACCGTGAGCGGTCGATTTCCGCAGCGAAACGCGAGTTCGAAGCGGCTTTGGCTTTGGATCCCGATGACGTGCTCGCTCACGAAGAGCTTGGAGAGATCGAGCAGACGGATCTGCGCGATCCGCAGCGTGCGCTTAGCCATTTCGCCGTAGTGCCCGATCTCGTCCCAAGCTACGCGGATGGATTCTTCCACCTGGGATCGGTCTTGTTCGATCTCGGTCAATCCGATATGGCGCAAGCCTATCTCGAACGGGCGCTCGACCTCGATCCCGACGGTGTCGGGCAGGCGGGGCAATACGGATACACGCTTCTCGCCCGGATCGCATTGAAGAACGGGCGTCCAGAACAAGCGCGAGTTTTGCTCAAACATGCCCTTGCGATCGGTGCGGATGCCGGTTATGCAAAGACGTTGCTCGCGGATCTCGAACGACGCCCGCATGAACTTGGTCCGCATCCCACTGCTTCTCCGTAGCACTTCTCTGTCACGGGTCACCCTGGTGTTGAATGGCCGCTCCTAAACCGCAGCCGACGGCGAAAACCGGCTCGGCGAAATCATCGGGGGCGAAACCTCCGGCTCTTGAGCCGAAGGTGGAGAATCGTCGCGCGCACTTCGAATTCGAGTTTCTCGAGCAACTTGAGGCGGGCATCGTTTTGACGGGCACCGAGGTGAAGAGCATCCGTGTGGGTGGAGCGAATCTGGCGCAATCCTTCGCTCGGGTGCGCGATGGCGAGATCTGGCTCCTCGGCATGCATATCGCGCCGTACCGTCAAGGAAGCTTTTCCAATCACGAGCCGACACGCCCCCGCAAGTTGTTGGTCGCGCGCAAGGACATCAATCGTCTCGCGGACTTGGTTGGGACCAAGGGGCTGACCTTGCTTCCGGTGCGGATGTATTTCAAGCGCGGAATCGTGAAGATCAGCCTCGCCCTGGCACGAGGAAAGAAGCTGTGGGATAAGCGCCGCTCGCTCAAAGAACGCGACGCCCAACGAGACATGGCCCGCGACGTGCGGGGCCGATGAGGGGCGCGCGACCGGATGCGGCTCTCGCGGCGGCAGTCGCCCGAGAGCTCGGTCCGGCCTTGGATGCACCGTTGCTCATCGGCGTTTCCGGCGGACCCGATAGCGTGGCATTAGCGGCATTGGCCGTCGCGGCCGCTCGTGGGCGAACGGGCGAGGTCGTGCTTGCTCACGTCAATCACGGTCAGCGGATCGACGCCGGGCGCGATGAAGCGGTCGCGCTGGCGCTCGGAACGCGCCTGGGACTCCGGGTGAGGGTAAGCGCGCTGTCGCCCGCTCCCCGTCTCAGCGAGGCGCGACTTCGTAAGGAACGCTACGCTCGTTTGGTCGAGATCGCCCGCGAGATCGGAGCTCCGGCGATCGCCGTCGCTCATCAAGCGGAGGATCAGACCGAGACCGTCTTGCTCGCGCTCTTTCGTGGGACCGGGGCGGACGGCTTGGGGGGAATGCCCCCCCGGCGCGAGTTGGAGCCGGGAATCCAGCTGCTCCGCCCGCTCTTGCGCTTTAGCCGAGGGCGTTTGATCGAATTCTGCCTACGCTCGCAGCTTCCGATGGCGCTCGATCCGAGCAACGAGGATCGGACGATCCGCCGGAATGCAGTCCGTGCGGCTTTGCACGAGCTACGTCCGCTTTTCCCCGGGCTCGACCAGTCCGTCGCTCGCTCCGTCGCAATTGTCGGCGAGCGGGGGGATGCCGATCGCCTCGTCCGCACGCGGGAAGCCTTGCGAGACCTCCTCGTCGCGAGCGGTGCCGCCCGTGACATCACCTTTGAGCGCCTCGACGCGGTCGCCCGCGCCCTTGAGCGAGGAAGACCGGGCTCACATTTCCTCTCTCCTAGGGTGAGCTTGACGATCGGTGCAACCCGTTCGGCCGATCTCTCGTTCCCATGAGGTATCGAGCCGATTCATGAAGAGGGAAGATTGCCGTGACGCATAGGGAAGTATATCTTCCAAGACTCTAGGCCATGGCTAGCGCAAGAGAAGCGAAGGTAAACGGTACGTGGGCAAGCATTTCCGAAATATTTTGTTGACCGTCGTCGGTCTGTGTATTCTCATCTACGGGATCTCCGGCTTCCTTCGGCAACCGACGGTGCAGCCGGTAACCTATAGCGCGTTCTATCAGAGCGTCGAAGCCGGGCAGGTCGATAACGTTTCGATTGTCGGGACCGAACTCTCCGGTGAATACAAGAAATCAGGGACGAAGGCAACCGAGGCGGACCGCGCCTTCACGACGACCATACCTCAGCCTTCGACTGAACTCACGGCGGAATTGATCAAAAAGGGCGTCACCGTCAAATTCGAGAGCCAGGGGAGCGTTCCATTGCTCCAGGCGGCGCTGAGCTTCTTGCCCTACATGCTCGTCTTGCTCATCTTCCTTTTCTTGCTGCGCCAAGCGCAAAGCGGGGGTAGCCAGGCGCTGAGTTTCGGACGTTCACGAGCCAAGCTGCTTTCCGAAAATCGCCCGAAAGTAACGTTCAACGATGTCGCCGGCATCGAAGAAGCCAAGCAAGAGCTTGGTGAGGTCGTTGACTTTCTCAAGTTTCCCAAGAAATTTCAAGCCTTGGGCGCACGGATTCCCAAAGGCGTCTTGCTGCTGGGACCGCCGGGTTCCGGTAAGACCTTGCTCGCGCGGGCGATCGCAGGCGAGGCCGGGGTTCCGTTTTTCTCAATTTCGGGTTCCGATTTCGTGGAGATGTTCGTCGGCGTCGGCGCGTCGCGCGTCCGCGATCTTTTCGAGCAAGCCAAGAAATCGGCGCCGTGTATTGTTTTCATCGATGAAATCGATGCAGTCGGGCGTCAGCGCGGCGCCGGATTAGGCGGCGGACATGACGAGCGTGAGCAGACGCTCAATCAACTCCTCGTCGAAATGGACGGCTTCGATCAGAATACCGGCGTCATCTTGATCGCCGCAACCAACCGTCCCGATGTGCTCGATCCTGCCCTGTTACGTCCAGGGCGCTTCGATCGACAGATCATCGTCGATCGCGTTGACGTGAAGGGCCGTGCCGCGATTTTGGCGGTACATGCCAAGAACAAGCCGCTTGCCAAGGAGATCTCGCTCGATTCGCTGGCAAAGCGTACGCCGGGTTTTTCCGGTGCCGACCTTGAGAACTTACTCAACGAGGCCGCCCTTTTGGCGGCGCGTCAAAACAAGGCCGTAATCGATATGAGCGACTGCGAAGAAGCCATTGATCGCGTCGTCGTCGGCCCCGAACGTAAGTCGCTCGTGATGACTCCGCGAGAGAAGGAAATCACCGCGTATCACGAATCCGGACACGCGATTCTCGGTGGACTCTTGCCGAACTCCGATCCAGTGCATAAAGTCACGATCATTCCTCGTGGGATGGCGCTGGGAATTACCTGGTCGCTACCCGATGACGATCGGCATAACTATACGCGTGATCAGTTGATCTCTCAGATTACGATGGCTTTGGGCGGTCGCTTAGCGGAAGAGATAAAGTTCAAAGACGTGACGACCGGCGCAAGTAACGATTTCCAAAAAGCGACGGAGCTGGCACGGAAAATGGTCACCCAATACGGTATGTCCGACGCCTTGGGGCCGATCCAGTACGGGCGCGGAAACCATCAGGTCTTCTTGGGGCGCGATTTCGGTGAAGAGCGAAATTATTCGGAGGAAGTCGCAAGCAAGATCGATCAAGAAGTGCGAAACATTATCGAGGCGTGTTACGAACGCGGTCGTCAGGTGCTTAGTGAGCATTGGTCGAAGGTCGAACGGATGGTCGCCTCGCTGCTTGAGCATGAGACCTGCGATTCCGATGAGGTCTTAGCAATTCTCAAGGATGTATCGTATCCTCAACCGTCGAGCGCCGCTCCGCCGCCGCTCGCGGCGAATGCGACCGATTACGAGGGCGCTCGCGCCGAGTCGATCAAACGTCTTCCCAACATCTCTCCGGAGCCGGCATAAACCTGTGATCGTTCGATGGATTTCTGCACTGCTCGTCGCCGCCTTCGCAGTGGCGGCGCCGCTTCACTTCTCAAGCGCTCGTCCGAGTTCTGATTCCATAACCGGAACGCTTCCCCAACACGGAACCTACGTCGTCTATCGTATGCAGGGTGCGCCGGTGGCGGTTGTCGCACTCTGGTACCGTGCTCCGTCGATTGGTTATGGAATCACGCCGGTTCCATCGCTAGCTCATCTCGCGGCCCAAGCGGTTGCCGCATCGACGCCGGTTACCGGCAAGTCGCTTTCTACGGTCGTGCATGAGAACGGCGGTCATCTGACGATCTCCGTCTATGCGAATTCGGTTTCAATTTCCGCGCTTGTGCCCACAGACGCGGCAAGCACGATCGTTGCGGCGATGACGCGGGCCTATTTTTCTCCGGTGCTCGACGATAAAGGTTTGGCGATCGCGCGATCGGAGCTCGCGGAAGAAGCGATCTTCACGAGTTTCGATCCGATTCAGGCTGCGCATAACGCCGTCGTCGGCAGCTTGTTTTCCTCGGGTCCGCAGCACTATCCGGCGCTGGGCTCCGCCAAAGCGCTTTCTTCGATCGATCAAGATACGCTGCGCTCATTCTCCGAGCGTGCGTTTCGTGCGCAAAACGCCGTACTGGTGCTGACGGGCGACGTTGATGAGCGCCTTGCCGCGTCGGCGGTTCAAGGCCGGATCGGTTCCGGCGGAGCGGATCTTCCGATCTCGTCGCCAATCGCCGCGGAACCGACCGCTAGTTCCGAACCGTTCGATGAAGCGGGTGGCGGTCAGGCCTGGGTCGGACCGAAGATCAGCGATGAACGCTCGGCAACGGCCTTGGATTTCATCGCGGATTATCTTTTCCGCCCGCAGACAGGCACGTTGACGAAGTCGATCTCCGATCTTGATTCGAGCGCGTATGTGGAGGGTCAGTTCATCACTTTGCATGATCCCGGAGTTTTCTTCGTCGGGTACACCTCGAAGAATGCCGATGGAGTGTCAAAGGAGATCGACCTTGCGCTCCAAACGATCCAGTCGCCGTTGGCGAAGACGGAGTTCGCGCGCGCGAGAGCGGCATTTGCGGAGCATCTCTTATTCGATCTCCAGACTCCTTCAGAAGTTGCCGACACCTTCGGCTGGTATACCGTTGAGGGAAACCCGACGTATGCGCCGGGAGCCGACGGCGTTCGCGGACGCTATTTCTCGGCGGTGAATTCCCTGACGCCCGAACTCGTTGCCTCCGTCGCAAAAAAATATTTCGGTGGGAAATCCTCGCGGATCACCTTTGAGCAGGGTAAGAGCGGGAAGGTTATTTCGCGATGAAACGTTTGCATACGGGACTCTTGTTTCTTGGACTGACAGCTGCGGCAACGAACGGCGCGAGTGCGACAAGTTCTGGATATCCGGCGACGCAGGTCCAGCAGATTCAAGGAATCCCGCTTTCGATCGAGGTTGACCCGAACGCCGAACTCACCGCCGTCGACGTTTTCATTCCAGCCGGACTCGAGCGAGAAACAGTGGCGACGAGCGGAATCTCGGCGCTTCTCTTGCGTTGTCTCTTTCAAACGCCGGTCACCGGCGTCTCAGGAACCTCGTCCCTCAAAGATGCCGTCGAATCGTTCGGAGCTTCGATCGACGCTGACGTAACCGGACAGTGGTCCCGCATTTCCCTGGTGGCTCGCAGCGACCAGATGCCGCTTTTGGTCGACGATCTTTATCACGCGTTGGCAAATCCCGATTTTTCCGCAAAAAATTTGGCGATGGCTCGGAAGGGTCTACTAAGTCGCCTCGGTGAGACAGCGTCTGAGCCCGTTACGGTTGGCGTCGAGATGTTTCGCCGCGCGTACTATGTCGGGGGAAATGGGCTCCCTGCGCTCGGTTCGGTGCCGTCCATCATGCGCTTGCGCACGGCCGATCTCAGTGGGTTTTTCGCACAAACATATGTGCAAGGCGGAGCGCACGTTTCGCTTGTCGGACTTCAAACGCCCGCGCTTCGTGACTCCGTCAAGAGGCTGGTTGGGTCTTTGCGTCCGGGTTCTTTACCCGCCGTCACGATTCAAACGCGGCCTTTCGAAGAGAAACCGATGCGTGTCGTTGCTCGTAGAAAAATCGGTAACCCGCTGATCGTCGTTGGATTTCCCGCTCCGTCGCCGGAAAACCGTGACTTCGCGACGATGCTCGTCATCAACGCCGTCCTGACGGAAGGCATCGCAACCGAGCGGACTACCGAATCGGATGTTCCGGAGTCGATCGGATCGTCGTATTTATACGATATTGCGCCGGCATCGCTTGCGGTCTATATCAACGGTGGACGTCTCGATCCGAATTTCGGTGTGAACCAGTTAATCAACGTCGCATCATCCTTGGGAGATCGGGAGCTCAATGCGGAAGCTCTGACAAAGTTCAAGGCGGTCGCACGCGGAAGCTTGTTGATGTCCACGTTGAATGCCGGCGAGCGAGCCTCTCTCCTCGGATTATTCGCACAAGGCGGGGCCAATGATCCGCTGAACGGCGTGTTGTCGTCCTTGGATGCGGTGAGCGGTGCCGACGTACAGCGCGTCGCCAAGCAATACCTCAAGAACTACACGGTGGCGCTGGTTCTCCCCCAAAACGAAACCGACGGTAAGTAGAGCGGCTTGCGGGTTGCGCTTGTTCATGATTACCTGAATCAACGGGGCGGAGCTGAGCGAGTGTTCGCCCGTATCGCGCAAGCATTTCCTGATGCACCGATCTACACGGCCTTGCTTGACGAGGCTGCGGTCGGCGACCTGATCGATCTCGCGCGGGTTCGCGTTTCGTGTTTGGCGCGGATTCCGGGAGCGAATCGACGTTTTCGTTATCTTGCCCCGTTGTGTCCGATGGTTTTCGAACGCTTCGACCTGCATGAATACGACCTAATCGTGAGTTCGACGACGGCATGGGCAAAAGGCATACGTTTTCGCACCGATGCAAGGCATGTGTGTTACATCGCGACGGTCAGTCGCTTCGTCTACGATTACGAGGCGTACGTCGGCGAGATGCTGGGAAATTCTCCCCTTCGCTTCATCGCACGTCCGATGGTCGCCGCTCTGAGTGCGTGGGATCGGCGAGCCGCCGTCCGGCCGACGGCGTATATCGCGAATTCGCGGAACGTTGCCCAACGCATTGAGCGGATTTACGGTCGGCGAGCACACGTGCTTCATCCACCGATCGACCTTGAGCGCTTCACGCTCGGGACGGGAAGCGGTGGATACTTCCTTACGATCGCGAGGCTCTTACCGTATAAGCGTATTGACCTTGCGATTTCTGCGTGTGCGGCGATTGGGGCGTCCTTGCGCGTTGTCGGCGATGGACCGATGCGTGCGGAACTTGAGCGCTCGGCACAAGGGACGAAAACCGAGTTCTGCGGTGCGCTTGGCGATGAGGATCTCGTGCGGATGATGCGCGACGCGCGCGCGATTCTCGTTCCAGGAGAGGAAGATTTCGGTTTAGTTCCGCTCGAAGCCGCCGCTTGCGGACGTCCGACGATCGCCTTTGGTCGCGGCGGCGCATTGGAGACGGTGATTCCCGGCGTAACCGGCGAGTATTTCACCGAGCAGACGGTTGCGTCACTTACCGACGTTCTCCGGATCTTCGACGCGGGGCGTTACGATGCAAATATCCTCCGCGCTCACGCCGAGAAATTCGACGTCCCACGGTTCATCAAAGCGCTTCGTGAAATGGTCGCGGAGATTTACAACCGGCCGCCGGGTTTGCGTGATGGGATCGAGATGACCCGCTAGGGTTCATTATGCGTTGGAGCCTTGTAGAAGCGAGCGAGGGCGAGTGTATCTTCACCTCGTAGCTTCGCGACGAGCGGCGCAAGCGCCGGATATCCGAGTTCGCCCCGCCCAAGGGCACCGACGAGGTTACTGCCGTCGATAAGGATCGCAATGCGGATAGAGCATGCCTCCCTGAAAAAAAGAAACCCACCGACGTTTTCGCTACAGCGGGGATATATCCATATTGTACGGGGTCGTGAGCGACTGTCAACAGGCAAGTTTCGTCTCTCTGTCACGCTCCTCTTCGCTAGTATACGCGAACATACGCGTTCCACGCGCGCGTGGACCAAATGCAACTTTTGTCGCAATGATAGGGAGCCGACGGCATCCCGTCCACTGCAAGTATATTCACTATAATCGAACGACGTCAAAGCCGTCCCGCCACTGACGATACCAAGCATAGGCGGCTGACTAGGGGCTATTCGGAAAGTTGACAAAGCGACTGGTTTCCTGTACTATTTCGGCACCAGTGAGTTCTTGTATCCATTCATCATGCCATCGAATTTTTCGTGCTCAAAGGCATAAGAATTGCCATTTGCGTGCCCAGGTCACGGATTGCTCTCGCAGAAGCGGAAAATGATGGGTGCTAATCGGATTACGGGAATTCTGCACACGTGATTTTCTAGCACCAAACATAGGGAAGCTATCATATGAGCGTCGAGATCGAATTACGAGCCCGCTTCGACCAAGATAAGCATAACGAGCTACTTGGTTACCTTCACAAGCACGCAGAAGACCTCGGTACGAATAACAAGCATCTCTTTTTTTACGTGCTTCCCGACAAACTCCTTAAAGTTGTGGAAAACCTTTCGGCGGGTACGGCAAAAATCTCGCTAAAAACCAGCAAAATTGGACAGGGTTCCGCCTTCCCTGAGATAGAAATGGACATTCCTCCGGCAGCGGTGGAGACTGCTGTACAAATATTCAATGACCTCGGCTTTGCCGACACGAGGCATGAAGCATTCAATGAGCGTCACGATTTTCGCTACAAAGACGTAGAGATCGCGATGAAACGTAGCGAGGCATGGGGACACCATGCTGAGTTTGAGATTCTGCTTAATGATAGCCCTAGTGAATCCGAAAAAGCCGAAGCCGTTGCCCGTATCCACCAAGTTGCCGAGGAAATTGGCGTACGCTTGATGACTGAGAACGAATTGGCCAAGTTCACCGAAGAGTTCGAACAAGCCCAGGCTGCCAAAGCATTGCTTACATCCGATACGACTTCGGAAGATCCGGCTAAACGCCGGATGGTATGGAAGCGATAATTGCCCTACTCAAAGGGGTACGCTTAGCCGCTCTTTGCCACTCAACAGCCCAACGGACCAGTAAGGAACGGATATGGACGGTGGATATCAAGACGTAGACGCCATTGCGCCCGTTGCTCGCAGTCTTATGGCACAGGCTGCTAACAAAACGCTACCCATGTATCAATACATGGACGCAGCAACCTTGGCGTGGATTGCTTCCCATCGTAATGAGCGCCCAGCAATGCCACTGCGGCCAATACGTCGATTGCCTCCCCTCGCACAACGATTGCTCAACGCGGCGCCGATTCCTGTTTCGTGGCATGCTGAGACAAGGTTAGTCGATTCCATCCATGGGACTCGTCATCTGCTCCGTACCACAGCTTTTGCGGCCATACTTGCTCAGCTTCACAAGCTGAACCAATACGACACGGAGAGCCTCCTTGTCGCAACAGCTATACACGACTGTCGGCGCGTTCATGACAAAGAGGATATCGGGCACGGTGAACGTGGAGGAGCGTGGCTAACTGAGCACGCAGATGAAACTTTTGGGTTTTTCGGAATTGACCGCACAATCAATCAAACGCAGCAAGCAGCCATAGCGGTTAAATTGCATGAGATTCCTTATAGTCTGATAAATGTATTCCATAGAATTGCATATGATCGCTCCAATCAAATAATTGACATCCTTAAGACCGCTGATGCATTGGATAGATATCGACTTCCCAAGCTCAAGTGGTGGCCTAATGATGACCTCCTCCGAGTTGTTCCTCCACCGTGGCTACACAGGATTGCTTTCGAGTTAGTAGTGGAAACCGAAATGAAGTGGCTTGAAGGTATGGGTAGCGCAAGGGCTGTCCGAACAATACTTCATAGTAGAGGCTTATTGTGAGCGATTTCCAAAGCGAATATCAGAAGTGGGCTGATGTCCATTCGCGTTTCGATAATCTGCATGACGAGCCTTCCCTCAACGAAGATCGACTCAAAAACCTTACTGAGCGATGGAGCCATCGCTTACTCCAAGCGCCTAACGGAGAGTTATGGACACACAATTCTATGTTTAAATCATTAATGAGCGAAAAGAAACTTTACCTTTTGCATGTCACTCACGCGCTGGAGGAGATCCGTGAGCACGGCATGATATATCCTAGCGGTGGCTGCTTGGTCGGGAGCATTTATTGCACACCACTAACACGTTGCAGTGATGGTTTTCGAATGCATAACCTCGGGGAGTATATATTGACTAAAGAAGCACCTGCCTTTGTAAAAAGAAGCGGTGTTCAAACATCGAAACCAACACCTTTAATCATAGAAATTGATATCCCTGATAATGGAAATCGAGGACTCTCTGGCATTGACTACCTCCGTCTGGGGAATGTCCATCTCGGAATTTATCAAGGGCTGAAATATTTATTAAGTACTGACGAGCGGAGTAAGCTCGAAGAGAGTGTTGTCTTGGGGATTCGGAACGCCTACCCCTTCTTAAATATGTGCAGCGCGTTACTGCATGGAAATGCGACAAAAGAAGACCCGGAGAAATTCATTTTACGCTTGAATGAAGCCATTTTTCAAATTCCTATTCTCGGGTACCTTTACTTTGAAGCGCTCGCTGAATACCTCATGCTTTATTCGAAAACAGAACGTACCTTGCAGTTACGCATAAACGGTGAGCTGAATAATTTATTATACAAGGAGATGCTTTGCTCCATCTTCCCGGCTGGCAAGTTCGATCTTAGCCAGTTCCAGTTATTGCCTAAAAATATGGGAATCTTAGAGAAGATAGATCCGACTATCGACGCCCAACATATCATGCCTCATCTTATGGATCGCGTAACCTACCTGGTGGGTAGTAGGCTATTCAGTACTGCATTGCGACCACAGAGTTTGCACACGACTCACTGGGAATTCGATCATCTATGCAATATCGGTCTTGCACCAATGATTGGGCATCTCATACATCGCCAGTTACGTTCTTTTGGACGCTATCCGGATTTTTACTTTTATTTTGATCAATTAAAAGCGCTGGGAGCATGGAACTACTGGAATCACATGGGAATCGTCGCCCCATTTAACGGAACTATTCCCAAGGGTGAAATTGGCGTAAATCCTGCCTATCCGAGCCTGAAATATAAAATTTACCATGCCGAAATGAACGAACGTGGTATTCTTTACAGCACAGGAAAAATGAACTTGACCATTGCCAAAAAATTGGTAGATATCAAATACACACTCATGCGTAACAAGATATGGAAAGCTCCCAAGCTCCGGAAAGACCGTGTCCAAAGGCAGGAACGCGTTGTCTCTTCATCAGGAGAACAGTCATTGGAGAGAATTTTCACCTGGAGATTTCGTACAAACTATTGGGGATCGGAAGAAACGAGATCTGGAAGGGGTTCTGAGCTTCGACAGACCAATGAAGTCCGTAACGCGGTACTTAAGATACTCGACCACTACAAGATTCAGAGCGTCATCGATGCTGGATGTGGCGACCTAAACTGGCAGAAACGCGTAAGTGGTCTTCTTAATAGCACTAACTATATTGGTATTGATGTCGTCGAGGAATTGATCTCTCTTAATCGGAACAGTTACGGCCATATGGGAGCGCGCTTCGTTCATGCCGATATTACCAGCGATAAAATTCCTACCGCGGATCTCGTAATATGTAGAGATTGTTTAGTTCACCTGCCTAACAGGCAGATTATTAATGCTTTACGACAAATTTCCGCGAGTAACTCAAAATATTTATTGACCACTACCTATCCAAGCGAACGCGTCAATGATGACAGCAGTGACGGGCGGTGGAGGCCTCTCAATCTTTCTGCCCACCCCTTCGGTTTGCCAGACCCAATTGAATTTTTTAACACCGATTTCCTCGACAATGGCCGCAATCATCCCGGTAACGGCCTTGGGCTCTGGCTCGTCAGCTCCCTCCCAGTATTGGAAGCATAACCTCATGCTTAGTTTAGACGAAGTTGAGAACATCCGACAACAGCTTACCGTTTCACTAGAAGCACCAGATATTACATATGGCCTATCTCGCGCATTCCGTTGTGCTCTAAAGGAATTGGACCTCTACCGCAATCATTTCATTAGTCGGGCGCAGCTTGCGGAAACTCCCAAGAACGTTATCCACCCACATGTGCAGATTGGTGGTGGAAACCACCGCATAGAGGGGTTTTTCAATATTGACATCGTTCCGCCTGCTGACCTAGTATGGGACATTCGCGAGAGTATTCCACTATCAGAATCCAGCGTGGAGTTATTGTTCTCTGAGCACTTCCTAGAGCATATTGATTATCCACGTTCGGTCAAGCATTACATCGCCGAACTCTACCGCGTACTTAGAAGTGACGGCCAGGTCATCACGGGTGTTCCTGACGCTGAGATCGTGCTCAATGCTTACCAAAAGCGTGATTGTGATCTATTCGCCACGATACGTGACCGCTGGTACGCAAATCGAAACTGCCTCAACGACTTTAATACCTACCTCGATCTTGTTAATTACGTATTTCGTGATCAGGACGATGACGAAAAATATACACCACACTTATGGGCGTACGATTATGAGAAGGTGTCCAATCTATTCCTTCAAGTAGGCTTTAAGCGCGTCGAGCCTTGGGAGTTTAACTCTAAGCTAGGAAATCCAAAGCGGCAATGGGGCAGCCTCTATGTCATTGCAACAAAATAAATGCTTCAAAATAAATTCAATAATTTGGAAAGAGCCGTACCGGATGCAATGTCAGCGAAGCGCATTGTTTGCAATACGAGTCAGTTTGGATGGATGGGGAAACCGCTTTATTTCAGATGGTCGATCAGAGTTCTCGGAAAAGTGCAAGCGTTTCGTTTGCGGCTCGGAGGCGAGTAGAGACGGCGTAGCGGGCAACTCCGGAGGCGGCAAGGCGATCACGTAAGGGTCGATCATCAAGAACACGGCGGATAGCGTTCGACCATGCTTCAACATCGAACGGCGGAACGAGGAGTGCGGCATCGCCGACGGCATCGGGAATCGCGGATGCATCGGAGGCGATAACTGCAGCGCCGCAGGCCATCGCTTCAGCTGGTGTTAGACCGAAGCCCTCGGCGGAGGAAGGGACCGCGACGATTTCTGCGTTCCGGTAGAGTGCGCGCAATTCGTGATCGTTCGGGGTGAGCAGGAGGTGGGGAAGTCGGGTCCGATCCAACGCCTCACGAACCGCATCAGAAGGTGTTCCGACGATTACCAGGACCTCGCCCTCGCGGAAGCTCGCTGCACATGCGTGTACGAGGGTGACGACATTTTTGCGAACTTCGCGAGCCCCGACCGTCAGGACGAAGCGCTTTCCGATGAGAGCGGCCGGGACCGGCTCCGATGCCGGAAAAAAGAAGGGATCGGGCTGAAGTGGGATCACGACCGGAGTGCGCGCCGGCTTCAGTATCCGGATAATTTCGTTGCTACTCCAGTGCGAGTCGGTGATGATTACCCTTGCGTGCCGGGCCGCCCGGACAATTGGACGCTGCTCACGCGCTCGTCCGATGAAGCTCGGATGTGGCTCCGTGAATGCGAAGGCATCGTGGATCGTGACGACTGAGGGGATGGCGCCGACCGTGCGCATCCCGTTGAACGGATACCATACGAGATCGAAGCGACCGCGATGTGTGACGCTGGATTCCGCAACGATGGGAATTTCCCGGCCGAACTCCTCTCGGAGCGGGAGCGCCATTTCATTGGGTTTTCGGACCAACAGTGTTGTCACGAAGCCTGGGTTCCCAAGGGCCGCATGGATGATTCCGCGTGCATAGCGCCCCATTCCCCGCCTGTCCGCAACAAGGTTCGAGGCGTCGATCGCAAGCCGAAGCGGCGAGGATGCGGGTTCGTTCATACCTAACGTTTCAAACCCGAGCCAGAATTTGGCTGGCGACTGACGCCACCTTGTTTTTCAGCCTTAATAGAGGAATTCTCTATTTCTTGTTTTACCTCCTTCGGCTGGTGCCCCAATTCCACCGCCAACGCATTTTCAATAAATGTGGTGTAACCATGTGGTTGTAGGGCTACCCACAGATCATGGACGTAGACGGGATCATCGTGAGGCCGCGCGTCATCGATAAAATTCAGTAGTTCTTTCCAATTTATCCCTTTATATTGATGTTCAACAGTTTTCATTGCTCTTGGTTCCAATCGATTAAGTCGCCTGGCAGCTTCAGACGCATCGTATAACCGAGCTCGCACGGCCTCTCTCCGAAGTTCGATCTCTTCCTCTTCGCTCTTACAGAATTCCTTCTCCGGCAAGGAATGAAGATAGCGCTTGGCGGCTTCGATATTTGTCAATATATCGTCAAAGCACTGTGCCCCAATTTCGGATATCGCTAAAAGGTCTGGATTCTGTTGATTTTTCTGGTTCTTGGAAATATTATCTCTGTCGAGTTCTTGTCCGATTTGAGATATCTGCAAGCGCTCGATCTCTTCACGCACTGCTCTTTCTAATAGCGTAAAGTGCCCACTTGGCTGGAGCATATTCCAAATATCTATAGGATCCAGAGTGCGATAATTATGACTAGCATCGCTACGAAACTGAATAATCGGTTGCCATCCTACATCTGGATAGTCCCTCTTAAGTCGTCTCATCGTTTTTTGCCAATGTTGGCTAATATGTCGTACAGACTCAGCGGCGTTCTCTAAGCTTACTCGCACGGGGTCTATTCTATCATCATCAATAATAAAGTCCGCGTACGATATTGAGCCAAGGCGGCGGCGCGCATTTTTAATCTGTTTCTCAATTTCATTAAGACAGTCACTCACGCTATATATTCGCTTCATGGATTAAAAAGCCGGGATCATTTCTTTGCGGATATTGTCGTGCTCAGGAGACTTCAGGCCGCCTATCGAAATGACATCAACGCGGCGACCAAATTTTTTTGATAGTTTCATCCTTAGAGCGATGCGATCTATGCCGTCAAAACAAGCCCCGATCTTTGTCTCTATAATAATATCGATGTCGCTTTTCTTATTCGCCTCGTGTCTTGCCACCGACCCAAAAATTGCGATATGTTTAATTCCGCCTTTCTGCAAATCATTTCGTAGCGAGCGAAGTGTTTTTAGGCATTCCTCAAGGTCCGGTGCTTCTTTGTCTTGCTTAGCGGAATTAGTGGCCATCTCGTCCTCCACCCATATCATAACACGGTCCAGCAAGGCGCTGGGTTGTGCTCTCGTTGCAACGCTCGGGTCCGAATCGCCGAAGGTTAGGAGCTTTGCGCGCCCCAGGACGTGGCTCGTCGGTCCAAAATAACGCGAATCCAAAGAGGCGTCGGGACGATCGCCGGCGAGCTGAACTTCTCTAGCGGTTCCCTTCCACAGCGAATTGCATAGATTGTGCTCTCCCGGTTTTGGCGACAATCCACTTTTGGAGACAGTCCATGTAGCGGCGCCGTATTCAAAATCGCGGAAGTACCGTAACTGCATTTCCTAGTCTGTTGCTTCTCAAACTCCGCCGTATTCACGCGTCAACGTGGAATACGAAATATGCGACAATCGTGACGGAATTGAAGAGACCGTGCGTGAGCACGTTCGCCCAGTAACAGCCCGTGCGGGCGTAAACCAGGGCGAGCGTCATGCCGCCGAGTGCCAGCGGAATGCCGATCGTCACGAGTTGCCCATACGAGGTGATATGGACGATGCCGAAGAGGAGACCACTGAGCAGTGCCGAGAGCATGATCGGGAAATAGCGTGCGAACGCGTTGAAAAGGAAGACTCGGAAAAGCAACTCCTCGACAAGAGGGGCAAGGACCAAAGCGACCAGGGTGAAGACGCTCGTCTGGAACGGCGGACGGAGTTCGTGAAGGACCTGCAAGGCCGCCTCCGGTTCGTGATCGTTCGTGATGACGACCAGAATCGCGCTTGAGATGGTGACGACCAGCCACATGATCAGCGCACCGACAACGCCCGCCCTTAGGTCGCGAAGCTTCGGACGCCGGATCCCGAGTTGGCGGAATGAGCGGCCCGAAAGACGCGGGAGAACGAGCAGCAAATAGCCGGCCAGAGGAACATAGGTGGCGATCTGAGCCAGGAGGAGCTGGAAAGCGGGAATTTGTTGGTGATGCGGACGCGGTATGAAGCCCAGCCACGCACCCACGCTTAGGTAGAGGAACGCGGGCAAAATCCCGGCGAGTACCGCACCGAAGGCGGTGAGAACGCTCCGGGAGATTGAGAATGATTTAGATCGCCAAGGCGTCGGTAAGGGCGGCGAAGGTTGCGAGATTGAGTTGCTCTCCACGGACATCCGATGAGAATCCCAGTTCTTGCAACCGCTGTTGCACGAGTGAACGCTCGAGACCCAGGCTGAGTGCGAGGCTGTTGGCGAGCGTCTTTCGGCGGTACGCGAACGCGGAGCGAACAACCTGCAGCAAGCCTTGGGGATTCTGGACCTCGACGGAGGGAGATTTGCGTCGATCGAGGACGACGACAGTACTGTCGACCTTCGGAGGCGGATAGAACGCTCCGGGTCCGAGCTTGATTGCTCGTCGCACCTGCATACGGAACTGAACCGCCAGGCTCAGGCTTCCATAAGCGGGGGTGTTCGGTCGCGCGATGAGGCGATCGGCCACATCCTTCTGGATCATCGCGACGATGCGATGCGGCTCGTCGGGCGTCTCGATCAAACGAAGGAGGAGCGGAGTTGCGATGTTGTACGGAAGATTCCCGGCTGCGATCCATGGCCTGCCGTTCACGAGTTTCGCATAATCGAGTTCAAGTGCGTCGCCGTGTACGAGGGGGGTCGTTCGCAGGTCCTCCCTTTCACGGAGGAGTACGATAAGGTCGTCGTCGACCTCGACTGCGACGACATCCAGGCCTTGGGCGATCAGCGCTTCGGTAAGTGCGCCGGTTCCCGCACCGATCTCGACGACAAGGGAATGCTGTTCATCGACGCATGCTTGCGCGATCTTGCGCGCGATATTGCCGTCCATGAGGAAGTTTTGACCGAACCGCTTTTTGGGGTGAAGGCCTCGCGCACGGAGCGCAGAGCGTGGATTCACTCCTTGCGGTTGAGGAGAAAAACGGTTATCTCGCGGCGTCCAAAAAGCAAAGCATCAGCTAAGCTGTTGAATCCCAGATCAATCCGCATCCCGTTAATCGCACTGCCGATGTCGCCGGCAATGGCTTGCCCGTAACCGGGAATGAAAAGCTGACTACCCAAGGGGATAATGTGCGGGTCGACCGCGACGATCCCGTGCCCGGCGCGCAGACCGATCTTCGTAATGCCGGTGCATCCGGTGCAATGCGCGATGTAGGCTGTCGCAATCATGCGGATCGTCGCCGTCGCCGCATGCGCACCGAAGTCGCCCGTGATCTCCCGAGCCATATCAAACGCCTTATATTCGTCGATTCCTTGGAGGACTACTCGGGGGGAGGCCGGTTGTACTATGCGATTCGAAACGAGGCGCCTCGTCGGTGAATCGTTTCCGATCCGCGTGACCTCGTACGTAATCAGGCGAACGCCGCGTCTTCCGGGCGAGAAAATTTGCGAAGTACCGGGTGCTAAAGCTGGATCGAAGCGGGTAGTGGTTCCGGCGGCGATCTCCCTCTTCTTGGTCGTCGTCCAGGTTCTGCGATGGAGGAAGGTGATCGTCTGCCCGATTGTGGGCGTTGCGCTGAGCGCCGGTTCGACAAACGTATTGCTGGTTGGCTTAAGGCCCGCTTGGGCGAGAACTTCCTGGACGGTACGCGCGGTCGTAAGGACGGCGTGCGCCTCGTTCTCGGTGCGAATGCTCACCGGATATGCGGAGCGATATTCGATGCTCGCTTCCTGAGGGAGCTGCAGCGTTTGGTCAACCGAGAGATAGTCGCTCGCTCCGACATTGATTCCGTGTTCGGAGAGGAACTCTCCTGCTGTCGCTGCGGTGGTCACATAGGTCGTCGTCTGCCCATCATGAGTGAACCGGATCTGGTGAGAAGGGGGTTCGAGCGACATTTGTCTGATGTTGGAGGGCGTGGCGCTCATGGGCGCGGAGTTCGTTGAGGAAGAATGAGCACGGTGTGCGGATGCCGGGACCGCGACGAGAAGGACTGCCGCAAGGCCCATGAGGGCTGTACTGGAAAACCGTGGCATATTTCGATGGAGAACGCGTTTGTTCACGAGCAGTCCTTTCGACAGCGACGCCTCACGAGAAGCGTATCGGTGCCAAACAATGCACAGAATCCACACAATCCACACAATCCACATGCGAACCGAGGGAGCCGATAGTCGAGAGTCGTCATGAGGCGACAGCTACAACAATTTTACGAATCCTTGCACTATGTCGCTAGACTCCTTGTTCATAAAACCACGAAAGAGTTGTACGTCGAACATACGGTCGCATCCAAAACATCGGGAACGATAGGCGCTACCATACCATATCCAAATAAGGAGAGTCAACTCACGAGCAGAAATAGCCGAGCATGTCGAGTATCTTGAAAACGATGTCCATTCTTCCTTCAAGGATTCATCCGGCCCGTTACCGAGCGGTAAGCGTCGGTGTCGGAACGCGGTACTGCATGCTGCACCATCGCGTGATCGCGTCACACGTTTCACGGCGACGCGCCGCGATTCACGCTATACAAGAGGACATGAGGACCGCCGCAACGATGCCGTGCAGTTTGTGACCCAGTCATACGAGATGCACCGATTGTGCGTGAAGGTGGCAAGGATGCGAGTGGCAATGTTCACGGAATGCTATCGGCCGATTCGCAACGGTGTGGTCGCTTCACTTGAGGCGTTGTGTGAAACATTAAGAGAGTGCGGACATGAGACCGTTTGCGTCACGCCGGAGATGCGCGGTTGGAAGGAGTCGGATGCAAACGTCGTTCGTATTCCGTCGCTGCCGCTTCCATCGAAGACGGGTTACCGACTGCCTATCCCCTTAATGGTAAGTAAACGGGTCGACCGTGCGTTGGCCGGAACGGCGATCGTTCACGCGCACGCACCGTTCGTTACGGGCTGGATGGGTCTGCGCTTTGCGCGGAGAAACCAAATTCCATTCGTTTTTTCTTATCACACGCAATATGATCGTTATGTTCATTACGTTCCTTTCGATGCGCGCGTGACACGCCGGGTTGCGCTTGAAATTGTACAACGTTTCGCTAATTCGGCTGATGCGGTGATCGTGCCGACGCCGACAATCGAGCGTCGCGTCCGTGAGCTTGGGGTGAGCAATCGCGTCGTCGTGATTCCGACCGGAATCGACGTGGAACGGTTTGTTCGAGTCGCCGCTTCCGCGCGCCGGCGAGCGTTTCTCGGCATCGAAGATGATCGCTGTTTGCTCCTCTGGGTTGGGCGCCTTGCGCGCGAAAAAAATCTCGAATTGGCATTGGAGACGATCGCTTCGCTCAATCCTTCGAAATTTCAATTGGCCGTTGTCGGCGACGGACCCGAACGTGCGCGACTTGAACGTTATGCACGAGACTTGGGTTTGGATGCACGCGTGATTTTTCTCGGAGAACAGCAACCTGAGGTGCTGCCAGAAATTTACGCGAGCGCGGATGGGTTTTTGCATACGAGTCTCACGGAGACTCAAGGTTTGGTTCTTGTGGAAGCCTTGGCCTCCGGTCTGCCCATCATCGCGGTCGACGCGCCCCAGACGCGCGACGTTCTCGCGGGATCGCTCGATCAGACTGCCTGGGTCGCACCTCCAAACGTCAGGGACCTGGCGAGCGTGCTCACGGCTCGCGTTTCCGAGCTTCGGAGGGATGCGCCGTCCGGCTGGTCGCGAGCCGCCGCCTTCGATCGGCGAACGCTCGGAGGGCGCATTCTCGATCTGTACAGGGAACTCCGATCTCTGCGAGGACTCATCGACTCGACCGCTTGACATCGAACAGACGTTCGATGTAATCTTGAGCCAGGAGGAAGCCGATGACACACCAGCAGTCGATCACTCCACCTGCCCGCGTTTGGGTTGGCTTCGCAGCAGACCCGAATGGTCGGATGCTCATACACACCCATCTGAAGTCGCGAGGACGCGAGCGAACGCTGCGCCTTCGCGTGCCGATCCGGGTATCCAGCGACCTCTCCGGACGCGACGTCGCATATGCGGCGATGACCGCGGTGGCCGCCGCGCTCCGCACGCGCCGAATTCGAGAGGCGGAGTTCGTTATCGACGATCCGGAGATCGTGCGAGATTTGGAGGAGCGGCGTTCGTTGCCGATGGCGCTGGTCGTCCCCTACGTAACCTTGCGCTGTGAGCTCAACCGCTTTTCACAGACGAAGGTCTTGGGTCCCGACGAATATTCCCGTGATCTCTCGGCTCGCTCGCGAGCCGAACTCGCGCTCACCGTCGCCGCGTGATCGAATCAGACGCGATTACGCTCGACGGAGGAAGCATTTTGGAAATGGTCCAAAATGAGGAGAAGGATGCCGATCGCGCGTTACGGTATCCTTCCCTTTTTTAGGAGTTCCCTGATAATGTCGTTTCGCATAGGGAGCATCGAGATTTTCGAAGTTCCGATGGAGCTTCGTACAGCGCATGATTCCTCTTCGCATTCTGTTTTGGAGTTGCGCCATCCCCTCGTGCGTATGAAGTGCAACGGCTTGGTCGGTTGGGGCGAATGCCCGGTGCTCAATGATCCGTATTACGTTGGGGAGACGCCTGAAACGTCATGGGCTATATTTCAAGACTTTCTCGTTCCACTGACGCTCGGAGCTACGTGGAGCACCCCTGACGATTTCATCGCCTTATACGACAAAATTCAAGAGAATACGTTCGCGCGATACGCGTTTGAAGCAGCGGCTTGGGATATCTTCGCGCAGGCGCGCGGACAATCGCTGGCGCAGGCGTTTGGACTCGCAGCCAAAGGTTTGTGGGACGATGAGTACGGCAATTCCTCGACCGTGGATTTTGGCCAGATGCGGGAGCGAATCGACGTCGGCGTGAGTCTCGGACTTGGCGAAAACAACTATATTCCGGAATGCTTGGAAAAAGGCTATAAGCGGATCAAGCTCAAGATTACCCCGGACCGTGCGGAACAGATCCTACGAGAGTTTCGAGAGGATTTTCCCGACGTAATTTTGACGGCCGATGCGAACGGCGCGTACCAGTGGCCCAAGGATCGTGAGCGCTTACTGGCGTTTGATAAGTTTAAACTCGATTACCTTGAAGAACCTCTGCGCAAGCGACATTTTAGCGAATTTGCCGATCTCGCAAAAACGATGAAGACGCCGATCTGTTATGACGAGAGCGTTCGAAGTTTTGCCGATGCGCTGACGGCAATAGAATTCGGGGGAGCGGGCGTTATCGCAATAAAACCCGGAAGGGTCGGAGGTGTGCTCGAGGCGATCCGTATCCATAACGCCTGTCTGGCGAAGGATATTCCGGTTTGGCATGGCGGGATGTATGCATACGGGATCGGACGTGCCGGAGATGTCGCGCTTTCGAGCTTACCGGGATTCACGCTTCCTGGGGACGTTTCCGGATCGGATCGCTACTTCAAGGATGACCTCATCACGCCGATTTTCCGGGTGGAGAAAGGGCAGATTGAAGTCCCGACAAAACCGGGACTTGGGGTCGAAGTCGACGAGGATAGGATCCGAAAAACCTCGTTGCGTACGCTGGAAGGAACGCTTACACCTGGCGGTGCTCTGCGTATTCGTGCGACCGATGGGCCGGTTACGCGAACGTCCACGCGCTCAACGGAGGCGCGTGAGACCGTGCTCAATCGTCAGGTCGGTTTCATGGACGAGACCCCACGCGTTAAGCGCGTATCGAATTTGGGATAGAGCGGCAACGACGTCCACATCAGCATGCAACCCGCTCTAGGCGAGATTTCGTCGGGAGTGCTCCGGAAGGGAGGCCCTGGCGTCGGTCTCATTGCATAAATGCAAGCGTGTGGTTGAACGGTCGACTTTAGCCGAAGGCAAAATGGTGACGGGGCAGAGGTTGCTTCTCGCCTCATCGATAAGGAACAGACGCTGAGGGCGTGGCCTTGATGAGCATGATGGGGCTGGGAGTGAAGATTGATCCGAATTGCGTCGAATTTTAAAGACGGGTCCAACAGATTGCTGAACGAAACTCTCGGCGAAGCCCGTCGTTCTGTGTTCGATTTCCGCTCATGGGTGTGATCCCTGAATGCCTCGACGTCGTGGAGTTTCTTCACGATAGCGGTGTGCTTCACGACGTATTGGCTCGAATACGACGCTCCTCAGATGGAAACGCTCGTCTAGCAACGCTCTCCGTGCGAGTTCCCCGCGTTGATCCGCTTTCGGTGCTGGCTCGCGCGGGTGGGCGTGCTCGGGGATATTGGGAGCGACCGTCCGTCGGCGAGGCATATGTCGGCTTCGGGGCGGCGATCACGGTGCAAGCCGGCGGTGATTCACGCTTCGGGGATATACGGGCTGCATTTTCGGACGTTCGCTCTCATCTCTGCGGCCTTGATGGAGGAGCACCTGCCGCTCCGCAAGTGTTTACGCGTTTCGCGTTCTCCGGTGATCTCGAACGCGCGCGTCCCTTCGCTCCGGCGCATGCGGAAATTCCAAGCGTTGCGTATGCGGCGTCGAAGGATTACGGTACGATCATTGTGAGCGCGCACCTCGATGCGGAGGTCGATTTTGCACAACTTGCGAATGAAATCGTCACGTCGGTCGCCATTATCTTAAGTGCCGATCGTCGATTTGAAGTGTCGTCGGATGTCTCCGGTTTTTCGGAAGTCGGCGGCACACTCGTAAGCTATCCGGAACGCATGCGTGCGACGATCGCGGCAATTCAGCGCGGTGAGTTCGAAAAACTCGTTCTTTCCGCCTATCGCGATCTCTCTTTTGAGGAAACGATCGATCCGCTCGGAGTCCTCTCACGTGCTCGCGGACGATATCCGGAGTGCATGATGTTCGGCGTCTTCGATTCGGATTGCGCGTTCGTCGGAGCGACACCGGAATGGTTGATCCGTTGCAACGAGACGACGATTGTCTGCGACGCTCTCGCAGGTTCGATATGGCGAGGGAGGACTTCGACCGATGATCTCCTCTTGGCGGAATCACTCGCGACGAGTACGACGTTTCGTCATGAACACCGGCTCGTCGTCGACGAGATTGTGCGGCGTTTACGGCATCTCGATCTCGATCCCATGTTTGCGGCGGAACCATCGCTGCGGCGTTTCGCGAACATCCAACATCTCTTCACGGAGATCCGTGCGTCTCGGCCGAAGAATTTCCATGTCCTCGATGCTGTCGCGATGCTCCATCCGACTCCCGCCGTCGGCTGTATGCCGTATGCGGCGGTCGATTCCGCCTATGCCCGCTTCGAGGGTTTCCCGCGCGGGCTTTATGCCGGTCCGATCGGTTGGTTTGATCTTGAAGGAAGCGGGCAGTTCGCGGTTGCGCTTCGCTCCGCGCTCATCGACGGGAAGCGTGCCCGTTTGTACGCTGGTAATGGGATCGTCGCGGAATCCGATCCTGAGCACGAGATGTGCGAACTTGACCGGAAATTCCGTCCGATGTTCGACGCTTTGCATTGTGTCACATCGTGACAGGGATCGTCGCGCGTGAATAATATGATGATGAACTTGTTTGTTTCCAAGAGAAGGATCTGTCGATCGTGACCATCGGTACGGAAACTATGAGTTCGAGCACGATTACCGGATTTGATCTTGCTCAGATTAACGCACGCTGGGGACAATTACTCATCACGAGCCTGGCGCGATTGGGCGTGCGGCAGGCGGTCATCGCCCCGGGACTGCGCTCGGTTCCGCTTGCATTGGGTCTTGCCAATGAGAAGCGGATTGAAACGATCTCGGTGCTCGATGAGCGTTCGGCGGGTTTTTTCGCACTGGGGGCGGCAAAACGCTCGCATCTTCCGACGTTGCTCGTCTGCACCTCGGGCACGGCTACGGCGCATTTTCTTCCCGCGATCATCGAGGCACACGAGACGCGCATTCCGCTCATCGTGCTGACGGCCGACCGGCCTCCGGAGCTTCGAGAGATCGGCGGATATCAGACGACCGATCAAGTCAAACTCTACGGGCATTTTCCGAATTGGCAGATCGAACTCGGAATGGCGTCGTCCGATCCGTCGCGTATGGCGTATCTTCGACAGACGGCTTCGTCATTATGGGAGCGTGCGCTCGCGCCGTCGCCAGGACCCGTTCACGCCAACGTACCTTTTCGCGAACCTTTGGTACCGAATGATCCCCAGGACGCGCCCCGTTTCGTCGCCCAGCTTGAGTCGGAGGGTTTCTTCGATCATCTGAGGGTCAACGTTGCGACGTCGATTCGCGGACGCGACGATGAGAGCCTCGCCGCTTGGACGCGTTGCGAGCGCGGGCTGGTGCTTGTCGGACCGACCTCTCCGCCCAATCCGTCCGCCTTCGCGCGTGCGGTTGGCGCGTTCGCGGAGCGTCTGGGATGGCCGGTTCTCGCGGACGCCGGTTCGCCCTTGCGCGCTCATGCGTCATCGGTTCCCGGCTTGGTTGCCGGATATAAAGGGATTCTCTCGCGCCGTGATCTTGCGGAATTCGCGCCCGAGATGGTTGTGTGTATCGGGAAGTTTCCGGTGAGCAAAGAATTGCGCACCTGGCTCAGTCCGCTGCAGCCGCGAACGTGGGTCGTCGACCCCATCGTTCGCAACGTCGATCCCTTGCATCTGCGCACGACGTTCGTGCGCGCGGAAGTTGAAGAACTTCTCGAGTGGACGTCGGATCAACCCGCTCGAAATTCATCATTTCTGGAAGCCTGGCTTACCGCTGAACGTCACGCATGGCACATGATCGATGATACCTTGAATGCGGAAACCAAACTCGTGGAGCCGCATGTGGCATGGTCGCTCGCCCGTGAACTTCCGCCGCAAACGCGGGTATTTTTTTCCAACAGTATGCCGGTGCGCGATGCGGAATCGTTCTGGGCGCCCGGTGATCGCGGAATTCGCACGTTCTCCACGCGGGGAGTCGATGGAATCGATGGGATTGTTTCGACGGCGTTGGGTATCGCTTCGGATGGCGTTCCGACGGTCGCCCTCGTCGGCGATCTCGCGTTCTTGCATGACCTCGGCGGAACGATCGCCGCTCGACGTTCCGACGTGCCGTTGACGCTCATCGTCGTCGACAACGACGGCGGTGGGATCTTTAATCACCTTCCGATCGCCGCGATTGATCCACCGTTTGAGCGCCTTATCGCAACGCCGCAGGGAGTTGACCTCGTGCGCTTGTGCCGAGCACTCGACATTGATGTACGAACGCCGCAAACTCCGGACGACTTGCGGGAGGAGTTGCGTAACCCGTCGCGAAGCGGCATCCGAGTGATTCTCGTGCATACCGATCGCCGTACGGATGCGGCGTGGCGTCGTTCATTGTGGAAAAACCTCGCGGACTCATCGTCGAGAGTTGAGGAGCGTGCTCCTCAACTTCAGGGGAAGACCATTCGTTGATAAGACATTCGATGTCGTGAAAAATTCGAACGACGGATTCGACCTGCATGAGCGCAAATCGTGGACCGGCCCGCTAGGAACGCTTGCGTATCGAGATATTGGTCCGCCGGATGCCCCTCCGCTTGTCGTCCTGCACGGCTTCACCGGGAGTTCTGACGATGCGGAGTCCCTCGCGCCCGGTCTTGAGCGGCGCCATCGCCTGTTGGTTCCTGATTTGCCGGGGCACGGGGTGTCAGACATCATTGAGTGTGAGGAAGGTTTTGGAGCGTATGGACAGAGGCACCTCATCCTGTCATGGCTCGACAGCATTGGTGTATCGCGGTTCAAGCTGCTTGGCTATTCGATGGGTGGGCGGCTCGCTTTGCAGATTGCGACGCAGAATTCGGAACGGATTGATTCGCTTGCCCTGGTGTCAACGACGGCAGGAATGGAGAACGAGACGGAGCGACAAGTGCGGATCGCAGCTGATAAGGAGATCCTCGAGCGTTTGGAGATGTACAGCGCCAAGGCGTTCTTAGAGTTTTGGCTCGATATGCCGCTGTTCAAGTCCTTGCATGGCGCCTTGCAGGCACAGGGGAAATCCATTGACGAGGAAATCCAGCGGCGTTCATATATATATAACGCGAAAGGATTGTCGAGGAGTTTGGAATTTTTTGGCACAGGTGCAATGCCGCCGGTTTGGAATGAACTCGATCGGATCAACGCGCCGACGCTTGTGGTCGCCGGTCGGCGAGATCCGAAATTCCTCGCCATCTCCGAACGCCTGGAGAAACGTATTTGGCTTGCGGATCGCAAATTGCTCTCGGGCGGGCACTCCTTAGGGTTGGAAGTTCCCGAGGAGCTCCAAGCAACGCTGGAGTCTTTTTTCGCAATACGGTCACGCGATCGTGACAATCGTTCCCGCTCCGGACGTTCTCCGGTATGATGGAAACACTGACACGGCGGCATTTCGCCAGCGACAACTACGCCGGTGCGCATACGCAAGTGCTTGAGGCTATTACGAATGCCAACGTCGGCCACGTTCCCGGATACGGCAACGATTATTTCACGGAGCGAGCTCAGATTGCATTTCAAGAGATGCTCGGTGCCGATGCTCGCGTCTTCTTCGCGCTCAACGGCACGGGAGCGAACGTCGTTGCCCTGGCTTCGGCGCTGCGTCCCCATCAAGCGCTCATCTGCCCCGAGGATGCGCATTTGAACATCGGAGAATGCGGCGCCTTCGAACGCTTCGTCGGTGCCAAGATCATCGGCGTTCCGACGAAGAACGGAAAGCTCACGCCGGAAGACATCTTGTCGCGCATGAGCGAGATTGGAAATGCGCATCACGTTCAGCTTGCCGCAATCTCGGTTTCGCAATCGACGGAAGCCGGCACCGTCTACAGCGTCGCAGAGCTCGCGGCTTTGGGCGCAGTCACTCGTCGGCACGGCTTGTTCTTTCATGTTGACGGCGCGCGACTCGCGAACGCGGCGGCCACTCTCGACGTCGATCTGCGGACGATGCTGCTCGAAACCGGCGTCGACGTGTTTTCTTTCGGTGGAACGAAAAACGGATTGCTTTTCGGCGAGGCGGTCGTGTTTCCCAAAAGACATCCGGCGCTTGAAGCGATGCCGTTCGTCTTCAAGCAAGGGATGCAAATGTCGTCGAAGATGCGTTTCGTCGCGGTGCAGTTCGAGGCGCTGTTGCGTGACGATCTCTGGCTTGTGAGCGCCCGTCACGCCAATCGTATGGCGCAACGACTTGCCGAACATGTTCGGAATATGCCGAACGTGCGCATCGTCTACCCGGTGGAAAGCAACGTCGTCTTCGCTCAACTGCCATCTCACGCCGTTGCCCCGTTGCAGCAACAACGTCGCTTCTATCTACGCGATGAGGCTGCATCGATCGTCCGCTTGATGACCGCATTCGACACGCGTGAGGAAGACGTCGACGACTTTGCAAAAGAGATCGCCCATGCGGTATCCTGATGATGGTTCATAAATTCTAAACGACACCGCTCTTCTTGAGGGTGCGGAATATCTCGGCGTCGATACCGGCGAGGTCCCTGAGCACCTCAACCGTGTGCTCACCAGCTATTGGGGGAGGGATGCGGTAGCTCACGGGCGTGGCCGAGAGATGCAGCGGATTGCCGACCAGGGAGACGGAGCCCGACGCGGCGTGAGCGTACGGCATTTCGATTTGCATTCCGCGTGTGCGCACCTGCTCGTCGGCGAAGACTTCATCGACGGAATTTACGGGGCCGCACGGCACGCCCGCAGGCCCGAGCAGCGCAAGCCACTCCGCCCTCGTTCTCGATTTCATAACCGGCTCAATGAATGCATCGAGTTGTCCGCGATGAACCACCCGCGCGGAATTCGTCGCGAATCGTTCATCGTCGACAAGTGATCGCATCTCCGTGAGATCACACCACGTACGGAATTGCGCATCGTTTCCCACGGCTAGGACCAGAAATCCATCCGCCGTTGCGTACATTTTGTACGGTGCAATGTTGGGATGCTCATTTCCACGCCGGATCGGTCGATCGCCTGACACAAAGTAGTTCATCGCTTCATTTATGAGCCATGATACCTGCGTGTCGAGCAGCGACACGTCAATCTGCTGTCCCTCACCCGTGGCATCGCGGTGTCGGAGCGCTGCAAGAATCCCAATCGTTGTGTACAGGCCGGTCGTGATGTCAGCGATTCCGACGCCGACCTTCATCGGCGGACCGTTCGGATCGCCGGTGAGGCTCATGATTCCCCCCATCGCTTGGGCCAGGACGTCATACCCGCTCAACGTCGCGTACGGGCCCGTTTGCCCGAAGCCGGTAATCGATGCATAAACTAGGCGGGGAAACTCAGCATGGAGATCCACATATCCCAAACCATGACGTGCGAGCGTTCCGGTTTTGTAGTTTTCCACCAGCACGTCCGATTGCGAGATCAGTCGACGTGCGATTGCGAGACCTTCGGGTTTACTGAAATCGAGGCTGATCGATCGTTTGTTGCGATTGGCTGCGAGATAATAGGCGGATTCGGTGCTCGGTTTTCCGTCGGGGCCCGTTACGTACGGGGGTCCCCAGGTTCGCGTGTCGTCGCCGAGTCCCGGTTTTTCGACTTTGATGACCTCCGCGCCAAGATCGCCGAGAATTTGCGTGCAGGTAGGTCCGGCGAGAATCCGTGAAAGATCGAGAATGCGAATTCCCGCCAATGGACCGGACGGTTGGGCACATTCCGTTGGGTCAGAAGCGGCCATCGTAAGCTCCTCGATCTATTTCGGCAGCGATGACGGTAAATTGCCGGGTGCGCGTCAGCGCATCGTTCAGCGCTCGTTCAAGGGAGACTGCATCGGAAACGGTTTCGCCCGCACCGCCGAAGGCCTGCGCGATTGCGGCGAAATCATGATGGCCGAAATCAACGCCTGCGTTGGGTAATTGACGTTGGCGCTGTTTCATCTCGATCAAGGTGAGCGATGCATCGACGAAGACGACGATGGTGATCGGAAGCGCGAGTTCGGCGAGCGTCGAGAGTTCTCCCAAGACCATTAGCAAGCCGGCATCACCCGTAAATGCGACGACGGGAGTTTCCGGGTCGGCGATTTTCGCGCCGATAGCAAGAGGAAGGGCGCAGCCCATCGTGCAGAGTCCGGAAGATTGCAGGACCGTTCGTTCGTCGTAAGCCTCCCAAACGTGACTCATCACGATGCGATGCGCTCCAGAGTCAGCCGTGGCCAGAGTGTTTCGCGGGAAAACCTTGCGAACGATCTCCACGATTTGCACGGGTCCCCATGTTCCCCGCGAAGCGAAGGCGGCTTTATGTGCGGAGCGGATCTCGCTTGCGCGGGTTTGTGCCCAGGTCTTGCGCGCGCGAACTCCGCTAGACAAGCTCTCGATTCCCGCTTTCACATCGCAGACGAAGCTGATGCTTGCATGATGCATGAAATGCGTGTTCACTTCCGCCGTGATTTCAACGACGCGTTGCTGCGCGGGATCGAAGGCGTCGCGCCAGCCGCTTCGCATTTCAACCGGATCATAGCCGACGCAAAACAGAAGATCCGCCTCCTTGAGGAATGGCTGAATAATCGTATCGACGAGCGGAGAGAGACCAATTGGTCCCAAGGCGAGTGGATGATCCTCGGGGATGACGCCTTTGGCTTTGTAGGTCGTGATGACCGGGATATCGTAGCTCTGGACGAAATTTCGCAGCGTTTCGCTTGCGTGGTGTTTCATCACGTCCAGCCCAGCGATGAGCAGCGGTCGTTCCGCCTCCGCGAGCCATTCGCGTGCTTTGCTCAGCGCTTCACCTTCAGCGGGAGCCGTTGGCGATGCCGGAATATCGCGCGAGCGCAGCGGCCGTTCAACGATCATTTCCGCGACCGTAATCGGTACATCGATGAGCACGGGACCTGAGCGGTCGCGTAGTGCGATCGCTAGCGCTTTGTCGGCGATGAGATCAGCGGCGTTCGCGCTCAGCGTAAACGTCGCCTTCGTGATCGGCGCGAACAAAGCGCGATGATCGAAGACTTGGTGCGTAAAGGTCAGCGCATCGTCGGCATCGACGCAGCCGGTAAGGATGATCAACGGAACGCGGTCTTGCTGTGCGTTGGCCACGACGTTAACCGCATTTGCCACTCCCGGACCAATCGTTGCGACGAGAATTCCCGGAACACCCGTGCGGTGATGCACACCCTCGGCCATGAATCCCGCATTGTTCTCGTGCTTGCAGAGGATGAATTCGATGCCGGCCTTGGCGAGTGCATCGACGACGGTGAGCACTTCGCCGCCGGGCATTCCGAATGCATAGCGGCAACCCGCCTCATGAAGACGGCGAGCGAGAAGATCTGCGGCCCGGTTCATCGATGCTCTGCTAAGCATTTCGTGTTTGTGGGAGTTTCCATCCGAGGATTTTCGATGCCACCAGCGTGCGGAGGATTTGGGCGGTTCCACCGCCGATGGTGAACATCCGTACATCACGGGTCATGCGCTCAAGGGGATACTCCCGTGAATAGCCGCGTGCTCCGTGAAGTTGCAGAGCTTGATTGACAATATCGATTGCGGATTCGGACGCGAAGATCTTTGCTTGCGCCGCGAGCGTGGGATCGGGAAAGGGACTCTGCTTTGGTCCGCGCGAGCGGGCGGCGGTATAGAGCATTAAGCGCGAAGCGGTCAGTCGGGTTTGCATGTCGGCGAGCATCCATTGCAGACCTTGGAATTCGCCGATCGGGCGGCCGAATTGTTCGCGCGTTTTGACCCATTCCACGGCGTATTCGAACGCTCCGGCTGCGATACCCATGGCGACCGTTCCCGCGCCCACGCGCTGACTGTTGTACGCGTTGATGAGATCGGCGAACCCGCGTTTGAAACCGGACGGAGGCATGAGCACCATTTCGGGCGCGATCACCAGATCCTCGAAGACGAGTTCGCCTTCCGGCATGCCGCGCAGACCCATCGTCGGCTCACGTTTGGACATGCGCAACCCCTCAGCTTCACCGCGCACAGCGAGAAAACCGCCGATGCCGAGTTCCGCGCCGTGCTCGTCGAAAACGCGTGCGAAGATCAGGTGGAGTTTTGATATTCCCACACCCGTGATCCAATGCTTCTTGCCGTTGATGACGTAAGCATTACCGCGTTTGTCGGCTCGCGTCGTCATGGAAGTCGCATCGCTTCCTGCTTCGGGTTCGGTAATGCAGATCGCGGGTTTGTCGCCGGCAAGGACAAGATCGGCCGCGAGACGTTTTTGCGCCTCGGTCCCGTAGGCCATCACCGTCGAAATCGCCCCCATGTTCCCCTCAACGACGATGCGTGCGGAAACCGTGCATGAGTGCGCTATCTGCTCAATGACCAACACCGTATCGAGAAACGAGCGTCCTTGACCGCCGTAGGCTCGCGGGATTGTCATGCCCATGAAGCCCGAATCGGTAAGGGATTTCACGATATCCCAAGGATACTGTTCTTCGCGATCGATCTCGCCGCCGCGCGGTCGCACGACCGATTGAGAGAATTCCCGGGCGTGTGTTTGGAGAGCGATTTCTTCGCTGTTCAGACCGAGATCCATCTGGTGTTCCCCATCTCGTTCGTGATGCCGGTGGTTCGACATCGGACGTCTATGGTGTCTTCGGGTTGAACTGTCTCCGTCCTTTGTCGCGCATGCTTGAGAGCGGTT
>DASZHL010000064.1:0-27050 GCA_035937855.1 Vulcanimicrobiaceae bacterium
ACGGGGTATGTAGCTGCCGGTCAAGGATCATTCCCGTTCCGAGAAGAGCACCCTGGGGTTGTTGGAGCGCCGAAGAAGAGAGATGAGTGGAACTGATCGTCTTCAAGATTTCCGCCTCAGGCGGGGCATAACTCAAGAGGAAGTTGCCGAAGAATTGATCCGACTTGCCGCCGCCGATGGCTTGGAGGTCAAGGTGGACGGGTCCCATCGTTCTCGCTCAGGACCAGCCGAATCTGGTCGCACGAGATTTCTTTTCTTTGACCACTCCGGAGGCAATAGCAACTTTGAAACAGCTAACTGCGAGCGACGTTACAAGCCGCAGAGACGCGTTAATCGCGATGGTCGCAACAAGCGGTGCCCTTCTCCTAACGCCAATCAGAGAGTGGGTGGGGAGTATGCTTCCCACGGCTGAAGACGTTCAACCTTGTTATATCGGTATGGATGAAGTAGCGCATTTCGAAGAAATGATCGGCTTCTTTTGCAAGTTAGTTTCGCAAACCGGATCGCATATGCGAAAGGCCGCAATCGGTCAAGTGCATGCGCTTGGAGAGCTCATTGAAGAAACCTCTACAGGTCCCCTCAAAACACGACTGCTTGAGGTCGCCGCGCAAATGACTCAGTTGGCGGGATGCATGTCTTACGATTGTCGGATGTACAAAGTGGCGCAACGATACTATCTTTTGGGGCTTCGTTTTTGCCAAGAGGCCGGAAACCATTTGATTCCATCAAAGTTAATCGGCGAATTGTCCTATATCGCGACCGCGATGGGAAATCATCAAGAATTTTTAGAGCTTATTAATTTCGCTCTTTATAGCTTGCCGATACAGCAACAGGGACTAGTCCGTGCTGAACTTCTTGCACGTCGGGCTTCCGCACTAGCGCTTCTTGGAAAATCGTCGGATGCGCGTCGCGCGATTGAGGCGAGCCTAGAAATGAGCGCCGGCACCAAGAACGAACCCTTGCCGCCGGTATTCGACTACTTAAGCTTGGGCGAGATTCATGGTTTGGCGGCGACGACATATCTCGACTTAGCGCGACATGCCGGACGAAGTGATTCCATATCCGGCTATACCGCGCAGGCTGAGAAGGAAATCATTGCCGCTCTTGAAGGACGGGAACGATCACTTGCCAGGAGCAGGGCCGTGGACACGATCCGGCTGATGAATACCCGGTTACTTCAAAATGAACCAAGCGAAGCAGTCAATCTCGGCAATACCGTTTTAGAACTCGCTCGTGGAGTCCGCTCTTCGCGAGTCGCCGATCGCCTTGTTCAATTTCAGCGCGAGTTGCGAGATCATCATCCCCGCTTTCCAAAAAATGCGGAATTTCACGACCGCCTTCGCGCCCACCTCGTCCACTCTGGAGAAAAGGAGGCTCCCTTTGTTGTCTGAAAAAGAAGTCACCTATTAGAAAATCGATGGTTTCCAAGCCGTACGGCTTCTTGATGATCTCTACGATGTGTACGTCAAGAGTTTCGGAACTTCTCGAGAGAACTCCGCTGAAAAGGAGGTTGCTGTATTCAGAGAACGTTTCCCAGAATTCTGTGAATCTCCGGGTTTTTCTCTGGTAACAGCCGGAAACGAGGGTCGAATGGTTGGGTTTGGATACAGGATCACTCTTCCCGTGCATGAAGAAAACATATCGGTCAGCATCCCCGCAACGATCATCTGATTCACTTCCTGGTCTCATTGGTTCAATTGAACGCACTTGATAGCGGCCGACCTCTTAACGCTACTGTGTCGGTGCAAGCAGCTTCGCGCACGATCATGCGCCCCCGAGTTTACCGAATACGAATGCCGGGTAATCCCATCAAGGTCCTCGTCCCATTGGACGGAGATGACGTCGCCTTGGCTTTCCTACAGTCGGAGATCGCCTTTGCAAATGCTCGATGTCATGAGCCCCGGTCGCTACTCACTTCTGGGGGCGGGCCCTATGATTGGGCTGGTAAAGATTCCGGACCCGGACCCTGAACGAGTTCAAGCGGAGCTTGGAGCTGTAAGCCGAGCACGGGAAGATGAGGCGCGGGCGGCTTATTCTGCCGCCCTGGCGGTCGACCATCGCTTTTACCTAGGTTGGGGCAGCCTCGAAAATGCGCGCAGAGCGATCGACGTGCAGCTGATCAACCGGGAAGCGCTCCGGACCTTCCGTTCGTCGAAGCGACCTTCGCCCGAGGATTGCCTCCCCTTGGGGGATACGCTTTCAACGGACAACAGAAAGGAACTCAACAAGCGCATTCAGGATGCCAGATTGAAGGCGGCGAAGTTTCTCCGCAGCAGCGATTCCGACACGCGAGAACAAGGAAAGGACAAGCGCTTCGAGCTTGACGCCCTGGAGCTTCTTGGAAATGACCTCATCGGGTACGACGAGGCAATCGAGTGTTTGAATAAGCAAGGGGCGCACATCTACGAAGGAGATAGGAAGCTCGGCGATCTCATCAAGAAAGATCTTAGGACTCCATTATTCCACGTTGAAGTAACCAGGGGAAAAGAAATCGTAAAGAGCAAGCGGAAGCAAATCGAAACGTACTTGCATCATGTGGACGCGAATCCCGATCACCGTCCCCTCATTTTAGTCGCGCCCAAGATCACCGATGCGGACGCCCAGGAACTCAAGGGTTACGGGGATGATCGCCTAACGATCGTTCGGTCGCTTAAAGAGTTCGCCGTGCTTCGCGATTGCTACCGCGCAGCTTCTCATCGTCTTCCGCGTCTCCGCGCCGACTTCGATCGTCTACCCCTTGCAATGAGGGATCTGTGTATCAGGCTTCTCGAAAGAGAACCCGGTGGCGCTGCCTGGAAAGAAGCGGAACGACAAGCGAAAAAAGAGATCCCCACCGAAGCACAAGTCCTCAAAGAAATTCCGTACCGATATGCCGACAATACGTACTTCGAAATCGAGGACTTGCGGAAGGCCGTCGTTCGGGGTCTGCAGATTTCGCAACTTCTTCAGTATCAAGGGATACCGCCGCTGAAAGAACCTTTTCGGCACATGCGTTCGCATACGTTGACGTGAAGGATTCATCGCCGCTCTGGAAAACCTCTCGTGGGAGCGTGGCGATTTCGATGCCGTTCGTATAGGAGAATTCTGACGTGTCCTTCTACTCATTTCTCGAATCAGCCGTCGATATCGACTGGAAGGAACTTCGCGACTATCTCAGCACCGTTCCCGGGGCGTCGGTCGCCGATCACGATGATGGGATCGGATTTGTTGGGAATGCGGATACGCCATGGCACAACCACGAGGACGGCCCGTCCATTATCATTCATTTGTATGGACCCGAACCTGAATCGAGCGACGATGAATCGGACGAAGCTCTCGTAAGCTTGCTCGGAGTTCCCGAGCCACAATCAACGGTCGCGATTCAGCATGGAGGTCGCGGTGACACCGAAGCAACGATGTTCCTCGCTCAGCGCATTGCGGCGGCAATCTCCGAACGTTGGTCGCCCTGCGCATATCATTTCCAACAACGCGGTGATCAAGATCATCCTGAATACTACACCGGCGAGGAGATTCGTCAAGCGACCCGCCTTGGGGTGCGCATCTTCAATCTTCGATATGAGCAGGAGTTGCTACCCCTCCGCATCGCTCAAGCCTTGCAACCGGAGCGCAGAGTGCGTCTCACGCGTGTTCCGCAAGCTCCACCGGCCTGGGATCCCAATCTCCAGCCGTGGGACGATTGCAGTGAGAAAAGCGGTGTGCGTTCACGTCCAAATGAATTCCATCATATCTTTTTTTCGGAACGGGTTTCAAGCAAAGAATTACGCACGTTCTTGCGATCGTTCCCTGGGATGTATGCCCCTGAGAATGGAATCGTCTGTCGCCGTTATTCCGACCTGCACGTCTCCTCACCGGATACGAGCATATCCACGGATGAGTTGAAAAGGTTCGATGTCTATGACGGTTATATCACCGCGCCGGCTCTACCGGAGTACCCTCGGGGTCATGAGTACAGCGTCTATGTGCGTCTCCTTCCGCTTACCTGGGGGGAGATACTCAACGGTTGGTTTTCCGATGAAGAGCCGGTCGAAAAGCATAAAAAGCTGAATTCCACGACTCCTGAGGAAATAGTCGAGACATTAGGAAGCACTCCTCAGTCGATTCTCTCACTCGTCCAAATCGGAATTTATGACTCCGCGCTGGCGCAAGAGGTCGTCTGCGCTCTCGCACGGCGTTGGCGCTGCGTTTATCTCTTACGGTGTAAAGATCTTTATCTGGACGAGTATCGATGGGACGATACCGTCCGTAGCGGAGAAGACGTCTGCAAAGCCGTTCGTTGCGGCGTTGACGTGACGTATGTTTCTGAGGAATTTCGTGAGATATTGCCGCCGGAAACCTATGACGAACCTCAACTGACCTACGTTCCCACGCCGCAAAACTCCGCCGCTCCGCAGAGCAATAATGAACCCGCAACGATTACTCAAAGGACATGACCTCACCGGCTGCACTATCGGACGGCAAGCGCCGATGGGAGCCACCTTGGTGCAGCTTCGTGTGGTCGAGCAGGAACCTGAAGCGATCGAGAGAGCATTAAATTCTTCATGGGCTAAATGCTTCATGTTCCCAAGGAATGGAGATGGGTTGACAAATCCAGAACCTCCTTGTACCTTGGATGAGGATCCTCGTTAGGCGAGGCGTCCGCACGACAAATATGCCGCTACCCGGAAAGGTCGAGAGACCCCAACGGGTGACCAGGTCCCGTCGACTTCAAGGCGGGATCTAACGCGGCTGAGCCACGTGAGCTCTACGGCGTACGGTGCCGAACCCCGGACGTTGAGGTTAGCAACACACCCGCCGTGTGAATGCTCTCTCGCCGCCCGATCGATGATCCGGCGGTATTTTCATATCGAAAAGAGAGGGGGTGATGGCCCGCGATGGACGACGGCAGTAGGAGTTTCGATAAACCTCCACCGGCTGGAGATTTTCTTCACTTGCGCTGTCTTCGCACAGCGTTTTCCTGAAAGAAATACGACGATGAAACTATTCTTCGCGTCGCGGTTACGCGATGCCGCGAACGCGTTCCAGATGGAGTGTGCGCGATGAGCCCGGCGATCACCATCGAAGCCGATCGCATGCAAGCGCAATCCGTCATTGAGAACGACATCCGCACGGGCGATATCCGGGGGGCGTTCGGAACGATTCGACGTAACGATACCGGGCCGCGCCGCGGATGGTGGTCAAAGGTCCGCACGCTGTTGGCGATCCTCGGTCCAGGGTTGATCGTTATGGTCGGCGATAATGATGCGGGGGCGTTCGGAACGTATACGCAAGCCGGTCAGAATTACGGCACTTCCTTGCTCTGGACGATGCTGTTGCTCATTCCCGTGCTGTACGTCAACCAAGAAATGGTGCTGCGCCTGGGCGTCGTCACCGGCGTGGGTCATGCGCGCTTGATTTTGGAACGCTTCGGCAAGTTTTGGGGAGCGTTCAGCGTCATCGACCTCTTTCTTCTTAATGCATTAACGATCGTGACGGAATTCATCGGGATCAGCCTCGCGTTGGATTATTTCGGACTTCCCAAATTGGCCGGCATCGCCCTATCGGCCGTGCTTATCATGGTCGGCGCAAGCACCGGAGATTTTCGCCGTTTCGAACGCTTCTCGATGGCGCTTTGCTTGGGAAGCCTTCTCCTGGTGCCGGTTCTGATTGCCGCACACGCGCCGATCGGCCAATCGTTCCACGATCTCGTGATCCCCGGTCTTCCCAAAGGAGCGGACCTGAACACCGTCATGCTGCTCATCATCGGCATCGTCGGCACGACCATCGCACCTTGGCAGCTTTTCTTTCAGCAAAGCTACGTGATCGACAAGCGCATCACGGCTCGTTTCATGGCGTACGAACGCTGGGATCTCATTATCGGCATCGTCTTCGTCATAATCGGCGGCATCGCGATGATTTCGCTTAGCGCAGCGACCTTCGCCGGGCACAAGGAATTTGGGAACTTCCAGGATGCGGGCGCCGTGGCGACCGGAATCGCGAAATACGTCGGGCATATCCCCGGCACCCTCTTCGCCTTGGCGCTGCTCGATGCGTCGATCATCGGCGCCTCGGCGGTATCGCTTTCGAGCGCGTACGCGGTCGGCGACATTCTCTCACTGCAACATTCGCTCCATCGTAAGGTCACCGACGCACCGGCGTTCTACGTCGTCTTCACCGGCCTCATCGGCCTCGCCGCGGCGCTCGTGTTGATTCCGGGATGTCCGCTCGGACTCCTCACGAACGCAGTTCAAGTGCTCGCCGGCGTACTTTTACCGAGCGCGACGGTCTTCTTGCTATTGCTCTCCAATGACAAGCCGGTTCTCGGCCCTTGGGCGAACACGCGTCGCGTTAATATCTTCACCGGCATCGTCATCGCGCTTCTCGTGATGCTCTCGGTCATTCTCACGGCCTCGACCATCTTCCCCACGATCACCAATCAGCAGACGCTCACGCTTCTGGCCGCCGGAACGTTGCTCACCATCGCCGTCGGTATTTGGATGAGCGTCTGTCCACACGAAAACAATGCGCTCGTTCATGAACGCTCTCTGCGAAACACGTGGCGGATGCCCGCGTTGTCGGAACTTTCTCCCGCACGTCTGACGCCGCTGAGCCGAGTGTGGCTCATCATCTTGCGCGCCTATTTGATTGTCGCCGTCGGGATGGTCGTCTGGAAAGTTGCCCGCCTCGCACTTCACCTATAAATTAACTTACCCGCGGAACGAGGCCCCATGTCAACCGTACACCGATTCGAACGTCACCGACTCGAATTCGTCTTCGTCACGGCGCTCAGCACGATCACGACCATGACGGCCGCGTTCGCGCAAACGCCGGTATCCCCGACGCCGTCTCCCGCGCCGACGAGACCGTCACCGTCACCCGTGAATCGCGAGCGCTGGAGTATCCACGCACAAACCACGAACCTCCAGCAATATCATGGAGCATTCCCCGCGGCGTACTCCGGACCCGAAAGTCTTTCGTCGACCGCGGATACCGCGAAAACGTTCGACGCCACGCTCTTCCTTGGTGCGCGCCTTTGGAACGGCGCGGAGGCGTATGTAAATCCGGAGATCGATCAGGGATTCGGATTGAACGGAACGTTCGGCGTCGCGGGTTTTCCCAGCGGAGAAGCATACAAGGTGGGCGCATCCAAACCCTACGGGCGTCTTCAGCGCTATTTCCTGCGCCAAACCTTCAACAGCGGCGGCGAGTCGCAAACGGTCGATGCCGGAACCAATCAGCTTGCCGGTGCCGAGGATACGAGGCATCTGACGCTGACGTTTGGCAAGTTTTCGGTCGTCGATATCTTCGACAATAACTCGTATGCCCACGATCCCAGAAACGATTTCATGAATTGGTCGATTCTCGATATGGGAGCCTTCGACTATGCGGCCGACGCGTGGGGTTACACGCGAGGTTTCAGCGCGGAGTCCACCCGTGAACGCTCGGCTCTTCGCGCGGGGATCTTCCAACTCTCGACTGTTCCGAACACGACGCAGATCGATCCGCACTTCCTCCAGCAGTTCTCTCCCGTTCTCGAATACGAACGGAGCACGTCGTTGTTCGGCGGACACCCCGGCAAGGTGCGAGTCCTCGGCTATGGAGATTATGGATACATGGCGCCGCTCGCTGATGCGACCGATGCGGCGGCAGGCACCGGAAAACCACCGGACCTCAGTCTGTTCAGAACCGACAAGCACTGGAAACTCGGTGGCGGCGTGAATATCGAGCAAGAGATCGCGCCGCACATCGGTGCCTTCGTCCGGCTAAGCGCGCAAAACGGCTCGTATGAAACCTTCGATTTCACCGAAATCGACCGCTCACTTTCGGGAGGGTTCTCACTCGACGGCAAGCTCTGGAAGCGAGCGAACGACACGTTCGGAATCGCAGGTGTCGTAAACGGCCTCTCTCTTCCGCACCAAAACTTTCTCGCCGCAGATGGAATGGGGATCCTCATCGGGGACGGCGCACTCTCCTACGCCGCGGAGAATATTCTAGAGACGTATTACCGAGCAGGCATTGGGAGCCACGCGTCGATCACCGCCGATTATCAATACATCGCGAATCCGGCATACAATGCCGCGCGCGGCCCAGTATCCATCATTTCAGTCCGCCTCCATGCGGAACGATAAGCCCGAACGTTCCGCATGGTCGGGGAGGTGTCCCGTGAGCGTGAATATTTAAACGCGAACGGATTTCTTTATGACGGCGGAAAGCGGCATTTGATCGATTTTTATCACTTTCGTAGCATTAGGAACTCGTTCGTCCTTTGCAACCCAATCGAATCGGGCCGGCAGAGAATCGCCGATAAACATATTTTGCTCATAACGCCCGATTTTGCAATGCCCGTTTTGATCGCGGTAGGCAAGTTCCACTTGACCATCACGGAGCCGCTTTACGCTAACGACGGGACCCAATGATTTTACCCCGTCCTGCAATTGCGACTCGTCCAACATGGGCAGCAAGATATTGGGCTGACAGAGGAAATCGTCACTCAACTTGGTGGGGCCGGTTGCACTGAGCTCCGATTTAACCGACGAAATCGCGTCGCCGAACGGCGTACCCGAACGCAGGAACGGCGGCCCGAAGATACCGATCATTGCGATCCCAAGGACCGCCAACGTCGCCCGATATTCGCCCTGCGTTAGGGTGAGGGTGACGGCGGGCTTGGGTTGATCCGGCTGATCGGGAAATTTTATCTGCTCGAGCTTCTCCAAATCTGAAGCAAGGCGTGACGAATCGCGATCGGACATATATCATCGCTCCAACAATAAGAGTTTGTGGCTCGTTCCGGTCCACGTGATTCGGCCGGTGAACCCCGATTCGACGGAGTCCTCGCTCGCTCATGCTTGATGCGAGAGAACCACTGCTCGTTAATGCAAGAAGTAGCGGTAGGTCGAGAAGACGAGCGCGATGCCCAGGCGATCGGCGGCGGCGATGACCTCTTCGTCGCGAATCGAACCTTCCGGCGCGATTACCGCCGTACATCCCGCGAAGGCCGCCGCCTCCAGCCCATCGGCGAATGGAAAGAACCCATCGCTGGCACAAGCGGAACCATGCGCGAACTCACCGGCACGTTCGCCCGCAATCCGGACAGCGCTGACACGGTTGGTCTGGCCGGCACAGATACCGCGCGTGATCCCATCGCGCGCCACGACGACGCCGTTGCTCTTCACGTGTCGCACGATATCCCAGGCGAAACGCAGATCCGCCCATTGCTCGGCAGTCGGGAGGCGTTTCGTCACGACGTGCCACTCTTCAGGCTTTGCGGCGGGATCACCGGCCTCAGCAAGCACGCCGCCGAGAGCACTACGCACGCGAAGCTCAGCGGCAAGACGCATCGGCAAACTTAGTTCATACTTAAGGATCCGTAGATTTTTGCGCTTCCGTAAGCGCTTCAAGGCCTCGACAGTATACTCGGGGGCCGCGACGATTTCCAGAAAGAATTCCCCCAAACGCTCCGCCGTCGCGAGATCGACCGTTCCGTCGACCGCGATAACTCCTCCGAACGCGGAGACCGGATCGGTATCAAGCGCCGCATGCACCGCCTCGAAAACCGTTTCGCGTTCGGCGACGCCGCACGGAACGGTATGCTTCACGATCGCGGCACGCACCGCGTGTCTGGGAGATGCGAGGCCAAGCCCTTCGGAAGGGTTTCGCGCCATGAGACACAGGATCGCGTCGACATCGAGCAGATTGTTGTAGGAAAGCGCCTTGCCGTGTAATTGTTCGGGTAAGTTCCGTCCGTCCTCCAGATAAAATGCCGCCCGCGACTGTGGGTTCACGCCGTAGCGCAACGGCAGCGCCAGCGGCAAGGTCAACGCGAGCGCATCCGGAAGCGCGGTGAAATTCGGTCCGGATTCGAGATACCGCACAATTGCCGCATCATATTCGGCGGTGCGCTCGAAGGCCCGCGTAGCCAAACGCCGCCGTGCTTTCACGTCCGGCCCGGCGGGTAAGGCCGCGATGAAGGCGCCGTATTGCTTGGGCTCGACGAGGACGCTCACATGAGCATAATTTTTCGCCGCGGCTCGAAGCAATGCGACTCCGCCGATGTCGATCTGCTCAAGCGCATCGTCGGGTTTAACGTTTTCCCGCGCGACCGTCGCCTCGAACGGATAGAGATTGACCACGACCAGACCGATCGTCGGAACGCTATGCGCTTGAGCTTCCGCAAGATGCGCCGGATTGTCGCGATCGGCGAGAATCCCACCGAACACATTCGGATGCAAGGTCTTCACGCGACCATCGAAAAGCGCCGGAAACCCGGTCAATTCGGCGACATCGTAGGCCCCCACGCCATGCTCGGTTAGATACGCCCGTGTACCGCTCGTTGCATAGATATCAACGTCATTCGCATTGAGCGCGCGCGCCAATTCGATAAGCCCTTCACGATCCGAAACGGAGACCAACGCGATGGTGCGTGTGGGGGTATGAACCTCAGCTAACAAGAGCAACCTCATTTTGCATATCAATATCGTGTTCGATTGTGGGACCCGTTTCAATCGGGGTGAGATCCGTCGCGATGATGCTCGATATCCCCGGTTCGACCATCGTGACGCCGTAAATGCGCGTCGCTAATTCCATCGTTCGCTTATTGTGAGTGACAATGAGCATTTGCGATTCCGATGCGACCTCGCGCACCAGATGCGAAAACCGCTCGAGGTTCGCATCATCCAAAGCCGCATCAACTTCGTCGAGTAAGTAGAACGGCGACGGACGCACTTTGATGAGCGCGAAGATCAGCGCCGCCGCCGCCATCGCGCGTTCACCACCTGAAAGCGCGGCGAGATTCATCATTTTCTTCCCCGGCGGCTGCACGGAAAGTTCGATCCCCGTCTCGGAAAGCGAGTCCGGATCGGTCTGCCAGATATGCGCTTGACCACCCGGAAAGAGGCGGGCGTAGACCTTCGCGAATTGTTCCTGTACCGCGTTGAAGATCTCGTTGAATTGCTCTTGCGAGGAAGTCTCGATCTCCCGAATGCTGTCGAGCAACGTCTGACGGGCTTGCGCGAGATCGGCGAGCTGCGTCTGCAGATAGGTCTCACGTTCGGAGAGTTCGAGACGTTCCGCTTCGGCGTTGAGATTCACGTTGGAGAGCCGTCCGAGATCATCGCGCAGACGCTGCAATTCTGCGGACATATCGCCCTCATCGTTCGCATAGCGCGTCTGGACGTCGGCACATTCTTCGGCCGTCGCGGGATTCTGAGCGAAGTTGGCGGTCAGCATGCCGAGTTCCGCATCGATCTCCGCCATACGACGACGCCCGGCCTCCATCGATGCGGTCGCCTCGCGCTCTTCCTGCTGTGCCGCGCGGAATGCCGTCTCAAGATCTTGTTGCGTTTGTGACATCGTTTCCCGGTCGGTGCGCGCAATCTCGGCATGTCGATCGCGTTGGGCGACGTCCGCCTTCAAGACCTCGAGTTGCACGCCACCTTCCTCGAATGTCCGCACCAGGCCGGCAATTTCAGCAAGCAACTCTTCGCGCGCGCGCGCGACCCGATCATGATTTTCAGCCAATAACGAGACCCGCGCCGTCGCACCGTCACGCTGCGCCGAATAGGTCGCGATACGTTCACGCAAGCCCGCGATTCGCGAAGAGATTTCGCGTTCACCCTCTTGCATGCGGGCGATGTTCTCGCGTGCGCGCGCTAAGCGCTCTTCCTGTTCGGCGCGACGCGCGTCGGTCACGCCGACATCCACGACCGGCTGATCGAGCAGCGTGAGCCGCTCGCGAACGCCCGCTAACTGCTCCTCACTCTCACTCTTATGCGCGGCAAGAGCTCCCTGCTCTTCTTCCAAACGCGCGAGTTCTTTGCGCATCGTCTCAAGAGCGGTCTGCGACTCTCGCGCGCTGAGGATCGTCTGCGATGCGAGCGTCCGCGTCTCGTCGAGCATCCGCCGCGCGGCAATACTTTCTTCGCTCGCGGCGTTGAGAGCAGCCTCGGCGCGAGCAACGGCGTCGCGGAGGACAGGTAAATTCTCTCGCAATGAATGCGCCTGCGCTTTGCGCGAAAGCAGTGATCGTTCGCGCGCATACCGGCCGCCGGTCATTGCGCCGCCACCCCGAATTTCATCGCCTTCGAGCGTGACGATGGAATCGCGGAACGGGTTTCCGGCGCGTCCGCGCACGAGTTCAACGCCGACGTCGAGCGTCTCGACGACGAGGGTCCGTCCGATCAAGAACGCGACGAGCCCGCGATATTCGGGTTCGGTCTCGACCAACGTGTGCGCCCAACCGATGACGCCGTTCTGCGGTGGAGCGGATTGTGCGTCGCGCCCGTTGCGAGATCCGAGCACGTCGAGCGGCAAGAACGTCGCGCGTCCTTGCTCGCGGCGTCGGAGATACGCGATCGCGCGTTCGGCGTCTTCCGCCCGGTGCGTCACGATATTGGAGAGACCCGCGCCGAAGGCAACATCGAGCGCGCGCGCATACGCTTGATCGACGCGCACCAACTGCGAAACCACGCCGACGATGCCGGTAAGTTCGCCGCGTGAAACCGCTTCGAGCACCGCACGTGTCCCCGGCACATGGCCTTCGAGATTGGCCTCAAGTTCCTCGATCGTGTGCAGTCGCGCTTCGACTCCCGCCAGTTCGCCGGTTGCGGAGCGAAGCGCCGTTTGCGCGGCGGCAAGCCGTTCTTGCGCCTGCGTCATGCGTGCCTCTGCGGCACGAACCTGGGACTCGACGGCGCGGGCACGCTCGGCCAGTTCCGCAGATTCGCCATCGGCTTGGAGAATACGCTCCTCAAGCAAAGTCACGTGCACCCCGCGTGCGGCGAGGTCATCGTTCAACGTGCGAACCTCACTCTCCAAGCGATCGCGCTCGGAGAATAAAGCCTGGACTTGAGCTCGTCGCTCCGCCTCATCGGCGGCCGAGAGCGCGGCTGCGGCCTCAACCGCGCGTAGTTCGGTATAGATCCCATCGAGTGCGGTACGCGCGGCGCCGATCGCCTCCTGTGCATTCCGTTCGCGTATGCGCTCCGCCTCGAGTTCGTCGGAAAGCGGCCCGATCAACGTCACGAGCCGATCGATCGCGGTGCGTAATTCCTCCGCCTCGGCTTGCGCGCGTTCGCGATCATCGACGATCGTCAACGATTGTTGTTCAAGCGCATCACGACGAGCGGATAAGGCCGCCTGACGCGCTTCAAGTTCCGCCAGACGCGCCCGTGCGGTCGTCGCGGAGGAGCGCAAGTTCTCAAGATTCTGCTCGTGCGCGAGGATACGCAAACGCAACGCACTCGCCTCGGTATCGATTGCCAGAGCTTTCTCGGCGGCCGAAACGCACAAGGCCTCCAATCGATGAAGGTCCGCACCGAGGGCATCCCGCTCGTTGCGACGCGACGAACTTGCGCGCAAATACGAGAGGATCTCAAGATCCCGCAGACGCGCCGATAGCTTGCGATAGCGCTTGGCGCGCCGCTCCTGGGTCTCGAGTTCCGGAATGCGCGCCGCGATCTCCGCGAGCAGATCGTTGAGCCGAATCGCGTTCTGCTCGGTCTGTTCCAAACGACGCAAGGATTCGTTTTTGCGTGCCAAAAAACGGCTGACGCCGGACGTTTCCTCGAAGAGTTCGCGTCGTTCGGTCGGCCGCGCGCTGAGGATCGCATCGATATGTCCCTGGGAGACGATCGCGTACGATCCCGGACCCAAACCCGTGCCCATTAAGACGTCGATGACGTCGCGCAAACGCACTTGCTGACGATTGATGAAATATTCACCGCTTTCGCCCGCGCGATATGCGCGCCGTGTGATCTGCACTTCGCTCGCGTCAACCTTCATTGCGCCGTCATCGTTATCGAAGGTCAGCGTGATCTCGGCCATTCCCAGCGCTTTGCGGCGCTCGTTGCCCGCGAAGATGACGTCTTCGGTTTTCGTCGAGCGTAAGGACTTGGCGCTCTGCTCACCGAGCACCCAGCGGATCGCATCGACGACGTTTGATTTACCCGAACCATTGGGACCGACGATCGCGGTGATCCCCGATTCGAATTGCAGCATCGTCTGCTCCGCAAACGTTTTAAACCCGAATAAACGCACCGAAGTAAGCTTCATTGCGACATCCTATGCACGCCCCCGGCGCGCTTACGCCGAGTCGTTTTTTTCGCTTCCGCCGTCCGCTTCGCGGCGGTTTTCACGGTTGTTTTCGCCGCTGTTTTCGTCTTTGCGGTTTTCGGCGTTTTCACCGCTTTCGTCTGCGCTGTAGACGGCGTCCCTTGGGTTCGTATCGGCGTCGCATTGGTCCTCGGAACGTCATCGTAACTCAGCCGCAGAATCTCGAGCGCAGCCGAGGCTGCGGCACGGTGAGCCGCCTTTTTGCTCGGACCGCTTCCGCCGGCGATGCGTTCTTCGTCAATGATCGCATCGGCATGATAGACCCGATCATGCGGCGGTCCCTCGGCGCGTTCATGGTAGATCGGTAACGCGGCGAAGTGTTTTTGCGTCCACTCCTGCAAGAGCGATTTCGCATCGCCCAGGTTCACCATCGCCGCCTTCAAAGGCTCGATGTGTTCCTTCACGACGAAACGTTCAACAGCGACGAAACCCACAACGCGATCGAGCATAGCGATGAACGCCTCGAAAGCGTCGCCCATCGTTGAACGCCGACGCGTCTGAGGTAGCCGTGCCAGGCCCGTTCCAAGCACCAACAATTGATCGAACTCCAAACGTTCGGCGGTCGCGGCCAAAGCTGCGTCGTTGACCAGCGCCGCCTTCCGCAAAGCAAGTTCGCCCTCGGGTGCGTCGGGAAACTTTTGGTACAGCCAGCGGGCTGCGATCAAACCGAGTATCGCGTCGCCGAGAAACTCAAGGCGTTCATTGGAATGCTCGGCGATCCGCTCACGTACCGCGCTCTCATGAACGAACGCCGTTTCAAAAACGTCCGTGTCGGCATCGCGAACGCCGACTTTCGTCAGCAGGGTTCGTAAACGACGCCTGCGCGACTCGCCGGTCATAATGCTCGATCCTTCATTCAGCTCTACCGTTATGCACGGTATTTTCCGAAAATCACCACCGCGTTATGTCCGCCGAATCCGAATGAATTCGACATAGCGACGTTCACGGTCGCCTTGCGTGCAACGAGAGGAACGAAGTCGAGCGTGCATTCGGGATCGGGGAAATCGAGGTTGATCGTCGGCGGAATGATGTCGTGGTGCACGGCAAGTATGGTTGCGACCCCTTCGATCGCTCCCGCCGCTCCAAGCGTGTGTCCGTGCATGCTCTTGGTCGAGCTGACCGCCAAATGTCGTCCGTCGGGTGCGAGGACCTTCGCGATCGCGGCGGATTCGGACGCATCACCCAAAGGCGTCGAGGTCGCATGAGCGTTGACGTAGTCGATGTCGGCGGGCTTCACTCCCGCGCTCGCGAGCGCACGCGTCATCGCCAAGGCGACACCGCCGCCGGTCGGATCCGGAGCGACCAGATCGTAAGCATCGGCGGATTGGCCTACCCCGAGCAACTCGGCATAGATCCGCGCCCCACGCTCCAGCGCGAGTTCGAGTCGCTCGAGGATGAGAATCGCTCCGCCCTCGGCCAGAACGAATCCGTCCCGATCCCGATCGAACGGACGACTCGCTTTGGTCGGCTCGTCATTCCGCGTCGAGAGCGCCTTCATGGAGCAGAAGCCGCCCATCGCAATATCCGTGACGGTCGCCTCGGCACCGCCGGTGACTGCCGCGATGCACTCACCCGAGGCAACCAAGCGAAACGCCGTCGAAATCGCATCGTTCGAACTCGCGCAAGCGCTGGACGTGGCGAAGGTCGGCCCGCGTAAGCCGTGATGCATCGAGATGTGGGCGGGCGCCGCATTGCTCATCAACATCGGGATGAAGAACGGGCTCACGCGTTTGGCGGTCCCGAGTTCGCGCGCTTTGGTCACTTGATCTTCCAGCGTCATGATGCCGCCGATTCCCGTCGCGACGATGACCGCCGTCGACTCCCGCACGTGGGGGTCGCTCGGGAAGCCCGCATCCGCAAGCGCTTCGGCGGCCGCCACGAACGCGAACTGCGCGTAGCGATCCATCCGGCGCGCGTCACGTCGGCCGATCAGGGCATCGGGATCGAAGCCTCGAACCTCGCCGGCGATTTTCGTCGCGAGGTCGCTCGGATCAAACGAGGCGATCCGGTCGATACCGCTTTTACCGGCGAGGAGTGCTGACCAAAAGACCTCACGGGTGTTCCCCATTGGAGTGACGGCACCCATACCTGTGATGACGACGCGATGTTTCTTCAAGTCCGACCGGGGCTCCTGACGCGCGAAAGGGCAGTCACTTCGACCGCCCTGTTTGCTTCGAGAAATACTATCGCAAGGCCCTCGCTCCCCCCTTCCCAAGAGCGAGGTCCCTTGCGGATTTCATCCGCCGCCGCAGATGGGAGGTAAGCGAGCCGGCGTTTGCATGAGGCTCGAGGATCGACGTCGATTAAGGTGGCGCATGGAGACTTCGCAGAGGATATTCCGTCCAGGGGAACACGGATTCACGCTCCTCGAAACAGCCGTGAGCATCGCGGTTCTGGCGCTGCTCGTATCGATGCTCGTGACGCTTTCGAGCTCGGGCGGCGTTCAACTGGCCTCCGCTCAGCGTGAACTCGCGGCTCGCTTCTCCGAAGCGAAAGCCCTAGCGGGGAAAAGCTCCGAAGCGAATTCCGGAGCAGCCCTCTTGTTTTCCGCAAAGGACGGCCAAACGCTGATCTCGCTGGAGCAAGGTTCGCCGAGTGAAACGAGCGGGGCGGCCGTCATCGAACCGCCTCAAAGTCTTTCCCCCGGAACGCTCGTCACGCTTTCTCAAGGAGGAAGTTCGCTCACGACGTTCACACTCTCGATCTCGGCCACCGGAAGCGCGGGCGTGCTTGCAGCGCCCGCAATGGGCGTCACCGGAACGGACGACCCACCCACCTGCGACGTGAGCACGGGGATCACGCTCATCCTGAACGCAGGCGGACATTCCCAAACTGCTCAACTCTCATGCGAGGATTCGGCGCTCACCTTTCCATAAAGTCCGGGATCGTCAGGGAGCGTAGTGGCGCTCGATCCTTCCGAAACCCAGGACATGGCCGTGCAGTAATAAGGTTAGAGCCGCTCCAGTCGTGTTGGGACCGACACCCGGCAACTGCGGAACGTCGACCGCGACGACGATGAGGCGATAATGATTGGGCGCATCCCCGACGCGGGGACATGGTCCATCGTATTGCCTGCGACCAAAGTCGTTCGTTCCATCCGTGGCGCCACCGGGAAGTGACGAAGGATCGGCGCCTTCGGCCAATTGCGTAACCGAAGCCGGGATGTTGAAGAGCAGCCAATGCCAAAGTACGCCGGGAACTGGCGCATCAAGGGAGCGCATGGCAACGACGTAGCTCTTGGTCCCACTCGACGCGCCGCTCCAACTCAGAGCCGGAGAGCGATTGCTCCCGCCGCACGTCGCAAGGGCGGATCTCTCCGGAATTTTCCCGTCGGGAAAGGTCGTGCTCATGATTCTAATCCGAGCAAGTTGAGGGGCGGGCGTGGGCGCTCCGAACGACGGCATGGGGATGCCGACGAGAAGTGCGAGCACGACGAGGATCCCACCCGGACGAAGCATTGGTGGGGGCGTCCGCGATTCGATTCACCGGCTCCTGCGGGGCAAGCGTCTCGGCGTCGCAGGAAGATCGGGGGAACCAAAACTGCCGGGAGAGATTGAAGTCGCGGCGAGGACCTGGTACACTCCGTCGGTCATGTTTTGCTTCGACCTACAACTTTTTGCGTCCAAGAAGGGCGGCGGATCCACCCGCAACGGGCGAGATTCCAACGCTCAGCGCCTCGGCGTCAAGCGCTTCGGCGGCGAGCAGGTCTTGGCTGGGAACATTCTCGTTCGCCAGCGCGGGACGAAGTTCTATCCCGGCGTCGGTGTCGGCATCGGCAAAGATCACACGATCTTCGCGACCGTGGACGGACAAGTTGCCTTCACGACTCGCCGAAATCGTCAGCACATCAACGTCCTGCAACCTGCACCCATCTAAAACGGCGTCTCACGCGATCCACAGCCTAAGAGCCTTCGGGCTCTTTTGTTTTTCGGGACCTTCATCACCTGAGATGATCGACCGACGGAAGAGCAAGAGCATGCCACGCTCTACCGGAGGCTTCCGTGAGGTCCTTGAGTTATGGTAACGGACGTTAATAATGGGATGCACGAAACGTTTCATCATCGAGTAGATTCGACAAAAGTTCCAAGGTCTTCGATTCGGTGAGACCAAAAAATCGCTAATCCATGCTCTTGTGCCGCGAGGACGTTAGCCGAAGAGAACACTCCGGCGAGGATAGCGCAAGGGACGACGTTCGCGGATCCAAAGGACCCCGTCCAGGACGTATGCTTCGACAACGTCTCATGGTTGAGACGTTTGAATGAATTTACTTCAGAATTTGAAACCTTGCACTCGATGGGAAGCATTCGGTCATCCCACAGTCGAACGAGCACGTCTGCCTTTTTCGCGCCAAATATAACTTCATTTGCCGAGCATACGCCACGCGATGGAAAGTCTGCGTACGTTGCTATTCTCGCAAGCCGTATCGGCGCGAAACCATGCTTAACGAGATGGCACCTCACGGCCTGCTCTTGCTCCTTCTTTGCGTCGTTTCGGCGTGCAGTTTGGAGACGTTGTGCAGCTTGAAGCAGTGCCGATGCAAAAATTGTGACCGATCGCTCTCCTGAAGTCGGATCTCGGTTTTCCACAATCCATGGAAAACGTCGCGGGTCAATAGTTTTCTGAATAGTCTCAAGGATGCGTTGTGCTGCATCGAGATCATCTCGTAACCGTACCGGCCCGATGTTTCGAACGTCGGAAAGATTTTCGAGATCGTCCATGCTAATAGGCGGTCCGGGCAGGTAGCGCAGCGCGTCGAGAAGTCCAGCGTCGATGATCCGGGTAATGTCGTGAGTTTTCAATTCATCAGGTTTAGCGACATGATATTCGTCGAACAAACGTTGAAAGTCTTTGATGCGTAGGTCGACTTCCGTCTGCCATGCCTCAAGGGGTTCGGCAAACCGCTGTTCTCTGAAAACGGCGGTGGCGGTCGCTGCATCGTCGTCGACTTGCTGTTTTGTCCAACGAATTGGAGTGGTCACATTATTACCTCTAGCGGAAGAGCTTCCATTTCGCGAGGTTCAAATTTTTCAAGTCCACCGTGATAGGTTCGCCCACGACCGATAAACGTCGTTCGCGTCGCGTTGAGGGCGGCAACTATACGATCGAGTACAACAGGTTCTAGCGGGCGGCGGGGATGGAGACCATGAGCGATATTCAGTAATCCAAGCCCATCCGGATTACGTGCGAAAACTGGTGCCTGCCGTGCCATATAGGTAGCGACAACCGGCGGGCGTGGATACGTTACCGCATACCATGGACGCCGCCGGCTTGCGACATATCCTTGATGAATTCCGGCAGATTTTCCAGAATGCAGATATGCAGCGAGCTGTGGATGTTCGGCAACATTTAAGTCGGCTGGCACAGCGAGGCCGACCATCCGTTCCGGCGTGTCGCGTACGACACCGTTCGCGGAAAACAACTCCCTTGCGGAAGAAACGACAGGGATGCAGAACGGTTCAATTCCATACTCACGGGCTTGTCTACGTGTCATCACGAAGTACTTATTCGCTCCTGTTACTTGACCGCGTGAGACACGAAAAATTTCGCCGATTGTTTTCTCTGGAACCTCACCTTTTATGTTGCGGAGAAATGGCGACCATCGGGGAGAATGCGCGAGCGCAGTTCGTTCAATATCATAACCAACATCTTCAAGAAGCAAAGGTCGCGTGGTATCAATGATCGGTTGGAGACGCGTGACGTTTGTTTCTTCGCCGATGCAGAACGTCGTTATCGCCGCCGTCGTCATTGCATCCTTGAAGGGAACTGCCTCTGGATCGTAGACGGCGAGTGAACGTCCACCGAGTCCTTTCGTAAACATGTTTCGGATAACGGAACCATATCCGACGTCCAACCATTCTGCGCTCGTAATGAACGAACCAACGTCTCCGCGTCTGCCGTGCTTAGCGAGCGTTACAAGATAAAACAAGGCGTGGAGACCGGCGAGACCTGAAATACGATAGCCGGCTTTCGTTGCTAGCGCAAGCGCCCGCGCCTTCGTATTGGCGTCGAGGCCATGATGACGGACATAGGGTGGATTTGAGACGAATGCAGTCCGCGCGGTAATGCGCGGAATGTTTACCGTCAAGTAATCCGCTTGTAGTACGCGCGGATTACGTGCGCCGACGGCCGCAAGTGCAGCTCGGGTCAGAATGGTCGCGACCGGATCAAGATCGATTGCGAGAATGTTTATTGAGCGATTCCACTTTGTAGCTGCAACCGAAAACCGTCCACTTCCACAACCGGGGTCAATGAGCCGCTGTGGCCGTTGCTCGAATACCCAAGAAACCATCGGGAGAACAATCTCCGGCGGAGTGTAGAATGCCCCAAGAGACCGGCGCTCGTCTGGTGAGCGAAGCGCACACAACGCATCTCCGAACGGATCAGATCCGTCGCGGATTGCCGCACGAACCCGTCGTGCGTTCGCCGTGGATGCCGGCAACGCACGATTGATGAGGGCAACCTCACTCCGGGAAAATGCCCCACCGATATCAGACGCGCCACATGCGAGCGCTAATCCAACAAGTTCAGGCACTGAGAAAGCGCTCATGAAAAAAGTATTTTGTCGACCAAATCGTCAGCTTCACGGCATCCCGCCCTTCGCTGGATGACGCGTCTTCTCTCGCGCCCGGGAGTGACGAGCGAGAGAGCGAAACCGTAGATCACCCTAAGCAGAACGCTTGCGTTGCTCGCGAGCCGACCCCTTTAGTGGGTTATATTCGAATCGCTCCCTTGGCGCATCGAGGAAACTGATGTCGTCCTCGCTTAGATCAAGGCGCAACACCGGGTTGACGCGGCTCTGGTCGGCCGGCTGGACCGCCGCCCGAGATGTGGTTGGTGCTTGGCGCTTGGACGTGAACATGATCCCTCCCATGATACCACAGGTCCCAAAGGTAGATTCCCGCGATGAGGACCACCGTCGCAAAGGCGAGCGCCATGAAGGCACGGTTACGCCGGGCATTACGGGTTTCGCCCTCGGCTATCTCGTCGGCAAGCACAGCCGCGTACTTTCGGCGAGCCACGAGTGGCCGTTCTCGGAGGTCCTTCGCCACCTCGTCCGGGTCGAGCGCCGATCGCTTGCGGCCCAATACGAGCGTTGCAAGGGTCGCAACCGAGACCGGCACGAGCAAGATCATCGGCATGTTGCTCGGATCAAACTTATCGGGATCGAGAACGAGACTCTCAAATGCGATTTGCGCGGCAAGCAACGCCGCGATCTTTAGATCGAGCGCGGTTGCATTACCATCGACACCGCCCTTGCATCGGTCGAGAAAATCGAATATTGATTGTTCTTCCGCTTGCACGATGCGAAGCTGGTCGATCGTAAGGCGCCTCGCGCCAAACGCTGTCGCGAACGTCGCATCGTCGACCTTGCTCCCATCATTAGCTGATAGTTCGGCCACCGAAATTCTCCAAGAGCAGACAGAAGGGTGCGAGCACGTCAGAAAGCGCCAGTGCGATCCGCGAGATCGTTGTCCAGCGGTAGCATTTCCTACGCAGGCTATGGTGCAGCGATAACAAGACGATCGCAATTGTACGGTCGCCAATCGCTATTATCCTCTCACTATGAACAACAATGTTCGCGACAGGCACAATCGAAGGACGTTAACGCAGTTGGTCGTTTGTTACTCCTCCAAAAATTGGGAATTCGATGGAGCAATTCGACTCCATTTACGAATTTTGAGAATGAGGAGCGACGTGGTGCCGAAGAGCGAATCCGCCCGCACGAAGACTTGAGCCCAAGGATTCAAGTCACAATCTTCCCCAAAGCAAGAGGCTCTTCGTGCGAAATTCCGGCACGCCCCTAGGCACCTTGCAGCTAAAACCGGAACATTGCGGGAACATCATGCAATTCATCGACGAAGTCTCGATCAGTGTATCCGGAGGACGCGGCGGGGACGGCGTCGTCGCCTGGCGCCGGGAGAAGTACGTCCCCAAGGGCGGTCCGGCGGGCGGCGACGGGGGACGCGGCGGGGATGTCATCCTCGAAGCGGACCCCGAACTCAGCACACTCGTCGACTTTCGCTTCAAGAAGCACTTCGCGGCGGAATCCGGTAAGAACGGCGGCACCTCTAACAAATCGGGCCACAGCGCCGTCGATCTGATCGTGCGCGTTCCCGTCGGAACGCTCATCTTCGTCGCGGACGACGAGCACGGCGAGTCACTGCTGGGCGACCTCAGCGAATCCGGGAAGCGCTTGCGTGTCGCCAAAGGCGGTCGCGGCGGCCTCGGCAACCAGAATTTCGCCACGGCCACCCGCCAAGCGCCTCACTACTCCGAACGCGGGGAACCACCGCAAACCTCGGAGTTACGCCTTGAGTTGAAGCTCCTCGCCGACTGCGGCTTGATCGGGCTCCCCAACGCCGGGAAGTCGTCGCTGCTGGCCGCCTGTACTGCGGCCAAACCCAAGATCGCGGACTATCCGTTCACCACCCTCGAACCGCAACTCGGGATCGTCCGCCTGGGGCCGGAGGAATCGTTCACGTTGGTCGACCTTCCCGGCCTCATCGAAGGCGCGCACGAAGGCGTCGGCCTGGGCGATCGCTTCCTACGCCATGTCGAACGCACCCGCGTCCTCCTCCATCTGATGGACGGCACCCATCCGGTCGAGCGGATCCTCGCAGACAAAACCACCATCGAGCACGAGCTGGAAGCCTGGAATCCCGAACTTATCAATCGTCCGACGATCCCCGTTCTCACGAAGCTCGATCTTCCGGAAGCGCGCGAGCATCTCGCGGAACTCCGGACCCTGATTCCCGGACTCGCGACGATCTCATCGGCGACCGGCGAAGGCGTACGCGACCTCTTGTACGCGGCTTTCCGAACGATCCACACCACGCCCCTGCCGCGCGTGATCGCCCCAGAACCGCGCTTCCATCTCGCTCCCAAGGTCGCGTTCGAGATCACGCGCGAAGACGGCACGGGCACCTTCCTCGTCACCGGAGATCGGGTCGAGCGCCTGGTTTCGATGACCGACTTGGACAACGAGGAATCGGTCGTGCGTTTCGAGCGCGTCATCGCCAAACTCGGTGTCGAGAAACAGCTACGCGAACACGGCATCAGAACCGGCGACACCGTTCGCATCGGCGGATACGAGTTCACCTATACGGAGTCGCAGATTTCGTGAGGCTCGACCTGCAGCGTTCTCATGGGGCACCCTCTCTCGCGTATCAGCTGTCCATAAATCGACGGGTGATCTCAGTGCTACCGTCGCGTATGACTGGCGCGAAAGGCTAGGGGGAAACCTACACGAATGTTCCAAGATGGAAGCGTACTATTGTATTGAAGGATGATCATGCCGGAAAAGCTTGTTAAAGAAAAAGTATTGTGTTATATCCTGCGCGACGGGAAACTATTAGTGTTCCGGCATACCAACTATAGTTACGAAGGCCGAAGAGCGTGATTCGTCATTCCAACCAAGGATAACAAGGCGGATTCAATTGGTCGAAGCAACAGTTGCTGAATCTGTATTCCTCAGCAGTTCGTAAAATGCCTCGGCCGGAGTCTTCCAACCGAGTGTTTTACGTGGTCTTGCGTTGAGGGTACGCGCAATCGCAGCGAGTTGTGTCGCAGTGTGCCGGCTCAAGTCGGTTCCTTTCGGGAAATACTGCCGTAAGAGCCCGTTGGTATTCTCGTTGCTGCCTCGCTGCCACGGGCTATGGGGGTCGCAGAAGTATATCGCTCGATCGTTAATATCTGCGGAGCGATTACTAATGAGTAATTGCGGATCGACAAATGATCGGCCAATTCGCTGTGCACGCTTGCGAGGTACCCGCAACGGTCTTCCGGTACGAAGACATGCAGTAAGGTCTCTGCGCAATGCCCCTCTACTTTGGATGTACAGTGATTGATAGATCGCTTCATGGCTGATTCGCATGGATTCATCCTCCGGAAAGTCGGCTCGAAGGCGCCGAGAGATCTGTTCGGGGCTCCAGCAAGTCGCCCAGCGTCGTTGCTGACGATGCACAGCTCGGCGCCCTTTCCAGATGACGTTCGGATGCTTCACGGGCATGCCGTCTGCAGAAATGATGCGGCCGGCAAGTCGCTCTTGGACGTATTCACGCAGACGAGCATTTTGAAGAAGCTTTAGAATTTTTGGGCGACGAGCGGCTCGATCCGCATGCCACTGAGCGTTCACGGCGCGATAATTGAGGATGCCGGACCGCGTCACAGCGTTGCGCCGCAGTTCACGAGAAATCGTCGAAGGGCTTCTTCCCAACTCACGAGCAATTGCACGGACGCCATAACCCTGCACCTTGAGGAGTGCGATAGACTCGCGGTCCGCGAAGCTTAAGTAACGGCCGGATGAGGCTCTTGCCGAACTACGAAACTGCTGCGGCGGCAAACCGCCCGCGTGCCTGAAGCTACGTACCCCAACCGGAGGAGACATTCCAGCGGTGACGGCTGCGTTTTCACTCGTCTGCCCTTGCGCGATTGCGGCCCAAAATCGACAGTATTGCTCACGCAAAGCAGCAGGCGGCCTACCTGGTGACCGCAACGATTTTCGTAAAAGATGAATGGAACGGAGGTTTTTCATTGTGGTAAGATCCTTGGACCTGAGAGTGTTGCTTCGACCAATTGAATCCGCCCAATATACATTGATCGCATTCGCGATCGCATTCGCCAGGCGACGCCGTGAGGCCGGTGTTCGCCCATCAATGGGCTCAGTCGGCGACTGCTATGACAACGCGATGTGCGAGAGCTTCAACGCGACGCTTGAATTCGAGTTGCTCGCTAAGCATCGATTCAAAAACCAACGTGTGGCCGTACTTGAAAGCTTCGATTTCATCGAAGCCTTCTAACACCCAAAGCGGTGGCACCCGTCGATCGGCCTCACCTCACCCATGGAGTTCGAACGTCGGATGAATCAAGTCGCGTAATGTCCAATCAACAACTCTCCACGAAAGCAGGCCAGTTTCAAAGACTTCCGGAGTGAGCTTGTAGGGAGGGACTTTCACATGCGAGCTTACGACCGCTTTCTAAACTGCCGACTCATAGTGGTTGTTTTTGTGCAAGGAAGGGGAGCTTGCAGCGGGCATGGGCAGCTTCACTAATGGAGGAACAACGAAACGCTTTCTGTTCCGTTGCTTCCCAACGGCCGATACCATAGCTATGTTGTTTTGGTGGGTAAATCATCGGCAAACATGGCGAGAAGAAATCGACGGTGAATATCTATGGTCGCCTATGCAAGAAGCGCATGGTCGGAAAAGCATATTTTATGATAATATGCGCAGAGCAACGAGAGGTGATGTAATTGTATCCTACGCTCATAAAGAGATTTGCCATTGGGGAATCGTTATGGATGATGCGATCGCTGCACCAAAGCCGGATTTTGGAGCTAGCGGTTCCTACTGGTCATCAGAAGGTTGGATTCTCCCTGTAAAATGGAGTGCTTTTATAAAACCGATCTTATTGGAAACGATTATCGAACAACTTAGACCATTGCTCCCTGAAAAATATTCGCCTTTAGAACGAGATCGAGATCGAGGGGCTCAGAAAGCGTATCTTACCGAAATTGGTCAGCATGCGTTTGATTTGATTCGCCAATATGCTTATTTCGAGTTGCCATCTCTTTTAGAAATACCTGCTCCATTTAAGAGAATAGAAAATGACTTAGCAGACATTGCCGAACGTTTGATACGAGAAAATCAAAATTTATCAGATACTGAGAAAGAAGAAATTATCAGATCGCGACGGGGACAGGGACTCTTTAGAAAATGCCTTGAGGCAATCGAGCCAAACTGTCGTATAACAGGCATAACAAATCGAAGGCTACTTATTGCGAGCCATATCAAGCCTTGGAGGTCATGTATTTCAACGAGCGAGCGGCTTTCGGGCTATAATGGTTTGCTGCTGACGCCAACTATTGACTATCTTTTTGATCGTGGATGGATTAGTTTTCAAGATAACGGAGAGCTACTGGTGTCTCCTCGCTTACCGCAATATGACCAAAAGCGAATCGGACTTCCTGGCTCCGAAGTTTCGCGACCGTTTACCGCTGAACAGCAGATTTTTCTCAATCATCATCGGTCCGTGACATTTTTAGATAGCACATGAGATTTAGGGGCTTACATACTTGACTCATAACCCTGCTTCCACTACGATGGTATCCTGAGAAAGCCATCCGAGCCTGAGACACTGCTTCAAGCCGTCGCGTAATACGCCGAGCCCGACCGCACTTTGAACGTGGTGAAGAATCTCTGTTAACCCGATGGCGCGGTGATTTGTCCTGCCTGCGGCGCGAAAGACGCCTCGTTCGTTGCATCGCGTCGTGTATGGCAATGCCGAGGGAAACACCCAGGAAAGCAATTCTCGATAAAAGTTGGAAAATTTTTGAGGATTCCCCGCTCGGTATGGATAAATGGCTTCCCGCTATGTGGATGCTTGGCGGTGATCGCAACAGCATTTCCTCTTGTGAGCTTGCGCGTGCCGTCGGTGTAACGCAAAAATCCGCCTGGTTTATGCTATATCCATGTGCGAAGCGGCGCGTGGCGTTAGCGGAAAACATTTCGCATATAATCGTCTCATTGGGAAGAAGTATCTCGTTTTTTATTGGTCCCTGTTTTCTTCCGAGGCTTCGCTTTCATTGGTGCTTTCACACACGAACTCTTACGCCGATGCTCCGCTTTGGCTTCAAGAAGGCTTTCTTCGGAACGGCGAGGATTGCTAGTGCGAATCCCTCGAAGCATTGCATCGGGGTTTTGGAGCCGGTTTTTCATCTGCGGCGATATTTTCATGCCGCCTTGAAGCCATTTACAAAGTGTGTAATCTGTTCCTTTGTTCCAATAATGCCGACTCCGACAAATTTGCATCGCTTAAACGTGCCGCCAGTAAATCCAATCGCTCCGATCACACGTCTGTTAGGAAGAACCTCAATGAAAGTTGAATCCATATCTCCATTGAAAGAGCAACTATCCATAGTCATGCGGTCTATCAATGCGATGACTTCTGGACCATAAATATAACAA
>DASZHL010000065.1:0-99282 GCA_035937855.1 Vulcanimicrobiaceae bacterium
CAGGTTTTCCTTATATCCAGCAACCGTATCGGAACTGATGCCGGCGTACCTTTCTGTGGAACAAGCATGATAATTGACCCCTATGGGACAATCTTAGCATCAGCTTCTGTAATAGAAGAAACCATTGTTACAACCGAATTGAAATTAAGTAAAGTGGAAGAGGTGAGGAGAAATATAAAAGTACACCAAGACAGGCGTGTTGACCTTTATAGACTCTGTGAGGCTGTTCAAAAAGCGCCCCCCGTCCACGGGTGACGAAGGTCGCCCACGGAGGCCGCAAACCTCTTCAAGTGTAGCGTTTCACTCGCAGTTAGAGTAAGCACCAAACGCAATCTCGGCCAACCCAAACCAACCTCTAGGAAGTAGAAAGGGTGTTTCTTGGCTCACTTGGATCGACGCTCGAAGAGGTTCTCCAGCCCAGTATCATGGTGCATTCGCTTTCCGGAGCCAGGTAAATGGTGAATAACACGCCGGCGGAACTCCAGGAGGATGTCGATTGGTATAAAGACGCTGTTATTTATCAGCTTCACGTTAAGTCATTTTGTGATGGAAACGGTGACGGCAGCGGCGATTTTCGCGGGTTGATCGAGAAACTCGATTACTTACAATGGCTCGGCGTAACCGCTCTATGGTTGTTACCGTTCTATCCGTCTCCATTGCGCGACGACGGATACGATGTTGCCGACTATCGTGATGTGCACCAACACTATGGAACGATGCAGGACTTTCGCGATTTCGTAACGGCGGCGCACGCACGGGGGATGCGCGTCATCACGGAGCTTGTCCTCAATCACACGTCGGACCAGCATTTCTGGTTTCAGCGTGCGCGCCATGCGCCGGGGGGATCCGAGGAACGGAATTTCTATGTGTGGCGCGATAACGACAAGGGGTACGCCGGAACGCGGATTATCTTTCCCGATGCTGAAACGTCGAATTGGGCTTGGGATCCGGTCGCCGGAGCCTACTATTGGCACCGATTTTTTAGTCATCAACCGGATTTGAATTTCGACAACCCCAAGGTCCTTGAGGAAGTGTCCAACGTCATGCGCTTCTGGCTCGAAGCGGGCGTCGACGGCTTTCGCTTGGATGCGGCGGCATATTTGTGTGAACGTGAAGGCACCAGCAACGAGAACTTGCCCGAAACCCACGCGGTTCTCAAGCATTTGCGCGCAATCATGAACAAGGAATACCCGCATGGATTCTTTCTCGCGGAAGTGAATCAGTGGCCCGAGGATGTCAGCGCCTATTTCGGTGAGGGCGACGAATGTCAGATGGCCTTCCATTTTCCATTGATGCCGCGCCTTTTTCTGTCCTTGGCGGCGCACGATCGCTATCCGATCTACGACATCATGCAGCAGATGCCGGAGATTCCTGAGGGCTGCCAGTGGGCCGTTTTCCTGCGCAATCACGATGAGATGACCCTTGAGATGGTCACCGATCGCGAGCGGGCGTTCATGTACCAGGTTTATGCGCTCGAACCACGCGCGAAGCTCTACGTGGGAATCCGGCGTCGTCTCGCGCCCCTCGTGGAAAACGATCGGCGGAAGATCGAACTGATGATGAGTTTGTTGCTCTCGATGCCGGGTACGCCAATCGTGTACTATGGTGACGAGATCGGTATGGGCGATAATATTTTCCTGGGCGACCGCGACGGCGTACGAACGCCGATGCAATGGAATCCGGATCGGAACGGCGGTTTCTCTTCGGCGGACACGCAACGCCTTGAGCTTCCGGCAATTCAAGATCCCGTCTACGGATACCAGGCGGTCAATGTCGAGGCGGAGACGCGCAGCCCCTCTTCCCTTCTCCACAGCCTGCGGCGGCTCATCGGCGTGCGCCGGGCACACCGCGTCTTCGGGCGCGGTCGCATCATCTTTTTATATCCGACCAATCGTTCGGTCATTGCTTATGTGCGTGAATTTCAAGATGAGATCGTCCTCTGCGTCGTCAATCTTGCCGAGACCTCGCAGGCGGCGACGTTGGATTTGAGCCGGTATCTCGGTCGCACGCCCGTTGAGATGATCGGCTGGAGCGCGTTTCCACCAATCGTGGATGATCATTATTCCTTTACATTGGCCGGTTGTGCGTTCTTTTGGTTTCTGCTACGTGCGGACGCATCCGGAGCCGCCGCCGCTGCGGCAACCGCGTCCGCTGCGACTGTGGCGCCCGAGTTTCCCACCTTGGTGTTACCGCGCGGCTGGAAAAGCCTCTTCGAGCGCGCAGCGCGTTCTCGTTTCGAGAGTGCGGTGCTTCCCGCGTACTTCGGAGTTCCCGCGCGCAATGCGCCGGGAAGCGGCCCGGAAATCGGCGACGTTCATGAATTTGACGCGCGGTTTCGACGGAACGTTTCCACTCAAAGTGTGCCGGAGGTTCCCTCGCCGCAACGGATGCTCTTACTCGATGCCATGGAGATAGCGCAGGAAAGCGGAAACCTGCTGCTCGCGATGGTGGAGTGGGAAATTGGCGGACGTCGTGCGATCTGGATTGCCGCGCTGGATCGCATCGACGAAAATGATGCGACGGCGCCCGCATTGATGCGGGCGGCGATCGCCCGCGCCCGTACGGGATCTCAGCTGACCATCGTGTATGATGCGCTCGCCGATGATCGTTTTTGGATATGGCTCGGTGACTCGTTGCATTTCGGTCGCGAAATCAGCGGAGAAACGGGCGTATTTGTTTTCGAAACGTACGCCGCTCTCGAATATCTCAACATTTCCTCAGAACCGATCGTTCGCTCCTTATCAAACGAGGGTATTCGGGGTGCGGTCGTTCACAATGTCTTATTCGTCAAGATTCTGCAGGCCGTGGAGCCGGGCATTCACCCGGAGATTGAGCTTGCGAAAGCCTTGCCTGAGGCGGGCTTCTTCCATGTCCCGTCCTTAGTCGGATCGATGACGTATCGATCGGCGGAAGCGGAGCCGATAAGTTTGGCGCTCGCGTATCGTTTCGTCGAGAGCCGCGGCACCGGAGGCGATGTCGCGCGCTTTTTCTTAGAAAGGCTTTTTGAGCGATTGAGAGCCGTGCCGACGGCGAGAACATCGAGCATGAATCGGGGCGGCGGCTTCGTGAGATATGCACAGCGCATCGGACGAAGAATGGCCGAGTTCCATCGTGCGCTCGCCTCACGCTCGAATGACCCCGATTTCGTACCTGAGATTATCGATGAATTCGAAGTCGCGACGGAAATTGCTGATGTCAGCGCGCTCGTGGCGCCGGCGCTCGATGCGCTTGATTCCGATGATGCGCTCCGGGGACGCTCTGCGGCTTTGCATGCACAGATAGCTTCGCTGGGAGCTTCGCTCACGGGTCTTTGGCGCTCACGGATCCACAGTCGTTTTGACTTGAATGCTTTGCTTGTGATTTCCGATGAAGTCATCGTCTCCGAGTTGGAGGGCGATACGGCTCTTTCTTTCGCCCAACGTCGGAGAAAACGATCACCCTTGGTTGACCTCGCGACGATGCTCGCGTCCTTCGACGCGCTTGCGGAAACGGCATTGGCGCATGTCGGAGCCGATCAGACCGAAGATGCTCGGCGGTTTGAGCCGTTCGTGGATGCCAGATTGCGGCGCGCTCGGGAGAGTCTGCTCAAAGGCTATGAAGGAGTTTCCGGGTCCGCAATCTCGCGGAACGCACTCGCATTTTTTGAGATCGAACGCGCGCTACGCGAATTGACGTGCCGGCCTCGGACGAATCCACCGACACCCGTGCCGCGAAGTGCCTTACGGATCTTGGAGCGGAATGTCGAACCTCGCAACGATCAGATGTGAATCCGCAGTCGCACGAGAATTGAGCGCGCCTCCGGATAGGAGGATGGAACGTAACCGCCGGTTCCATAGTTCCAAGGAAGCGCAGGCGTTTGTCCGTTCATCGTGGGAACGCCGTTTCCGAGCGTGTACGGCCCTTCTCCAAGGATTGATCCATAATACGCGCCGTAAGCGGCGTTTCCGCCGCGATATCCGGGCGGTCCGATGAGGTACGGATTCCCTTGCATCTGAGTGGGTGAGGATGTTCCGAAAAGGTTGACGACGTCGACCAGGAGAGACGTTTGCTGACTCAAAATCGCTTCGAGGTGCAAGGACGCCAGGATTTGTGGAGCGGTTCTCAAGGTATTCGGATCATTTCCCTCCGGCGTTCCAAGCGAACCGATGATCGGATTGGTTTGCGGATTGTACGGTTGAGCGGGGTTTTCGAGAAAGTAATAATTGTATCCGGGGTTCACATGGTTGTCATTGGGCACTTGTTCGGGGTGATTCGTCGTAGGATCGAAAATCCACACCATCTTTCCGTTTCCGTAGGGATATCCCGATTCAAATGAGAGATTTGGAGTGAGCGAGATGCGTCGGTTGAGGTGTAAATTGTAGGAAAGTATCGCGTGGAAATCCGGAACATAACCCACCGGAAAGAGATGCCCTGCGGCGATCGCCGCCGCGTTCAAGTCGTTATAACCGAATTGCGATGCACTTGACGAACGCGCATTCACCGCAGTCGCGGTCAATGAAAATAGTCCATGGCTGAAGGTTAACTCGGCGCCGTGGCTGAGCAAATCCCCTGCATTGGTTGGAACGCCGACTCCGGTCGGGCTTTCGCCTGAGGCGATCGCCGATCGAAAATTCGCCGGAAGGACGTCGATGAGATTATGTTCGACTTTCGCGAAATACGTCAAACGAATGCGCGATGCGCCGATGTGTTCGAGCGAGGCCTCGTAGGAGTTTCCCGCTTCCGGCGAGAGTGGGGTAAAGGGTTGCGGTGCGCTGCTGTCGTTGCGCTCGGCTTCGAGGGGGAGCGGAGCGACGGTGGTGTGATCGTAGGTCAGACGGACGGCGTTACTTCCGCGTTTGTAGACCGCGCCGAGATGCGGATCTAAGGAACCGTCGCCGTAGCGATTCCCATCACTGAGAGTGTATGACGTTTGCGATGCGCGGATGGTCGGCGTGATGACAAGATTTGATGACGGTGACCAGCGATCCGAAAGATAGAGCAACGACGAACGCACGAGCGGTTGCGAGGTAATCGACTCATCGAACGTTGGAACGAGCTGATTCAGGGATGAAGTTTGGCTGCGCAGATCGGCTCCGTATGCAATCTGATGACGTTCACTCGCGACGTTTTGTACATCGAAACCTGCTCCGTAGAGATCGCCGCCTTGACGGCTGTAATACGAAATCGGGCCATTAGGAAACGAGAGATCGTCGAAAAAGGGAGCGTCGGTTGCCGCTTCGTATTGCGAGTGATAGAGCTGCGCCTGTAATTCCGCGCGTGGGGAGGTGTGGACGAGTTGAACTTTGTGTACTCCGTAAGTGCCGCGAACGACGCTTGGCGTCGTGACGGCTGCGTCGGGAGAAGGCTCGTTCGGATACGTCATGTTCGTTCCGTCGAATTCCCCGTAGGTTTCGCCGGAGAACGGCGTTCCGTATTGCGAATAGGTCGCTTCGCCCGCAAGTCCAACGAAGGCGAGATCATCATGATCGCTTAGGCGGAAATGAGCGTTTCCCGCCGCAGACCAAGTCGCGCGTGACGAGAGACCCAAGCCGTATGTTCCCGCCTCCGACGGATAGAACGTGTGCCCGTCGCCGTAGGCAATCTGTTGATCGCCGATACTCGCGGAGAACGCATAGCGATTGCGAAGATCCGGCGTCGCCCAGCGGCGATTGAATTCGGCTTGTCGCGCGGCGGAGAGGATCCCTTCGTCGAGCGTCAGAGTTGATTCAGCGGGAAAAATTCCGGCCGCAGGAATTTGATCGACTGTTCCTGCGAGTCCTACGGAGCTTTCGTTCGAAAAGCCACCGCTGGTAACATTTGTGAGGCCGACTCCGGTCGTGGCGAGCTGCGCGCCGATGACGTTGCCGCCGGGTTCCGCGATGAGTGCTTGCGGTACGGGAACGGCATCATAGCTAAAAACGGTGTCTTCAACTTTTCCGCCGCGAAAAATCACGTTGGAGAATTGATCTTGCTGGACTCCCGGCACCTCTGCGACGGCTGCTTGAACGCTGCCGCGAGCATAGGTCGCCAAGCCGGACGAACTCGCGCTCTCCGATCCTTGAGCGGCTGAGCCGACGACTTGGTATGTGTTGCGTGTTTGTCCAAAAGCGATGCCCTCTTGCGCGACGTTCGCCGTCACCTTGGCGATATCTGTAAGCATGCGTTGGAGCCGTATGTCAGTCGTAATCTCTTCCCCGGGACGAATGACGACCTTCGAGAGAACGAGGGTTTGGTATCCCTGCGCCTCTGCGGAGAACACATACGTATCCGGAGCTATTCCGGCAAAGGTGAAGCGTCCGTTCCGATCGGTTTTCGTAAGATAATGCCCGGATGGCGAGGCGACGGAGACCTCGACTCCGCTGAGCTGCTTGCCGCCTGAATCGAGCACGTGTCCCATGAGAATCCCCGTCGTAGATTCGGCGGCTTGGTTCGGGGAAGGAGAACACATCTCAATTCCCAGCGCGAGGATCGCGCAGAGAACCATGCGAGGAATGCCGAACCGCAGTGCCGAGCCGATTGTCATGCGGTGCTATTCCTCCGGCTGCGGGAAATTCTTCGTAGAGAAGAGTGATCCAAGCGCGGGTTATTTTGGAAGATCATAAGACTGAAATTGGTAGAGCCGTAAGATCAGGCTCGAATCGAACGACGCGATCTCCGGTGTAGAAGACGACACCGTGATGGAAGCGCTTATGAGCGGATTCTCGAAGGTCGCGCAGACCTCGAAAATCGCTCGAACTCACGCTCGTGGCCGCTTTCACCTCAAATCCGATGACGCTTCCGTCGGATGTTTCGATGACCCAGTCGACTTCAGCGCCGCGCGACGTCCGATAATGGTGGAGCGTCATCGGCTCATCCTCCATCGACGCCAGGCGCTGCAATTCACAGCCGACGAAGGTTTCGAGGAGCACTCCCGGATTGGATTTCCCCCCGACCAGGTAATCGTAGAAACCGGAATCGACGAGCAAGAGCTTCGGTTGTTTGGTGATACGCTTATCAACGTTCGTAAACCATGCGGGGATCTCCGAGACGAGATAGATCGATTGTAGTACGGAGAGATGACGACGAAGCGTCGAAGCGGGAATTCCACCGTCATGCGCCATTGCCTCAATATTGCGTGGTCCTCCCGCGCGCGTAGCGACGAGCTTGAGCGTCCGGAGGATCGCGTCGTCATCCCCTATTTGTGAAAGGATACGCACCTCGCGCGAAATTACCGTCGCGATGTACGATGAGAACCAAGCCCGCCGACGAGCTGCGGAAGCGCGCAAGAGCACGTCGGGAAAACCACCGAATTGCGCTCGTTCAATCATTGCGTCCCGAGTGAGGGGTTGTTGGCCTTTGGGTTCCGTTCCGTCAATAATATGACGAAATGGTGACTTGCTGTTCGCAAGTTCGCATTGTGCAAACGGATGGAGCGCGAGAATTTCCAACCGTCCGGCAAGTGTTTCGGAAACCTTCGGAAGGGTGAGGATGTTCGCCGAGCCCGTGAGAAGGAAGCGCCCTGGATTTCGTTTGCGGTCAATCGACGCTTTGATTGCAATCAACATATCGGGAACGCGTTGAATCTCGTCGATGACGATGAGTCCGTCCCCGTCAAGGCTCGTAAGAAAGGCTTCCGGATCGGTCCGTGCCGCTGAGAGCACCGTGAGATCATCAAACGAGAAGTATCGATCGCTCGCTACGAACAACGAGGCAAGCGTACTTTTCCCAACTTGGCGGGCGCCACAGAGGAATATCGCCGGCGTATCGGCGAGAGCCGCCTTCAGGCGCGAGGAGATGCCGCGTACATGGGGAGATTGAGAAAGGTCCATGGTGGTAGATCCGCCATCGCATGGTGGTATTCCCACCATGCGATGGCGGATTTACCACCTCGTGAGCGCTCCCATGGCCGAACCATGCCCATCCGCCTTCGGCTCCGAGGAAGATCTTTTTCAAGAAAGCGCGGGAGCAATGATCTGGAGTTTTCACTTTCCGAGGCGTATCGTTAAGGATGCGGGATTCGACCTGTCTGATTCCTAAGGAATCAGGGTTTTTGGAGGATTACAATGAACGCTTCCATTGATGATCGACGCCGGTAGGAATTGCCGGTTCGGTGATAAAATTTTCGGAAAATATTTCAAGTCCACAGATGGGGGAGTACCAACATTCTCATGACAACGCCTGAATTGAACACAAACTTCTGGGGGCATAAGATTCCCAAACCTCAGCACGTTGTCGACAATCCTCGGCTCCGGCCCTTCGTGGAGGCTTTGCTTTTGCAAGTTGCGGATTTACTCGGCTTGGATGCTGGGGCGCGTAGACAGTTTGTCGTCTGCGCTTTTGAGTCCACAGCCGGCGTTGCGGATCAATTCGAATTCGAGCGAATGCTCAAGAGTAAACTGGTAGTCGGTTGCGACCGGACGATGATGAAAGCAGCGCTTCGAGAGCGATCCCGTATTGTCTTCGATGAGATTAAGCAAGTGTCGACCGGAAAAACGCTTCTGGATGTGGGTTGCGGCGATGGAATCGTGGCTCAGATGCTCAATCCTCGGTTTTCCGAGATTCTCTTGACCGATGTCGCAAATTATGTTGACCGGGACGTCCAGTTACCCTTCCTCCCGTATATGGAAGGTGGGCGTTTGCCGGTTGAGAAGAGTCTCGATACCGTCTTGCTGCTGACGGTTCTCCATCATGCGAGTGATCCGCTCACGCTTCTTCGCGAATCATGGAGGGCAACTGCGAAAAGACTCGTGATCATCGAAACGGTATTCGGCGTTCACGAGCAGCCGCCGACTGGTCACTACGAATTAGCAGACTTCGACGAGTCTGATCAAATCGCCTTTGCGGTATTTGTAGACTGGCTTTACAACCGAGTTCTCCATGACGACGTTCCCACGCCCTATAACTTCACGACACCTCAGCGTTGGCTTGATACCTTTGCAGAACTTGGTATGCGTGTTGCTGAACTGAAAAACCTCGGCCAGGATATTCAAATCGTCCCTGAACTGCATTATCTGTTTGTTTTGGAGCGCTGAGTCTCCCGCGATTTGTCGGAAGGGGGAGACGCCACGAAGCCAATCGCAATGCGTTAGTTGCGGAGGTTGAAAGATCAATATTCCTCACATCCGGAAAACCGCGAATCTCGTCGGTGGGATCGGCGCATTTGCCGCCGCCGAGAGACCGATTGCGAGCACCCGTCGCGTGTCGATCGGGTCGATGACGCCGTCATCCCATAAACGGGCCGTCGAATAGAACGGATTTCCCTCGCGCTCGTATTTTTCCAGAATAGGCGCTTTGAATTCGGCCTGTTGCTCGGAAGACATCGTTCGTCCGGCGGCCTCATCGACCGTCATACGCACGCTGAGGAGCGTGGAAGCCGCTTGTTCTCCGCCCATCACGGAGATACGCGCGTTGGGCCACATCCAGAGTTGGCGCGGACCGTACGCGCGGCCGCACATCCCGTAATTCCCGGCTCCGAAACTTCCGCCGATGACGACCGTGAACTTTGGGACCTCCGCGCAAGCGACGGCGGTCACAAGCTTCGCACCGTCCTTGGCGATGCCGCGGTTCTCGTATTCCTTGCCGATCATGAAGCCGGTGATGTTTTGCAAGAAAACTAACGGAATTCCGCGCTGACAACACAACTCGACGAAATGCGTTCCTTTAAGTGCGCTTTCACTGAAGAGGATGCCGTTGTTGGCGAGAATTCCGACCGGATGTCCCTCTATGTGTGCGAACGCACAGAACAGCGTTGTGCCGTAGCGTGCTTTGAATTCGTCGAAGGATGAGCCGTCAACGATGCGGGCGACGACCTCGCGCACGTCGTACGCGATGCGCGGGTCGTGCGGAACGATGTCGTAGATCTCTTCAGGATCATACGCGGGTTCTCGCGGAACACGTATGTCCCAGGGAACGGGCGGCGTCGGGCCGAGGTTGGTGACGATCCTGCGTACAAGCGCGAGCGCCTCCAGATCGTCGGCGGCGAAGTAATCGGCGACGCCCGAGAGACGCGTGTGTACATCCGCGCCCCCGAGTTCCTCCGCCGAGACGATTTCACCCGTCGCCGCGCGCACCAGCGGCGGACCGCCGAGGAAGATCGTGCCGTTCCCAGCGACGATGACGGTTTGGTCCGACATGGCGGGAACATACGCGCCGCCTGCCGTGCATGAGCCCATCACGGCGGAAATTTGCGGGATGCCTGCCGACGACATGCGCGCTTGATTGTGGAAGATCCGCCCAAAGTGCTCGCGGTCGGGGAACACCTCATCTTGCTGCGGCAAGAATGCTCCGCCGGAATCGACCAGATAGATGCACGGAAGGCAATTCTGCTGAGCGATCTCTTGGGCGCGAAGGTGTTTCTTCACGGTGAGCGGGTAATAGGTTCCGCCCTTCACCGTCGCGTCATTGGCGACGATGACGCATTGCCTTCCAGAGACGACGCCGATGCCCGTGATGATGCCGGCCGAAGGCGTCGGATCCTCATAGATGCCCGCCGCAGCGAGGGGGGAGAATTCGAGAAAGGTTCCCAGAGGATCGACGAGCCGCTCGATTCTCTCACGGGCCGGAAGCTTTCCGCGCTTACGATGCCGTTCCAGAGCCTGTGTGCCGCCGGCTTCATGGGTTCGCTCTAGGCGCTCGCGCAGATCGGCGACGAGGGACCGATGATGCGCGGCATTGGCGACCGCGTCGGTGGAAGTTCGGTCGAGGCGTGTGCGAAAGCGCTCCATCGGCAATTCGGCTTCGCCCGACTGTGCGATGCCCCTGCGTCGGAGATGGGGATCGAAAAAGTTAACCGATAATGAGAGTGAGGGTTTCCGTAGTGTCGAGGACAATACCATGAACGCGAATACACCGTTTCGTCCTGTTGGGTCTCTAAGCGTCTCAAGCGCGCTGCAAACCTATACCGGACCTTGGAATGAGCGCCTCGCCGCACATCTTTTGCGGCGCGCCGGATTTGGAGGAACTCCCGCCGACGTGAAGCGCTTCGCCGGCATGTCCATGCATCGTGCGGTGGACTCCTTGATTCACTTCCCCGCGACCGGCGCGCTTGCGTCGCAGCCCGACGGAATCTTGGACCTCGAAGAAAACCAGGAACGCCTCTACCGGGAAGAGCGTATGGAGCGTCAGCAACGCACGATTCTCTCCGACGGTGCCCCAGGCCGGACGGACCCTGAGCTTGTCACTCGCCAAGAAGAGCTCGGCATGCTCCGACGTCAGGCGACGGTCACGTTACAGACATGGTGGCTTGAACGCATGATCGCCACGCCCGCGCCGCTACAAGAGAAGATGACGCTTTTCTGGCACGGACATTTCACCTCGGGGCTCAACGAAAAAGGTACCGGACCGGCAGAGGCGTTCGCCCAAAACGAGCTTTTCCGGAGCAACGCGCTCGGAAATATCCGCGACCTGACGCTGCAGGTCTCGCGCGATCCGGCGATGTTGAAATATCTCGATAATCGCACGAATCTCAAGGCGCATCCCAATGAGAACTTCGCGCGGGAATTGATGGAACTCTACACGCTCGGCATCGGAAATTATTCCGAGGAAGACGTGAGAGAGAGCGCGCGTGCCTGGACCGGCTGGACCCTCATGCCGCCGAACATGGGCGCAGGATCGGTCTTCAACGTCCGTCAGCATGACGACGGCGTCAAGACCTTCTTGGGTCGAAGCGGAGCCTTCGGTGGAACCGATATCGTCTCGATCATCTTCGAGCAACCCGCCGCGGCGCGTTGGTTCGCTGCGAAACTGCTGAACTTTTTCGTTTACAACGACCCCGAACCCGCGTTGATTGACGTCGTCGCCGAACTCATCGGTCGCAACGACTTCAATCTGCAACCCGTCATGTCTACGCTTTTGCGCTCGCAGGTGTTTTACTCGTCGCGGGCCTATCGCGCGCTCGTCAAAAGCCCGGTCGAATACGTCGTCGGGATCTGTACACTCTACGGCATCGGGAAGGTCGAACCGCGAACGCTTTCCGCACTTGGTCAGATGGGGCAGGCGCTCTTTCATCCACCCAACGTCAAGGGTTGGGGCGATGGGACGTATTGGCTCAATTCGCAGTCCCTGCTCGCGCGTGAAAATTTCGCAAATGCCGTCGTGATGTCGCAAGACGCGTTTTCGGACGCTTCGTGGCTAGGAGCGACAAGGTCGGACGACCCCGCGCGACTCGCACAGGTGCTTGTCGACCGGATCCTCCAAGGCGACGTGTCTCCGGCAACGCTCGTTCGCTTGCGAAGTTATCTCGACGGCTCCGATGTTTCGGTGAACGGCATGCTCTCGGGGGAGAATTTCGAGCAACGTGTGCGTTCGGGCGCCTACCTCACCATGGTACTTCCTGCTTATCAGCTTGCCTGAACGAGGAAAGGAGATCAATCATGAAACGCGGACGTTTTCTTCTAGGGAGCCTTGGTGGGCTCAGTGTTGTCGGCACTTTCGACCATCTTTTCGCTCAAGCGTTCGCGGCTCCGGTGCTTGCGGGTCTTCCCGGGAGCGACGACAATCGCGTGCTTGTTCTGCTGAATTTCGAAGGCGGGAACGATGGCCTCAACACGCTGGTACCGCTGGAAATGCCCGACTACTATCGCTATCGTCCCACTCTCGGCATTCCCGCCGGAGACGTCCTCGCGCTTAATGCACAAATCGGTTTGAATCCGGAGATGGGCGCGTTCAAGCGGATGTTCGACGCAGGCAAGGTGGCGATCGTGCAGGGAGTGGGGTATCCCAAGCCCGACCATTCGCATTTTCGCAGTCAACAAATCTGGCAGACCGCACAGCCGGATGCCTACGTAAACACCGGCTGGATCGGACGGTACCTCGACGCGGCCGATCTTCCCAAGGAGAATCTTTTCAACGCTGTCGCGCTCGCGCCGGTCTTACCGCAGTGCGTGCTTGCTCAACACGTCGACGTTCCCGCCTTCACGCAGCTTAGCGGCTACGGACTTGTGAGCGATCGGCGCCGGGGTCAGCGCGGTGAATATCAAGCGATGCTCGCGGAGGCGCGAGAACCTTTTGATTCACCCTATCTCCCGATGGTCGCCGAAATCGAAGATCACGCCCAACGCGGAGCCGAGGAACTCCCCCAATTAATCGCCGGGTATACGACCGATGCATCCTACCCCGCGACCCCGCTTGGACGAAGCCTCGCTTTGGCGGCGCAGATCATCGGCAGCCGGACGCGAACGCGCGTGATCTATGTGCGGCACGGATCATTCGACACGCATATCGCTCAACGCGGAACCCACGATCGTCTGCTGCGGGAGTTTTCCGACGCGATCGCCGCCTTCTACGCCGATCTTTCCGCACACGGCAATGACAAGCGAACGCTGACGATGTCGTTCTCGGAGTTCGGTCGCCGCGTGGCCGAGAATGCCGGTCGCGGAACCGATCACGGTGAGGCTGCTCCGCTGTTCTTGATCGGCGGTGCCGTCAAAGGCGGCATCTACGGCGAGCATCCGTCGCTTGAGAATCTCGATAATGGAGACGTGACCTTCACGACGGATTTTCGAAGCGTCTACGCGACAGTTCTTGAGAAGTGGTTTGGGCGTTCGGGGAGCGAAATTCTCAATGGTGCTTATCCTCTGATCTCCGCATTGGCTTGAGGAGCTTCGATTGATCGTTAGGCAAGCGAGAGGCTTGGGAGAAAGTTTATTCTTCAAATCGGACGGAGCGGATGCTTTCGACGGAGAACGCTCCGCGCTAGGATCGCGTGTGTCGTTGTCCGATGTGCAATCCCTTAAAGAAGTATGGTCGTGCCTTGTGCCCTTCCGTACTTGACGAAAGGCACATTTTGGGGAGCGGGCTTGACGATCGTCTCAGCTATATGTAAAGTGCAGACATAGGGAATGAAGGAGCCTCAGCCACGTCGGATGCCGAGCGCCGAGCATACCGAAGATGATGTTTCCTCCGGGCGGGCCGACTCTGGTTTGCCACCTCGGGGAACGCCGAAGAACTATCTCATGGCGTGGTTGCTGGTCATGCTGAAAGACCTGAACCTCCATGGCTACGAGATCATGAAGGAACTACGAGAGAATTTCGCAGTAGTTACCGATCCCGGTACCGTTTACCGGGCGTTGCGTCAGCTTGAACGAGATGGGTATATCACCTCGTGGTGGGACTCGAAGGAGCACGGACCGGCAAGACGCGTCTACACCCTCACCGATGCCGGAACCGACGCACTGAAGCTCTGGAGTACCGCCCTCGAGCAATACCGAACAAACCTTGACGCGTTTTTTAGCTTGTACACTGGAACCTGGGTGAAAGATCGCCCCGATTCGCCGAAGGAGTAAATCTTGTCTAACCAAGCACAACTCGAAACAACCCCGAGCTACATCGAACTCGCGAGCCAGGGATATCGGCTGTTCCTTGAGGCCGGCGATGCTGCGTGGAAGCGACATCTCACCGATGCACAGGAAGTCCTTGGGATCATCGCCCGTCCGCATTCGGCAACAACGCCCGAGAATGCACTCAGAGAGGGCATCGACCGGCTTCGCGAGATTTCCGAAAGGTCGGTCGCCGCCTTGCATAACCATGGTACCGCGAATACGGAACTTGCCGAAAAAGTTGTCGCACATGCTTCCCGCGTTGGTGAGACGATTGCCCACGGAGTCCGCGGGTTGGCGAACCTCAACCTCACCAACCTCGCGAACGCCAAGGCGACGACCGAAACTCAGTTCGATATCATTACCAGGGGGGTCGAAGACGTCCGAAATCGAGCTACGGCTCAGGCCGCTCAGGCTGCCCAGGCTTCTCGATCCACTTCCTCGACGGTAACCGCGGGTACCGCAACCGGATCCTCCGCAAACTCTCCGTCCGGCAAGAACTAACCCAACGTCGACCTTCGCGTCGTCGGGTATTTGCGATTGGAGAAAACGATGAGCCTTCACTCCACTTAAGAGTGAAGGCTCATTTCATTTCCTTTAGGCTCGAAAGCAGACGCCATGCAAGGTTGCTTGGTTATGGAATCGCGAAAGTGTGATGTAGAAAGTCGACTCTTCACCAGGAGAAGAGATGGTTCATCGCGTGAATCCCTTTGGTATGAGTACGATCACTGAGACCTTCATCGGTTCGGAACTTTCCCAACGGGATTCCCAAAGACCGCTGCTCGGACGCGTCGTCCTCGTAACGGGCAGTTCACGGGGAATTGGTGCCTCAATCGCGCGCGAGATGGCGAGGGCTGGTGCAACGGTCACCGTGAATTATGTTCGAGAAGCGGATTGCGCGGCGGAAGTTGTCGCGGAGATCGAACGTGCCGGAGGTCGTGCGTACTCCGAACAAGCGGATGTTTCGAAGCTCGACCAGGTTCGCGCGCTTTTTAAACGTGTGCATGAACGCCATGGACGTTTTGACGTCTTGGTCAATAACGCCGGAATCCTTCGTGACCGCACCTTCAAGAAGATGATCCTTGAGGATTGGCATGAGGTCATCGACACGAACCTCACCAGCGTCATGAACTGCTGCCATCTCGCTGTCCCCTTGCTCTTGGAAAACGGTTGGGGGCGGATTATCAATATTTCATCGTTCGTTGGTCAGTTGGGGAACTTCGGGCAAGCGAATTATGCGGCGGCCAAGGCCGGTATTCTGGGATTCACCAAGTCGTTGGCGATCGAATTGGCGCGTCACAACATTACCGTGAATGCGGTTTGCCCAGGGTTCGTCGAGACCGAGATGTGGGGTTCGGTGCCGGCCAATGTCCAAGAGAAGATCCTCGATCGTATTCCCATGCATCGTGTTGCTCGCCCCGAGGAAATTGCCCGCGGGGTCCGTTTTCTCGCGGTTGAAGGCGACTACATGACAGGTCAGTCCTTGAACATCAATGGCGGTATTTACATGGGATGGTAAGCATTCGGTTTTTGGGAACGGGCGGGGCGCGTTTCGTAGTTGCGCGACAGATCCGCGCTTCCGGTGGGATTTGGTTGCGCTTTGAGAACGGGGAAAACAACAGTGCAACGCAGATTCATCTTGATCCGGGTCCCGGAGCGCTTGTACGGGCGCTCTCCTGCGTTCCACCTTGTGCTCCTGAAGAACTCACCGGCATCGTGCTTTCCCATAAGCACCTCGATCATGCCGGTGATGTTAACGCAATGATCGAAGCGATGACAATCGGGGGATATCGCAGGCATGGAACGTTGCTCGCACCGGCGGACGCTTATGCAGGCGAGGCAGTGATCTTTCCTTATGCCGCTCGCTTCGTCCAAACCCAGCATGTGACGCAGGCCCACGGCGGACCATATCAGATCGGAACAGTAGAAATACGATCCTCCCTGCGGCACCAGCATGGCGTTGAGACCTACGGTCTCCATTTTCGCCATGAAAACACGTGTATCTCCTATCTTCCCTGCACACGGTATTTTGATGCGCTCATTGATGATTATCGATCTCATGAACCGGATGTCTTGATCATTAACGTCTTGCGTTTCCGCGATGCGCTCGAGGTCGACCATCTTACGTTCTTCGAGGCGCGCGATTTGATCGCCGGGATTCGTCCACGAGTTGCAGTCATGACGCATTTCGGCACGAAGATGCTTGAGCAGGATCCCGATCGGCTCGCACGTGAACTAGAGGATGAACTCGGCCTACGCGTGCTTGCGGCGCGCGACGGTTGGACGCTAGATGTGACCAGCGAAATTGCCGCGGCTCATGAGCGTGAATCGTTTGCTTGAGGAATAAATCGTGCTGGAAATCGAGAATGTCAGCCCTGAACGCTTCGAGGCGTATTGGCACTTGCGGCAACGGGATGCGTTGACTGATCATTGGCGCTTTCGTGTCGTTTGGCACGAACAACGGCATCACGTTCTCGCCGTGGAAGGAACAGATCCCGTCGCAGGCGTTCTCCTTCGAATTGCCGCGTCGCTCGCTCACGTCGAAACCTTTTTCGTGGAACCGCAATGGCGTCGTCGTGGTATTGGGCGTGCGTTGTTGATGCATGTGGAAGATCTTGCAAAATACCAAAATTGTCACAAAATGACCCTCGAAACGTTTACCGAGGGAGATGCGCTACGCTTCTTCGAGGCTTGCGCTTACAAGCAGGAGGCGATCTTGCCGCAACACACCTTTAAGCTCGATGTAGCCGTAATGCGAAAATTTCTCCTGTAGGATTCTTTCGGACTGGGGAGCGTTGATGGACGGATGGATACCTTCCCTTTTCCGGGGACGCCCGGATTTTCGCACGATGCGAAAATCCTGCTCGACGACTTTTCGCTCCTGCCCCTCCGGGGCCCGCGAAAAGCTCGACCGCCCCTCCAAAGGGAAGGTATCCATCCGTCCATCAACGCTCCCCAGTCCGAAAGACTTTTCGAATAATTTGTATCGCAGTATACGAGCCGTGTAGTTACGACGCAACCGGCGAATTAGGATAAGCTCTTAGTTTTCTCCAGTGGGCGTCGACGTCGGTGGGGAGATGATTCATTCGGGAGAGGAAAACGGAGATCTGCCAGATTTGCGTGTCGTTGAGCGTTTTTGTGAAAGCGGGCATTCCGGTCAGGCGAATCCCATGTTTGACCTTCCAAAAGGTATAGCCGACGGGGTCATCTTCAACTCCGTGCTTTGCAAGCTGAGGTGGCCGTTGATAGAGCCCTTGCGCGATTGTGCTTGGTTTGGCGTCGGCAACACCGTGGCAGACCGCACAGTTGTTTGCGTAGAGATGAAGACCCGATTCGAGATTTGCGGCGTCGGTCCGAATCGGCGCGTCACCCTTGGGCGCTTCATGTGCGACTGTTGCGTTCAATGAGGTTCGGGCGGCCCAGCGTTCGAATGCGCTTGGGCTTGCATCGGCATTCGCGGGTATCTGTCCGCTAATTATTGTGAGATAACCGCCGAGCCCCAAGAGTCCGAGGCAGACGGCGAGAGTGGCGATCGTGACCTTGGCGGTGGACATGAGACTCCTTTGTGTGCGGGATGAGCACGGACGAGGGCTTAAAGGATGCAAGCTCGTATCTGAGCGGTATGACGAAATTCCCCGAACATGCGGTTTTGCTTTCTTTTGAGGGTCCTGATCCGTACGCGATGATTGGCGGCCTCGGAATTCGAATGACCGAGCTTGCAAGCGCCCTGGCGAAGGGCGGGGTGCAGACGCGATTGATGTTTGTCGGAGATCCGGCCGCGCCGCCGACTCAGCGGACGGCCGACGGCGTGGAGTATTTCCGCTGCTGTCAACAGGTATCCAGCAAGCATCCAGCAAGCGTCTATGACGGCGAACATGAGAAAATCTCGGAGTATGCGAGGATCACGCCCGGATTCGTCAGCGATCAGATCGTTGCCCCGGCGTTTGCGCGAGGCGAACGCGTTCTCGTGATGGCGGAAGGATGGTATACGGCACCGGCCGTGATCGAATTAGATCGTCTTTTGCGTGAACGGAATCTTCGTGCGGCTACGACGATCGTCTGGAATGCGGGAACGACGTATGGTCTGGAGATGATCGATTGGACTGCGCTCTGTTCTGCTGCTCTCATTACAACGGTAAGCCGTTCCATGAAGTTCGCGCTTGAGCATTTTGGTGTTGGTGCGCTTGTCATTCCCAATGGGATTCCCGAACGACTCATCGCAGGTCCTGATCCCAAGCTCCGCGCAGCCTTGCGCGAGGCTTGCAAACGTCGGCCGCTCTTCTTGAAAATCGGTCGATTCGACCCTGACAAGCGCTGGCTCTCAGCGATCGATGCATTTGCCGAGGTGCGTTCGGTCTTTCCACAAGCGCTGTTTGTGATGCGTGGCGGTCGCGAGCCCTATGCCGGTGAGGTCTTCGCACGGCTTCGGCATCACGGGCTCGATGTGCGCGAGCTTATCGTGCAGCCTGGGAATCACGCGGAATTCCTCGCGGCGATCGCGGAGACGACCGCACCGATCCTCGATCTTCGGAATTATATCGATGAAGATATTCTGCGTGCGCTCTATGCGGAGGCCGACGCGGTGCTCGCCAATAGCGGAAAAGAATCATTCGGTCTGGTCGGCCTTGAGGTTATGGCCGCAGGGGGATTGGCGGTCTGCGGTTCGACGGGCGAAGATTACGCGGAGTCTTTCGTTAATGCGGTCGTCTGTGATACGGCCGACGGATGCGAACTGGCGACCTACCTGATCGAGATATTTGGGCAGCCGGATGGAATGCAGTCGCTTCGCGAAAATGGCGCAGCGACCGCGCGACGCTACCTCTGGCCGACGATTCTCCGCATCCTCCAGCGTAAACTTGCGTATGGCGAGCGTATCGGCGGCACCTCACGAGGCCCTCATTGACGGACGAATTTTTGCGTGCGTTTTCCGGTATCGACTTCTCCGGTGTAGATATTCCCTTTGGAGTCAACGGCGAGATCGTGAACCCAATGAAACTGCCCCGCGCTACGGCCGGAATGCCCGAAGGAAGTTAGCTGTTCGCCGGTATCGCGAAGCAGAATGTGGATCTCGTTGTTCCGGCCGTCGGCGACGTAGAGGAAGCGTTGTTCTCGGTCATTCGAGAATGCGATATCCCAAACAGATCCATTTCCCGCAGTCTTGGGTTCGATAACAAACTCCTTAACGAATGTTCCATCCTCACGGAAAACTTGGATGCGATCGTTGATTCGGTCGCACACGTACACGAGTCCGTCATGGGAAATATGGACGCAGTGAACCGGGTTTCCGAATTGTGCGGGGGGTGGTGATGGGGGCGGAGCACCGTGCTCAAGGACGACTTCTCCAATATCACGCGGGGCCGTTCCATAAGCACCCCAACGGCGCTTATAGGCTCCCGTTTCGGAGTCGAAAACGATAACCCGGTGATTGTGGTAACCGTCGGCGACGTAAACTTCATTCTTCGACGTATCGACGCTTATTCCGGCCGGTCTCCCCAAGCGCGTGATATCGTCGCTGTTCGTAAGTGGCCCCGGCCTTCCGATCTGGAGAATGAACTTCCCTTCGGGAGTGAATTTTAGGATCTCACCGTCCTCTTTCCCGTTGCTTCCAATCCATACGAAACCCTTGGAGTCGATGCTGAGTCCGTGTTCGTTCTTTGGCCAATCGTATCCACGCCCGGGTCCGCCCCATGCTCTGAGAAGGTTTCCCGCTGTGTCGAATTCCAGAACGGACGGCGCGGGCACGCAGCATTTTGACAAGGGTGGCGTCAGCGTTGCGCCACGTTCGTCAACCGTCAGAGTATCGGGTCGATGAAGAACCCAGATGTGGTCTTGGGCATCGACGGCGATCCCGGAAACCTGCCCAAGAATCCAATTATTCGGTAGCGGTTTGGGCCACGATGGATCAACGATGAACGAAGGGACTGTCGTTTGTGCGGCCGGCGACGGAGCGACGGCGAGAACGACGAGGCCGATGATTACTCCCAAGAAACGGAGGATGGTCATGGTAATTCCGTTGAGGGTTCATCCTCGGTAAGGGGGAAAGCGGAGAGGGCCTCGGATCCGGCAAGATTGAGGGTCGCGGCGAGCAGTTCGAGTGAAACGGGTCGGCTGAGAACTGCGTCGTCGGCAAGGACTCGTCCGGATAACGTCTCGGCTACCCGCGCACTCGCACCTGGTTGCGTACGTACGACCAGTGGGAAAACGGGAGCCAGAGGAGTCGCGACGCGATACTCGACTTCCTCGGCACGTTGGCGTTCCCAACGGGATAAGCGTCCGATGATGTCGGCGAGATCGCTTTGGACGGCCGAGGCCGTCGCATTGCTTCCGGCGCCGGTTCCGGAAAATTGCAACGGACCGGAGTGGGCGCCATCAACGCGAATGACGTTTCCGGGTCCCTTCGCGCGGGCGAAGTCGTGGTCCGCCGGGACATACGCCGGCCCTACGTAGGTCTCGAATTCTTCGTCGCTCCCGATGACGTGACGCGAGAGTGAAAGAGGGACCAGTGCGAGCCCCAGGCGACGAGCAAGGGCGAAATCCTGCGCGGAAAGATCGCGGAGGCTTCGCCGAACCATGCGGTCTGGAGCAAGCGCACATCCGTACGCGAGGGCGGAGAGGACGGCGAGCTTTTGCGCGGCATCAAAACCTTCGACATCGGCGGTCGGATCGGGTTCCGCGTATCCGGCTTCCTGCGCTTCCGCTAAGGCGACCGAGAACTCGTTCCCTTGGGCCATGCGGCTCATGATGTAATTCGAAGTGCCGTTCATCACGCCGGAGATCGAGCGGATGTCCTCAGCAACCAAAACGTCGCTGACGGCTCGGACGATTGGGACCGCCCCTCCCACGGCTGCCTCGAAGCGAAAACCTGCCCGATGTGCCCGTGCGAGCGAGCTGAGTTTGGCGCCTGCCACCGAGATCAACGCTTTGTTGGCGGAGACGACGTGCTTGCCGTTCCGCAGTGCCCGCTCGACAAGTTCGCGAGCGATATCGGTGCCGCCGATCGTCTCGACGACGACGTCGATCGCCGGGTCGTCAACGACATCTTCTGGGGCAGTAGTGAGGAAGGGTCGCACCGCTTCGGGAGTACGAGGTTTGGCGAGGTCGCGGACGAGGACGCGGCCTAGCTGAATCGGAGTGCCGACCACGTTTCCATCAGCAAGGAGGCGGGCGATCACTCCTCCGCCAACCGTGCCGCAGCCCAAGACGCCGATAACGACGACGCGGCGACGCGACGACGACGGTGAGGAGGAATCGAAGACGAATTCGGGGGCGAGAGCCATAGCGGTCTCCATGTTTCGGAAGTGGTGGTAACAAAAAAGCCCCTCATCCGAGTCGGATGAGGGGCTGCGTTCCTTCGAGACATACGCTCAGAGGTGCATCACGATCTCACCCAACTCTTTTAAAGAGCTAGTAATGGTGGAAATACCCATAATCGCGGCATGAGCGGTCATTGGAAGGACGATAGCATGCCATACGGCGGATCGTCAACTCTCAAAAAACGCCTTCCGTAAAATTCTGGATAGATTCGGAGGCTTCATCCAAGGAAAGCGGCTCATTCGGGAAAGACCTTTAGCATCGTCGGATGAGCCCTCGCCTTTTCCGTTCTGAGTACCGAGGCAGGGGAGCAGAGAGCATCGGCGTACAAAGATCCGCCGTTGGCCGGATGAATCCGGCACTCTGTCTTCGTCGTTTTCATTTCCTTAGATACCATTTCCAACCGGAGGACGTGCCTTGCTACTTACGAAACTCGGACGCCGAGTATTCGCCGTCGGCCTTGCCGTTGGCGTCTCAGCGTTTTTAACGATCGGAACCACCGGAACGGCGTTCGCCGACACGGTCATCAAAATCGGCGTCGATCTGCCAGTGAGCGGCGCCGAAACCAGCCAAGGATTACCAACTCAGCACGGCGCCGAACTCGCCGTCGAGCAAGCGAACGCTAAGGCTCCGGCCGGCTTCAAGTTCGAACTCGTCGAACTCGATGATGCAGTTCAGGGTCTGCATAACCCAGCGCAAGGGGCTCAGAACGTTCGAACGTTCGTCGCCGACCCGGTAGTGCTCGGCATTCTCGGACCGTTCAATTCCAGCGTCGCCAAGGCGGAGATTCCCGTGAGCAACGCGGCCGGCATCGCGCAGATTGCCATCGCCACGACGAATCAAACGCTGACACAGGGGCCGGATTCGGTCAAAATTCGCTCCAAGCCGCTCAACACGTTCTTCCGCGTCTGCACGACTGACGACCATCAGGGTTCCATTGGCGCGAAGTTCGCCAGGAAGCTCGGATACAAGAGCGCCTTCATTATCGATGACAACGAGGTGTATGGTAAGGGCATCGCGGATATCTTCGAAACGGCGTTCACAGCCGATGGCGGAGTCGTGGTTGGTCACGAGCATATTACCAAGGGCCAGCAAGATTTCAAAGCGTTGTTAACCAAAGCGGCTTCGCAGCATCCTGATTTGGTATATTTCGGCGGTGTTACAGCGAGCGGCGGAGGTCTTATCCGCAAACAGATGGCCGACGTCGGATTGGGTAATGTCGGATTCGGCGGCGCTGACGGGATCAGCGACAGTGAGTTCATCACGATTACCGGACCCGCATCAAACTCGGTATTCTATACCGTTGCGGCTCCCGACATCTCGAACTTGCCCTCGGCGAAAAAATTCACGGACGACTATAAGAACAAGTTCCATGAGGAACTCGGTGCATACAGCGCCAATGGTTATGCCGCGGCGCAGGTGCTCATCAGCGCGATCGAGGCTGCGATCAAAGCGAACGGTGGAGCCGTTCCGAGTCGTGCCGACGTCGTGAATTACGTTCAGCAAAGCAAAGTGAGTACTCCGATCGGAATCGTCGGTTTCGATGCGAACGGCGATACGACCAACGGCATCATTAGTTCGTATCAGATCAAGAATCAGACCAAGACCTTCATTGGGCAGGGCACCGTCACCACGAAATAATCCTTACCTAGAGGGCTTGCTTCGTGCCGTATGCGTCGTCGCTACGCGGCTCACGTACTGCGGTACGCATCGCCGCTAGGGTCCATTCTCCAGGATGGAGAGGTGGCCGCGAAGCACATGGATGTGCAAGAGCGGCCTAGCCTACGACACGAATCAAACCCTCTAGGGAGCCTCGTCGAGTTCGCATGACTTCCGCCGCTTTCTGGAATCTTTTGAATCCGATGGGCTCCTGGGGTAATTCTTAGCACAGTGTTTTGGAAGGACGCCGTCTTGGAAGTTATTGCTCAGCAAGTCGTTAACGGGATTTCGCTCGGAGCCATTTATGCGCTTATTGCGCTTGGCTACACGATGGTTTACGGTATTATTGAGCTAATAAACTTTGCCCACGGCGACGTGTATACGCTCGGATCGTTCTTCGCTTTAGCGATTCTGAGCCTGCTTGGCGTTACCGACGTTCTTCATGGATGGCCGTTGGTCGGAGCGATTGTTCTCGCGTCATTGGGAGCGATGATTCTTTGCGGGATCACGGGCGTGCTCATCGAACGGATCGCCTATCGCCGCTTGCGCCATGCTCCGCGCTTGGCTCCCTTGATTACGGCGATCGGCGTCTCGTTCATCCTTAATAACATCATGCAGTTGTGGAAAGGGCCCTCGCCGGTGAACTTTCCTGCGCTTATTCCGAACACGTCCTTTCAACTCGGCGCCATCTCGATCTCCAACAAGCAGATCATCGTAGTCGTGCTAGCCGTTCTCATGATGCTGGCTTTACACTATTTCGTGCATAACACAAAAATGGGGAAGGCAATGCGGGCTACCGCTCAAGACCGAGATGCGGCACAATTGATGGGCATCAACATCAACACGACGATCGCGGTGACGTTCCTGATCGGTAGCGCACTCGCGGGAGCCGCAGGTTTCGTCAGCGGCGTCTACTACGGCTCGACGTGGTTCGCGAATGGGTTCGCCGCAGGGCTCAAGGCTTTTACCGCCGCCGTGTTGGGCGGAATCGGGAATATCGCCGGAGCGATGCTCGGCGGCTTTTTAATCGGACTCATCGAATCGCTCACGACCCAGTTCATCTCCGATCAATGGAGCAACGTCGTCGTTTTCTCGGTGTTGGTGCTTGTGCTCGTCTTCCGACCTTCAGGTTTGCTCGGCGAATCGCTGCCGGAAAAGGTGTAGGACCGTGTCACGCCGGCGCCGCACGCTTTCCCTCTACGCGGTTTTCATTCTCGCGCTATTGATTCCACTCATCGATCGCAACCAGGCGCATCTTTCATTTTGGACCGACGCTGCGACGTTTGTGATGCTGGCGCTGGGCCTCAACATTGTCGTCGGTTTCGCAGGTCTTCTCGACTTAGGGTACGCGGCGTTCTTCGCCATCGGTTCGTATAGCTATGCGATGCTCGCGAGCACGCAGTTCGGCATTCACATCCCGTTTTGGGCGATGCTCTTCTTGGCAGCCGCAATCGCCGCGACCTTCGGTATCCTCCTTGGAGCGCCGACATTGCGCTTACGCGGCGATTACCTCGCGATCGTCACTTTGGGTTTCGGAGAGATCGTTCCGCAGACGTTCCTCAATCTTTCGCAGTATACCAATGGGCCTAACGGCATTGGTCCTCTCGATCCTCCATATTTTCCCGGCGTTGATTTCAGCGCAAGTTCCGTACCGTATTATTACGTCGCGCTTGGGCTGATCATCATTACCTTATGGGTTTCCAATAACGTTCGCTCAAGTCGCATCGGGCGTGCCTGGATGGCGATTCGGGAAGATGAGCTGGCGGCTCGGCACATGGGTATCAATACGACCTTCACGAAACTTGCCGCCTTCGGCATGGGCGCCTCGTTCAGCGGGATCGCGGGCGTTGCGTATTCGGCGAAGCTGAATTTGGTTTCGCCCGATCAGTTCCAGTTCTCGGTTAGCGTCTTGATTCTTTCGATGCTTGTGTTGGGTGGGATGGGGAACCTCAAAGGGGTCGTAATCGGGAGCTTGCTCTTGTCGTTCGTGAATAACTTTTTCCTGCCGCAGGCTTCGACGTTGCTTCACTACGATCTCACCAATTACCGACTTGCCATTTATGGCTTTATTTTGATGGGAATCATGCTCTTCCGGCCTCAGGGGCTGATCGGTTCGAAGAGTACTGAGAAACTCGCAGAGTCAATCGTTCACCCAGATCAACTCGGGGCCGAGAGCGCCGAAGGCAGTGTAAACTGATGCCGTTTTTTGAATTGACCGAAATCCGCAAGCAATTCGGGGGCTTGGTCGCCGTCAACAACCTCTCATTTGCGATCGACTCCGGTTCGATCGTTGCGTTGATCGGACCAAACGGTGCCGGGAAATCAACGATCTTTAACTTGATCACGGGCGTCTATGCGCCGACCCACGGAACTATCGATCTTGAGGGTGAATCCCTGGTCGGCTTGACGACCGATCGCGTGACGGCACGCGGCGTGGCGAGAACCTTCCAGAATATACGACTTTTCGGGACGATGTCGGCGCTCGAAAATGTGATCACGGGTCGTCACTCTCGGATGTCGGCAAAGCTGTGGGACTCCATTTTGCACACGCCGCGTCAGCGCGTTGAAGAACGACGCGTCCATCAGCTTGGAATGGAGTACTTGCGTTTCGTCGGCTTGGAGAGAGTCGCACAAAGCGAGGCTCGAAATCTTCCCTATGGGTATCAACGCCGACTAGAGATTGCACGCGCCTTGGCTTCCGAGCCGAAGATCGTGCTCTTGGACGAACCTGCCGCCGGTATGAATCCCAAGGAAAAAGAAGATCTGATCAAGCTGATTCGCAGGATTCGCGATGAGTTCAACGTGACGGTGTTCTTGATTGAGCACGACATGAACGTGGTTATGAATATCAGCGAGCGGATTACCGTGCTCGATCACGGAGAGAAGATTGCCGAGGGACTGCCGGCCGAGATTCGGTCGAACGAAAAGGTGATCGAGGCGTATCTGGGACGTGCCGAAGGGGTCGCCTAATGGCTGCATTGTTGGAGATATCCTCGTTGACGGCGCATTACGGGCACATTCGCGCACTTCACAACGTGTCGCTCAAGGTCGACGAGGGAGAGATCGTCACGCTGATCGGCGCCAATGGTGCGGGAAAGACGACGACGCTTCGAGCGATCAGCGGCCTCATTCGGGCAACCTCGGGAAATATTCATTTCGCGGGAAAGAACCTGCTCGCATACAGTCCCGACCAAATCGTGCGATTGGGGGTCGGTCAATCGCCCGAAGGGAGACGGGTTTTCTCTCGGATGAGTGTGCGTGAAAATCTCGAACTCGGAGCATACACGAGGACATCCAAGGCGGGCATCGCGGAGGATTTCGAGAAGGTTCTCACGCTCTTCCCGCGCTTGGGTGAGCGTCTCGATCAAAAATCGGGTACGATGTCCGGAGGTGAGCAGCAGATGCTCGCGATGGGCCGTGCGCTCATGTCACGACCGCGCGTGCTGTTATTGGACGAACCGTCCTTAGGGCTTTCGCCGATTTTGGTTCAGACGATCTTTAAGATCATCAAGGACATCAATGCGCGCGGGACGACGATATTGCTTATCGAGCAAAACGCCCGTCAGGCGCTGTCGATCGCAACGCGCGGATACGTCCTCGAAGTCGGCGAGATCGTCTTCGAAGACAACAGCGCAAATCTCATGGCCAGCGAAGCGGTGCGCGCCGCCTATCTCGGCGGAGCCGCTTAACTCCCCTTTTTTCCATTCGGAGGACGTGTCTTGCAACTTCCTAAACTCGGACGTCGAGTATTTGCCGTCGGTCTCGCCGCCGGTGTTGCCACAGCTTTCATGATTGGGAGCGCCGGAACAGTGCTTGCCGATACGGTTATTAAAATCGGTACGGACCTCACGGTCAGCGGCGGTGAGGCCAGTCAGGGTCTCCCGGTGCAGCAAGGGGTTCTGCTCGCGATCGAACAAGCGAATGCCGGTGCTCCGGCCGGCTTCACGTTTGAACTGGATGCCCTCGATGACGCCGTTCAAGGTTTTCACAACCCGGCCCAAGGTGTCGCGAACGTTCGCACCTTCGTTGCGGACCCGTCGCTTCTCGGCATTGTCGGTCCTATCAACTCGAATGTCGCCAAGGCAGAGATTCCGATTACCAACGCGGCGGGTCTCCTCCAAATCAGCCAATCGAACACCAATCCGACCTTGACCAAGGGGCCGGATGCGGCGAAGCTTCGATCGAAGCCGGTCAACAATTATTTCCGCGTATGCACCACCGATGACCATCAGGGTGCGGCGGGTGCGAGTTTTGCCAAAAAGCTCGGTTACAAGAACGTTTTCATCATCGACGACAACGAGACGTACGGCACGGGTTTGGCGAATATCTTTGAGTCCTCGTTCAAGGAAGGCGGCGGAACCGTTCTTGGTCACGAGCATGTTATCAAAGGTCAGCAAGATTTTAAAGCGCTCCTTACGAAGGTCGCTTCCTTCAAACCGGATCTTATCTACTTCGGCGGCGTGACTGAGACTGGAGGTGCGCTTATCCGGAAGCAGATGTCCGACGTTGGTTTGGGGCATGTGGGCTTTGGTGCCGGCGACGGTATCGCCAATGCTCAGTTCCGCAAGGTCACGGGTGAAGCCGCAAATGGAGTCTTCTACACCGTAGCGGCTCCGAACGTCAAAAGCCTGCCCTCGGCCAAGAAATTCATCACCGATTACATGAAACGCTTCAATGAGGATATCGGAACGTACAGCGCCAACGGATATGCGGCGGCTCAGGTGATCATCGCTGCGGTCGAGCGGGGGATCAAGGAAAACGGTGGGCAGATTCCGACTCGTGCCGACGTGCTGAAGAATGCTCAGGAAGCGTCGCTCTCGACGCCAATCGGCAAGGTCAGTTTCGATAGAAACGGCGATACGACCAACGGCATCATCAGCGCCTACCAAATCAAGGACCAGAAACCAGTGTTCATAGGCGAAGTCATCGAAGCCGGCACATAGTCGACCACGCCTTGAGGAGGACCCAAAGGCTCTTCTCCAAAGGAGTGGTATGTCTGCGCCGCAAACCTGCATGTGCGCTGTCCGTAATCGATTACGGACTTGATGGAGGAACCCCCTTAAATGTATCTAGGAAAATTTGACCTGTCCGGTCGCGTCGCTTTGGTCGCCGGAGGAGGACGGAACATCGGCTTGGCTTGCGCACATGCTTTAGCTGAGGCCGGGGCGAAAGTCGTCGTCTCCGACATCAACGAGCAGCTCGCCTCCGAAGGCCGCAAGAGCCTGACGGACGCCGGTTACGAGGCGAGCTCGGTTGTGTTCGACGTCACCGATCCGGATCGGGTCACTTCGAGCATCGATCGGATCGTGGACGAGCTTGGATCTCTCGACGTGCTCGTGTGCAACGCCGGGATCGCGCGGAGCGACGTCCCCGCCGAAAACGTCCCCGATGAGCATTGGCGCAATGTTATCGACGTGAACCTCAATGGGATCTTCTGGTGTTGTCGCGCAGCTGGTCGCCACATGCTCGCGAAGGGGAAGGGCTCCATCATCAATGTCGGCTCGATGTCGGGCTTCATTGTGAACAAGCCGCAACCCCAGAGTTACTACAATGCCTCGAAAGCCGCCGTGCATCATCTTACCAAATCGCTTGCGGCTGAGTGGGCTCCTCGAGGTGTGCGTGTCAACGCCGTGGCGCCGACCTACATCGAAACGTCGTTGAACATTTTCGGCATGCAACAGCCGCGCCTCTATGATACCTGGCTTGATATGACGCCCATGCGTCGCATCGGCCAGCCGCACGAGATCGCCTCGATCGTGCACTTCCTAGCGTCCGATGCTTCGAGTCTCATGACCGGAAGCATCGTCGTTGCCGATGGGGGATATACCTGCTGGTAGGAGCTAAAGAAACGCGCACCGTTTCTCTGAATCAATCGTGAAGCGGCGTGCACGTATTACCGACGTGGCCGCGCGCGCTCATGTGTCTGTTGCCAGCGTCTCGCGCGCGCTGAACGATAGCTCGGCGGTTACCGAGGCCGTGCGAGAGCGAGTTTTGCGTGCCGCCGCCGAGCTGCACTATAGTATAGACCAACGCGCTCGCGCCTTGCGTCAGCTGAGTTCTCGGACGTTTGGGGCGATAATTTCCGATGTCTCGAATCCGTACTTTTCGGAAGTGCTATTGGCCATTGAGGCCGTTACCGACAAGAGCGAGCGAAATCTCTTCCTGTGCAATTCCGGGGAAGACGAGCAGCGTGAAATGCGCCACATCCACTCGATGGTGGAGCGGCGGATCGACGGAGTGCTCATCTTTCCGATTTCCCGTAGTTCACGTACTTTACGCCCCTTCGTTGATGCCGGCATCCCGGTGGTGACGATCGATCGTGAAGTCGATCACGCAGCCCACGACGCCGTCGTGCTCAACAACGTGCGAGGCTCGATGCTCGCGGTTGAACATCTGCTGGCGCTCGGCCATCGGCGCATCGCATTCATCGGAGGCTACGGCAACTCGCCGGCGGACGGACGCCTGGAAGGATACCGCAGCGCTCTCGCCGCGCATGGAGTCGTGGAGCGAAAGGGATACGTTCGGTATTGCGACCTCATGCAAAACGGCGGCAACGTCGAAATGAAGCGTTTGCTTGCGTTGCGCGTGCGACCCAGCGCGGTCATTGCCATCAATCATCTCGTGACGCTCGGTGCGTTGACGGCGATCGGGGAACAGCGTCTTGCGATTCCGCGTGACATCAGTATCGTCGGTTTCGACAATCCACCCTGGGTTTCGTTATTGGCGCCACCGCTCACGACGATTCACCAGCCGACCGACCAGCTCGGTGAAATTGCGGCGCGCATGCTGATCGAACGCGCCGATGGAAAGTATTCGGGTAAGCGGCGCCGCGTCGTCGTGGAGCCGACTCTGGTTGAATTGGCATCCACTGCACCCCCTCGGGAATAGTTCGGTACTCCTGTAAAGAATATTTTACACTGCTGAGTCAAGGATGCTTTTGCGGAACCCGGTTCGGCATGTCCGACTCTGAGCGAACAAGCATCGTGGAAATCAACACCGCCTTTCGTATGCCCATAAATAAGCATAAATTCTGATGCGATAGTCCTACCGACTAACCCGAGTCGGCCAAAGAACGATCCAAATGATGCTTGCTCGCTTCGAATCAGCATTGTTGAGTTCCGTCAAGTGCGCTTGACAACTTGATTTGTAATCGATTACATTCTGCGCCACGCCGTACAAACACCCTCGGTCGTTTTTGGGTGGGTGTACTGCTCGGTTACGTTTGTTGTGCTAGATGCACGTGAAGGGGGAGACCTGAATGCGATCGGGCCTGTTCATCTTATGTTCCGCGATAGCTCTTTTTGCGCTTGCGCCGGGTGGGCCGGCCTTTGCCGGGGACGCGCTGCAATGGCCGACGCTCGACATTATTCCACAAGCGTCGTGGGTCACGGGGGCCGACGTGCAAAATACTCCAGGTGGTCCGGGGATTACCGACGGTACGTTGCGACTAAACTTGAAGGTGACCGAGCCGATTACCAAGAGGCTCAGCTTCGCATACGCGCACGGAAATATCGACGAGACGCTCGGCGCGGCGCCGACGTACCCGAACGTTTTGGTTGAAGACCTCACGGACGACTTTAGTCTGAGCTATACGCTCACCAAACGCTTGAACTTATCGGCCGGATATTTCTACCGCCATCGCGTCTGTTGTCCGGCGGCGGCTGCGCCTGGAAACGCGCAACCATTACAGGTACACTTCGTGCACGTCGCGGCGGGATACGCCTTTGCGCCGATCCCCGTGGTCGGTACGACGGTCTCGCTTTCGGCTGGAGTGAACCAAGCCGTCGCGCATAAAACGACGCCGTTAAACATTCAGCAGGAAGACGGCTTGCCGGACGAGGGCGATAAAGCGACGCCCAACGGCGCAGTGACCCTTACGCAACCAATCGGGAGGCCGAGCAGCGGGTTTTCAGCATTCGGAACCTATACGTACGCGGCGGACTACTTCGATTCCCAACCGATTGCGTTTTGGTACAATATCGTAGATTATGGTTTGAACAAGGTCGTCAACAAGAACCTGAGTTTCAACGCGGACTTTTCGAACCTCGTTCAGCATCGGCAAGGTTATCCGTTCCCCGATGCAAACGTCATTCACCGAGCAAAACTAGTGATCACGGCCGACATCAAGGTCGGACCGGATCTGTGAAGTCGGGAGGCAGATAGATGCGGCACAATCTTTCGAAATTGAGCGGTCTCGCGGTAGCGTGCGTTATTGCGATCTCCGCCGGGGAATACCGGAGCTCGCCGTCGGTCGCGGCAATGAGCCCGTCGGCAACCTTGACGATCGTCACGGTAAACAATCCGCAAATGATCGACATGGAGAAGCTCACGCCGGAGTTTACCAAGGAGACGGGCATAGCGGTGAACTATGTGACGCTTCCGGAAAATACGCTCCGAGAAAAGGTTACCAACGATGTCGCAACCGGCGGCGGCCAGTTCGATCTCGCCACGGTCGGCACATACGAAGTTCCCATTTGGGCGAAAAACGGCTGGCTCGATAACCTTGATGATAAGTTTGCGCAGCTCCCACCGGGTGACGCGCAAAAGTACGACCTTGACGATGTGTTGCCGTCCGTGCGCAAGGGCCTCTCGTATCAGGGGCATCTCTACGCGCTGCCGTTCTACGGCGAAAGTTCGATGACGTACTACAATAAGGCGCTCTTCAAGGAAGCGGGCTTGAGCATGCCCGAGCATCCGACGTGGGCTCAGATCGCGAGTTTCGCCGACAAATTAACCGACAAGTCGAAACGTCGCTACGGCATCGTGTTGCGCGGCTTGCCGGGTTGGGGCGAAATGGGCGCACCGCTTACGACGGTCATCAATACATTTGGCGGCGATTGGTTTGATATGAATTGGGAACCGCAATTAGAGAGTCCGGCCACAAAGAAGGCGATAGCTTTCTATCTCGATTTGTTGCGTCGCGACGGCCCGCCGGGTTCCGAGAGCGCCGGCTATACCGAATGCGAAACGCTTTTCGCGCAGGGTAGTGCCGCGATCTGGGTAGACGCGACTGCCGCTGCGGGGGCCGTAAGCGACCCTCGAACCTCGAAGGTCTCTTCCGATATCGGGTTCGCGTATTCTCCCGTCGCAGTTACGCCGAAGGGCTCTCACTGGCTTTGGGCATGGTCACTCGCGATGGAGGCTTCAAGCAAGCACAAAGCGGAGTCCATGCGCTTCCTGACATGGGCGACGAGTAAGGAGTACATCGATCTCGTAGCCCGGGAGCGTGGCTGGAACAACGTGCCGCCGGGAACGCGCCTCTCGACATATCAGAATCCCCACTACAAGGCCCTGCCGTATAGCGCGATCGTGCTGAGTTCCGTGCAGTCCGCAGATCCATCGAATGCAACCTTGAACAAAGTCCCTTACGTCGGCGTGCAGTACGTCGGTATTCCGGAATTCCAGGGTATTGGTACGCGCACAACGCAGGATCTCGCGGGCGTGCTAACCGGCCAAACCTCGCTCGACGAAGCGCTGCAGACGGCACAAGTCCGTACCGAGCGAACGATGCGCGAGGCGGGTTACCTCAAGTAATGCAGCAAGGTCCGCTTGTACGTCGTAACACCATGCAGATACTCCTCGTCGCGCCGGCGATAGTGTATTTGGTTGCGCTAACCCAAGCGCCATTCGCCGTGACGTTGTGGTACAGCCTGCACAAGTGGATCCTGACCGAACCGGAGTTGGGGAGGCCGTTCGTCGGCTTCTCCAACTTCGGCGAGGCATTGCTGCATGATGCGATCTTCCGTACTTCAATTCTGAACCTCGTGGAGATTACGGGCTCGATTGTCGTGGCGTCACTCGGCCTTGGTTTGCTCCTGGCGCTCCTCCTCAATCGCACCTTTCCGGGACGCGGCGTCGTACGCGCGCTCCTCATCACGCCCTTCTTCGTGATGCCGACCGTCAATGCGGTGGTGTGGAAGAACTTGTTGCTTAACCCAAATTACGGGTTATTCTCCTGGGCGACGGATTCGCTTGGGCTGGGGCGCCTCGACATTTTCGCTAGCGCACCAAAGCTCGGCATCGTCGTGATGGCGGTCTGGCAGTGGACACCTTTCATGATGCTCGTGCTCTTAGCCGGTTTACAATCATTGCCGAACGAGGTGCACGAAGCTGCCTTGATCGACGGTGCGAATGCGTGGAGCGAGTTTCGTCACGTGACGCTGCCGTTGCTTGGACCGTATATCGAACTCGCATTGCTGCTCGGGTCCATCTATATCTTGCAGCTCTTCGGTGAGATTTTCGTCGCGACCCAAGGCGGTCCGGGCTCTGCGACGACGACGCTCCCTTATTACGTCTATCAGACCATCTCCCAGGATCACGATGTCGGAATGGCTTCCGCACAAGCGGTACTTGCGATCGTTGTGGCCTCCCTTATCGCATCATTATTGCTCCGACTTATGGGGCGCATGTTTCGTCCGGTGGCGTCATGAGAGGAAGGAAAGCAAACGTAGCCGGATTGGGACTCACGACGCTCACGTATGCGTGTGCACTGGCCATGATTTTCCCGATCATCTGGACGGTCCTTACCAGTCTGAAGAGCGAAGTCGACGCCGTAGCCCAGCCACCGTCACTTGCGTTCTTACCGACTTTGGAACACTACCGCGAAGCATTCCTCGACCAGCACTATCTTGAATTCTTTCGGAACTCGATGATTCTTGCGCTCGGATCGACGCTGCTCGCATGCGTCATCGGGATCCCGGCGGCCTATGGTCTTTCGCTGCAGGCTGCCGCGAAGGCTCAAAAGACGCTTTCTTGGATCCTCTCGACGAAGATGCTTCCGGTCGTCGGCATCGTGGTACCGCTCCTGGTTTTATACAAGAGTCTTGGTCTTTTCGACACGTATGTGGGGATGATTCTCCTCTACGCGGCGATGAATCTGCCCTTGGTGATTTGGATGATGCGGTCGTTCTTCGCCGAGGTTCCCCACGAACTCATCGAGGCGAGTTCGATCGATGGAGCCGGGACGTTGCGCACGCTCGTGTCGATCGTGCTGCCGCTGGCTCTGCCGGGCATTGCGGCTACGGCGCTTCTGTGCGTGATCTTCGCTTGGAATGAATTCTTCATCGCGGTCAACCTCACGGGATCTCGGACGGGAACCATCCCCGTCTATATTAGTGGTTTCATGACAAGCGAAGGCCTCTTTTGGGCAAAAATGTCGGCGGCTTCGACGCTCGCGATAATTCCGGTATTCTGCCTTGGACTTGCCGCGCAGAGGTCGCTCGTACGCGGCTTAACCATGGGGGCTATCAAGTGATGCGACGCTTATCTCACAAGAAGCTGCTCGCGCATGAACTCATCGACTTTGGCTCGAAGCGGTAGAGCACTGAGTGCACCGATCGAAGTCGTTGCGAGCGTTCCGACAGCAGCCGCAAAGCGAACAGCGTCCCAAACGGCGGCCGGAACGAGCCTCTCGTCGGTTCCATTTCCTAAGAGGGCGGCAATGAGCCCGGCGGTAAACGCGTCACCGGCGCCCGTGGTATCGACAACTCGGATAGGCGGCGGTGTTACCGTGCCGACGGTGCCGTCGATTGAAAAGGTGATCGCGTGCGCGCCTCCCGTGATTACGATCGCACGCAAATGTGGATGCATCGTGATAATGCCGGCGGGGTCGTCGGTACCGAAGAGCCAGCGAGCCTCGTCGCCGCTCGCCTTGACAATTTGCGCGTGTTGGAGCACCGCCGACGCGCGCGCGTGCTCGTATTGGGCTTCCTCGGGCATCCAGAACATGGGGCGGCGATTGATGTCGAAGACGACTTGTATGTTCACGCCGCGCGCCTTCTCGATGAGACTCATCATCGTCTCGCGGCTCTTTTCATATGCGAGCTCGAGACTCCCGACGACGAGATATGCGACGCCGTCAAACGTGTCGGCCGCGAGAAGTGCCTTATCGAAGTGGGTGTCTGCGAATGCGTTCGGTTTCGCACCGCGAAAACGGTGGAACGTACGGTCTCCCGTTGAATCGCGGGTTACCTCGACGACTCGCGTCGGTAGTAATGAACGTTGGACGCTCCGAGTGTCAACGCGCTCATCGTGCAACGTTGTAAGCAGAGCGTCACCTTTGGCGTCCGTACCAAGGCAACCGGCGAAGCGACTTTCGATTCCGAGTCGTCGTAATGCTATTGCGACGTTTGCCGGGGCTCCGCCGGGGAGCAGGTGCGTTTCAAACGCATCATAAAGCATTTCACCGGCGCAGACGACGCCGGATCGTCTCATCGAACGTTGGGCACGTGGAGGTTCTATCGATGTCATGTATCATTCTCCAGGGTTTGAGCAAAACATACAACAGCAACGTTGTGGTTGACAATATCTCTCTGGAAATTCGCGATGAAGAATTCATGGTCCTTGTTGGGCCATCGGGGTGCGGAAAAACGACGACCTTACGGATCGTCGCGGGGCTCGACAGCGCAACCGGGGGGGATGTTTTCATTGGCGATCGCCGAGTGAACGACGTCTTGCCGCGCGATCGGGACATCGCCATGGTCTTTCAGAATTATGCGTTGTATCCGCACATGACGGTTGCAGACAACCTCGCGTTCGGTCTACGCATGAGAAAAGTAGCGGAGACGGAAATTCGACGCCGGATCGATGAGGCCGCGGGCTTGCTCGGTATTGGTGCGTTTCTTAAGCGTAAGCCCGGAGCGCTTTCGGGCGGCCAACGACAGCGCGTTGCATTGGGGCGCGCGCTCGTGCGCGAGCCTGCCGCTTTTTTGATGGATGAGCCGCTCTCAAACCTGGATGCGAAGCTTCGGGTGCAAATGCGAACCGAAATTTTACGTATTCACAAGCGCCTGCGGACCACGGTTCTCTATGTGACGCACGATCAAGTCGAGGCGATGACGATGGGCGATCGAATCGTTGTCATGAAAGACGGTGTCGTGCAGCAGATCGATACGCCCATAGCGATCTACCAACGGCCCGCCAACGCTTTTGTGGCAAGTTTCGTCGGCTCGCCGCCGATGAATTTTCTGCCCTGTACGCTGGGCCGTGAGGGTGAACGCTTGGTCTTGCGCGGCACCGCTTTCGAAATCCCAATCATGGGTGAGTTGCGTTCGGCGTTTGGGAATGTGATCGCCGCGGATCTTACGCTTGGCGTGCGTCCGGAGGATGTTACCGTCTCTTCGGACCCGACCTTCCGTAACGGAAAGCCGACGCTCAATGCGATCGTGGACGTCGTCGAGTTGCTTGGTCCGGAAAAGCATCTGGTCCTAGCCACCGGCGACGGAACGCTTACCGCGCGCGTATCTTCCGAGAATCAAGTTCGCGTCGGTGAACACGTTGTGATCGGAATCGATCCCAAGCGAATTCACGCTTATAACGCGGCAACGGGCCTCGCCTATTGTTAGGCCCGAAATCTGCGAGTTTCCATGCGCTGCGTGCCGCGCACGATTCGCGCGAATGAACTCCAAAGTTCCTGCGTTCGAAGCGTTCCTTCAAGTTCTCGCAGACGATATAACTAAGCATCCCGAGCATTTGCAAAGCCTCGACGTGAAATTTGCGGCGCGCATTCGCTCGGCGGTTTCCGGCGTCGTGGTCGATCTTGACGCGGAACTCTCGGCGGAGGGCGAATGACGGCGAGCCTGCTGGTGCATTGCAAGAACATCATCAATGGTGAGATACTGAACCGTCATCTCATGAGTTCTTTAATGCTTCGAATATCTCACGGTCTTCTCGAGCGATTTCGACCATAAGCTTGCGTAGAGTTGCCTTGTCAATCGTTCCGACTTGGTGTGCGGTCTCACCATTGAGCAGCGATTCAATGGCGTCGTTGGCGAGATCGTTCATGCTGCGATGCTCCGCATGTGCGCGTGCGCGAAGACGGTCGCGGAGGCGGTCGTCGCGGAAGCGCAGGGGAAAGGTTTTGCCATCGGTCGCCATGAGGAACTCCTCATCATAATATCGATATGATATCATATTGGCGTGCCTGTCAAGGAGTCGAATCGGGAGACCGGAAGGGAGATCCCCGTGCAAGTTCGTGACGACGACGGTGTTGCCGGCCAGATCGACCCGCAGTCGCGTGAGGTGCATGTATGGCGCGTGAATCTTGGGGAATCTTCCGATCGGTGCGCGATATTCGACCGCTATCTCTCCGTGGATGAGCGGGCACGGCGCGAGCGCTTTCGGTCTGAGTTGATCGGCCGCCGCTGGGCGGAGGCGCGCGGAGCACTTCGCGTCGTGCTCGGATCATACGCGAGCGTCGCGCCGTCGCGCATTGTTTTCGATACCGGGCAGTTTGGAAAGCCCGTGCTCCGCGAGTCGAACGTCGCGCTTTCGTTCAATATCACGCATACGGGGAATATCGCGCTGATCGCCGTCGCAGGGACTAATCGCATGGTAGGGATCGACGCCGAGCTGATCCGTTCCGACGTTGAATGGAGCAACCTGAGTCGGCGGTTCTTCGCCCCCGCCGAGGCCGAGGAAATCCATTCCGCGCCGCCCGAGCAACATGTCGCGGCCTTTTTCGCATGTTGGACGCGCAAGGAGGCGCTGGTCAAGGCGATGGGAGTCGGCCTTTCGATGCTGCTCGATACCTTTCAAGTGTCGATGCTACCAAATCGTCCCGCCGAAGTCATTGCCGTCGCCGGTGACCCGCTCGCACGCACACGGTGGAAGCTCGTCGACCTTAGCGAGGCCGATTTCGCTGCGGCACTCGCCGTCAACATCCCGGATCCGATAATGCGACGATTCTCTTTCGAGGATGTATTGCAGGAGGGCTTAAAGCGCGTGGGTGCATGAGTGCGAAGAAAGCGACTTCGTCCAAAGAGAACGGCAAGAAGGGTGCCGGCCGAAGAAGACGTCCGCATGATCCGGCGTTCGTGCAGCCCCCGGTTTTTCCCGGTCTCCTGCTAGCGTTGAGATAAGTAGTCGTTTGCTGCTTTGATGAGTTGCGCATCTGAGAGTTTGGGCGGAACCCATTGGCGTTCGGCCATGTGAGAAATGAACTCCTGGGGAATCCCCACCTGATATTTTTCCACGTAATACGCAAGGTCTCCGAGCCAGGCCCATTCTCCATCCGTGCGCACCTCTCGAGGAGCGACGTTCTTCTTGCTGCCGTCAAACCAATCGTCGACAAAGGTTCCGGTCGCGGCAAGGAGCCCCGCGTTGCGGAGGTATTCGCAGATGTTGGGAGCTTTGTCGGAGGCAAGCTTCCCCCGTTCTTCTTGAAGAGAGGGCCCGGCTGGACTTCCGTGGTCAAGTTCACGGAAAAAACAGATTTCTTTGATGCTCATGATGGGTGCCGCTTTCTACGGAAAAAAGAGTTTCCATGCTGCTGCAACCGCTTGGCCGACTCCGCTGCTCGTTGCTCCAACGACCAGTGCTCCATTGGCAAATGCCCACACCGTGTTCGTTGGGGCTAACACGTTGACGCCGAGCTCGGTTGCAAGAGCTTGAGCTGCGGTTGCTCCCGGCGCTCCCGTGCTGCAGGAGATCAAACGGATCGCTCCACCCGTGTAGTCCGCGCTTGTTTGGATCAATTGCGCGACCGCTTGGGGAGTCAACAATTCTCCCGTGGGTGTTAGTGCGAAGCCCGTGAGATTTCCATGGATGACGACGTCGGTATAGCCGGGAATCGGTGCTGCTCTGCTTGCGAAGTTTCCGAACTTATCCGTGAGGGGACTGAGATTGACTCCCAAAGGTTCCGCACCGGCTTCCATGGCGGCTTCTTCGGCGGCAACTTCGCCGGCTGCGGCGCCCTCTTCCACCGTGCTCTCCGCGATGAGCATGCCGGAGCCTTCTTCGGCCAGTAGTTCGCCCATGAGGGGCAGAACCTCCGGCGCCAACGCGAGGAGTCCCGCGAAGACCACGACGAGACCCGCGACGGCGAGCACCGCGAGCATGGTCGTTCCAAAACAGCAAACCGGATCGAGGCATTCGGCTCCCGCGCCTTGCGTCGTGAATGCGAGGAAGAGCATCCCGGCGATCGTCGCAGTCCGAACTCCAGCTCCGGGACGCGGGAGGCTCGTTGGTTTCGCGCTTTCCGGAAACAGCGCGAGGGCCGCGGTTAGTCCGAGGATCAGGCTTATAATCTCTGCGCCGAAGGAGCCGGGAATGGAGTTTACGAGAACCGCTTGGCCGGGCAAGGCGAGGATGGTTTGCGTGATCGCTATGCTGATCGGCACGATGGAGACCCAGCGCAGCACGAGAGGTATTTTTTGTGCCGTTTCGCCCCAGCGTTGCCAGATCGGGATCTGCGGCAGCACACGGGCGCGGACCATCAAGATCGCCGTGATGATGAGGAAGACGATCACGGCGAGCAAGAGTGACGAGAAGTATCCCGCCGCGAGCAAGGTGATCGCCAAGGCGATGAGCGCCAGACGCGCTTCCAAAGGCAGGCGTCGTGAAAACGCCGGATGTTGATCAGCTTCCCGAAACGCGAGTTCTGACTGCGAAACCAGCTCGCGAACCGCTGCATTCTTTCGGGTCGGAAGCACAAGAATGCAGCGCAACGCGGCGGCGGCGCACGCGAGCAGCGGCAACCACGGAACCGTTGCATTTTGATATTGTTGGAAGATGATCGGCGGGGAGTTATGCGCCCATGACCAGAGGGGACGAATCGCCATCTGAGCGGAAAGGGTCCACGTGTAAACCATTCCGCCTTGTACCAACACGGTGATGACGAGCTCCACGAGGTCGGCGAGGAAACCGAAACGCCGGAACATCTTTGCCGGATTCGCGGCGAGTGCGCGGGAGATAAGCGTCGGCTGAACTGCGAGCGCGTAGAACAACAGGTAGGAGATGAGCTGCGCAACCCGCATCGGTCCATCGAAGAAGGAATGCTGCAGGAGCAGACCGCCGATCAGGATGTCGCCCACGGCGTATCCGAGGACCAGCGTCAACCCGAGATTGGCGCTGAGCGCTCCGAGGACTACCGAAACGCACAGCAACGGCGCGATTTGCGCGAACGTGGTCGCGCGTGTTTCGATCAGATTGAAGCCCCAGGAATTTGTGGGAGCCGGAGCCCAATGCGTTGCCCCTTCGAAAAGGCCGAAGGCGAGAGCCAGGAGCGGAAGGAACTGCGCGAGGCGCGGCCAGGCGACGATATACCGCCCATCGCTCCAGGCGACCGCGAGTAGCGCGGAGTAGCGCCGGAGCACGGCGGGAATGCCCACCCACCAGCGACGCACGAAGCTCTCCCGATTCCAAAAGGTGCTCATGAGAGAAAGAACATCGCCTCCCGAGAGCTTCGTTCCTGTGCGGATGGCGATGCCGCCTGCGGAAGGTGAGGTTATAACTAAAAGCATCGCGGGTGGAGTTTGCGAGCGATGCAGGCTACGAGGAATCCTCATGATCAGCAGAGAAACCTGACGCAATGAGCGGATTTCTTGCCTTCCTCAAGCGCGGGAACGTCGTTGACCTGGCCGTCGCGGTCGTGATCGGCGGAGCATTTACGGCGATCGTGAATGCACTTGTCAAGGACCTCGTTACGCCTCTCATTGCCGCCCTTTTCACGAAGCCGGATTTTAGCGCGATCGCGTTCACGATCAATCAGAGCCGCTTTTCAATCGGCGATTTTATCAATGCACTCGTCTCGTTCGTCATAATCGCCGCCGTCGTCTACTACGCTATTGTTCTCCCGATAACTCACCTTTCACGTCACTTGGAAAAGCCGGTTGAAGCGACGACGAGGGAATGCCCTGAGTGCCTGAGTGAAATTCCGATCGCCGCCAAACGCTGCAAATTTTGCACCGCAGTGGTCGCTTCCGGGTAGGATGCGGCTCGTACCGCCGCAGGGTGCGTGGCCCCGTTAGCAAATGTAAGCAAGCGGCCTCCTTGAGATACTCCCACTCTCAAGCCGGTGTGGTGGAAACCCGTATGGTGTCGAGGTTCGTCGGTTCTGGAGAGATGGCAGAGCGGTTGAATGCAGCGGTCTTGAAAACCGCAGGCGGTGATGAGCCGCTCGTGGGTTCGAATCCCACTCTCTCCTGAGGCGTCCTCGGGGTCGCCCGGCGCAGGGCAGAGGTGGGTTCCGCGCGGAATGAGGCGGGAATGACGACCGGCGGCGTACGGATCCTTTGCTGCAATGTCGGTTCCAGTAGCTTGCGCACGGAGGGCTTCATCTCCGTCGGCGGTGTGCTCGACGTTGCCCTCGCCCGCGCCGAGCGAGGGCAAGGGGCGGAAGATCTTCCGTCGGACTTCCGACCGGATGTCGTCGTCCATCGAATCGTTCGTGGCTTGAAGATCGACCTCGAATGCGAACTCATCACTCCGGAGGTTGAACGGGAGATCGCACAAGCGGCACCGCTCGCACCAACGCACGACCTTGAGGCGCTTGCTGTCGTACGACATGCGCGCGAAGTCTTTCCCAACGCTCGGCAACTGGCAGCGTACGATACGGCCTTCCATGCGACGATGACGCGCGAACATACTACCTACGCGATTCCCCAGGCTTGGCGAGCGCTCGGGATTCGCCGCATCGGTTATCACGGTTTCAGTCATGGCGATGCGGCCGCGCGTTTGCGGGCGGCGGGGGCGAGGACCGCCGTGTGCTGTCATCTTGGAGGCGGTTGCTCAACGGCGGCGATCGTCAACGGGCGAAGCGTTGCGTCGAGCATGGGATTCACGCCGATCGATGGTCTGGTTATGGGAACCCGCTCGGGCGCGCTTGATCCGGGCGTGTTGATCTATCTTCTGCGACAGGGAATTTCGATCGACGACCTCGAGGAGAAATTGAATCGCGAATCCGGCTTGTTCGGTCTTTGCGGAACGAACAATATGCGGACGATTCTCAAGCGTGTTGAGGAGGGAGATCCTCAGGCGCAATTGACGGTCAACGTCTTTGTTGACTCCGCGGCGGAAGCGTGTGCGCGAATGGCGGTCGCCGCAGGCGGTATCGAGGCCTTGAGTTTCGCCGGCGGAATAGGGTCGCGTTCTCCGCAGATTCGAACGGCGATCTGCGAACATCTACGCTTCCTTGGTCTACGCCTGGATTCCGCGGCGAACGAGGCGGCGATCGGACGAGATGCCCGGATCTCTTCGTCGGACTCAGCCGTCGCGGTTTGGACCTACGATGTTCAAGAGGAGCGCATGATGGCATTGGCGGCCATGCGCCTGCTCGACCCTGCTTGCGTCGGCGCCGGCACGCAAAATATTTCATGAGCGTTCGTTTTCTTGTATCACTGCGAAGATGAGGGGCTAAGATGAAATCCTGGATCATCGGAACGTTGGCGGGAATCGCCTTATTAGCGGCTTCGCTTTTTATGGATCACACGCGGCGCGTGGAAGCCTCGGGTGTCGTGCGACTTGCGAATCCTGATCCGCTTATCGCACGTGGGAAATATCTCGTCGCCTTTGGAGGCTGCAACGATTGTCACACGCCGGGTTGGCGCGAGTCGGGAGGCACGCTTCCGCTCACGCAATGGATGACGGGAAATCCGGTCGGTTTCCGTGGCGCTTGGGGAACGAGTTATCCGACCAACGTCCGTTTGTGGTTTCACCAGGTATCGGAGAGCGATTGGTTATTTTCCGTGAAGACGCGCGCTGGCCATCCCCCGATGCAATGGCAAGACCTACGATACTTAACAGTAACCGACCAACGTGCGATCTATCGTTTCATTCGTCATCTCGGCGCCACGGGCGTCCCGATGCCGGCCAATGTACCGCCATGGCGCGAACCTCAAACGCCGTATATTCTGTACACGCCGCAGACTCCGGCACCGTAAGTTTCTTTAGGCGGTACCACATTCGCCCACAGGGAGTTTTATGCGCGGATGTCGGCTTTCGGACCGCCGGCCTTGGCGATCGCTCCAGCGATCATTTCTTCCTGAAGAATCGGGACAGCCCAGCGTTGTCGCGCCGCCGGTTCGAGCGTGTGCAGCGGGTCGACATAGAGAAAATATGCATCGGCCTTCACGCTCGGAGCTGAATAGACGGTGATTCCATTCTCGCGATCGTAGTATTCGAAACTGTGTACGTCGCGCTTGCCGCCGCCGCCGGGGGTGTCGCAGACGAAGAGCGGCGTGTTGAAACCGGCGGTTGAGCCGCGAACGAATTTTTCAATGTCGAGAGCCGTTTGGATGCTGGTGCGGAGGTCTTCCACGCCTTTGACCATGTCATGCATATACACATAATACGGATGCACATTAACATAGCTCAAACGTTTTACGAGGAGCTGCATGGTATGCCGGTTATCGTTCACCCCGCGAATGAGAACGGATTGATTGCGGACAATGATCCCGCGTTCGAACAAGACCTGGATTGCTCGCTGCGTGATCGTGGTGATTTCGCTAGGTGCGTTAAAGTGGGTGTGAAGGACGACGTCTTTTCCCAACGTGCGTCCGCGTTCGACGACGGCGGTCAAAGCGTCGACCCATTCATGATCGGTTAGAAGTTTCATCGGCATGACGGCGGGGCCTTTACTCGCGAAGCGCATGCGTCGAACGTGCGGAATGTCGAGCAACGCGTTGCCGATCAGCCGTAGATTTTTGGCTGAAAGCTGGTAGGCGTCACCACCGGAGATCACGATGTCTTCAAGTTCGGGACGTGACGTAATATACTCAAAGACGATTTTCCACTGCGCGATGGTCTTAGCGAGCGGGACTTTATGGACGGATTCGGTGTCGAGGCCGACGGCGTACGAACGCGTGCAGAAGCGGCAGTAAACGGGGCAGGTATTCAATGGGAGGAAGAGCGCTCTGTCCGGATAGCGGTGCGTGAGTCCGGGGACGGGAGAATCTTGCTGTTCGTGAAGAGAATCGAGTTGGAGGCGCGGGTGGTCGTGTATGAATTGCGAGGCAACGGGAATAAACTGGATGCGACCGGCGTCGGCGTACGGATTGTTCCAGTCCATGCAAGCGATTGCGTAGGGTGAAACGCGCACCGACATCGGCGCGCGTCGGAAGCCTTCGCGCGCATCGGCGATGAAAAGGGGATCGGCGAGATCCTTGAGGGTGTCGAGAAGCTCCTCGGGAGTTTTCACTGAGTGACGCGCTTGCCAACCGTGGTCGAGGAAGGTCGCCTCATCGACGTTTTCATAGGCGGGAATCGTGCGCCAAAATTCTCCCTGAACGAGATTGCGATGCTCCAGGGGCGACGGATCGATCGGACCTTCGCGGCGTTGGACCGTGAGGTTCAACCGATACCCCCTTCGAGATTCGAGGTCATGAGCGGTCGGCCGGCGTAGCGTGCGAGCATGCGAATTCGTCTCCGGTTGGTTCCTCGATGATTGATGCAGCGGAAGTCACGAAAGCTTGCCAAGCGCGGCTGGTCAAACGCGGGCAAGTCGATGCGTTTTCCGGTGTGAGCATCGACACGAGAACACTCACGGAAGGTGCGTTGTTCTTCGCAATCGTGGGCGAGCATCACGACGGCCACGCGTTCATCGAGCAAGCCGTTGCCGCCGGTGCTCGCGGAGTCGTCGTCAGCAAGCCGGTCTCCGTTGAATCGCCGATCACGGTATTCGAGGTCGATGACACGACTGCGGCATTGGGGCGCCTTGCCGCCGCCGTTCGGCAGAGATTGAATCCGACCGTGATCGCGGTGACCGGAAGCGCCGGAAAAACGACGACCAAGGAACTGACGGCGCATCTGCTTTCGCAGCGATTTGCCGTCGTGAAGAGCCCTGCCAGCTTTAACAACCAGTACGGCGTCCCGCTCACGCTGCTGTCGCTGGATCCCGTTCATACCCATGCCGTTGTGGAGATCGGCGTCAATCATATCGGAGAACTTAAGCCGCTTGCCGAGATCGCCCGACCAAACGTCGGAATTGTCACCAACGTCGGTTACGCGCATATCGAGTATTTCGGGTCTCGAGAAGCGATCCTCGAAGAGAAGATCCAACTGCTCTTGCACCTTGAGAAAGGCGGTACGGCGGTCGTCAACGGAGACGACGATTTGCTTATGAGCAAAGTACCGTTGTTGGAAGAACGAGGGTATTCCGTCATTTCCGCAGGCTTGGGAGAAAGGAATACGATTCGTGCCGAAGTGAGCGAAGGGCCCTTGAGCTTCATTTCCGGCTTCGTCCACGGACCGTCGTGGAAGTATCCCTTTACCTTGCGCGCCGTGGGTGAGCATTTTGTGCAGAGCGCGATGCTCGCGGTGGCGGCGGCGATACATTCGGGTCTTCCGGCGCAGGCCGCCGTTGAGGGCCTCGAATCGTTCACGCCTCCGGCGGGGCGAATGAATCTGTTGCAGGTGAGTGCGACGGTTCACGTCATCGATGACACGTACAATGCGAGTCCCGATGCGATGCTCGCCGCAGTTCGCACGCTCGGACGCTTGCCAATCGCCCGGCGCATCGCGGTCCTGGGCGAAATGCGAGAAATTGGGAGTTTCACGAAATTCTGCCACGAGATGGTCGGCGAGGCGGTTGCCGGCGCTGCTACCGATTTCATAACCGTCGGCGAGGCCGCTCGCTTCATGCAAGAGGGCGCCTTGCGGGCGGGTTTTGATCCGTCGCGCATGCGGACGGCTGAGTCAGCGCTCGACGCGCTCGAACAGGTTCGCACGATCCTTGCGGAATCCGACGAGCAGACGATCGTGCTCGTCAAGGGCGCTCGATTCACGCACATGGAACGCGTCGTGCTGGGCCTTGAGGGAGCGACGGTCGGTTGTCGACGCTCGCCTTGCACGCTCTACATCCATTGCCGAGACTGTCCGCTCTTGGAAACCGGCGAGGATCGGCGCACCGGCAAGGATCCCTTTCCTTACCCGAGCAAACCCTTCGGGGATGACGACTCTCTCGAACCCCGGGGACCTCACCGACACGCGTCGGATGCTGTTGGCGGACCTCGATCGAAGCGTCCCTGCCGATGAGCGAGAACGCGGTTTCTACGATCAACTTCGCGCCTTCGTTATCACGGAGCCTGGGTGTTTTGAGCGAACCACGCTTGCGGGACATATAACCGCTTCGGCGTGGATCGTCGATCGGACGGGCAGCTTGGCACTCCTCGCTTTGCATCGGAAGCTCGGACGCTGGCTTCAGCTCGGAGGTCATGCCGACGGGGATGGAGATTTGCGTCGTGTTTCCACTCGCGAAGCGAACGAGGAATCCGGCTTGACGAGACTCAGCTTCGCGAGCGATCTGATCTACGACGTCGACGTGCACGAGTTTCCCGCACGCGGCGAAGAACCGGCGCATCTGCACTACGATGTGCGTTTTGCATTTTTCGGTGATCCGTCCGAGCCGCTCGTCATCAACGAAGAGTCACGCGACTTGAGATGGATCAAGATGACGCGCCTTTCGGATTTTGCGCTCGATGAGTCGATCATGCGGATGGTGCGTAAGACCGATGCGATGATCGCTGAGGGAAGATCCGCGGTGTGCGGAAATGGCTGATGAATCTCAGGTTCGTCCAACGGATGCGCTAGCAAACGAGCGAACCTATCTCGCCTACCTGCGGACCGCGCTCGCATTCATCGGTTTCGGATTCGTCATCGCGCGATTCTCGTTGTTTGCGCGCGAGTTCGCGGCCATCGTTCATGTTACTATTCCGGCGAGACACGTTTCGACAACCTTCGGAACGCTGATCTCCGTGGTGGGAGTTCTCGTTGCGCTGTACGGAAGTTTCCGCTACGCGCAAACCGAGAAAGCGTTGACGCAAAGAAAAATGGCACCGATGCCCGTCTCCGCCGCTTATACCGGAGGGATTGTCGTCGCCCTAATCGGAAGCGTCGTCGCTCTAGATCTCTTCGCGGTGCGTTGAACCTGCTCTCCGCAGGCTTCGGGCTTTTATCCGCATTTGCGTTTGGCCTCGCGACCTTCTTCGGGGGCATGGCGTCGCGCCGTGCGGCGCTCGTCGCCGTTACGGCGCTTTCCCAATCGGCCGGTCTCGTGTTCATCGTTCTGCTTGTTGGGTTCATTCCGGGACGAGCAACGGCGAGTGATCTCGCGTGGGGTCTTCTCGCCGGGGTCTTCCACCTATGCGGGATTTTTTTGTTTTTTCGTGCATTGGTGACTGGAGTGATGGGCGTGGTCGTTCCCGTCGTGAGCGTCATCGCGGTGGGAGTGCCCCTCATCGTCGGCCTCCTCTTGGGCGAGTCGGTCTCGGTATTTCAGATGTGCGGCATCGCCATGGCGTTTGCCGCAATCGTTCTCATCTCGGTATCAAGCGGACCGACAACTCACGGGGTAAAGAACAGCGAAATTATTCAGGCGGTGCTCGCTGGACTTTGTTTTGGCGGAATGCTCGTGGTTTTCGGAAGTGCCGGATCCCATTCAGGAATATGGCCGCTGCTGGCCGCACGGAGCCTTGAATTCGTCGCGGTCATCGGAATCGTGCTCATCACTCGGACGTCTCTGCGGATACCGACGATGGTTTTGCGAACAAGTATCTGTACCGGATTCGCGCAAGAGAGCGCGACGGCGTTCTTCCTCGTCGCCAGGCACCTGGGTGAACTCTCGATCGTGTCGGTTTTGACCTCACTGGACACGGCCGTCGCGGTGATCTTGGCATGGATCGTCCTCGGAGAGCGTCTGCGCCGCCGACAAATCGCGGGCGTCGTCGTTGCAACGATCGCAGGCGCACTTCTTGTGATGTAGTTGTATGCCTGAGAAGGCGGCGGAATCTCTGCGTACGGTCAGACCGTCTTGATAGGACGGCGGCGAGCGCTATCGTCGAATCGACTGCGCTCGCGAGGGAAGGAGGCAGGAACGAAAGATGCTAAGTACCCGGCCAAGGGATTAACTATATGAATTGCATAGGAGCATCTACTGACTGCCGTTTCCAGTCGGTCACTCTTCCATTCCCTTTAGACGCAGAATACTCACATGAAGGACCATCTGATGTCGAGAACCCCTCCATCGTCTCCCGCAAAATCCGTGAACGTCGGCCGTATGGGAGCGTTCGTCCTCGCGTGTCTCCTCAGTGGGAACGTCGGCGTTGCGCGAGCGGCGCCTCCGCCTCCTCCGTCGGATACGTGTGCCCAAGGCTACGTCTGGCGAGAAGCCGTCCCGAATGATCACGTCTGCGTGACGCCGCTAACACGCAGTCAAACCGCCGATGACAATGCGCAAGCTCATGCACGCATAGCTCCTCATGGAGGACCGTACGGTCCCGATACATGCCTGCAAGGTTACGTGTGGCGCGACGCCGTTGCCGGGGACCATGTGTGCGTGACGCCGGCAACGCGTTCCCTTGCGGCCTCGGACAATAACCAAGCAAACGAACGAATCGCCTCATCGCAAACGCGCAACGCTTCCGGCCTAGGTCTCGCAGCAACTGCGGGACTCATCGCGTCCGCCGCCAAAGCAGCGGAAGCATCGGCGAAAAGAACGTACCCCGCTACGGTAATCGTGGGGGCGGTAAAGCCGGCGGCGGTAAACCAGGGGGCGGCAAAGCTCTCCCCTATGGCCCCCGATCCAGCGAGGATCCCTTCCGGCCACGCTGTACCAGTGAAGTTGCCGCCCATTATCGCCAAATTCCAAGCCGGAAAAAACCAGATACTGGACGGAAGCGCGATCGTCTTCCTCCAGAACCATACGGGCAGAGCCCTTCTCTTTGCTCAAGACCAAGCGTTTAACGGCAGCATCCCAAGCGTTGTAAACTACATGCCGAATCCGGTCCCCCGCATCGAACCCGAAGCCACTGGTGAATTCTATATTTTCGCGCCTCCGCCACCAGCGTCGACAGACGTGCAATACAGCGTAACGTATACCGTTGACGGCATCCCCGGTAACCTAACGCTGCATCAGTATGGCTTTACATCTGTTCCGAATGGGATTTCCACACACATCGTTTCTACCCATAACATCACCACGAAAAATAGTGATGGGTCGCAGAATGTCGTCTCGAATCCCATCTACGACATCTCCTTGACTCCGCCTCCACGGCCACCGCCGACGCCGGTACCCGCTCCCGTACCGACCAACAAGCCACCAACGATTACCCCCGCTCCACAGAACTTCAATCAATCCATCAGCGTATCGAGTTCCGGGCAAGGTTCCGGCGCGACGTTCCATATTGTTGGATCGGGATTTCATTCGGGACAAACCGTGACGGTTCGCGTCGTCGACGACTACCCTGGGGGCGACCCAACATTGACCTATACGACGACCGCGAGCGGAACCGGGACTGTCGTTCTGAACCAAGCGATCGCGTGCAACAGCGGTCTCGCCTTGCATTTCTCCGCAACGGATAGCCGTTCCGATCCCTCGCAAGTCGGAACAGGAGTCGGTTGGAGCAACACCTTTACATTGCCCTGTCCGTAACTCAAAAATAATTCCATTCGTCGCTCGCGTGTCCATACGGCACGCGAGCGATGCTTCGCCCCCCAAAAGCGGGAAGGAGATTCTTTTGTCCTGCATCAATCGATGCGACCCCAGGATGCCGCACCGAATACTTCCATTGAGGCTCGCCTTCGCCGCGCTTCTTGTAACTCTGGTTCTTGCACGCCCCGACGCTGGAACGGCCGCTCATCTTCACGCGGTCTTACCGCCGACGACCTCGTCGATTGTCGTTTCCCCAGTTTCTCCGACCGTTAATCAGCCGGTCAGCATCACGGCGAACGTTCCGAACGTCCTCCCGAACTTTCTCGGCTCGATCCCAAGCATTGCGATCGACTACGGGGATGCATCTCCCTTGAGCCCCACCCTTCCAAATGGGCAGAGCACGACGCTCACACACACGTACACACGTGTGGGAATATTCACGATCCGGCTTCTCACTCCGCAAATTCTGACTGCCCCTCCATTGGCGACTGCGGTCGTGAATGTCTCGCCGCCCACCCCCGCCGCTCCACCCACTGCCCAAACCCTCACCGCAGCCCCAAGCGTTCCGATCGGCATCATCTACAACTCGATTATAACCGTCGCACCCGTCGTCGCCGGGAATGACACGTCGATCGTGCTCACGTACGACATTGCGACGCCGCCGCCGCCGTTTACGACAACCTCTGCAGGATTGGAAGCCGTCGTTGATCTCTCCGACGGAACAGGGCGCCTCATCCGGCGCAGCGATCCGTTTGCGATCCCCTATGCGATCGCATCCGGAGGCGTGCATACGCTGACCATCCCCTACTCCACGCCGCTCGATGCGGCGGGAGTCTATGTAATGCGCGTCTATCTCCGTAGTGCGAACGGAGGAACGGTCGCCGTCGGTCCGGAGAGTACACTGATGATCTTACCGGGCCCCGATCCGGTCCCATCAGTGCATGATGAATTTCATGCAAACGGCTCGGTGGAAGCCGGTCCCATCAACGGCGGTAGGAACATCATTCTGAATCCCTCGTTCTCAACCTCATTCCAGCGGCCGAACTCCTCGCTAAGCCTCGACGGACTCTACGATCCCGTTTCGCGTCGAGTCGACCCTCTTTTCACCCTAAAGTCCTCGAATCATCAAGGCTCGATTCTTTCTCCCGACGCCTCGCTGAGCAGATTTCCCTCGGCATCTCCCGGCGCACTGGGGCAAGTTTGCTCACCCACGATAAGGGGGAGGGGCGCACTGGCAGTCCAGGCACCGGCGGTAACCTCCGCTTCCGCCGGAGACGATGTTCCTTCCAAGGTGCTCGGCGCGTTGGCTACCACTACCTCAGCAAATATCGTTGCGTTGTCGTCGAACGCCGCCGCTCCATGTCCGCCTGTCTCCATCACCCGAAAGCCGCTGGAGGCGAAGTTGTTCAATTACACCGACGCCTTCGGACGCACCCAGGCGGCCGTTCCGTCTTTGCTCGGAGGTTCGGCGACGCTCCGTGGCGGTGATGCGAGCTACACGTTCGGCGACGTCACGTATCACGCTGCCTACGGGTACACGCGACTTCCCACGAGTACGACGGGCAGTCAGTTCGGCTCGATCGTCGACCTCACGCGTAAGCTCCCCGCCAACGGCGCTGTGCGCTTGAGTGTGCTCAATCTCCGCGACGACGCCATGAGCTATGTCCCCGCTTTTTCCGGATCGAGGGGGCCTCTCAATTCGACCTCATCGGTGCTGGAATACTCACAAAACCTCGCACGCCATCTTACGGCAACGATGAGCAGCGCGCTCTCGGGCGCGAACGATCTGACGCAAGAAACCGGCACGATCGCGGATTCCGCAGAGAAGGCCCGGCTCGACTACTCGCTCGGACGCACGCATCTCAGTACCGAATACAGCAACGCCGGTCCGAACATGGCGGTCGCCGGAGGACCGACGGCACTTAGCGATCAGGCCAGTATCTCAACGTCAGCCTCGTTCGGTCTCTCTCCCATCGCCATGCTCGATCTTCTCTGGGACCGGCGCGATGAGCACTCGGTCTTCGCCCGATCGAGCGACGGAAGGATACAATACACCATCACGCCGCAAAATCTCCCCTCGTTGACGCTCGCTCTCAAACGTTCAGGGCAGATGAGCTCATCTCAGCAACAAACCAATGACCAGATCGACGTCGCAATCAACAAGTCGACGGCGAAGAGCATTATCTCCTTTAATAGCTCGCTGTCCGCCATCCGCGATGCGCTGCAGCCGCTCACCGACACCGTGAGCCGCAGTGGACAAATTCAATACGTCCGCAGCGGACTCGGCGGACAATCGCTCGGCATCGGCTTGGCAGGGAGCCTCTCCGGTGGCGTCTTATCGAGTGTCACTCAATCATTGTCTTACTCGTTCCCGATAGCGAAAAAGATGGACGCAAATCTCTCGGGCTCGAGTACGAATTCCCGCTCGCTAGCCAGCGATGGAATGGACAATTTTCTGAGTGCCTTGCTCAGCTATCACCTCAGCTCGCACGTCGTCCTCAGCCTTGACGCAAAAACAGTCAACCATAACGATGTCATCGCCGAAAACTCGACACACGTCTCGTCCGTCAATTTGCGCCTAGGCGTCCAGCAATAGGCGCTTCCGCACGTGCACGTCTTTGCGTATGCCGAGGATGGTTCTCGGCACACGGGTGAACTATCGATCGCGTCGGTTTTCACCTCGCTGGGCCCGGCAATCGCGGGGATCTTGGCATGGGTCGTCCTTGCAACATAGCTATATATTGCGGTTTTGTTGATCGGGCGTCTGCTTTTGGGCACTCTCTTCGCTCCGGGGAAGGCGGCTCCGCGCGTTGCTCTCCAGAACGGCGAGAATTTTTTCGAGACTCGTACGATCTTCTCGGGGGAGACGATCGACGATGTTTGCGAGCTTTTCGCGCATCGACTTTGTTAATGAAAGAATGTCGCTTCCGGTAAGTTCTCTTTGTTTTTCCGACATTCCGATTCTGCGCTCTTCCAGAGATGGTTCAACCGAACGGATTTGGCGTTCCTGCTTGAGGATTTCTTCGGCGCACACAATAAGCTCCATACGCATCGCGGACTCTTGGTAGCTAATGCCGGCCGGTGCTGATCGACCGACGAATTCGTTGTACCAATCCGTTAACGCGTAAAACGGGTTGGTTTCTTGTCTTCTGACCTCTAATGATTCGATCGCGGAAATGAAGGTACCTTGTGAATGGGCAATTGAACGCGGGCTTCCCTTAATGAGAAGCATTTCGGACGGATCTATGCTGTTGCACATAAGTAAGAAATTTTCCGCACGTGAGCGCTCCTGCCGTGTGCAGTTTTCAGTGAGTACCATTTCTGCTAGCTCCAAACAGATATGCTTGATCATCACCGCGCTTTCACGCTGCGCTTCGGAATTTTCTTTCTCGATCCGCTTTTGATGAAGTGCTTTCCATGAATGGAGGCGTTTGATCTCTTCTTGAAGTTCCGGATTGGTTACTTCCATATCGCGCTCAATAATGGCCTCTCGTAACGCGATGCGAGTTGCAATTTTGCTTGCCGATGAATTATCTGGTTCAATGAACTGAACGATGCTGCCATGCCTACACGCAAGTTGAACAGCCCCTTCAATCGATCCTCGATCGGTAATCGTGTGTATAATAATTTCATTTTTGCAATCGGTGAATGCGGGAATATCTTTATTTTTGAGTGACGTATCTGGAAAAGCATCGAAACTTAAAAGAAAGTATGTTCTCGTATTATCCGGATTTGTGCGTGGGGAAAAAAGAAAGAGATCGTCATTGCCCGTGGGATTCCCTGCGGACGGGATAATGCGAATCCGATAGCTTGCAGATAGAGGATTTCCGCGAGAAGTACGCGAGCCCGATTCGTTCATGGATGGGAACCTTCTCGCTCTCCGGTTCTTTCTCCTAGAATCGTCCTTAGCCGCCTTGGACGACAATGTGCCGTTGAGCGCGGCTCCAAATGAACGCGGCGACGGCTCCCGAAACGAGGATCCAGAACACTTGCGTCTCGAACGTCGCGGCGTAGCTCTTGGGAGAGAGATCTCCGATGTAGATTCGCAGTGGTGCCGAATAAATCGCGGCGAAGGGTAGATTTTGAACAATGTTTCCCAAGAAACCGGGGAAGAACGTCAGAGGAAGAAGCTGACCGCTGAGCAAATCAGACGTCCAGCGCACCATGAGTTGTAGCGCGAATGTCTCCAGCGTCCAGAACGCGACCATGTTCATCAAGAAATTAATCAGCGAATTCAGCACGTACCCCAGCGCGAATGATAATGCGAATGCCAACATCGCCGCCGGATTCGGAACGTCGATATGCACCAGAAACAGCGCAAATAACAACGAGGGAAGGATCGTGAACGCATGGAAGAGTGTCATCCCGAACCCGTCGCTGAAAAACGACAGCGGGAGATTGATCGGTCGCATTAAATCCGTCGCGATTGAACCTTGGCGGAGTTTCTCGTGAATCGAACGAGTCCCGTCGACTTCGAGAACCAGCGACATCAACAGGGCGATCGTCGCATAGGTGATCATAGCGTGGAGGGGAATGTTCGGCGGAGCGGCGTTGTGTGCATAGAGCGCCGTCCACAAGGACCGCATCAGATAGACTCGGAAGATAAGCGACCCGATGTTGCTGAAGACTTCAACACGATAGGTCGACTCTCGCGTGAAGGCTTTTTTTGCGAATTCGACGTACGGCGCGATCAACTGCCCGTCCCCGAGTAACGTCGCAGGCCGACTCTCCAGAAAGCATATGCCAACGACGCGTAAAGTAACCCAACCAACGGCGTCAGCATCCCGATCCACGCATTGAACGCGAATCCCCCGCCAGTCTTATGCAGCAACAGCGTCGCCGGAAAGAAGTTCATGAAGGCGAACGGCAGCGCAAACGTCAGAATCAGTTGCACGGCGCGCGTGTAAATGCTGATTGGATAGCGAGTGAAATCCGCCTCCAGCGACATCACCACCCAACGAAGCGTGTCGATCCGTACGACCCAGAAAGATAGCGTCGCGACGGTGAGTTGGATGCCGAAATCCACCAAAGCTCCGCCGATCATGACAGCGGGGACGAATATGACGTAGAACCAATCGACATGCACGCCGCTGTAGATCGTGATGAAGGGAAAGATGCCGATCGCCATTGCCAATTCGTCAGGCCAGATCTGTTGTGGGACGGTGAGCGCTTGGAAGAGCGGATCGAGCGGGCGCACAAGAAAGCGATCGAATCCACCTTCACGCACCATGTTCGGAACCTCGCCGATTGTGAAGAAGAAGGTGTTGTGAAAGGCGTGTCCGAGCATCCAAAGACCGTACAGCAATGACAGCTCGCGGAAATCCCAGCCGTTCATCGAGGGAAACTGATGCAGCGTCACCCACAGCGCGATCACGGCGGTCCCATGATAGATGATGGTGAAGCCCACCCACATCAGGAAATTCAGCCGATACTCGAGAAGCGTCAGGAAATTCAGCCGCCAATACCGCAGGTAGGTCGCGAGATTCACGTCACACTCCTAGGGAGCGCTTTGAGTTCGCCTGTCTGCGCGCGAGGTCATCCTTGTCGACATTCCTTGGGGCTCGCCATGGGACCGACGACTCCGTCGTGCGTGAAGGGATCGGGAATTCGCTCCACGCAAGGAGCCGCATGAAAAAAATTCAGCGTGCGAACGAGCGCTCGTTCTTCGATCATGGGTGGCTGAAGACATATCATTCCTTCAGTTTTGCGGAGTACGTCGATCCGGCGAACATGAACTGGGGTGCGCTGCGGGTTTTCAATGACGACGTGATCGCTCCGGGACGCGGGTTCGGAACGCATCCGCATCGCGATATGGAGATCTTGACGTACGTTCTCGATGGAACGCTGGCTCATCGGGATTCCATGACCAACGAGCGCACCGTGGAACCCGGCGCGGTTCAGTATCTGAGTGCCGGCACCGGCATCACCCATTCCGAATACAACGCTTCGGCGACCGACTCCCTACGTTTGGTGCAAATGTGGGTGCCGCCGCGTGAGCGGGGCCTGCATCCCCAGTACGGTCAAGTTGATTACACTATTGATGAGCGGCGTGATCGCTGGCTCCCGATCGCAAGCGGCCAAAGCGGCGTCGCTTCACGCATCACGATCTTTCAGGACGCGACCGCCTACGTTGCGCGCCTGGAAGGCTTTCGACTTACGCATCGTATCGCGCGGGAACGCTTTGGATTCTTGTTCGTGGCGGATGGTCGGGTGAGTTTTGAGGGTGATGTGTTGGCGCGCGGAGACGCCGTGCGTCTTCCGGGCGATTCCCTGATCGACGTCAGCGGCGACGCCGAACTTGTGCTTTGGGACATCCCCGGCATGCAAACCGCTCTAGGTTGAGAGCGGGGCGTTGGGAGCGGCCGTGGTCGGCGCAGAGACATAGCCCTCGAGATAGATGCGCCGAATGATCGACTCGAGTTCAGGTTCTTCGATTGAGACGTCGTTGATGGCATAAGCTTCGGCGATGCGGCGGATTAAGACGTCCGCGCTGATGGTGGAGCGATCGAAGCGCAGGCGCACAATGTTCGCGGCCTGTGATTCGACCTCCGCGTCGCGTACCGAAAACGAGTCGACGACTTCCGCGAGTTGAACGACGAGGGTACGATGCGTTCCGTATTGGGTTTTGATGCGCTCGATCTCGCCGTCGTAAATCAACCTGCCTTTGTCGATAAGCACGATACGGCGGCAAAGCTTTTCGACGTCGGCCAAATCATGCGTCGTGAGAATGACCGTCGTTCCGCGTACGCGGTTGACCTCGGCGATGAAAGTGCGAACGGCTTCCTTCGCCACGACGTCTAGGCCGATAGTCGGCTCGTCAAGGAATACGATCGAGGGCTCGTGTAACATGGCTGCGACGAAATCCCCCCGCATGCGTTGACCCAAGGAGAGCTGTCGGACCGGCGTTTTCAGAAAATCGCCGAGTTCGAGAATCTCGGTAAATTCGGCGAGATTCTTGCGATAGCGTTCGGGCGGAATGCTATAGATCGCGCGGAGCAACTCGTACGATTCGATTAAGGGGAGATCCCAGTACAGCTGGCTCCGTTGGCCGAAAACGACGCCGATGTTGCGAGCGTTGCGAATGCGATCGCGGTACGGAACCAGACCAGCGACCGCAACGCTGCCGGAGGTCGGCACCAAAATGCCGGTGAGCATCTTGATGGTCGTTGACTTGCCGGCTCCGTTGGGTCCGATATACCCGATGAGTTCACCGGCGGCGACGGCCATGGTGACGTCTTGGACGGCGATCTTCTCTTCGTATGTGCGCGAGAACAGCGTGCGCACGGCTCCGAGAGCTCCGGGCACCCGTTTGAGGCTGCGAAAAACTTTGCGCAGGTCGCGCGTCTCGATGATCGGCATCCCATCCTTGTTTTCTCCGGAGGGAGGAAGTCCTCATGGGCGCCTTTCGCGAACCAAAGTGCATGCAGCTGAGGGACGCCGGTATCGGTATCGCGCGTGCGCTTGTTCATCTGGTTGTGATGCTCGGTCTTGTGTCGACTGGTTCGGTTTCGGCGCGGGCAGAACCGGCGCCGGTTCACTACAACGGAGCATTGTTCGTCTCAAGACCGCTTACCCTCAAGGGGAAGGCGCCGCCACGCATTCAAGAGATCTCGTTGTCCGGGAAGAGCTTCCACGGCGGAGATCTTGTGCGCATCTGGGTTCTCACCTCGACAAACGTTGCCGTGCTTGAGATGCGAACTTTTGGGTATGGACGGGCTCTGGTCAAACGGGGGTATGGACGTTTCGAAGGCGTCTTCCACGTGCCGCTGCTGCCGCCGCTCGTTCGCGTTTCCTATCCCATTGCGTTCCAGTTCATTGCCCGCAATGCACACGGCATTGCGGTCGAAGATGATGCGACGATCGCGGTTCGCTCCTCGTCAGGTAATTCAGACATGAATTATTTTACCTTCCGATTTATGGGAGCTTTTCGCTGAAAGGGCCGAGATGGGCTTCACGCAATAGCTGCACGAGTCGTCGCGTTTGCCGTGGATCGTTCGTGTACTCAGAAAGTTCGACGTCGTCGATTTCATCCAAGTGCCGAACGGCGAATGCCGCGTCGCGTTGAAGCCCTGCGAGGGAGTACCCATAAAGGTATCCCAGTCCGTTTCCCAGGACGATCAGGACCATCAGCGTCGTCCCCATGCGTCGCCAGGCCTTTCGATCAAGTGAATGCGCCGCTACACCGACGAGGGCGATCCAGCCGAGTGAAGAGGTAGTTGTATAGCGAAATGCAGTAGCCGCGTCCACTCCGTTGCCGGAACGCCCGACCGCTTCAAAGACCGCAGCGCTCAACGTGAATGCGGCGATCGCCAACCAAGGTCGTGCATTTGGCGAACGACCGGCGAGGACGACCCAGGCGACGAGTTCCAGAGCGCCCAGTACTTCGCAGAACCAACGCCCGCCGATGGATCCTAGCGGCGCTCCGAGGTACGTCAAGACGAACTGTGCGATGTCGACGGGGACGGACTTCAAAGCCCATCCGTTTTCAAAATTCGGCGCGTGATATCCCCATCCGAAGACGAGAATCATCGTCATCGCTGCGATCGCCCACAGCGTTCTCGCGCGAGCCTGCCGAGCGAGTAGAATTCCTCCTGCAATCCAAGCGCCGAAGCCAAAGATGAGACAGCAACTTGCGCTCGCCGCGCAGATGATTGCGAGTCCGAGTCTCCACGGCCGGGGATCTTCGTCCGCGAGCAAGACGACGACGGCGATCAGGAAGGCGTTCACCATGAACCAGGAGAGCTGGAATCCCCATATCCAGTTTTCGGCTTGAATGAACGAAAAGATTAGCAGACTGATCATTCCGAACGCGCTCCAGGCGCGATGCGCGGAGAGACGACAGGTCAAGAATGCGAGCATTCCTTGGGTTGCCGTCGCGAAGATGAGGCTCGCGAAAGCCTCGATGCGGATATTCCAATGGCTCAGTGAAGCAAGTGCGAGCATGAGAAGCGTCGGTAGCGGACTTCGATGTGATTGCTGTTGCGCCCAGAGATCCACCGCGTGAAAACGTCCGTCGTGCAGGGCGAGAACGAGCGGCGCCCAGGTCCATTCGTCGAACATGGGCACGTTCACGCAAAGGTTTGTGAGCGTGACGGCGACGACCAGCGACAAGATCCATGGCAAAAAGCGAAACACGGCGAGTCGATGTTTGCCTCCGGGTTTCGCAAAACCCTCAGAGTCCACGCGTCATAAGGCTGAATGCGCAAGGACGGGGTCGCTCATATGAGCGACCCCGTCCTTTTCCTACAATCTTCCCTTACAGCGGGTCAAAAGCTCCAACGTGAGGTGCGACTCCGCACTTCACGTAAGAGCTTATGAGATCGTCGTGTTAGGTGGTTGCGGCCTTCCGCTTCCGGTGAACCGCTTTGCGAGCGGTTTTCCGGCGTTTCACGGTCTTGAGAACCGCTTTGGCTCGCGGTGCGGCTTTCTTGCGTGACGCCGCTTTTGGGGCGGCCTTCTTCGCGGCCTTGCGTCGTTTGGTCGCTTTCTTGCGGGTTGCGGCTTTACGAACGGGTGCTTTTACGCGTTTTGTAGCCGTTCGGACGCTCTTCCTCCGGCGGGAAGCTTTTCGTGCCGGCGCCTTCGCCGTGCGCTTTCTCGTTTTCGTGCCGGCTGCTTTTTTGACTGCCATCGTTGGAAATCGGTCCTTTCTGCGGAACGTCGGTCTTTAGGCGGACGTCCCAACAGCATCAGGGTTCTTAAACACCTTATACATCATTTGGCGTGACTTTGCAAACGAAAAGACGTTTAGAAGCTGATAATTCGCCTGATCTCGGAGAAAAACGTCCGGCGCCTCCGCCGCTGTCCCGATTCCGGAACGGCCATTCTCCATGACGGGAGAAGCCTTTGAGGCGAAAATCTTGACCAAAACCGACACTATCGTGCGATGGAACCGGGCCGCTTTGATCGAACTTTCGTCGGATGGATCGGACGAAATGGGGATGGGTGCTCGCGCTCTTAGGCATGATCTTGCTCGTGCGTGTGCGTTCGTTCACCGAAACGCTCGAAGACGGAAACGTTGGGCTGTATTTCCATATCGCCACGGGGTGGATTCACGGTCAGCTCCCATACATCGCATCGTGGGAGTATAAGCCGCCCGGATTGTTCGCACTCCTCGCCTTGGGGCTGGTCATCTTCCAAACGCCCACTCTTGCTTGCGCCGCGCTCTCGGTACTTGCCGTTTTCGCGACTTCCCTGGTGCTCTATCGCATCGGCCGCTCGTTGGGAGTCCCTTTCGCGCGAGAGATCGGTCTCATAGCTGCGGCCGGATACGCGATGCTCTCGATCGAAAACGATGGATTGAGCGGGGACGCACAGCTCTATGTCGCGCCGTTTCTCTCCGGAGCCTTGGCAATCGTCGCTTTTGGAGAATGGGACTGTGAGCGCCGTCCGCTCCTCCGAACCTTGCTTGGGGGGCTGTTAGCGGGGTTCGCGTTGCAGATGAAATTGACGGCGCTGACGATCGTCGTGCCATTGGGAATCTTCGCTGCGCTTCTTTCCCAACGCCGCAGGCTTTCGAACGCATTCGCGTTCATGGCGGCGGCGCTGCTTCCGTTCGGAATCGAAGCCGCGATGTACGCACATGCCGGAGCGTTGGGTGTTTTCTCTGATGCGAATGCGGGAGCCACGCTTCGGCGGTTTCTCGGCCGTGCGGCTATCCACTCTCCCGTCGACGCCGATGCATGGCTTACGCAGCTTCGTAGCGCGGGCCCCTTTCTCGAACTGGCGCCATTGAGTGTACTTGTGTTGCGTTCACCGCGGGTCGCTATCGTTTGGGCATGGCTTGTCTTGCAGATCGGCACCTTACTTCTCGTTGGAGAATACTACCAGCGGAATTTCTACGATCTCTTGGCCCCGCTTTCGCTCCTGGGAGCGATCGGTGTGATGCAGCTTGCCCGCCTCCTGGCAAAGCCGCGTACGGTAATCGTGTCGGTGCTACTCGGTGCTTTCCTATTCCACGATTATTACACCATGCGTGTCGGCCTGACGAGGGTTTTTGAACGCACTCTCGGGGGAAATCCAAGCTTTGGTCGCTCGAATTTCGAGCACCTCGAACTGAGCCTTCGGCACATCATCGGGACGGATCGCTCAATCTATGTTTTTCAGGAGCCGCCTATTCTTTATGACGATCTCGGCGCGGAGCCGCCCACGCGCTATCTCCTTTCGGCAGATTTGATCGAGCCCAATCTTCGCCCGATGCTCGGCTTTTCAGGGAAGGATGAACTCAATCGCATTCTCGAACGTCGCCCACACTATATCATCGTGGGGTATGCTGATAGAGCACGCGATGACTTGGATGAGGTCCGGGCTTTCGAACGCTCAGTCGTTTATCGGTATCGTTCTCTAGGAAGCATCAACGGCGTCTTGATATATCAGCTCGCCGGCCTCCCGCCGATGCGATCGAGATAATCGAGCATCGTATAGGTTGCGGCAACGATTGAGACTACGGAAATCGTACCGTTTCGGACGAGGTTTCGCAATTCGTCGATCGTGACCAGTTCGACCTCGATCGACTCCGTGAGATCGAGATCTTGAGGGAGACGCTGTTCCGCGTTGGTAACGGCGAAGAGATAGCAGCGGCCGTTCGAACTCGTCGAATCGATGATGTATTCGGCGATGAGTTTGGGAGGATCGCCGACAAACCCGGTCTCCTCGGCGAGTTCGCGTTGGGCGCAATCGAGCGGAGTCTCACCTTCGTCGATTCCGCCGGCCGGTAGTTCAAGAACCCGCTCGCCGATTCCGTGCTTGTATTGACGAACCAGAACGACGCGTCGATCGGGCGTTAGAGCGAAGATCATCGCGTATCCTCGCGTTTCGCGCACGAAGTAATCGGTAACGCGCGTACCGCCGGGGAGCTCGATTTCGTCGCTACGCAAGCGTAAGAACGGCGATTCGATGACGTACTCCGAGCGGAGAATTCGCCACTGCTCCTCGTTCACGTGGGCCGCCGAAAAGCGGACTTCACGCCAGGTATTCTGCCGAGAAACGCCAATGAGATGAGTCTCCACCATATCCGAGGGGAGGAGACGCTCATCGAATCGCTACGCATCGGTACACACTATCACACAACCTACGGCACACTTTGGAAAGAAGGCCCGTACTTCCCTCGTGGAACGCAGGTGCTCCTTGTCGGCATGCATATCGACCAGGGCTTCTGCGTACGCTTCCCCTTTGAGATCGACGGCGCGTCGCTGGAGTCTTGGGAGGATTGGAGTGAATGCGATTTCCTTGCTGAGGATGGATCGGTCGGTGGTGGTGTCGAGCTTCCGGCTGAGGTCCTCGCGCAAGCACGGGAAGTGCTCGCGGATGCCGAAGACGGATGTCATCTCCACCTCGACGATAAGCACGACTGACGTGTCGGTCGATCTTCGTTCATGAGCTCAACACTCGTGCGGCGCGAATCCGGGGGCGTCCTTGGAATCGACCTCAACCGTCCTGAGAAGCTCAACGCGTTCGACGAAGAAATGACCGCAGCGCTCATCGATGCGCTCGACGATGCGCGTAGCGACGAGGTTCGCGTCGTCGTGCTTTCGGGGGTTGGTCGCGCTTTTTGCGCTGGGCAGGATCTTGATGAATACGTGCGTGCTTGGGAAGAGGGGCGGGCGATCGTTATTTCTGAGCACCTGAGCCGTGGATATAACGCGATTGTCCTGCGGTTGCGGCGCCTTGAGAAGCCGGTGATCGCCGCGATCAACGGGAGTGCGGCGGGTGCGGGCGTTTCGATCGCCTTGGCTTGCGATTTTCGGATCGCGGCCGATGATGCGCTCTTCACACTCGGATTTTCGCGCATCGGCTTGATTCCCGACGCCGGAGCGAGCTTCTTGCTGCCGCTGCTTGTAGGTTTTGGTCGCGGCTTGGAGCTCGCGATGAGCAGTGAGCGCATCGATGCCGCGCAAGCCTATCGTCTTGGCTTGGTGAACCGCGTCGTGCCGTCTGCGGATCTTCAAGAGCGCTGTCGCGAATCGGCCGCGCGTTTGGCTGCGCTTCCGCGTTTCGGGTTGGCACAGACCAAGCGCGCCTTCAATCACGCGATCATGCCGAATCTCGCACACTATTTGGACGAGGAGGCTCGTCTTCAGGAAGAAGCCGCACGTGATCCAGATCACACCGAAGGCGTTCGCGCATTCGTGGAAAAACGCGCGCCGGTTTTTCGCGGCATTCGGAACGAAGTTTGAACGCAAAGCGTATCTAGCCTCTGATCTCGTCGATGCAGACGCTGAGTGCGCGGTAGGCGCTGCGTAGCTCCTCGGACGTGATACAGGCGGGCGGGAGGAAGTATACGACGTCACCGAGCGGTCGGATCAGAAACCCGCGGGCGAGCATCGCGTCTCGTAGGCGGCGACCGATTGGTGCACCGTATTCACCGCGTCCGCATAACAGTTTGAATGCGGCGATTGAGCCGAGTGCGCGCGGCTGGGCGACATGCGGATGCTGAGCGAGGATCGCGAGCTCTTCGGTGTGGATCGCACTGAGCTTGGCGATGCGATCAAGCGTCTGTTCCTCTTCAAATAAGCGGAGCGATGCGAGTGCGGCGGCACAACAGATTGGATTGGCAGTAAACGAATGGCCGTGGAGGAGCGCACGCGAGATATCCTGGCCTCGGAAGGCTGAGAATATTCGCTCAGTTGCGACGGTAACTCCCATCGGCAAAACTCCCGCAGTTAATCCTTTCGAGAGACACAGGAGATCGGGGGAAGTACCGACGCGCTCGTGAGCGAAAAGCGTTCCGGTTCGTCCAAAGCCGGTGAGCACCTCATCGAAGATGATGAGGATATCGTCGCGACGGACGCGCTCGCAGACCTCGGCGATAAACGATGCGCGTGCGGTTCGCATTCCGCTTGCACCTTGCAGCAGCGGTTCGACGATGAGTGCGGCGCATTCTCCGCCGTGACGAGCGAGATAGGCGTCGAGAGCGGTAAGGGACGCGGCCTCCTTCTCGGTGGGGTTGTCGCCGATCCACGTCGCGGGATACGGAATCGTATCGACCGAGAAAAGCCACGGGGCGAAAGTTGTGAAGAAACCTGAACTGTGACCGGCGGACATCGCGCCGAACGTGTCGCCGTGGTACGCTCCTTCCAATGCGAGAATGCGTGAGCGCGGACGTCCGCAGTTGATCGCGTATTGGAAGGCCATCTTTAGCGCTACTTCGACAGCGGTGGAACCATTGTCGCTGAAGAAGACGCGGGAAAGCGGCGGAGCGAGATGCGCGGCGAGTCGAGCGGCGAGCGTCGCGGCCGGCGGATGGGTGACGTCGGCGAAAATGACGTGATCGAGAGTCGCCGCTTGTTCGGCGATTGCGCGCGTGATCGCTGGATGGGCGTGACCGTGAACGTTTGTCCACCAACTTGCAAGGAGGTCGAGGTAGGCGCCTCCGTCTGAATCATATAGCCATGAACCGGAAGCGCGCACGATGCCAAGTGGAGTCGGAGCAGTCGCGCTTTGCGTATACGGATGCCAGACATTTTGCCGATCGAGTTCGAGGAAATCGCTCACGGCGTGCGCTCGCAGGCCTCGCGTAAAGCGGACGGCAACGCAATGGCGGCGAGCGTATCGGCATCAACAACAGGTAAGTGTGCAAGCTCACCAAGTACGGTAGTTTCCCCAAAATGTTCGATTGCGCGTCGATTTATCGGATTGGGTTCACCGACCATCACGACGCCGAGGAGAGGAAGCGAGCGCGCACGTAGGGCTTCGAGCGTGAGACAGGTGGAATTAATCGTTCCTAAACCACTCGGAGCAACGATGAGGATCGGAAGCGCGAGCTGCGCGATGAGATCGGCGATCGTTGCGTGCTCGTTGAGCGGAACCAAGAGGCCTCCCGCACCTTCGATGACCAGTCGATCCGCCGCCGGTGGAATGATCTCATCAAGCCGGATGCGGACGCCCGCATGCGCCGCGGAGGCATGAGGTGAAAGCGGTTTGGGCAGGCGGTAGGTTTCAGGAAAGCTCGCAACGCCCAAGCGCGTGACGAATTCACGATCGGTTTCCTCGAACATTCCGCTTTGAATCGGTTTCCAATACGTCGCCGGGAGATGTAAGCACAACCAGGCCGAGACGACGCTTTTGCCGACATTGGTGCCGGTTCCGGTGACGAAAATTCTCATCTGTTCTGTGCGATGACGTGGGCGATTTCGTAGCTTGCGATGAAGGTATCATCGTAAGCGCGTAGCACGGAGTGCAGCGCTGCCGGTCGATGATCCGTATGCGGTGTCGTCGCACCGATTCCGCGAAGCGTCCGAAGAAATGCGAGCGCGTTGGGATAGGTTACGGAGACGTGCTCGCGGATAACGTCGACCTGCTTCGCTCCGGCCGTCCGCATCAGGTTCGCGAGCGAGTCGCCGTCGATCAAGTTGCGCACGCCGGCGCGTCGGCCGAGGCGTTCGTTGCCGGCGATCCATTCCGCGAACGTTCCGTCAACGAGCGTCGAGAATGCGACGAGCGGCGCGGCTCGGAGATGCCGGCCGATAGTTCCGGGAAAGTCGGAAAACCATTGCACGCAGAGATTTGAGATAATCCAGATCCGACCGGCCTCGCTTGGGAAATCGAGGTCTTCGGCATCGGCGACCCTCCATTCGATCGATTGATCACAGCCGAGTCGTTTGCGGGCTTGTTCGATCATTTCCGGCGCAATATCAGATGCGTGGACGCGTGAGACGGGGAAGCGCCGTCGTATTTCCTCGGTGAGGAATCCGGTTCCACAACCGAATTCGACGATAATTCCAGGAGCGGGAAGACGGCTGTGCGTTTCGAGCAATTCGGCAAGCCGTCGTGCGACGCGGCGCTGAATTTGTGCGTGAGAATCGTAGTTCAACGCGGCAGCGGAAAACCGTGCGGCGATTCGTTCGCGATCGAGGTTCATTTACTCGCTCGCGTTAGAGCGTCGAGGAAGACCTCAAGTTGTGCATCGTCGTGCGTCGCCGCAACTGAGACACGAATTCGCGCGCCTTTGGGAGGTACGGTCGGCGGGCGGATCGCGGCGACGCTGATCCCCTCCGCTCGCAAGCGTTGGCGAATCGTGACGACGTGGTGGTCGTCTCCGACGGAGATCGGTATGATCTGCGTGTCTGATGTGCCGGTTTCGTATCCCGCGGCATGGAGTCGTGTGCGCAAGCGTTCTGCCAACGCCTGTACATGCGCGCGTTCGGTAGGCAACGTCGGTACGAGTCGCCACGCGGCGTCGGCGGCGGCCACGATCGGCGGCGGAGCAGCGGTCGAATAGAGGAAGCCTGAGCAGCGATTCACGAGATAGTCGCGGATCGTCGCCGAGCACGCGACGTAAGCTCCGGCCGTCCCGAGGGCTTTGCTAAACGTTCCCATCACGACGGCGTCGCAGTCGGCCGGCAGCTCGCAGGCCAGACCGTATCCACGCGAACCGAAGAGGCCCGTCGCATGCGCTTCATCTAGATAAAGGAAGGCGTCGTACGTGCGCGCCAGTGTGAGAAGTCCGGCGACGTCGGCGCGATCGCCGTCCATTCCGTACACGGTTTCGGCGACGAGGAAAGCGGTTCGTCCCGACACCCGATGTCGGCGCAGTAAGGCTTCGAGATGGGCGAGGTCGTTATGGTGGAAGCGATGTTCGCGGACTCCCGCCGTATGAAATCCCTCGTGCATACTGGCGTGAACGAGGCGATCGGTGAAAACCTGCGCCGGTCCGCCGAGCGTCGTTGCGTCGAGCAGGGCGGACAAGACGCTCGTATTCGCCTGGAATCCGGTCGAAAAGTGGAGCGCTGCCTCACATCCCTTGTCGGTTGCGATCCGTGCTTCGAGGCTTTCGTGAAGCGTCGAATTTCCCGAGAGGAGGCGGGCTCCGGTCGCTCCGACTCCCCAGCGTTCGGCTGCGGCGCAGGCGGCCTGGATGAGTTCGGATCGGCGTGCGAGTCCGAGGTAGTCGTTGTGCGAGAAATCTATGAGAGGAATGAGCGTATTCGAAGGCGGGAGTTCGCGAAGACGACCCGCCTCGGCGAGCGTGCGACAACGCCGGACATACGGACGTTCGAGTTCGGACATTTTCCTCCATTGCACAATGAGCCGAAGTTCCTTTTATCCAGCGATACGGTGAAACCTCTCCCGGACGCTCATTTGCGGAATGAGCTCGTCATCGAACGGAGAACGCCGCCCAGGCTGCGGAAAGCTCGCCGATATCGGCGTTATAGCGGCCGAAGGATTTATCGACGTGCAGCTGATTTCTGCGTTTGGACCCCATCTTTCATTGGAATCCCGAGCTTGCGATTTTGCGTGGAGAACCTTTGCGGACGGGCGGCCGGCGGAAATCTCGGGACCTCCTCCGCGCGCAGCGCGTCAACTCGATCGCGAACTGAACGTCGTCATCGACACGAGTGGTACTTCTGATAAGATGATGATTATCGCCGACGCTGTGGATGTCGCTTTGAGAGAAGCCGACGTCCAGGAAGCGGGCATTAACCCGCTCGGGCTTGGAGGAGGTCTCCTTGTATCGGTGATCTTGGCTGTAATGTGTGGGAGGCGCATGAGGGAGCAAGAGGTGAGAAATTGCCTTGAGCCGATCGCGGCGGATCGCGACGTGAACTTCTACGAAGAAGGATCCCTTCTGTCTGATATCAAGCAAGAAATAGAAACACGAAACGATGCGACGCCGTCCACAAGAATCTCCGATCAACGTGGCGGCGTCGAGAGTATTCACCTTGGAATCTTTCTTGCTGACGGGGGTGAGCATGCCGCCTGCATCATTATGGATGCTCCTTCGCGTGGGGAAAGCCTCTATATGTCCTCCTTTCCACCCTCCTTGAAAAATCCGGTTATTGATGAAAACACGACAAGAAGTACGAATAGCTCTTTTCCGGCGCTTGATCCTCACGAATATTGGCGCCGAGGCGAGCCTCCTCCGATCAACTGCATTCAGATCGAGTCCGCCTGGATGAACATTTATTTCAACGAATATCGAAAAAACTTCAAAACGCTTCACACCCCTCAAGGGATGACGGTGCATCAATATGCGGTCGAGATCCTAAGAAAAGCACATGAATATAAGACGATGTGTCCCAACACCGAGGACGAGCGCAAGCAAGGTCTGGTCTGCTATTCGAAGCGACTTCTTTCGACGATCCTTGAGGGTGCCGGAGGAGTGACCGCGAGATTGGACATGAGTGAATTTCGCAAAGAGCTTGAGATGGTGACACCAGGGTTGCCTAATTCCGAAAACGAATCCAAAGTTATCCCCGGCATAGGTGAACCTTTCCCGTCGCCTTGGCAAACTCAGGATTCGGAAACCCGATCGCCGGAACGCAAACGGCCCGGTTCGCCGCGCGGCCTCTTGTAGCGGTTTTGCAAGCTGAAGTGGTGAGTCCAAATCAATTGTGAATCCTGCGTGCACCCCTGCGGTGACCACGGCGATCAGCGGTGTGTAATAACACATAGGTGTGCAATTCCACATAAGGGCAATTACATCTACATTTGGTGAACCGGAAGCATTTCTTAGCGTAACATTCCGCTGACGGCGGGCGGGGTTTGGCATGGGTTCGTACGCCGAACGGTGAACAGCTACAGGTGGACTGAAATCTCGCCGTTTTTGCCGACATTGTACACAAACGAATGGCTGATATCAACCGAGCGCATCGGTCCAACTTCACGTGTTCTTGGAACACGATCGTAAATTGAATGGAGCTTTCCTTGTGAGCCAAACGCCTCTTGTGAGCCAAACTCCGTCTCCGACGCCATACGCTATCCATGGAGCCTTGTTACAGCCGCGCGCTGTGCGATCGCTGTCCGACCGCTTTCCCGATACGAACTTCAAAGTGCTTGTACAAGCCGTTCCAAGTCAGGACCCCTCCCCCTGCAGGTCTCAGGTTAGCTGCTTTATCACCGGCGCATTTAACGATCAAGGACCGCGTCTGCTTCAAACGTGGGAGCGATCGGTGCAAAATTATTATATCAACCCCGGCGACGTGCGTGAAATCGATTTAATCGTTGTGTATATCACGTACGAACAAAAACCAAACTTCGATATAAGAATCGACAAAGGGTGGTTTTCAAAACACGCTCCTCATAAGCTTACGCCGGAAGAATACCGTACGCGCGGCCTGGCGAACTTGATTGGTTCCGACCCGGTGATCGCTCCATATTCTCCCAAGGTAGGGAGCGGAAACGAGGTTGACGAGGTATTGATTCGAGCCGCAGTTCACGTCGACCGTCGCATCGTGTTGCTTCTGCCCCGGCAAGACTCAGAGCGAGAGCGGAAGATCGATGCGGGTATCATGACTAATTTCTACCCCCATTATCATGTCAAGTTTATATGGCTACAGGAACCCCATGCGAAATTGTTTACGAGTACGCATGATCCGTTAAAGGATACCATCGCGGAAAAGGTAACGAACCGAACGCATTCCATCATGTAGCGCGAGACCAACGAAACCGCCCTTTGAGAGACGCGATCGATGCGATGCATCCATGCTTGCAACGGTCGAGGGCATCTCTGGTTTCGTCTATAGCATGTTTGCTTCAGGCTAAATCAGAGATGCCCGACATCAATTCCAACGAGGGCCGTCCCGGACGAATTGGTCATGCGCGACTGATGACGCGGTATTTTCGCGACGGCTTCATGCTCGGAAGGTGGAGTTGTAAAGAGTGTGAACGGTGAGGTGATGGTGCCGGCGCTCTTTGGATTACTCTCCGGATTTTCGTTCGCCGTTGCCAATCTTTGCGGTGGCTTCGCCTCACGGCGTTCTCCGGCACTTTCGGTGACGTTCCTCGCGCAGTGCGCGGGCCTGGCGTTGATCGCGATGCTCGTCACGCGGGTTCCCGGTCATCCGACGAGCGGCGACTTGGCCTGGGGTGCGCTTGCCGGATTCTTTCACGTCTTCGGCGTCGTGCTTTTCTATCGCGCACTCGCCCGCGGTACGATGGGGGTCGTCGCCTCGGTGATGGCGGTCGTCGGCGTGACGGTGCCGATCGTCGTGGGCTTGCTTTGGAAAGAAACATACTCGCCTGTGCAACTCGCGGGAATCGGCATGGGCCTGATTGCGATTCTCCTTTTGTCAATATCGAGTGAAAACCAGGTGCGAACATCAGGAAAAAGCGACGTTCTCCAGGGCGTGGTCTGCGGACTTTTATTCGGAACGCAATTAGTCGTCTTTGGACTTGCGAGTTCAGGATCGGGGATCTGGCCGCTGCTCACGGCGCGGAGTCTCGAACTGCTCGTCCTCGCCGGTGCCGCCTTGCTCACGCGGACGCGCCTTTTCCCGGTGCGCGCGGTTGTGGGAGTCAGCTTCCTCGCCGGTGCCGGCCAAGAAGGCGGTGCGGCATTCTTCCTCGTCGCGCGGCATCTCGGAGGCTTGTCGATCGCAGCAGTCCTGAGTTCGTTGGATTCTGCGTTTCTGGTCATCCTGGCATGGATCATCATCCGCCAGCGTTTATATCGTCGGCAAATAATAGGGGTTGGTCTGGCGATACTCGCCGCCACGCTCATCTCTTGGTGAACGTGAGAGCATCTTTCCGGACGCCCTCGCCTTGAAAACCGTTCGGCATGCATTGGTCCTTGGAACGGAGAACATCTTTGGAGTGACGGTGATCTCGCCGACGTCGGCGCCGTCGTCAATGATGAGCATAAGCGTACGGGTACTATCAACCGGGCGCTGCGGTTCAATGTCACTTGAGCGTGAATCACGAGTACTTTTTGAATGGAGCCGTCCTAAAATGAGTCAAACGCCCCCTCCCACGCCTCCGGCAATCCATGGTATCCCGCTGAAGCCGTCCGTTTTGCGACCGCTTTCCGATATCATCCCCGATAGGACGGTCACGGTTGTCGCACAAAACCCTCCAATCCAAGATATTTCCCCCAATCTGAGTCAGAATGATCGAATTATCAGCACCGGACTCCCCCTTCAAGGATCGATTCTGCTTGAAATGTATGACCGATTGGTGGCAAGGAATATTCGACCGCTGGACATTACCGAGTTCGACTACGTCGGCGGCGTCGCCGTTAAGCCAATGGGCAAGCGGCATGGAACGTTCGAGAACCTCATCGTAAGTGCGCCGAATCCGGACGACGGGCCTCGTGAACTTCCGCCGGAAGTGGATCGGAGGGCCGTCTTGCAGCTATTGCTCAAAGATGGTCCGAAGATAATCGGAATGGTGCCGGGCGTGAAGAGTGGAGCGGAGATTACGACGGTGATGGTTCGTCTTGCAATTCACTGCTACGGCGGCATCGTGTACCTTGTGCCCGTGCCGCCTACGGAGCCAGAGCAAAGGTATGATTCGCTCATCATTCGCGAAAATTATTCCCAATTTTATGTTAAAGCGATCCAGCGCAAAGAGCTGCGTGTGAAATCAATGAAAATATCCGACGATCCTTCAGTGAAGGTCGAAGCGTTCAAGGGATCCAATCTGCAGAAACGAGCGTGAAATGGCCGACGGCGGAGCGGGAGCCGGGACGATGATGGAGAATCCCCTCAGAAGTCACGGATAGCGCGCCGATGTCGGCGCCGATATGGAATAGGAACTCATGGGAATTCTACCCATTATTGTGTTTGGACATTCTTTTCCAGGACCTCAAGCGTGTGACTTCGCGTCGGCAGTCAATGCGAACGGGTTTTCGGCGGCGATCGCTGGGTCTCCTCAATACCCAGCGCGTCCGCTCGATGGGGTTCTGACGGTCTCTTTCGACCCGAGTCACTCCTCTGATCAAGCGATTGCCGGCGCCGCCGATACCTCGCTGCGAAGCGTGGAAGTTCAGCAAGCGGGCATCAACCCGATTGTCCTCGTCGGTACTGATATGCTGGTAACGGCAATACTCATTATAGGGTATCGGATCTTCAAGAGCGGGAAAAGTCCTAACTTTGCGCAAATCGAGAAAATGTTGACAGAGAAGATCGAATCAATTGAAAAGGCGAATCAAGTTCTAACAAGACAGGAAACATTTCTCGCAGAAATAGAAGCTTTGAAGAATGACGCGAATCGAGAAGACGACGCAGCCGCGTACGCGATGATGTCGGCTGAGTGCGTCGGCGTCAAACGCATTCAACTTGGGATTTTTCCCGTTAGAGGCGATGTATATGCTTCGTGCATCATCATGGATGCACCGTCGCGAGGGACGAATCTATTTATTTCTTCTTTTCCCCCTCAACTTGGTAATTTGATGGAAGACGACGGAATTCCGGACGAATTGAGAGCGCTTCTTCTCCGAATGGATCCTCATGGAATCTGGAGCCGAGGCGAATACCCTGTTGTCAGGTTCAGTTCGATAAACATTAATGTGAACCTATTTTCTCCCGAATATCGAAAACACCCAAAAACGCTTACCGTTCCTCCAGGGATGACGGTACACGATTACGCGCTCGCGATTCTCAAAGAAGTGGCCTTCTTCGCTAAAAAGACGTTTTCTTTGTCTGCGGACGAGCGAGCGCAAGGGGTGGTATGCTATTCGAATCGGCTTCTCTCGACGATCCTCCAGGGCGCCGGAGGCGAGACGGCTGAAAAGAACATAAACGAGTTTCTCAAAGAGCTCCATTTGGTGTCGAAGGTGTCGAATACGCCGGCGAGCGAATCCATCGCCATCCCCGGGTTGGGGAAACCATTTCCTCTGCCGTCGCAAGTCCAAGAACCAGATGGCGCCTCGCCGGAGCGTAAACCCCGCGGCTTTTTGTGAAAGCCCTTCAGGCGCATTCCTGATGCGAAGTCCCCGACGGCGGAGCGGGAGCAGCGGCGATGATGGAGAACCTCCTCAGGAGTCGCGGATAGCGCGTCGATGTAGGCGCCGATATGGACGAGGAACTCATGGGAATGCTCCCCATTATTGTGTTTGGACTTTCTTCTCCGGCACGTCAAGCGTGTGACTTCGCGTCGGCAGGCAATGCGAACGGGTTTTCGGCGGTGGTCTCTGGGTCTCCTCAGTGTCCTGCGCGTCTGCTCGATGGGGTGCTGACGGTCTCCTTCGACCCGAGTAACTCCTCTGATCAAGCGATTGCCGGCGCGGCCGATGCTTCGTCGCGAAGCGTGGAAGTTCAGCAGGCGGGCATCAACCCGATGGTCCTCGGCGGTTCTGAAATGCTGGTAGCGGTCATACTCATTATAGGGTACAAGGCGATAATCGAGTTGCGCACGAGACGCGACCTTCCGCAATTCGAGAAATTGATGACACTGAAAAAAGAGTTAACAGAAAAGGAGGATCAATTTCTAAAAAGGCAGGAAGCATTTTTTGATAAAGTACAAGCCTCTAAGGAAGAAGAGCAGCGAAGGCGCGACGCGGCTCGCTTGAGGGAGATTTCCGAAATGTGTGCGGCTGTCGACTGTATTAAGCTTGGAATTTTTCCCATAGACGATCGTGAATATGCGTTGGGTATTTTCATGGATGCACCTTTGAGTAGAACAAATTTGTTTATTTCTTCTTTTCCTCCTCGATTAGATGATCTGAAAAACGACCTAAATTTCAACGATGACGTCATGAGCGAAATAAGGGAGGCGTTCTCAAAAGTTGATCCTCTTGAATGTTGGAACCGAGGTGAATGTCCTTCGATCGGGATCAATCAAATGAACTTCAATATAAGCAAATTTTCTCGCGAATATCAAAAACATCAAAAAACGCTTTCCGTTCCTCCAGGAATGGCGGTGTACGATTACGCGGTCGCGATCGTGCAGGAATCGGATCGGTGCGCTGAAAGGACGTTTTCTCTGTCCGCGGACGAGCGAGCGCAAGGCGTGGTTTGCTATTCGAATAGGCTTCTTTCTACGATCCTCCAGGGCGCCGGAGGCGTGACAGCCGGGAAGAACATGAGCGACTTCCGCCAAGAGCTTCAATTGGTGTCGAAGGTATCGAATACGCAGAGTAGCGAATCCATAACCGTCCCTGGGTTAGGGGTGCCTCTTTCATCGCCGTCGCAAGCCCAAAAACCAGATGACGGCTCACCGGAGCGTAAATCGCGCGGCTTTTTCGGAAAGCCTTTCCGGCGCTAGTGTTTTCCGGGAACAGCATTGAGGAAACCGAACCTTTGTACGATGCGACACCGTACGAATAACAACGGCGTGCGCGTCGAGATTTGCGATCTTGGCGCATGGACGACGCGGCCGTTGTTCGCCGAATACGACCGACGCGCGAGCCTTGTTCGCGTGAACGCGCGGATGCTCGACCTCGTTCGGGATTCGCTTGGAGCTGACGCCGCCGATGCGTTCCTCCGTCATGCTATCGCGCACGAACTCTTCCATGCACGCCGACCGGATGCATCGGAAGCGCAAGCGCGCGAGACCGCACGTGCCGTCAGCGGAGTCGATGCGGCCGTCTTCGAAGAATTGCTTTGCCGATGAAGTTCGTTGCCGGAATCGACGGAGGCCAGTCCTCAACGACCCTCGTTTTGGCCGGCGCGGACGCTCGTGAACTTACGCGCGTCACCGGGGCGCCGATCGACTTCGTCGGCCATGCGAACGACTCACCGCAACGGTCGCGGATTCTCAACGAACTCCTCGACCGCGCCCTGCTCGCCGTAGGTCTCGCCGCCGACACGATCTTGGATGCCGTCGTCGCTGGAGTCAGCGGGCATAACGACGCGGAGCCGGGTCCGCCCTATCCCGTGGGACGCGCGCGGCTTTGGCGGGTCGTTCCCGATTTCGAGACCGCTCGATTCGCGGCTCTGGGCGACGCACCCGGGATCGTGGTCATCGCCGGTACGGGCAGCGTCGCTTTCGGCGTCGACGAAAGCGGTGCTCGCATCGTGGTCGGTGGATGGGGCTACCTTTTGGGTGACGAAGGCAGCGCGTTCTGGTTGGCGCGAACGGCTGTCGCACGCGCGATGACGGCATTCGATCATGGAAGGCCCGACGTTCTCGGCAACCTGGCTTGCAAACACCTTGGTTGCGTTTCGTTACGTGCGCTTCAGCAAGCACTCGGACGAGGGGATATCGATCGGGCTCGCTTCGCCTCGCTTGCCGTGCCGATTCTCGGGCTCGCCGAGCGCGTTTCGGAAGCGGCGCTGCTTCGCGACGAAGGCGCGGCCGCGCTCCTCACGTTGGTCCGCATCGCCGACGAACGTCTCGCGCCTTCACCGCAACGGCGCGTCTCCTGGATTGGCGGCATGTTCAAGGACGAGGGTTTCCGTGCCGCTTTCATCCGTGTATGCAACCGAGTGCCTCGCCTTCGCGTCGCTCCGCCGAAACATGATCCGGCGACTGCGGCTTTGGTGCTCGCCGCTCGGGATGTATCCGCATGATTTCCGCCCTCCTCGCCTCGCTCGACGGGGGACTCATCGTCTCATGTCAGGCGGAGTCCGAGTCTCCGCTGAACGCGCCCGAGGTGATCGCCGTCTTGGCACGCTGCGCCGAACGGAACGGCTCCGTTGCCGTTCGTATCGAGGGCGAAGCACGTGTTCGTGCCGTGCGGAAGGCGGTCACGCTACCGATCGTCGGGATCGTCAAGCATCCCACGCGAGGAGATGATCGTCCGTATATCACGACCACGCTTGAGGATGTCGCGGGCATCACGGCGGCGGGTGCGCGGATCGTCGCTTACGATGCTACCGAGCGCCCCCGCGAAGGGGCGACGACCGTGACGATCGTCGCGGCGATTCACGCGGCCGGAGCTGCGGTGATGGCAGACTGCGCGACGCTCACGGACGGACACCGTGCGGTGGCTGATGGAGCGGATCTCCTTGCGACCACCTTGTCCGGCTACACCGCCGCTACCCGAGGTCGCGCGTTACCCGACCTCGACTTGCTTACGAGCCTCGCGGCGATCCATCCCTTCGTGATCTGCGAGGGCGGCGTCGGCTCTCCGCATGAGGTTCGGCGGGCCTTCGAGAGCGGAGCACGAGCCGTAGTCGTGGGTACGGCGATCACCAACGTCGACGTCCATGTACGCCGCTTTGTCGCCGAGGCCCGCAGCCGCTTGCGCGATTGACGAAGGAACTTGGGGACTTCCCTAGGATGTAAGTCATCGCGCTTGGCTGTTTATTGGTCTTCATAATGAGTGTCGGTCTGCTGCGAGCGGGAAACGGCGGCGCGCGAGGGAAGAATCTTGCGCTGCGATGCGCTCTTCGCTCGTTGCGGATTTTCTAGGGGAGGTTTGGGTGGCTCAGGTCGTTGCGCCGCAACAGAAGGGGATGGGACCGGGATTCTGGACGGTCACCCTCATCATGACGGCGATCAATATCATCTGGGGGTTTTTTGTCACGAACTTGGATTTTGGGACACTGATTCCCGAAGCGTCCGATCGAGCGGTGGACATCGACAACCTCTTTAAATTCATGGCTGTCTTCGGCGGTGCGATCACCGTTTACGTGACGGGCTATATCGTGTATTTCTGCATCGTTTGGAGACGGCGTGCGACCGACCCGCCCGATGCGATCGGCATCCAGATCCACGACGCTCCGGCCCTGGAGATCTGGTGGACGATCATTCCGGCAATCTTGCTCGCCGTCCTCAGTTGGCTGAGCGTGAAAGTCTGGGCACAGATTCAGTTCGGCACCGCCACGGCGACGGCGCTTTCCACCGAAGTCATCGCGCACCAGTTCGCCTATTCGTTCCGCTATCCGGGACTGGCCGATCCCGTAGACGAAATGCATTTGCCGATCGGCAAGCCGGTGCATCTCATCGTGACCTCGACCGACGTGATTCACTCCTTCTGGGTTCCCGACATGCGCCTAAAGGCCGACACGGTCCCCGGCATCACGCAGTATCTCAATTTCACGCCGACGCGCTTAGGCACGTACACGATTGAGTGCACGGAATTCTGCGGATTAGCGCATAGCCAAATGTCGGGCAAACTCGTCGTCGAGTCGCCCGAGCAGTTCCAAACCTGGTTGGATCGACAAAAGCTGGCTCAGTCGAAGGCCGCGGCACCCTCCAATCCCGGCGAAAAGAAGTAGGAAAGACGTCTATGGCAGTTTCAGCGATCGGCTACGGGCAACAGACATTCGATCAAGAACACGATCACATCCATCCCGAGCCTGATAGTTTCATCCGAAAGTATGTGTTCTCGATCGATCACAAGATCATCGGGTTCCAGTACATGATCACGGGTTTTCTGTTCTTCGTGATCGCCGGCTTACTCGCCGAGGTCATCCGCATTCAGTTGCTCACTCCGGCCGGAGCGATCTTGAAGCCGGAAGTCTACAACGGCGTCTATACCCTGCACGGCACCGCGATGGTGTGGATGGTGATCATTCCCTTGGTCACCGGCGGCTTCGGTAATTTCGTCATGCCGCTGCAGATCGGTGCGCGTGATGTCGCGTTTCCGTGGCTGAACATGGTCAGCTTCTGGATTTTCCCGGTCTCCGGCATGCTCTTATTCGCATCGGTGCTCGTCGGTGCTCCCGATGCTGGTTGGACGGAATACGCGCCGATCTCCGTGCAAGGTCCTCCGGGAACGAACCTTTGGTGCGCGGCGATCTTCCTGATCGGCATTAGTTCGACGATGACCGGCCTCAATTTCATGGTCACGATCGCGAAGATGCGGGCGCCGGGTATGACGTGGACGCGTATGCCGCTCTTCACGTGGGCGACTTTCGCGACCGCCTTGATCAACATGGTCGCGACGGTCGCGCTTTCGGCGGCCCTGGCCGCGCTCTTCATCGAGCGCGTCTTCGGCGTGCCGTTCTTCGACCCGGCGCACGGCGGCAGTCCGATTCTCTGGCAGCATATGTTCTGGTTCTATTCGCATCCCGCCGTGTACATCATGATCCTTCCGGCCTTCGGAATCATCTCCGAAGTGCTGCCGACCTTCGCGCGCAAGCCGATCTTCGGATACAAGATGATCGCATTCTCGTCGCTCTCGATCGCGATTCTCGGTTTTGCGGTGTGGGCGCATCATATGTTCACCAGTGGTCTCGCTCCCTGGCTCCAGTTGCCCTTCATGCTCATCACGATGGTCATCGGCATTCCGACGGGCATCAAGATATTCTCGTGGATGGCGACGCTGTGGGGCGGGAAAATCCATTTCTCACCGGCGATGCTCTTCGCCGTCGGCTTCTTGTTGACGTTCTCATTCGGCGGCGTCACCGGCGTCTTTCTGGCGTCGGTGCCCGCTGATTTGCACGAGCACGGCACCTATTTCGTCGTCGCACATTTCCATTACGTGCTCTTCGGAGGCAGCGTCTTCGGGATCTTCTCGGGCATGTATTATTGGTGGCCGAAGATGACGGGCCGCTTGATGAATGAGGCGCTCGGCAAGTGGCATTTTTGGACGACCTTCATCGGATTCAACGGCACGTTCCTGCCGATGCACTGGCTTGGCCTCTACGGCATGCCGCGACGCTATGCGAGCTATCCGGCCTTCGCCGCGCTCTATCCGCAGGCGCAGTTCTGGAACGATGTCGCCTCGGGTTTCTCATTCTTGATGGCGTCGTCCACGCTGTTGTTTTTCGCGAACATGCTCTGGAGCTTCAAGTACGGGAAACCGGCGGGCAAGAATCCCTGGGGCGCGCGTACGCTGGAGTGGATGATCGCGTCGCCTCCACCCTATTACAATTTCAAACACATTCCCGCGGTGCTGGATAACCCGTACTACTTCGATAAGCCCTTGCCGTATCGAAATCTGGAAGATGAGGATACTCCTTTGGAAAAACCCGTGGATAAACCGGCGTCGCACCGCACAGGAGCGCACGCATAACCATGGCTGTACTTTCCACGAGCGCGCTCAATGCCAATCACGGCGTCATCGAGGTTCGCTACGATGACGTCGACCGAGCCTACTCGGTACAGCGTGATCTCAGACTGCTCGGGTTCGCGCTCTTCTTGTTGAGCGATATCGTGCTCTTCTCGATGTTCATCTTCGCCTATCTGTATTTGCGAAACTCGGTGCCGTTGTGGCCTCCCGTGAACTCGCTTGGTCACCAGCTTCCGCGCTTTGACCTCGCGTTCGCGACGATGAACTCCGTGGTGCTGTTCGGCTCGGGCGTGACGATGCACTTCGCTTTGGAAGCCTGGAAGCGGGTCGAGCGTTCCGCCTTCTTCGCATGGCTCTTCGCCACGATCGTGCTCGGCGTGTGCTTCCTTCTCGGACAGGCCTATGAATACCACAGCATTGCGATCACCTGGGCCGGAAGCACGATGGGCGCGACGTTCTTCACGCTGACGGGGATGCATGGACTCCACGTTTTCGTCGGCGTGGTGTATCTGGCGATCCTGGGAATTCAAGCGAGCCGCGGCGTGTATACTCCCGCGAAATACTTCGGATTGACGGCCGGAACGCTCTATTGGCATTTCGTCGATGTCATTTGGGTCGCACTGTTCTTTCTTTTCTATTTGATGTAAGCGAGGAAACTCATCATGGACGTTGCGGCAACTCTCGAAAAGACATTCGCGTTCATCGGCGCCATCGTTGTCCTGTTGACGGCGTTGTATCAGTTCAAGAACGAGATGAAGACCTCGTGGCGCCTCGACAACATCCTCACGCGCCTCCTGCTCGGATTGCTTGTCCTCGGATGTGTGCTCGTGATCCTCGCGACCGTCGGCGTTATTGGCCATGGAGCTGCATGACATGAGCGATGAACACCCTCAGCATCAACACGGCGACCACGTCTACCCGGACTACGAGGTCCCGATTTCCCAGGGGGTTCCCCTACCGCTGGCAATTGCGCTCGTTTCGTTCGTCGGCGTCGTCATCATGATAATGGGGATGGTAATCTTTGCCAGCCCCGCGGGTCACGTGTGGCCGTGGAGCGAGGCCGTGAAAGCCATGCTCGACTCAAAGTAGGGTCGCATGGTAAGGTTCCCGCGAATGGGTTAAAGAGCCGAGAATGTAACGACTTTTTAACGATGGCCTTCTCTGTTAACAATTGGCAAGACTTACGGGGCTTTTCGGGCGGGCACTGCACGCATTCGTGGATTATTTCCTTATGCGTAGAAACATCCTCGATTGGCGATTTTCCATAGTGGAGAATGGAATTTCTCGGACATGGAAAGAAGCGCCACGAGTACTGCGAACCCCGTTCTCCCCATCGGCGAGGTCGCCGGTACCGTCCCTGCGGCGCTCACGGCACTCGTGCTCCCGGCGACCACGCAGGCCGACCTCGGGAAAAAGCTTACCCCGGGCGCATATCGTAGCTGGCAAGCCAGACGAAAGGGGCGGGTCCGGGGTGTACCACCACATCCTACCAAAGAAGGATCGCTGTTGCAACCGCCGTTCGTCTCCACGCCAGAAGCCCTGGCCGAACTTGAGGAAGCCCTCTCTTGTGATCGTTTGTCCCCCTACCTGATCGCCTGCACCGATGACCGGCGGCGCGCTATCGATCTTTACGAGTGGAACAGCAAGGTCAGCGCGGCATTCTATATCCTGTTACAGACCGTCGAGGTGACTCTCCGCAATGCTTGCCATCGTGAACTCACCTCGCTGTTCGGGCCTACCTGGTACGATGAACGAGCATTCTTACGGCTTGACGCCAATTTTCCCAAAGCCCTCGACGAGGCAAATGTGCATATCCAGCAGAGCGGAGCAACGGTTGACACCCCACGCCTTGTTGCCGAACTCCATTTTGGCTTCTGGACTCGCTTGCTCAGCCCGCACCTTGAAACAACCCTTTGGGTGCCCGCCCTCTGGAAAGCATTCCCTCGTTTCCGCCAAGTGAGCGGAACGAAGATTTCTCGTCATCCCGTATCCAAGCGATTCACGTACCTTCGCCGTTTCCGCAACCGCATTGCCCATCACGAACCGATTTTTGACAGGGTGCTTGTCGCAGATAACGCTTCCTTGTTGGAAGCGATCGCATGGAGTTACCCCAGCATAGCGGAGTGGACCGACGGCTTCAGCCAATGCGCCGACCTCATCGCCGCAAAGCCGCAGATCACTCCATGATTCCTGACGCGACCTATCCGGCGTTGACGGCCGCGTGGAATACCGTCGACCTCGCGTTCCGCGAAACCAAAGGAGCAAGCGCGTACGAATACGCCTCACTCTCTGCAGCAACCTTACGCGCGTACGCCGAAAGTTGGGCGGACTTCAAGGCCTGGACGACGCAGCGCGGGTTGCCGTCACTCCCCGCCACGCCGGAAACGGTGGGACGTTATCTCGCCGATTGCATCCTCGCCGAAGCCAACGTGGCGAAGATGCTCGCCCTGACTGAAGGGCGCAATTACGCCCTCATAGGGGGTCCGTTCCACTGCTCCCCAAACCCCAATTATTCCACGGTGGGCTGACGGTAGCAGTTAGCCAGGATTTTTCCGCAGTGAAACGACTGACCCTGAAGAAAGTGAGTGAGATGTGACGGATACGACGTTCGCCGTAGGCATTCAAAGTATTGTCGTAACGCCTTTCAAGGATGATGGCCAAGTCGACTTATCTAGCTTGCAAAGCCTCGTTGATGGAGTAATACAAGCTGGCGTTCACGGGATTACGGCTCTTGGAGTTGCGGCTGAGTCTCACAAGCTATCCACTAATGAACGCAGTGAAATCGCCAAGCATATATTCGACGTTGCCGACAACCGCTGCGACGTGATAGTGGGAGTGTCTACTGACGAGCTTACAGAAGTGGTTGCGAACGCTCAATGGGCTGAGCAATTTGGAGCCGCAGGCGTGATGATCGCGCCTCCTCACGGCCGAGAGTATGGGCCAGCGTTGATTGAGCACTATATGCAAGTCGCGAGCATCGTCGATTTGCCGATTGTACTCCAAGACTATAAAGCTTTTACCGGTGTAGATCTCTCTCCGGGCGAAATGGCCGAGCTTGTTGAAGCTGTACCCGCCATACGGGCCATTAAGTTAGAGACGCCACCAACAGCATTGCGCATCGCAGAAACCCGCAGGCTCATCCCAGAGACTATAGTAATCGTTGGTGGTATCGGCGGGGTCTATTTTCTCGATGAGCTACGGAACGGTTCTGCAGGTACGATGACCGGATTTGCCTACCCTGAAGTTTTATTGGAAATATATGAGCGCTTTTTAATAGGAGATCAGGTGGGCGCAGAGGCAGCATATCACAAGTACTTGCCGTTGCTTGAGTTTGAGGGGCAGCCAAACATCGGCCTTGCAATAAGAAAGGAAATTCTGCGCCAACGTGGGTTAATCGTCTGCGGAAAAGTGCGCGATCAGCCACCACTATCGAATGAGATTCTTTCTCGCTTGGCCGATGTTCTCCATGACACCGGAGTCAGAGAGTTATTTGATCAATGATCGTGCTTGATTGACATGGAAGTATCCTGCGGGAATTCGAAGATGCAGCCGCTGGGTGGTCTACACATGATGCAGCAGCGGTCCTCCTTAGAGACGGCGAAATCATATCCGCAGTGGAAGAGGAACGCATAAATCGGATTAAGCATTTAAATTTTTGCTTCTGTCGCGTTAAGCGTTTCGAAAACGAGAATGCGGCGCGTGTTTTCCATTTTGCGAAAGCGATGTTCCTATTTTTATGCCGCCAGGCTGTAGAATTGTTGCGCGACTGAGAGACTTCGGCCGCCGAGCACGCGTACATTGGAATTCTTTGAAGCCGCGGATACGTCTTGATTTTTCGTTTGACGGCTCGATAATCTTGGGACTGCACCGTGGCCGTAGCGTGCATCACCAATCGACGAGGTTCCGCGCACCTGCGGGTACGCGCGGATCGGGAATGCGGTGCGGTCACCCCAAAGGGGCCCCGACCGTATCCTCGCTCCGATCTCATGGGGGTCTTCCGTACACGGGGCAGCCGATTGGTGAGGGTGTGGAACCCGAATTTATGGGCGTCCTGAGGGACCAGGTTTGCGGGCGCGCGAAGCCGCGCGGGGCGTCGGTTTTTGCCTCGAGTGGGGTGGGTTCCCAGCACATAAAGGCGTTCACGGCTTTCCGCTAAAGCGCGCCTATTGGTGGACAAGCTCAGGACGAACCGTTCGCCGAGTCTTTAGACATAATGGCGCTAAACGCAGACCGAATCGAGTCGAGTTCGTTATCGCGCGAGAGAAGCCACGCGATGATCGCGCGCGTTACTAGAGCCGCACTTTCATCATTTGGTGAAATTATAGCAGCGTATCCGCTTGGGAAGAGTTGTGGAGCTAGTGGGATTGGTTGTCCGGGTGGAGCTGGCCCGTTTTCGTGGAGGGTTTTTGATTGGACATTACGCTGCTTGACTCATTGGTTCCATTTTTTATGACGCTGGGGAGCGCGTTTCAATAGCAGCGCTTTGGTTTCGATTTCTTCGATAAAATCGCCTGAGGGAGACAACTTCTGCAATTCTGCCCGTAACTCGCGCTCAAAGTCGGGTAACTTGTCACCCAGCACGGCCGGAGATGCGAATGATGTCGAGTACGTGTGACCGACAATCGAGTCAATCGTCCAATGCTGCGTCATGGTTGTCGTGGAAATCTTCGCGAGCGTAAAGTTACTTCGCCCAACGATGGCTTCGAAAGGCTCCTCCGATACTTCGTAGTAGCCGCTGCCTGCGCGTCGTCGTTTGCCAAGGAATTTCTCGATGACAGCCTTCCTGACTACGGAAAAATTCGAAGGGACTCTTGATGCCTCTGAATCAGCTGCGATGACGATGCCGCCCTCTGGCTCTATTATCGCATAGAGGTCACTCAGGACACGGTCGCAATTCATCCAGTGGAACGACCGACCCATTGTCACCAACTTGAGCTTGGCGTGAAGGTCGGCAATGTTTTCGGAACTACCATCGCGCCAAGTGATGTTGTGTACGCCGGATTTGAGCGCGGCTTTCTTCCCTTCTGCAAGCATCTCCGGATCGGGGTCCATAGCGATGATCGACTCAAAATAACGCGCGAGCGGGATGGAAAGCTGTCCCGTTCCGGCTCCAAGATCTAGCATAACACCCGTCCCATCGAGGCGGTAGAACTGGACAATCTCTTGGAAGAGCTCTGGAGGATATCCGGGACGGTATTTCGCGTAATAGCCGGCCGTTCCAATAAACATGTCGGCTTTTGGTTGTTGGGTATTCTCACTCATCGACGTGTTAGCGCCGTTCTGGTGATTGTGTTCCGATGCCTAGCGGTGTGAGTTCGGTTGGGAGGACGCCGGTGGAGGTGCCATCGATGCGGTGGACTCCTCCGAAATGCGTGAATTCCACGAGAGCGGGGAGCACGGCGTCGACGACGGGATGCTTTCCGTAAATTGCCCACTCGCAGATTTGACGGCGATCTTCATTGAGGACGCCGATGTAACCGTTGGAATGTGCCTCGGAATTTAAGTCGGGACGGCGATATCGGATGTACCCATCGACAATGTAGATCGGCACGAAAGTTTGCATCAACGCACGTACCGGCTGGATCATCAGGATTACCGCATAGCCGGCGAAGGCGATCGCGGCCAGCAGGAAGATTGGAGCGAAAACCTCGACGCCGTCGATATGCTTGAAGATCATGCCCAGGGCAAGGGCAGTGAAGACGGCGGTGCAAAGCGCGGGCTCGACGGCGATCAAAGCGCGGCCCCAAAAACCCCGCAAGACCACACGCCGTTCATTGGACGCCCAGGGGCGTCGTACAAGGAGTAGGTCACGTTCGCGACCGCCCAGCGTCATAGGAGAGTTTTCGGCACTTCCGGGAGCCGGTCCTCGATCAGGGAGCCCGTCCGGTTTTGGAAAGTTCTTCTTCGCGCGATTTGAGTGCGGCGATAACGGCGAGCGCGAGGGCGGCGACGAGGGTGAATGCGAGGTAGGCGTTGCGATAGCCGATCACGGCATCGATCTGGGCTCCGATGAGGCCACCTGCGAGCGATCCTCCAACAATCTGGCCGATGATCAGGAGAATGCTTAATACCCCCATGCCCGACGCGCGCATGGTCGTCGGAAGCTCATTCCCGAGGATATAGCGCGTCGGGGCTCCCAAGAGCGCACCGAAGCCGACCCCTGAGACGATGACCCCGACGATCGCTCCGAGCAACGACGTAAGCTCCACGCTAAAAAGCGCCAAGCCCGCGCCCGCGCACAGCGCACCGCTGAGAAGCACAGCACGGCTGCCGAACGCGTCGAGTGCCCTTCCCGCGAACGGGATCACCACGACGAAGATCAGGGCGCCGAGTGCGGCGATGGATCCGGCGGGAATCGGACCGAGATGTTGCGCCGTGACCAGGGATGCGGGGATGAAGAAGAGCGCTCCCTCAAGCGTTCCGATGAGGAGCTCGAGTACGTACGTCATCGTCAACTGGCGGGTCGCGAACAAGCGCGGCGCAAGGACGGGCTCGGCTGCGTTTCGCTCGACGCGGGCCAGCATCAGCAACGCTGCGACGGAAAGGAGTCCCGCAGCGACGGCGATGCCGGTGCTCGCATGAGTTCCTTGCGTGTCGAGGCGCGTGAGGGCGATCATGAGGCTGAGCAAGCCTACGGCCAACAAGCCGATGCCGCCGAAATCGAGCGGACCGCGCCGCCGCGGGGCGGAATTCGGAACGTGCAGTTGCGCCAGTACGATGACGACCACCGCGAGCGGTACGTTGACGGCGAAGATCCAGCGCCACGAAACGTAGTGTGTTGCGATGCCGCCGAGCAAGGGACCGATGATCGCTGCGAGACCCCACGTCGCACCCAGTAGTCCAAGGGCGGCGCCGCGCCGTTCTTGGGGAATGCGATCGGCGATCGCGGCGGCGGCGACCGGAAAGATTCCCCCGGCTCCCACCGCTTGAATCGCGCGTGCCGCGAGGAAGATACCGAAATTCGGAGCGAGGATCGCAAGCACGCTTCCGGCCGCGAATATCGCGACGCAGGCGCTGTAAACGCCGCGCCGACCGCGATCGTCGGAGAACTTCGCGGCGATCGGAATGCTAAGGACATTCGTCAGAAGGTAAATTGTGTAAATCCAGGCGAGATCGCCGGAGGTCACCGCGAAACTTCGACCGATTGCCGGAAGTGCCGGTGAGAGAACCGAAATATCGAGCGCGCCCGCGAAAACTCCCAGGAGCAGCGTGGCAATAAGCGGCAGAGTTTCCCGATCGAGTCGATGCGCGGCGAAGGAAACACTTTCCCCGCCCGAACCCGTCGGAGGAGATTCAACAGTCGTCATGTTTCTTTAAGAGATGATTCGATCGGCGACCATCGCGACGCACATCAGGGCGAGATAGAGGAGAGAGTACTTGAACGTCATTCGCGCTAGCGGAGCCGTGGGGCCGTGGAGCAGTCGCACGGCATCGGCGATGAAAATACCACCCAGGATCGCGGCGGGAAAGAAATACCACAGCCCGAGAATTCCCAGCGGCGTCAAGGAGAGTGACATCAGGACCATTACGATCGTGTAGATGAGGATTTCACGCTTCGTGCGTTCGATTCCGTGAACGTTGGGCAACATGGGAATCTTCGCGCGGTCGTAGTCGGTTTCGGTCATCAATGCGAGCGCCCAAAAATGCGGCGGCGTCCAAAGGAAAATCAACGCGAAGAGTGCGAGGGCCGGCGCATCGATATGATTGGTCATCGCGGCCCAGCCCACAAGGGGAGGAATCGATCCCGCCGCGCCGCCGATAACGATGTTATAACTCGTCGTCCGTTTTAACCAGAGCGTATAGATGACGACGTAGTAGACATTACCCGATAGCGAGAGCCATGCCGCCAACGGATTTGCGTGCGTGTACAGCAACGTGAACGAAATGATCTCGAGCACGACGGCGAAGATGAGCGCGGGTACGACCCCGATACGGCCGGTTGCGACGGGACGGTGCATGGTGCGTCGCATCAGGCGATCGATGTCGCGGTCGATCACGCAGTTGAATGCTCCGGCCGAACCGGCCGCCAGTGCTCCGGCGAATAGCGTCACGATGGTAATACCCAAGGGCGGAAGGCCGTGCGCCGCCATGATCATCGCGGCGTAGGTCGTCACCAGCAGCAAGCCGATGATGCGCGGTTTCGTTAACTCGTAATAATCCGCGAGTAACGCGAAGCGGCTTGAGACGATCGGTGGAAGAGGTGCATCGATGCGCGAGAGGGTGGAATTCACAAGCGTTGCGTCGCTGTTTGGGTGATTGGTCGCGAATTCGTCTCGCGTTCGCTCGTTGAGCGCGAGATGGGAATACGTGCACCGTCACGCGACGAGGCCAGGGCGGCGATCACGAAACTGAGGAAGGTCAGGACGGCATTCGCGGCGTGCGCTTCGCGCATTCCGGTCGGAAGCTGGCCGATGACGTTGAGTGCGCCTAAGGCGATCTGGAGACCGAGCAGGATCAAGCCGAGCAAGGCGAAGCGACGCGTTCGGAGCGAGCGCGTCGCAAGGGCCGGGACGACGGCCAGGGCGGCGAGTACGAGACTCCCGGCCGCGAATCGATGGAGCATCTGTAGAAGTTGAGCGGACGAGGCGTTCAGCCACGAAGCGCCGCAGCGAGGAAAGGCCGGGCAGGCCAAACCTGCATAGCTGGAACTGACATACGAGCCCAAACCCATGGTAACGAATGCGAGCAGCGCGACGGCGTACAACAACGGCGTCGCGAAATCGGGCGAGAGCTCTGGTTCAGGTGAGCGATGGGGCTTGAGCAATGCTAGACCAAGCAGGGTCGCGATGAGGAGCATCGCGGTTCCCCAATGGGCGACCACGGATAGGGGACTGTTCGCAAGATGAACCGTGAGGCCACCTAAGAGAACCTGAACGGCGAAGACGCTTGCCAGAATGATGAGGCCTTTTTTTAGTCCGGGGATGGCGTTTTGAAGACGGAGGCCGATGGCGCCGAGAAGAAGCAGGATCACACCTTCGATACAGGCGATGAAGCGGTGGGTCCATTCGAGAACGACGCCGCCGCGCAGTGACGGAACCAGGAGACCGTGACAGAGCGGCCAGTCGGGACACGTCATACCTGCGCCGTTGATACGCACCCAGCTTCCCAGGATTGCCAGGACGACGGCAAACGCCGCAGCGACCATGGCTACGATTTGAAAACTCTTCACAGCAGGAATGATGCTAGGCCAAGCTTTTCCGGTCGGACAACCACTTTTAGCGAGAAAGATACGCGGCGAGTCTTCGACGTCACGTCCGCGTCTCCCCACGTTCGGGCTGCTCTGTCTTTTCTTTACGATGCTGATTTTGTCCGGATGCCGTGAGGTTCGCGTCAAGAGTTATGCGACCGGAATCACGCACGTCTCGGGTGGAAATGCAATCGTCGTCGTCCGCTCCGATCGCGAGCTGGCTCACTTGGGCATCTCCTCCCCGGTACGCTTCGATCATGAGTTCGGTGTCGTGCTCCTCATGGGGCCGCATGACGGTAGCGGCTGGCGTCAGGTCGTCGAAGCCATTCACGCATCGCCCGAGAGCGTACGCGTCGTGGCGTACGAGCGGGGCCCCCTCGACGGCGGCGATCTGGTCCGCAGATATCGGACCTACACCTTGTGGATCATTCCCAATTCCATCTATCGGCCTGGATCGGTCGTCGAGGTCGTGACCCCGTCGAACACGTACGTCGCCTCGACGCAGTTGCCGTGACGCCCAGGAGCAGCCAGGATCGGCCGACGTTCTCGCTCGACGAGGAGACTCTGCGCGCAAATGCTCGCGCATGGCGCCGCCACGTCGGCGTCCCGATCGCCGCCGTCGTAAAAGCCGACGGATATGCGTGGGGCTGCGAGCGGATCATTCGCGCCGTCGAGAATGAAGTTGAGCGGTTCTTCGTCGCGGACATGGGAGAGTTCGAGACAGCTCGTCGTGTAACGGAACGTCCAATCGCCCTTCTCGGAGACGTTCCACCGGAATTCGTGGGGCAAGTCCTCGATGCGCGAGGTCTCCCAAATGTCTCGACCTCCGAGGGACTCGCTGCGGCAACGGCCTGGGCCGCCGATCGTGGAAGAACCGCGCGGATCCGCGTGGGATTGCGGCCTGCGGTGCTTTGGTACGGTTTCGAAGAGGCGGCTTTGCGTGAATTTGCCCCGCAATTGGCGGAATCCGGCTGCGAGGTTGAATGCTGGACGCACCTTCCGGATCCGAGTTGCGATGGCGCGCAACTGGCGGCGTTCGAACGGGCGGTCGCGCATCTCCGGACTTGCGGGGTTCGCGTGGTGGGAACCGATGTGACGAGTACGTTCCCCGCCGCTCGCTTGGGAAGCGCAAGAGGTGCGTTCGTGCGTTTGGGGGTGGGACTCTTCGGGGCAAGGCGAGAGGGACCACGCGAGGTGCGTTGTGCCTTGCGAGTTCATGCCCGACTGATTCGCAGCGAACCTGCGCAAGGGCAAACCTTGGGGTACGGAAATGCTCGGGCTCCCATGACCGGACGGCTCGTGGTTCTCCGCTGCGGATATGGGGACGGTTTTCCGAGAATCGGCAATGCTCCGGTCGGTCGGCTGCTTTTTTGCGGGATGCAATACACGCTTGCTCATGCTATTCTCACCGTCGACGGTTCCGATAATGAACTTGTGGGAGCCGCCACGGACCTTGACGCTCTCGCGAGCGCTACGTCCCTCGCTGCACACGAAATCGTTGTGCGCTTGGGAATGGGAGCTTCATACTTACACGATGATTGATGTCGCGAAAATTGCCGAATTCGAGACGCGCGTGACGCGGTTAGGCATAGTCGTGGAACCGAGCGGTGACCCTCATGAAATTGAGGGGGTTCTTAATCCCGGTTCGGCCCGTACCCGCGATGAGAAGCTCTTGCTGTATCCGCGCTTTGTTGCTGAGGGGAATGTTTCGCGAGTCGGCATCGTCGAAGCCGACGCGGATCGGCGCGTTTTTCGCCGGATGGGGCTCGCCTTGGAGCCGCAGGAAGTATTTGAACTCCATAATCCTCCTCGTGGGTATGGTTGCGAAGATCCGCGGGTGACGTTCATTCCGGTCCTCGACGCCTACGTGATGGCCTACGTGGCGTTTGGTCCACCGGGTCCGCGTATCGCACTCGCGCTCTCCCCCGACGGCTATCGGTGGGAACGTCTGGGGCTCGTCGATTTTTCAGGCGCAGGTATCGTCGAAGGGGACGATAAGGATGCGGCCTTTTTCCCCGATCCCGTCATCTCACCCGCGGGCGTGCGTTCATTGGCCTTCTATCATCGCCCCTTGATGCGGCTCTCGAAGATGGCGTATTATCAACCGCTTCCCGAGGCCGTGCTCGCCTTGCCTCCTCGTGAGCGTGAATCGATTCGCATCGCCTATGTTCCGCTTGATGCGGTCTTGGCCGATCGTAAGGCGCTTCTTAGCGCGCGTGAGAGCGTCCTCGTCGTCGAACCGGCCGAGACGTGGGGACAACTCAAGACGGGAGCGGGAACGCCGCCTGTGGCGATTGAGGAAGGTTGGCTCTCCGTCTATCACGCGGTCGACAGTTTGGCGAGCCCGGGAGAGAAATTGGTTCGGTGGTATTCGGCGGGAATTATCATCCACGATCGCGAGCGGCCGCATATTCTCCGCTATCGTTCTCCCAAGCCGATTCTGGAGCCGGAGACCGCCGACGAGTTGCGTGGAACCGCCGATAATGTGGTCTTTCCGACGGCAATTGATCGTGTGCCGGGGGACCCCGCTCGAACCTTCGAGATCTATTACGGCATGGCCGATTCGCGTATCGGACGTGCGCGCTTGGAACTTGGCGGAAGTACGCTGGCCCCATCCGACGTGAACTAAGGTGATTACCGAAGAAACCGGAGCCCAGATCGCCCGGCGTCGTACGTTTGCGATCATTTCTCACCCCGATGCCGGGAAGACGACGCTTACCGAAAAACTCTTGCTTTACGGGGGAGCGATCTCGATCGCGGGCCAAGTCGCGGCGCGGCGTCATGCGCGGTCGGCGACATCGGATTGGATGGCGCTCGAACGTGAACGCGGTATTTCGATCACGTCGACGGTGTTGCAGTTTCCCTATCGCGAACACGTGATCAACCTGCTCGACACGCCGGGACATCAAGATTTTGGTGAGGATACCTATCGGACGCTGCTTGCCGCGGATTGTGCCGTCATGCTGATCGACGCTGCCAAGGGCGTCGAGCCCCAGACCAAAAAATTGTTTGCGATCTGCCGTGCGCGCCGCATCCCGCTCTTCACCTTTATCAACAAACTCGATCGTCCGAGCCGCAACCCCATCGATCTGCTCGATGAACTCGAACGCGTGTTAGGCATCGGCGTCGTGCCGATGAATTGGCCTCTGGGTAATGGGCCCTCGTTTCGCGGTGTGTATGACCGCACGACTCGCGCGCTGCATCTCTTCGAGCGCACGGTCCACGGCGCCACACAAGCGCCCGAGTACGTGACTGATGCGAAAGATCCACGCATCGAATCCCTTCTCGATGAGGAGTCGTACCGTGCGTTTTGCGATGAGCTCGATCTTCTCGACGGCGCCGGAGCGAGCTTTGATCAGGACTCATTCGCCCGCGGAAAAACAACCCCGGTTTTTTTTGGAAGCGCGGTGACGAATTTCGGCGTCGGACTCTTCTTGGACGCGTTCATCGATCTCGCGCCGCCGCCGGCAGCGCGCACGGCGCGTTTGGCCGATGGAGAGCGTCGGATTATCGCGGTGGATGAACCGTTCTCGGGTTTTATCTTCAAGATTCAAGCGAATATGGATCCGCGCCACCGCGACCGCATCGCCTTTCTGCGCGTGTGTAGTGGGCGCTTCGAACGCGACATGCTCGTGCGGAATGTACGCACGGGCAAAGCCGTACGCCTCGTACGCGCAATGAAACTCTTCGCAAATGAGCGCGAAGTCGTCGAAGAGGGTTTCGCCGGCGACATCGTGGGACTGGCAAATCCAGGAACGTTTACGATCGGCGACACCTTGGTAATCGGTGAGCAGCGTGCGTTCGATCCGATCCCGACCTTCGCTCCGGAACACTTTGCTTCAGTACGAAATATCGATACGGCGACGTACAAGGCGTTTGTGAAGGGGATCGCTCAACTTCGTGAGGAGGGGGCAATACAGGTATTCTATCCGATGGGATCGACGCGTACAGAGCCGATCTTTGCGGCCGTGGGCGCCTTACAGTTCGAGGTTGCTAAATATCGTCTGGCATCGGAGTATAATGTCGAGACGCGTTTCACGTCGCTCCCATACACGCTTGCTCGCCGGGTTGTCGGCGAGGCCGAGACAATCGCTCGGGCGAGCTGGCCCTCAAGCGCGAAGCTCGTGGAGGATTTTGAAGGCGTTCCGCTCGTGTTCTTCGAGAGCGAATGGAGCGTGCGTCTCGCCGAAGAATGGAACCCTCAGATTCGTTTGGTCGACCCGGGCGAGGTCGATCTCCCTGAAGGGAGCGCTCTTTGATGCAAAACGCGACACCGCAACCACCCCGCAATCCGCTTCACGTGCTTGGAGCTATCATCATCGTGATTCTGGTTTTGGGTGGGATCTGGTCGCTATTCCGTGGGTCTCCGGCGAAAATGTATGGTCCTCATATGGAGTATGATCCGCAGATGATCAAGGTTGCTCGGACTTCGACCGAGATCATTCGAAGCGGGAAAATCAATGCGTGGCTTGGGATGGTCACCGAAGAATCAAAGGCGAAGATCACCGACAACGAAGTCGCCATGGGCAAAAAAGACCTCGAACCCCTCGGACGGATCATCGAGATCGAGGAAACGACGCCGCCGGAAAACACCGACCACTTATTCCATTTGTTTCATCTTCGCTTCGAGCGCGGGATGACTGATGAGATGATCCGCGTCGCGCCTAACGGTAAGATCATAAAGTTCCGCTACCGTAGACCGATCTATACGCGCTAAGTTCGCCCGGCCGGCGCTATTTGCGCTTCGCCGGTTCTCATCGCTCTCTCAGGATCTCCTCAGGTTTTTGCGCTAGCCTGGGGAACATGAGCGATCGAGAGCTTGTCGTCGAGGCGCAAACCGGCTCGACGGAAGCATTCAACCAACTCGTGCAACGGCATAGGGCGACAATCGTACGCTTTGCCGCTCGCCTAACCAAAAATGGCGACGAAGCCGAAGATGTCGCGCAGGAAACGTTCATCCGTGCGTTTCGCAATCTCGACACCTACCGTCCGACCGGCGCGATCCTTAGTTGGCTATTCGCGATCGCTCGCAACGTTGCTCTCGACGAACTCCGGCGTGCCGAACGTCATGAGCGAAAGATGGCGCAAGTGGAAGATTTGCTGGTCGCCCTTCCCGGACCCGAGGAGCATGCGATCTCGACGGATCGGGCCGAGCGTTTGTGGAGCGAAATTCATCAACTCGCCCCTCGCACGGCGACGACATTACGCTTACATTATTGCGACGGCTTACACTGCGGTGAGATTGCGGCAGCCCTCGATATTCCACTGGGAACCGTCAAGACGGACATCTGGAGAGCGCGCCGCTTGTTGCGCCGCCGTTTACCTGAAAACGGCATCACTTCAGCCGCCTAGAGCGATTTGCTTCTTGCCGTATGCGTCGTCGCTACGCGGCTCATGTACTGCGGTACACATCGCCGCTAGGCTCCTAGCCTACGACAAGAATCAAACCGCTCTAGGCCTCAGCACATCAACGTGCAAAGAGCTTTAGTTTCTGTTATCTCGATCCATACACTAAGAGGTCGTAGGTGCCTGTGTGGGTGGTCAAACCAATTCCCGTGACGACGATTGTGAGCTTTTCACCGGGAACGGGGTAAACGACGCTATCGGATGCTCCCGCGACGAGGTTGGGGATCAACGGCGTAAGCGGGATTTGTGTTGTTCCTTGAGTGGTCTCCGGCCGAATTTGGATCGCGATGTTCGGAGGAAGCTGAGGGTGATGCTTGACGGAGACGCGAACTCGATCGAAGCGATCGATATCGACCGGACCGTATGTCTGGACCTGTCCCCCCTTGATCGTATCACCGCCCGTTGGCGTGCTGAAGATGAGCTTGGTGATCGTTTCGACTTCAACTGGCTGTGGCAAGTTCCATGCTCCTCATATGACGAGAGTGATATAGGTCGGTAATAGAGGGAGCGATTCCCGTGGTCCTTCAATCGCGCGGAAAAAATTCGTTGCGAATTCGGGGTACAGCCACCGCGCGGGCTGCGCCGCTTGGATGCTTCCACGACTTTGTTGACGATGCCGTCTGCAATGGAAACTGTTCGCTCGGAATTTCGACGAACCAAATGCCGCTTATTCAGAACAGGGCGTGATGCGTTCGGAAATGAGAAGCTGTTTGACCTGTAGCTTGTCAACGCAGAGTTCGTCGATATCCAGCCGATAGACACGACTGCAACGCAAGGTGAGTCGTCCGACGGCGATAGTCCCAATCGCGAGGGCGCCGATAGCAAACGCGCCGAGTGCGGCGGCGCCGAGGGCGATTGCACCTACCCCTAACCTGGCAAGCACAATTCGTTGCGGGAGTTTCATACGTGCGGTCTTCCCATTTCGTGAAATTCGGGATTTGGTCGTAGATCCATCACGCCGGCCATGCGATTGGAAAAACCGAAGAATGCCGCGACGGCGGCGATGTCCCAGATGTCATCGTCGGAGAATCCACTTGCGCGTAAAGTGGTGATTTCTTCGTCGCTAGCAGCGAAGCCCGCTTCATTGACGCGTGAAGCAAACGTGAGTATCGCGCGCAGTCGCGGAGAGAGTGTGGCGGTTCGCCAATTGATCGCGATCTGATCGGCGAGAATCGGATCGCCTCCCAAGATGCGCAGGGCCGCGCCGTGGGAAGTGACGCAATATTGGCAGCGGTTTTCCGAGGAGACGGCGACGACGATAGCCTCCCGCTCCGTACGCGACAGCCCGCTCTCTCCGCGCATCAGGAGCTCGACGTACTGCATGAATGCGCGGAAGTGCTCGGGGCGGTGCGCATATGATCGATGGACGTTGGGTACGAAACCGAGTTTCTCGCGATAGCGATCGTACTCGCCCCGAATGTCGGCGGGCAGTTCATCCTCGGCCGTCTCGCCCAAGCGTGAAATGCGGATACTGTCGGTTGTCGCCGTCTTCATGGGAAAAAACCTCCGTTTCAGCATGTACGGCATGCGTATCAGGAAGTCCCCGGAAGAGCGAAGATCCGCCGGCCTCGGCGGCGAAGCCTAGAGAGGTTATGACTGCCGCATTGAGTTCCCATCGGTTCGCCCAACGCTGTACAAGGATGCAGCACTCCGCGATTCGCGAGATCTTGAAGGTCACGCAGCTTCCGGAGGTCATATCTTTCGCCGGCGGTCTTCCGGCGCCGGAGCTGTTCCCGGTTGCTCGGATCGCCGAAGCAACGCAGCGGGTATTATCGACGCGCGGCGCGCCGGCGCTTCAGTATTCAGTCACCGAGGGAATCCCCGAGTTGCGTCGCTGGATCGCCGGCCGACTCAACGCGCAGTTCGGCACCGCCTTTACGCTCGACGAGGTGCTGGTGACGACCGGATCGCAGCAGGCGCTCGACATTTACGGGAGGATCATGATCGATCCCGGCGATTTCGTCGTTCTGGAGAACCCGTCGTATCTCGGCGCGATCCAGGCTTTTGACGCGTATCAGCCCGAGTATCTGACGGTCGAGACCGACGAGGCCGGCATCATCCCCGAGGCGCTTGAGGAGGTCCTCCGGAAAGCGCCGCGTCGTCCCAAGTTCCTGTACCTGATCCCGACGTTCCAAAACCCGACGGGGAGGACGCTTTCGGCGGAGCGGCGGCCGAAGGTCGTCGAGATCTGCCGTCGCAATGAGGTTCCCATTTTTGAAGACAATCCGTATGGAGAACTCGCGTTTTCGGAGAAGCCTCCGGCTCCGTTGATCGCCCACGACGGCACAGGCTTTGTCTCTTATACCGGAACTGCGTCGAAGATCGCGGCGCCGGGTTTGCGCATCGGGTGGATGATCGTTCCCGAGAAGACCTTACGAGACAAACTCATTCCCGCAAAACAGGGGAGCGATCTGCATACGGCGACGCTCGATCAGTATATCCTTCATGAGTTGGTTACGGACGGAAGCTTCCTCGAAGATCACATCGCGCTCATTCGAAAGACCTACGGTGCGCGTCGCGACGTGATGCTCAGCGCATTGAAGGAAATGATGCCCGAGCACGTCCGCTTCAATCACCCGGCTGGCGGAATGTTCTTATGGGCGAACGTCGATCCGCGTATCGACACGGAGGAACTTTTCAAAGCGGCCGCCGCGGCCAATGTCGCCTTCGTCCCTGGGCGTCCGTTCTATCCGCACAATGATCGGCGTGACGGAATGCGCTTGAACTTCTCAAACTCCGATGAAACGAAGATTCGCATCGGAGTCGAGCGTTTGGCGACGGCTATCCGCAATTACGGAGCGGGGATTTCTTAAAGCGGTTGCCGGTGGTCGTAGTGACGCGGTCATGCAAGGGGATGCGCCGCGTTTTCGGCGAACCTCCACTGCTCTTCACTCTTAGAACCAATGACGAGGTATCCATCAGACGACATGAGTGAACTCATCGAAGTGAACGGGCGAGAATTAAGGACGCTTGCGAAGGAAGAGCTTTCTTCCAACGATCAAATTAAATTCGACGACACGTTCAATCGGAATACTCAAGACCTCATGTTTGATGAGATTGAGATTAATCAAGACAAACACTCCACGATCTTCAAAAGCGAGCTAACAGCGGATCTCTCTGAAGGGATTGTTGCGCGAAGTTACCTAAAGGTTCGCGAAGAGGGAGAGAAACAAATACTCAAGGTGACTATTTTCAAGCCGGTCTTCGAGTCGGTTTTCGTGAATCCTGATAAAATTTTTAAAGCGAAGTGGGTTCCCGATGATTTTGGAGGGCATACCGCCATTACCTTTTCTGTGAGCGGTCGTCATGACATAGAGGTTCGTGAGACCCCAGTTCAAATCAACGCTGCAATTAAAGAATCGCAGCGGCGCGTGCCGGAGTTATGAAGGCACTACCGATAGAGATCCTCGGCGGAGTAGCCGCGTACTCCGGCGGAAGTTAAGACTCGTTCATCGCATCCTCCGCGACCGATGACGATTCGTGGTGCGGATTCATCGATGCCGAGAACCGCAGCGTCACGCTCAAGATCGCGGAGGACGCGCATATCGAGCGCTTGCGCACGCCATTTCACCGTTCCAATGAAGGTTGGTCGGAGATTGCTCGTTCCGACGATGTCGATCTCCTGCTGACCATCGCGTGACCACCACGATCCTACGTCGTCGCCCGGTACCTCCCCCTTTCGAACGAGTTCGAGCATGAACGTCCGTGCGATTTCTTCGAAACTGAATCCCATGTGATCATCAAGGTGGGGTAAGATCTGTTCATCGACGACGCGCACGCCGAGACCGCGCTCGATCAGGCCTCGATTGCGAGCAATGAAGCGAAAGTAAAACCGCAAATAGGGATCGGAAATGGTATAGAGGCTTCGCTTGCTCTTCTCCCGGTCTTCTGTTGCCGGGATACGCCGATCGATGAGCCCGAACCCAACTAGCCGCGGAAGCGCGCGTTCGTGAACCTCGGCGAAGTCGTGGATTTCCGCGAACCGGCTCTTCCCTAAAGCGATTGCTTGAAGAACTCGATAGGCGACGCGTGGGTCCGGGAGTTCCGTTGTGAGCACGTGCTCGGCGGAATCGACCAGTGAGCTCATCGGGTCGGCGAAGAGATCAAGCAGATTTTCTCGCACTCCATGATCGGGATCCCATTGATCAAGATTGAATGGAGTGCCGCCGAGAATGGCATAGATGCGTGCCTTATCCGCAGCGGAAAGTTGCGGCGTGAACTGCGCCGCGTCGCGGTACGAGAGCATGCGGACGTTGAGTTTTCCTGTGAAACGATGGTACAGAGGCGCACCGGTATCGTCGAGCCTTTCCATAAGCGTCTGTGCGGATCCGCACACAATCAACATTATGCCGGAGCGCTTCCCGACGCGATCCCACCATCGCTGAATAATCGAGGGGAGACCTCGCGTCGATTCGCAGAGGTACGGAAACTCATCGAGCACGACGATGAGGCGCTCATCTCGCGCGTGCTTCACCAGACTCGTGAGAGCGCTTTCCCAGCTCGGGTACGCCACGCCGGCCGGAAGATCGTCGACGCCTAGCGTCCCCCGCACGAGATCGCTGAATGCCGCAAGCTCCGCCGTTTCGGTTTGCTGGGTCGCTTGGTAGAAGATCGCTCGGCGATCGTGGATGAAGTGCTCCAGCAGGAAGGACTTCCCAATCCGGCGCCGCCCAGAGATCAGCACAAGCTGACCGCCTGGTCGCTCCGCAAGTCGATAGAGGTTAGCGAGTTCTTCCCGTCTTCCGATCAGCCGGTTCGAATGGATGTTGCCGGTCATACATGTTGTATAGCATACAAGTTGCATGGCTGGCAACATAGGGCGGCTCCCGGCAAGCCGCTCGGGGCATGGCTATGTTTTTCGTCGCCTCGATGTTCTGCTTTTACGGGTTTTTGAGCGGGGCATGAACGGCGTTCCGACGACGTACTTTCCCTTGTGAGAGAGCGACGTGTCGACGTCCTCGCAGCCGATCGGGGTGAATGCGCGGCAATCGTGAGGACGTGCATCGTAAATTCCGCAGTAATATTTTCCTGAACTTCCGCCCTTGAGGAATACGCAGGCGTCGGCGACATCGTCGCTGACCTTGCGGAGCCATCCGACGACGAAACCGTCGGCAGAGGGGCGTTGAACCACGTATTCTTCGAGGGTTTCCTCGTAGCTCAGGCCGAGGTGATCGGCGATGCGCTGAACATCCTCCCGATTCACGAAGGGCTCGTAGCCGCTGCAACATTCGGCACAACCCGGAGGACAGGCGACGTTCTGCGGCAGATCGCGGAGATGTCGGCGAGATAAGTTGATGACATGAGCGACAGCGGTGACGAACTCCGGATCGACGTTGTATTTATACGTCCACTCGCGTTGCGTGATTTCCTTGGAATTGTAGTGATGAGTTATTTTTTGATTGTAGGTGATCGTGATGTGCTCTTCGTCGATCTCGATATTTTGAATGTTCTCCATGGGAGCGAGGTCGAGTTGCTCGAGCCGGGTCGGTTGGCCGGTTTGTCGGGTGAAGGACCGTAGCTCGCGGAGGGCTTGGTGGGTAATGAGATCGATGGTCTCGCTCATGAGTATTCCGTTCCAATGGGGGAGAAGACGAGGAGCGTCGGGGTTCGTTCTCATCGTCCCGCTCCCTGTATGCCCGCTCGCCTACCGTCCTGAGCATCCTCCGCGGCGGAGTGCGGATGCGAGGCGGCGAAGAGGGAACCCAATGCGTACTACGCTTGGTATTGATCTCGGTGGTTCTCATATCTTGGCAGCCGTGGTCGATGAGTCGGGGCGGATCCTTGAGCGGAATGAGCGTGAGCTCACCAAGCTCGACGTCAACGATGTTGTCGCCGCGATCGTCCAGGCGGTCTCGCAGATCCGGACGACCGACGCGGGACGAGCGGCGAGCGCGATCGGTATCGGCTCTCCCGGAAATATTGACCTACGAACTGGGACGGTGCGGTATTCGCCGAATTTCGGTTGGAAGGACGTTGCGCTCGGAGCGCTCTTGTCCGAAGGACTCGGCACCGCGGTTTTCGTCGGAAATGATGCACGCTGCGCCACGCTGGGCGAGTACCTCCACGGTTCGGGGAAGGGCACCAAGAATTTCGTTTTGTTGACCTTGGGAACGGGAATCGGAGGCGGCGTCGTTGCAAACGGACGGCTGGTGCTCGGAAATACGGCTGCTGCGGGAGAGTTCGGTCACCATCAACTCCGGGCGACGGACGGCTTCGTTTGCGCGTGTGGGAAGACCGGATGTTTCGAAGCGCAAGCGTCGGGTATGGGTCTATTGCGTCACGCTTATGCCTTGCTTGCGTCCTTTCCGCGCAGCGAGCTCTTGCTATCCAAGAAATCCGATAAACCCATCGGTAGCAAACAGGTTCGTAAGGCTGCCGAGGCGGGCGATCCGCACGCGCTCGCGGCGTGGAAGCGCTTTATCGAAGATCTTTCGGTTGGGATTGCAAACGTCATCGCCTTCCTTAACCCCGAAATTATCGCACTGGGCGGCGGAGTGAGTAGTGCGGGAGAATTCATGCTCTCGGCGCTCCGCCCGCGCGTCGATGAATTGACGGTGATGGCTCCGCGCGGCATGACGCGCATCGTCGCGGCGGAACTCGGAAATGATGCGGGGGCGATCGGCGCTGCGGCGCTCGCGCTCAACGGTGGATTCGATGTTTGAAGTGCCGAGGCGGAAAGCCGCGCTGGTCACGGGAGGCTCCGATGGAATCGGCGCCGAGTTTGCAGCGCTGCTCGCCCGAG
>DASZHL010000066.1:0-20453 GCA_035937855.1 Vulcanimicrobiaceae bacterium
GGAATCTGAGGTGCGAAACGCTTCAGATCGCCGGCGAAAACAGGTTGATCTTTGCGGAAATTCCGTTTCCGCTTCCGGGTTTTCTTACTGAGGATGTGACCGCATCCACTGAATTGGTGACGGTGCGTCACCTTTCCGTTGGCGCTAACCTTGACGCGCTTTGCCGTTCCTCGATGGGTCTTGATTTTAGGCATTGGTGGCTCCTAGGGTTACCGTCTCGTCCTCAGGATTCTCGACGTCGTCGATATCGTCGATTTCATCGTCGTCGGCTGCTTCGTCGATTTCTTCGTCAATGTTAGCTACTTGATTGGTAGGTGGTGTGGACGATTGAGCGGGTGGTTGAGACGGTGGGTGCGAGGTGAATTTTGGCGGCCCAGTGGGCACGGGTCGGGGGGCGAGAATCATGAACATATTGCGCCCTTCGAGTTTGGCTTCGCGTTCGATGAGGGCGATCGGGGTCATGTCCGCCGCCATACGATCGAGCAAGCGGCGCCCAAAACTTGCATACGTGATCTCGCGGCCGCGGAACATGATGGTCACCTTTACTTTTCCGCCGTCGGAAAGTAAGCGCTCCGCCATGCGGGCCTTGGTTTCATAGTCGTGGGTCTCGATCTTCGGCCGAAGCTTGACTTCCCGAAGTTCCCAATGCTTCTGCTTTTTCCGGGTGTCCTTGTCTTTCTTGGACTGCTCGTACTTGAGGCGTCCGTAGTCAGCGATTCTGCAAACCGGCGGTATCGCGGTCGGCGAAACCTCGATGAGATCGAGGCCTTTCTGGCGCGCGAGAGCCAGAGCGTTTTCCGTCGGCATGACGCCAAGCTGCGTACTTTCATCGTCGATGACGCGCACCTGACGAATCCGAATCTGGTCGTTGACTCGAAGTGGTCGAGCTATTGGGGCGGGCTCCTTTCCAAAAAAAAATCGCGGGAAGCCGCAGCGTCTCCACGATTCGCGAACCTGCCGTCGGTTCGTTTCGTGCGACCATGACGCCGGAGGCGCCAGGTGAAGCCCGCGAAAGCGGACTTACTTCGGCCAAGGCATCGTATCAGGTCGTTACCCGCCACGTCAACCACGCGGACCCGAATCATGCGCTGAGGGGCCGGTTCCTACCCCTTTACGAGCATGGGCGAACCGCGAAAGCAGCGCTTCCACCTACCGAGTCAGCTTTACGGATGTTCGGGACGGCGGTCCCATGCTTATAGCTAAAATCATTAGTTATAGCCGTTTCTTGACATATACTGAAAAAGTCTTCATACTTGCCCTGTGAACCCTGTACGAAACCCATATGGTCCTGGAGCCGGGACGCCACCGCCTGAATTGAGCGGACGAACGCGAATCCTCACCGACGTCTCCATCGCACTTCAGCGCAAGCTCGCCAACCGTCCCGATAAGAGCGTTATTCTTGTCGGCTTGCGCGGCGTCGGAAAGACCGTTTTGCTCAACCGGATTGACGAAGATGCCCGACATCTCGGTTTCCGTACGGCGATGATCGAGGTAAGCGAAAATAAGCCTCTCCCGCAGGTTCTCGTACCGATGCTTCGTACGATTCTGTATGAGTTCGACCGTATGGAAGGCCTGAGTGAGGCCGTCAAGCGCGGCTTTCGCGTCTTACGCAGTTTCGTCGGCCGTGGCCGCGTCTCCGTACAAATGGGCGAAATCGATATTGGGTTGGCGATCGACCCCGAAATCGGGACGGCCGACAGCGGAGATCTCGACACCGACGTATCACAGTTGTTTGTCGCCATTGGCGAAGCTGCCGCATCGCGCAAGGCCGCGATAGCACTAATAATAGATGAACTCCAGTATCTGGAAGAACATGAATTCGCGGCGCTGATCATGGCGATTCATCGAATAACACAACGAAATCTCCCCGTTCTTCTCGTCGGAGCCGCGCTCCCGACGGTACGCGGGTTGGCCGGACGGGCAAAATCCTATGCGGAGCGACTTTTCGACTTTCCGACGATAGGGCCGCTCGTAGACAGTGATGCGTACGAGGCGATTCAAGTTCCCGCCAAACGTGAGGGTGTATGCTTTACAGCAGAAGCCCTCGCAGCGATTCAAGAAAAAACGCAGGGATACCCATATTTTCTTCAAGAATGGGCCTACCAAGCGTGGAATGCGGCGTCAGTGTCACCGATCACGGAGCAAGACGTGCGGACGGCAACACAGTCATCGATCAAACGACTGGACGAAAGTTTCTTTCGCGTTCGTTTCGATCGCTTGACGAATGCCGAGAAAACCTATCTCAGAGCGATGGCCTCCCTCGGCCCCGGACCTCATCGATCGAGCGATATTGCCGCAGCATATGGTGCGAAAGCAACGAGCGTCGGGCCCACCCGGGCAACGCTCATCAGTAAGGGTATGATCTACAGTCCGGCACACGGCGACGCCGCCTTTACGGTGCCGCTCTTCGACGAATTCATGCGCCGTGCGATGCCCTTCGAAGATCGCGTTTGAACTCTATTCTCCGGCATGAAAAGGAACAGAAAGCCGATAAGTATTGCAAATATAATATGAAAGCAGAAGAAAATTCGGCACTTTTGAGTACACTTGACATACTCGCGAAAAACTAAAACCCTTGTGTTACAAGGATTTTAGTGCCATTTCAATCGTTGGAACGGGGGAAATCCCGACTAATGCCCTCTGCGATGTTGGTCCTCAGTCACTCCTGGAGTTTGGGACAATCTCCGCGACCGATCAGCCCATCCGTTCCGCGTGAGCTCGAAAGAGAATTCGTCGCTGATGGCGCCTTTGAATTCATCTGCGTTCGGTATCGTGCCGGTGCACCGGAAACCTAGCGACTCAAGAAGCTTTCTGGAGGCTATGTTGCGTGTATCCATGAGGGCCGATACGGTTGAGATACCATAATCATTGAACAAATGGTCAAGTAGCGCGGAGCATGCCGACGTTCCAATACCTCGCCGCCAAAACTCCGGGAAAACTTCGTACGCAATAAGAGTTTTGCCCGATTCCTCTAGCGTGGCTTGAACCGTTCCCACATAAGCTGAAATTTTCCGGTGATATACAGCATAGTTCAACCAAAGTTCGTCATGCTCCGGCGATTGTCGCTTTGACCAACGTGAATAACGTTCTTCCAGATCCTTTTCCGCTTTTGGCGGGTCTAGTGGGATGAACATATAAAGCTCGGGGGATTGGAGAGCCTCAAACAGTTTAGAGGCGTGAGCCGGAAGAATGGGTTCGAGCAATAACTCATCCACTTTTATTACACGCTCGGGATGAACCAATTGCATATGCGCTCAATTTGATAACGGTACCTCGATCCCTTTTCCTATTAGTTGGGCGTTCGCGGGCCTCAAGTATATACACTTGAGGCCCGCGTCATTTCTAGGTCGTGGTGAGCAGAAGGGAAACGCGCAGGCGCCACGATGTTGGCGGGTGCTATCCGGGTAGAGCGAATCCTAGGGCGAGGAGCACGCCGAAGGCGAGTTCGAGTTTTCCGGTGTCGACTAAGACGGGGATCAGTTCCGCTCCCGTGGCTTGCGAAAAGATCCTCCGAAGAGGACGATCCGCGAACCCGAATGCGGCCAAGGCCAGGATCGTCGGGCGATGGATGCCCGACAGAAACACTACTGAGAGGGCGGCGCAGGCGATCAACGCGGTATAGAACCGGCGTGTACCCACGTCACCGATCCGCACGGCTAGGGTGACCTTCCCGCTTGCGGCGTCGGTTGGAATGTCGCGGAGATTGTTGACGACCAGGAGCGCTGTTGCCAGCGCTCCTACGCCAAGCGCGGCGATGATGGCGGTGAGTGAGAGGCTCTGATGCTGGACGTAGGCCGAGCCGAGCGTGCCCACCAGGCCGAAGAAGACGAAGACGGCGACCTCACCCAAACCGCGGTATCCATACGGATTCCGCCCTCCTGTGTAGGCCCAGGCGGCCGCAATCGCCGCGCAGCCGACAATAATCAAGCGAACGTCGGATTGCAATGAGAGAACAATTCCCGCCAACAATGCGACGCCGAAGGCCGTCATCGCTGCTCGCTTGACGGCTCCCGGTGAAGCAAGGCCGGATGCGACGAGTCGGGGAGGGCCGGTGCGGTCGCGGTCGGTTCCCCGAATGCCGTCTGAGTAATCGTTCGCGTAATTACAGCCGATTTGCAGGGACATGGCGACGATCAACGCGAGCACGGCACGGTCCCAGAAGATCGGTCCGGGTGCGACTGCCGCGGTTCCGACAATGACCGGAACGATCGATGCGGGCAGCGTGCGAAGCCGTGCCCCGAGTAACCACGTCTGCAAGACGGAAAGCCGGCGTGAATTCGGGGCGCTTCGCTCCGTCGTCACAGGTGGATGTTTATTCCGAGATAGGTCCCGGAGCCCACATTGTTGCTACCCAAGCCGTAGACGCGGACCTCAAGCATCGTTAAAGGCAGGATCCGTGTAGCGGCATGGGCATCAAAGATCAGGCCGGAGTTTCCGAGTTGGTTCATTTTCCCTAAGCCTGCACCGGCGCCGAGGATTCCATGACCAACCGTGAAGTCGACATCGCCGGTAACCGCGTAGCGGGTATTCGTTCCCGAGGCGATGAGGCCGGTGAGTTGAGGCCGGATCGGAAGGCCGGGGATGGCGTCGAGGGCGAGCGATCCGATGAGCGCGCCGTCGGTGCTCCCATCGCTTGGAAGGAGTAGTCCTGCACCAATCGAGGTGTCGGCGGATGCGATCGACGTGCCGGCCGCGTAAAGAGCGAGCGCGAATGCGAGTGCGGTGAAACGGCGAAGGATGGTCATGAGTTCTCCTGTTTCCTTATCGGTGAGTGGAATTCGCTGATTCCGATTGTATGTTCTTACCCCGGTAGACCTGTTGGAATCGTTAGGCGTGGTCGGCGATCGAACTGCGGGGTAGGCGGCGCGTTCACGCTGAGTTCGGAGATGAGTTCGAGTGCGCGCTCCATCTGCGGATCGCGTCCGGCTTTGGCATCGTGTGGAGCGATGTCGACGTCGTAGTCAGGTTCGGCGCCGAAGTTCTCAATCTTCCATCCGACATCGGTGAACCAGAACGAATACTCCGGTTGCGTCGTGGTCGTCCCGTCGACGAGCTCATGGTAGGGGTCGATGCCGATGACGCCACCCCACGTACGTTTTCCGACGAGGACACCGAGATCGTAGAGCTTGAACGCATGGCTGAATATGTCTCCATCGGACCCCGCGAACTGGTTGGTGAGTGCGACGATTGGGCCGGAGATGGATTCCGGTGGGTAGGGAAAAGGTGGACCGTAACGCGGAACGTCGTAGCCGATGCGTCGCCGGATCAGCTTCTCAAGGAGGAGCGATGAGATGTGCCCCCCGCGATTGAAGCGGACGTCGACGATTAAACCTCCGCGATTGAATTCGGCGAGATAACCGCGATGAAACTCGGCGAATCCCCACGCTCCCATGTCGGGGATATGGAGGTAGCCGACGCTTCCGCCGCTGCGTTGGTGGACATAGGATCGATTCGCATCGACCCACGAGCGATAACGAAGCATCCTCTCACTACGCAAGGTCCGTACTACGATGCGTCGCGGTTGACTCTTATCCGAGGCTACGGTGAGGGCGATCTCCCGATCCGGATAATTTACCAATAAAACATCCGGGGGGAGCGTCTCGCTCAGACGCGTTCCGTTGAGTGCAAGCAGGAGATCACCCTGACGGACATCGACTCCCGGAGTTGCCAGCGGAGAGTCAAGTTCGCGATTCCAGGAATCACCGCGATAAATGCGCGTAGCGCGATACGCTTGGGCTTGAGCATCCCAGGCCAAATCGGCGCCGAGGAAGCCGCGGAAGTAGTTCGGCGGGTGACGGTGGTCGCCGCCGATCTCGTAAGCATGCGAAGTTCCAAGCTCGCCTTGCATCTCCCAAATCAGATCCGAGAGTTCCGAACGGGTGCGCAATACAGGAATGAGCTTAGCGTATCGCTCGCGGATGAGTTCCCAATCGACTCCGGACATATCGGCGTTCCAGAATTGCTCGCGCTGCAATCGCCATGCTTCGTGGAACATTTGCGTCCATTCGTCAAGCGGAACGATCTTCACGTTCGCGCGGGTGAGGTCGATCCAACCGCTGCGGCGACCCGGATCATGATCGGCTTTGTGATCGTCGGCCTCGTCCTCGGGCAGCTCGGCCAACGCGTCGATGGCGCGTAGCTGATGCGCCGTATGGTACAACAACGTGCGACCATCGGCAGCTAAACGGATCTCTTCAACCTCATGGTGGAGCGCGACGCAACGTTGCTGCGCGAAGTCATACGCCAATAACGTTCCGGGGGTATGTTCCTCATCCCACGATCGTGCGGTGGGTTTGATTGCCTTTTGCGGAAAGCGGGTGAAGAGCACGCGGCCTTTGGCAGCAACGAGTTGTCCGTATTCACCTTCCTCAACCGGAAACGCGAGCAAACGTCCTTGGATACCATCGAAATCGATTTCGATGCGAAGTTTCTTTTGCTGGTCCTTGTCGTGTTCGGATTCTTCGTCGTGATCTTTGGGATCATGGTGAATCGGCATTGGTTTTGGAGTAAATGGCGAAGGCACATCGGGGCGCAGGGTTATACAAAACGGACGCATCGCCTGGGGAAAATTCAGGTCGAATTGCAACGCGTCATAGACGGGGTTGAAATCGCGCGACGAAAGAAAGTAGAGGTAGCATCCTTGGGGATCCCACGCCGGAGAGCGATCGTTCCGTAGCAACGGAGTAATCGTGTGGACTGCACCCGATTTCACCTTGACGACGCGAATCACCGACGTTTCCTTATCGGCGACGGCAACTCCCTCGGGGGCGACGCTGCACGCATAGGCGAGCCAGCGTCCGTCGGGCGAAAATGCAAGATCGTGAATTAATGAAGCGTTGTCGCTATCGACGACGCGCGTCCGGTGATCAGTGAGATCGATAAGAATCAACTCATGGCGATGATTCGCGCATGCGACGATATCCGCCGTCGGAGAGGCGGCCAGTTCGGTGATGCGGCCGATCTCATCGTGGGAGATGATTTTCGGCGGCTGTTCGGCGTTTGCATCGCGTAACTCAAGATGTTCGCGCCCGCCTTCGTCGCTGACGCAGACGAAGCGTTTACCGTCGGACAGCCATTCACTCAAGCGATAGCGAACGTCGCTTCCGAGGCCGTGAGTGGTGACTGCTTCTTCCCAAAACGGCATCGTAAAGATGCTGCCGCGCGAGACAAGAGCCAAGGACGTTCCGTCGGGATTCGGGGCGATATGTTCGAGGTTCTCGTCCAGATCGGCAAAGCGGCGGGCGAGTTGTGGAGCCGAGGAGGGCGCGGTGACATCCAGGGTCCGGAGAGTTCCTGTTTCGGTCGTGAGGATGCGGATCTGCGCTCCGGCCGTGTAGACGATGCGGGATCCGTCGGTCGATGGGAAACGCGCATAGTACTCGGATTCATGGGTGTGCCTGCGAAGGTCCGAACCGTCAGGAAACACCGAGTAGATATTGCCGAAGCCTTCATGGTCGGAAAGGAACGCGATTCGCTCGCCGATCCACATTGGCCAACAATGATTTCCTTGCAATGAGAGAAGGCGGCGGAACGTGCCGTTGCCGTCGGCGTCGACCCAAAGGTCGCCGGCCGTGCCGCCCCGGTAACGCTTCCAACGAGCGGGATCGTCCGCGTTGCGTCCGATCGCCGTTCGTCCATCGGCGCAGACCGAGATCGAGCAGAGGTCGCCCAGATCGAGCGGGGCCGGCGTGCCGCCCTCGCGAGCGACGGAGAAGGCGTTCCGTATGCCGGAGAACGGGGAAACGGCATCGCTTGTGAAGAGGATGTGCGTTCCATTGGGAGTCCATTGGGAAATCGAAATTCCGCTTGCGCCGACATAGGTGAGACGCCGAGGGATGCCGCCATCCGCCGGCATGACATAGATCTCCGGGTGCCCGTCGTCGCGACCGACGAACGCGATCGTCTTGCCGTCGGGTGAGAGGCGCGGGGTCGAGATTTCTCCTGGGGAAGCTGTGAGGCGCCGTGCAACGCCTCCGTCGACGGTGACGGTCCAGAGGTCGTCTTCGCAGACGAAGACGATTCGCTCATGGGAAATCGTCGCTTGCCGATAATATCCGTGTTGGCTCATGAGGTACGGCTTAGCTTTCTTTTGCCCAAGCGCCTGTTGCGAAGCCCGCGGGGGAGAGTTTCCTTGCTCAAGCGGCATTGGAGCCGTCCGCGTTGAAGATGCCGGAATGTCCGTTTGGCGTGAGCATTTTTTCGACAAGTATTTCGCGTACCGAGAGCGCTATGTTGCGGCGATTGCGGAGCAAGCGCCCGCGCGTGCGCGGTTGGCAATTCTTTCGGAGGTCGCTCGCTTGTTCTTTGCCACATTCGCTTGCTCGTTATGCGCGGCGATTCTCTGGACTCCAACGCTCTCGTTTATCCTCGACCGACAGATCGGCGTGGGGGTCGTATTAGCGGGCCTTTGCGCGCTGGCAACCACATTTTTCGCGATGTGCACAGTCAGAGCGAGTTTCCGAGCGTTAAGTGCATTGCGTAAATTTAACGAATAAATTTCTGTGCGAAAGAAACGTGTCCTATCGCACACCGATGACGTGACGCACGTTCAATTTGTTCAAAAAAGTGCTTCAAATGTTAAAAAGCGGGGTGAAAACCTCATCCGATCAAGGTTCCTCTCCGAAACCTTGATCGAAGGAGTTTATTCGTATGGAGACGCCTGGAGATATCGATTCCCTGTTAACCTCTATCCTGGAAGGCGCCCGTGAGCGTCCTCTGAAGCACGACGGACGACTGAGTGAGCAGGACCGCCAATTCATTACCCGCATGATCGATGCGATCGAAAATGGAAGCAAGGGCGTTTTCGTCGTCCTTAATCCTGACAACAGCCTTGATTACTTAATCGCCAACGACACGCGTTTAGGGGCGATCGCCATTCTCTCGCGAATGATTCAGCGCACGGCGCGCCGGGTCGAGGGCGACGAATAGCTTTCGCGCATCCTCGTCCGACGGGAAATTGTCCGTGAGCGCCGACATACTCTCCTGTGGATTCCCATCCTGCCGTCCTCGACGCTTTCCTGAATGCGAGCCCACGCGGACTCGCTCGAGCGATCACCCTTTGTGAGGCCGGTATGGGAGCCCCGCTCATTTCCGCGCTCCACGAGCGTGTCGGCCGTGCGCTTACAGTCGGGTTGACCGGCCCCCCCGGGGTTGGGAAGTCGACGCTCACCGGAGCCTTGATACGAAAAGCCCGCACCTTAGAACTGCGGGTCGGAGTCGTGTCCGTTGATCCGAGTTCTCCGTTTTCACGCGGAGCGTTACTTGGGGATCGCATTCGGCTCACCGAGCATTTCGTCGATCCGGGTGTCTTCATTCGGTCGATGGCCAGCCGTGGGCACCTGGGCGGCCTCGCCGGAGCGACCGCGGACGCCGTCGCGTTGATGGATGCGTTCGGCTTCGATCTCGTGATCGTGGAAACGGTCGGCGTCGGCCAATCCGAGATCGAGATCGCCGATATCGCGGATACCGTGATCGTCGCGCTGCAGCCCGGCAGCGGCGATTCCGTCCAGACGCTCAAGGCCGGAATTCTCGAAATCGCCGACATCTTCGTAGTCAATAAAGCGGATCATCCGAATGCATTGCAATTACAGAAGGAGATCCGATCGATGCTTGAGATGCTCGAATATTCGGGTTGGCAAGCACGCCTTCTCGCGACGCAAGCGCTTACGGGAACAGGGATCGATGAACTCTGGGAGGCGATTTCCGAGCACGCCTCATACCTTCGGGAGAGCGGCGAATTGCTGCGCAAGCGTCGCTTCGCCTTTGCCCGTCGGGTCAGGCAGCTCGTTGTGGGCCGCATCGAAGGTGTGCTGGATCTCGCGCTTTCCGGCATCGTCCCCGATGGAACGGATCCTTCTCGGGAAGATCCGTATGTCGTCGCAGAGCGAGTGGTGAAGGAATTCCTGCGTGAACCGCTCCCACCTCGTGTATCAATATTTACTCCGAGACGAGGGCGTGCGCACGTCAAAGGTGGAATAGCTTAAGTCGTATGAATGTAGGCGATTTGCTATGAAACTCGTTGGAATCATCAACGGCGATCCGTGGAATCGGCGCACCTGGTCGGGATGCGCTCCATTTTTTTTCGGTGCACTTAAGCGCGAAGGATATATCGCCGAGGCGATCTCATCCGCGCCTCCGGTGCTTGAACGTCGGTTGTATCAGGCCTTGGCTTTCAGGCCCAATCGCGACGTTTGGCGGCATCGGTACTATTCGAGCGTCGGCTTCGCACATGCCAACGAGCGGACGGCAAAGCGGCGGATCGCACGGATTCCGCGCGAGTCCTTCGATGCGCTCCTGCAAGTCGGAGCGTACTACAATCTCACGAATTTGCCCGGAATACCGGCGTTTTCGTATCACGACACCGATGTGCGGAGCGTCTTGGATCTGCAGCCTGAGCGACGGAAGCTCTCCGGAGGCCATGCCAGGGCGCTGTTGGCTTTCGAGGCGGAAGTGTACAAAGGGTCGCGCATACTCTTCACGATGAGCCGATGGGCGGCCGATAGGCTGATGCGGAATTTTGAGGTCGAGTCCCAGCGGCTTGAGCCGGTTGGAGCGGGCATGAATCTTCCCGCGGAAGTTCTGACCTACGAGCCGGACTTCGAGAGCTGCCACGCGCTGTTCGTCGGCTTTGACTTCGAACTCAAGGGTGGGCGGATCTTGCTCGAGGCGTTCGCTCGCGTGCGCAAGGAGCTTCCGCACGCTCGCCTGAGCATCGTTGGTCCCAACTCGATCGGTCCCGTGCCTCCAGGCGTAACCTTACTTGGGCGGCTCTCGAAGGATGATCCGGCCGGCTTGCAGGCGCTCATGGCGGCCTACCGGAGCGCCTCGGTCTTTGTGATGCCCTCGCTTTTCGAGCCGTTCGGAGTGGTCTTCGTCGAGGCGATGGCCTGCGGGTTGCCGTGCATCGGAACCAATACCTGTGCGATGCCGGAAATCATCGGCGATGCCGGTATCGTCGTCACTCCGGGCTCGGTCGACGAACTCACAAAGCAGCTCTACGATGTGATGTCGGATCCGTCGGCATGTGCCCAACTCGGGGCGCAATCGAGAGAGCGTTTCAACCGCTTCTACACTTGGGACCGGGTCGCCGAGCGCATCGGTCGACGTGCAACGGATTATATGGCCAAGTATCATGGCGGGTCCTAGCGCCAAGCGGGCGCCCGGACGTAACCTCCTTTGGCAAACCTTGCACACACTCTCCTTCGCGATCATTGGGCAAGTGACGCAAGTGGTGGCCGGGGTCGTGTATGCGCGCATCCTCGGTCCCGCCGGCAAGGGGATCCTGAGTTATGCGGTCACGATCGTGGTCCTCAGCATGACCATCGCCGACGGCATCCGTCAGGCGATCGCGTACGAGATCGGCACCGAGCACGAGAATCAGCGCCGGGTTTTTGGGACCGCCTTAGAGGCGCTGACGCTGATCGCCTTCGCAGGGGTGTTCGTGTGGCTGGGGCTCATGCGGATCGGTCCGCATCCCGAAGTATATCCGGTCGTCGGCGTGGCCTTTACGACGTCGCTTTTCCTCAACGGGTTCATCGGGCTTTACCTCGTCCACAATCTGGTTGAGCGGACCAATGCCGTCTATCTCGCGGCGACGATCCTCATGTCACTCGGAGGCGCCGTCGGTGTTTGGTTATTCAAGATGTCACCGCTCGGCATCGTCGCCGTCATGGCCTTCGCGAACCTCCTCGCTGCCGGATTCCTTCTGAGGGGAGCGATCGTGCTGGCCGGCGGAGCGCCGATCTTTCGTTCGCCGGGACTGCTCGGTCGGCATCTGCGTTTCGCGGGGACCGTTGCGCTGGCTTCGACGATCACGTATCTCGCGCTGCGGGTCGACGTCTTTCTGGTGAGTGCCCGTCTTCCGGCGGCGTCGCTGGGTCTCTACACCTTGGCGCTGGGAAGCGGCGAGCTGATGTGGCAGCTTGGCCGTGCGGCGGGGACTGCGGCATTCGGGAGGATTGCGACGCTCCCCCGCGAGGAATCGATCGCGCTGACAGCTCGTCTGACGCGCTCGGTGATATTGGTGCAAAGCGTGGTCGCGATCGCATTGTTCGTGGTTGGTCCTTGGTTGATAACGCGCGTCTATGGTTCGGCATTTACGGAATCCGGCGCGGTTATGCGCATCGCTTTGCCCGGCTTGGTCGTCTACAGTGCGACGTCGATTCTTGCGCAGTTTTTCTCGCTCAAGGAGGGCCGTCCGAGGATCGCCGTGGCGGTAGAGTTGTTCTCGCTGACACTCTGTGTCGTCGTTACGATGATCACGGTGGGACGCTTCGGAATTGCCGGTGCGGCCGCAGCGAAGACGTTGGCGTATTTCACGAGTTTCGCGGTTGCGTCGGCAATCTTCGTGCGCCGTACCGGCGTCTCAGTGTTCGATGTGCTGATTCCGCGCCGTGAGGATCTAGACGGACTCGTACAGCTTGTCCGAGCACGATTACCAAGCCGCGGGCTTTAGAGCGGTTTGGTAGATGGGGCGGACGTAGGGAACTCGCACTATTGATTTAGCCCACGGGTTGGGCTAAAATCGCCTATATGATGGGTCAAATCATCCCACGGAGCGTCCTCCCCATATTGGAGCGCACCGTTCGAGAAAGCCGGGTGACGGCGATTCTCGGCGCGCGCCAGGTGGGAAAGTCGACCCTTGCACGCCTGCTCTCCAAGCCGTACTTCTCCTTGGACGACCTTGGAACGCGCACGTTCGCCCTGCGGGATCCTGTCGCGTTCGTCCGGGAACTCCCGCATGGTGCGATCATTGACGAAGTGCAGCGCGCTCCGGATCTGCTCCTCGCCGTCAAAAGCGTGGTTGACCTTTCTCAAGAGCCGGGCCGGTTTATTCTCACGGGTTCGGCCAACCTCCTCACGCTTCCCAAGCTCGCAGATTCCCTCACTGGACGAATGAGAATCATCGAAGTCCACCCACTTGCACAAAGCGAGATCGAGCAACGTCCTAGCAACATCGTCGACCGCTTCTTCGACGAGAAGTGGGGCATTCCAACGACGGTGGAACCGACGGACGATCTGATCACACGAATCACGCACGGCGGCTACCCTGGGATTCTCCCTTTGGCGAGCGATGCGAGCCGAAACGCGTGGTTTGAAGACTATTTACTCACTATGCTCCAACGCGAAATACGAGAACTCACCCGCATCGGCGACATCACCGAGATGGAACGCCTCTTGCGCCTCGTCGCGGTTCGAACGGGTCGTGTGTTAAATCTCTCCGCGCTCGCTTCCGATATCGGCATGCCGAAAGAAACGCTGCGACGGTATCTTGGCATCCTTGAGCAACTGTACCTCGTGCACACGCTCCCGGCATGGTCCAGCGACGCGGGACGCACGTACATTAAAGCACCAAAAGTTTTCATCAACGACACCGGCCTCGCGGCCTATCAACTCGGCGCGGATGCGGAACGCCTTGCAACGAACCGCGATCTTCTCGGGAACCTTGTGGAAACGTTCGTCGTCAATGAGATTCGCAAGCACATTTCTTGGAGTATCCTACGACCAAAACTATTTCATCTCCGCACGAATGCGGGAAAAGAGATCGATCTCCTTCTCGAAGCGAGAGACGGTCGCATCGTCGCCATCGAAATCAAAGCGGGCGCATCACCCCGGACTCAAGATGCCAATACGCTTTCCGCGTTCATGAAAACGATGGGATCCCGTGTCGTGCGCGGATTGCTTATGTATACTGGTTCACAAGCCATCCCAATCGAAGAGCGTCTCTGCGCTCTGCCGATATCGTCATTGTGGAGCGAATGAACTTCAGCCGTAGATTGGAAACGAAGTCCACATCAGTTTGCGAAGCGCTCTAACACGCTCCGCATCAAAAGCGAGGTTTTCGTCCGCAGCAGATAGAATCGCTCGCTCCGGGAACGAGTTCATTGGTGCGTAGAAAAGTGAGTTAATGACAAGGATCGATCTCCTGTTCGCTGGTGACAGCAATGAAGCTGAACTTAACGGTGCGTTCACGCTCCAGCACCCAAGGTATTCGTCCAGGGTAGAGTGCACGATCGATCGCGAAGGGAGGGTCATTTTCATTCGAGGGCGCTTTTTGGGAGCGGAAGGGCAAGAGATCGGGATGTTCTCTCGTCGGCTCTCGAGATCTGGTGGACGATGGGTTGCTTTCCATGAACGGATTTATGTCGAGAAGCCGTTCCGGCGCCAGGGTATCGCCTCTGCTCACTATCGAGCTGCAATTCGGTATTACATCCATAGGCTCAACGTCGCATATGTTGCAATGCAGGCGGATGATCTCGGGCCCTTCGTCTGGCCGGCGTTTGGATTTGAATTCTCAGAAGATGAGGATCGTGAGGCCATCCGTGAGGAACTTACCCGGCTATTTCTCGCCGAGACTGGGGTGATTCCTGACGTCCCCAATCGCGGCTTTTTGGTCGCATTGCTGTCTCGCTCCGGCTCAGAGCCGGACATCGGACTGGAAGCTATCAAGGTGGTCGCGGATCGGCTGAAGGCGACAATGCCGATGGTCCTGAATCTCGGGGACCCTCTAACATTGCTGTACCTTCGGGAGGCTGGTATACTCTAGTGGCTATGATCCGCGAGCAGATTCCCGACTACGAGCCCGTCCCCCCTGAGGAGATCAAGGGCAGCGTCCGTGCGAAGCTGGCCGCCGAGAGGACCGTGGGGCGCTCGCTTACCTTGAAGCCTCTAGCAAGAGTCGCCCGACGGAAGAGCCTGCGCGCTCGAAAGAAGTGAAGGTTTCGGTCAACTAGGACCGTTGAGGAGCCGATGCTGAACTCCCCTACTTTTTAGGCGCGATTCGCACCAAGGTTCTTGCGAACGCCTACGCGTTCTCGCGTCCGAAATCGTCTCGCAAGATGCTGCTCTCTTGGAGGCGTCGGCTGAAGCGAATGGAAAAAAAAATAAATGGCTCACCCCGCTAACCTGCCTCCTGCCGCCTACGACGCTGCTGTTCGGCGGGCGGCGAAAGAAAATGCGACGCAGCCGCGCGCGTCGTCAGTACGGTATGACACCAACAAGGATGTGTTCGTTCTGACACTTCGGGACGACATCGTACTGACGATCCCTCGGAGGCGTATCCCGGGAGTCGTCGTAGACGACCTTGAGAAGGTTCGCCATGTCAAACTCGAAGGCGATTGGGAATATCTTCACTGGTCGGAGCTCGACGTCGACCACTCCGTGCCGGTTCGGTCAGGTCTGCTGCGAAGACTGCTGCTGTACGGAGGAACGGCAAAAAGGGCGGGCGCCCCCGCACGAAGGCTGCCTAGCACTACGCGGGTTTGTGGTAAAGCCAATGTTTCTTCCTCCGACAGAAGTCGCGAGGCTATGATATTGTTGTACCTAAGAAAGAATCCTGATATATTGGAGACGGAGGAGTAGGAAGATGACGGGCATAGAGCCGGAAGACGCGTTCTTCAAGCATGAGCTTTGGTGGAAACTCAATATGGTAACGCCTCAGCGCATTAGCGCTCAGCAGGTGCTAGATCTCCTTGCCGAGATCGTCGCAGAAGATGGAGGCACGTTCACAATCGAAGACCCTGAAGGGACCCCCTTGGCCGAAATCGAGCCTGACGGAGCGGGGCCCATTAAAGTCTTTTGGCGCGATTGCGGGACTACACCGACCCCGTTCCCTAACGGGCGTGCGGACCTCGTCCGCCTCTGCGGCGGAAACATTCAAACCAGAATTTCCATTGCGATTCTCGGGCTAACTGCAGACTATGACGACTTGAGCGAATCTGAATTCCCGGACATGGAACGCCGGCTGTTGCGCATCGCGGCATGCTTCGCGGAACGTTATCCCGGACTCATCTTTCTGGATGATACGCAGACGATCTATCAGGATCGAGAAATCATCGACCTGGCAAAAACCGGCAAACTTCGCGAAGAGTCCTGGCAGTTCGCTCTCACCCGGGCGCGCGTCCTCCGCGAAAAACAAGAATTCGACAAAGCAATCCAATTGCTCACTCCGCCGTCTCCTGAAACCTCCGGTAACCGGGTATGAGGAAAGACTTCTTCATGTTCGATTCATCCACTGAATTGAACCCGTCAGAACGTCGGAAGTTTCGCGCTGAGCTAAGAAAAGATCCTGATATATTGGCGAAATATATTTCGCTTGAAAAAGCCTTCGACGATCTCCGTGGGAGCATCGCTCAAGGCGGCAATCGCCTCGCTCGTCACGCTACCAATAAAACAATTTTTGAAGAAGCCGCTCCCATGTGGCGCCTTGCCAAAAAGGACCTCAAAGACCTCGCAATCGTTATGGTCGACTTAGCACAAGGTGCTGCCTCGGTCGCCGTCGACCTAGACGTTAGCGACCGAACAATCAAAACGCAATACGGGATATGTATCGCCGTATTGGAAAAACAATTTGATTTTGGTCAATATGCGACCATCTTGGAGCAATGGGAAAGCAACAAGAAACACGTCTTGTTCTATGCTCCCCACATGGAAGACGCAGCCGCCCATCAACTGAGAATCAAAGGCTATAACGTCGCTCAAGATAAGGCCAAATTCGCAGAACTCGTTGGCGAGACGCTTGAGCCGTCGAGGTTTGAGAGAACCAGGGAAAGCGGCGGTCGCGCTTATGAATTCGCCAAACCATTCCTCAAAATCGCCGAGGGTTTCAAAACCGTCTTCGAGTTCGTCCCTGAAGGCTTGCGCAAAATGGCGACAACAGTAATCGGTTCCGCAGCCGCCGTGCTTACGGCTGATGCAATCAACGCCGCCGAAACCGTAACAATCCTGCCTGCCGTGATCGATATCTTCAAAATTGCCGTCGTTACAGTTATGGAGGTCGAGCGAGATCCCTATGCGCGCCAATTTCTCCGCATGAAGGTTGCTTCGCTCGCAGCGTACCGCGACAAAAAGAAGGAACGCAAAAACCTTGAACTCATCTTAACGCAATCGTCGGACGATCCGACAAGCAGCGCTCCGAGGAGAACAGCGAGCGGTTCCAGGCTCAGATAAGAGCCTCGGGGGAACGAGGGTCACCCGTGCGAGCGTGGGGCAACGGCTCGGCACGTCCGTTCGTCAGCGGGAGGCGGGAATCGGTTCCTTCTCGCGGATCACCTGCGGCGAAAGGGACCGGCGACGAGGGTGGTTTGCCCGTTTACGTGGGATGGAAGGCCCATTGCTTTGTGCGTGATACTGTGATATCATGATATCATGGCTACGCATGTGAAGACTCTACCCATTCGGCTCGACCCTGAGATGTACCGTAGGCTTCAGCTTCAAGCCCATGCCGAGGGCCGCTCGATGAATGAGGTTACGCGCGATGCCCTTCGCGCTCATTTTGTCGCTCGCCCAATACCGCGCGAGCGCCTACGCAGTCTCGCGTCCGAAATTGTTTCGCAAGATGCGGCTCTCTTGGATGCGTTGGCGAAGGCGTAGTGTTTTATCTCAATATCGAAGATGTTCTCGAACTCTACTCGCTCCATGTTGGATCCGCACAAGCATTGAACCGCCCTGACCTTCTTGAATCCGCCGTGGCATTGCCGCAGGCGACGATGTTTGGTGAGGAGTTGTATCCACATCTCTTTACAAAGGCGGCGGCGCTCTTGCGATCCATCGCGCAAAACCAGGCATTCATCGACGGAAACAAGCGGATCGCATGGATAGCGACACGCGTATTTCTAGCGGCGAATGGAATCGACATATTGGTGTCGATAGAGGAAGGTCTGGGCCTGATGAACGGTCTCGCCGAGAGGAAACTCAACCTCGATGAGATCGGCGCGTATTTGGCAGAACATGGTCGAATGAGAGAGGATGCCGGCTATTAGCGGATCCCTTCGGCTTTGTTGCGTAAATGCCGTGCCCTCCACTATTTCCGCGCGCAGAGTTCGAGCAGCGCCGTCGCGAGTATTTCGGCGGCGCGCGGATGCGCGATTCTTTGAGCCGATTCTGCCATCGCGTTGCGCGTAATTTCGTCGCTTAGAATTTTCTCAAGTTCCCGTAGGAGATTTTCCGGGGTCGCTTCGGTGCCGATGAGCGCTCGGGATGCTCCGGCTTGGGTCATGTATCGTGCGTTGTGAATCTGCTCGTCGCCGCCGGTCGGTATGAGCGGAATCAACACCGAGGGTTTCCCCAACACGCTGAGTTCGGCGATTGTTCCAGCGCCGCTTCGTGCGACGACGACATCCGCGAGCGCGAAAACATCCGCTAGACCGCTTTCGATGAAATCAAGAAAACGATAGCGTGAACGGAGATTCGGCGCGAGGAGTTGCGCGCGCTCCTTTGTTTCGGCGAGAGATCCGCTTCCGCATTGGTGGATCACCCGCGCGCGTTCGAGCAGTTGCGGCAGAATCGCGAAGATTAAGCGATTAATCTGCGCTGAACCTTGTGCTCCGCCGGTAACGTAGACGGTAGGCAGGGTTTCGCTTGTATCGGACCATCCGAAGAGTGCGAGGGTGCGCGTCCGGTCGCCCTCGAGTAAATTCGCTCGGATGGGATTTCCGGTTACGATCGCTCGCGCTCGCATGCTTCGCGAAAGCAGGGGGAGCGCCGACGATGAGCTCAGGGCAATTCGCGTTGCGCCTCGGGCAAGGATGCGGTTCGCCAAGCCCAGCCGAACGGTTTGCTCGTGAATCAAAAGCGGACGGCGGAGAATCGCGGCGGCCAGACCAATAGGGAGGCTCACATAGCCGCCGGTGCTCAAGACCGCATCGGGTCGAAACCGGGCAACGACCGCGATCGCCCGCGCCGCGCCGATCGGAATGCCGACCAGATCGCGCAGATTCTCCAGGGAGATCATTCGTAAGAGATTGCTTGAGCGCCGGAGTTTTCCGGCGGGAATTGCGATGAAGGGCAGACCCTCAGCGGCGGCGACGCGGGCCTCAAGGCCATCGGACGTGCCGACGTAGAGTGCGTCCAGGGTGACCCCGACGTTCGCGAGCATCGCGCGTGCCGTTCGAATCGTTGTGACGGCTGGAAACGTATGGCCGCCGGTTCCGCCCCCCGTGACGATGATTCGGATCGGCCGGCCTAAGCTGGCCAGGCGGTCGATAATCTCTTGCGGGCCGCTCTTCCTCGGGGCTGCGTCGCTGCTGCTCATCTTCACGGCCTTCTTCGGCATCGCCGGATGCGACCCGCCTCGCCTGACGGCTTCGTACTCGTGCGGGTGAGAGCGGGGTCCGCCGCGAATGGAAATCCTCGTGAGAATAGCGGATCCGGTCCATTTCATTGGCATCAGCGGTATTGGTATGAGCGCTCTCGCGCGCATTTTACTCCTGCGGGGGTATCGCGTCAGCGGTTCGAGCGATCACTCCGGCGCGCTCGTCGATCAGCTTATCGGCGAAGGTGCTCGGGTCGCGATCGGCCATGTCGGGGCAAACCTTGGTGAGGCTGCAACAGTCGTCGTCAGCTCAGCCATTGCCCAGACTAATCCCGAATTGCTTGAAGCGCGCGCGCGGGGTCTGGAAATTGTGCGCCGCGGAGATTTCCTGGCGCAGCTTTTCAACGAAAAGCGCGGCATCGCGGTCGCGGGAACCAACGGGAAAACGACGACGACGGCAATGATTGCGACGGTCTTGGAAGCCGCGGGGCTCGATCCGACGATCACGCTCGGCGGCGAACGCTGCGATACCGGACAAAACGCGCGCATCGGCAACGGCGCGTGGTTTCTGACCGAATCAGATGAATCCGACGGTTCATTCCTCGCGCTTCGTCCTTGTATCGCCGTGGTCACCAATATTGAAAACGATCATGTGAGTTCCGACGACGAATTACTGGGAATGATAACCGCCTTCGAGCGTTTTCTCGCGAGCGTTCCCGCAGACGGTCTCGCGTTGGTCGGCATCGACGAACCGCACGCGGCGGCTCTCGCGGGGAGCAAACGTGCGGCGCGAACGCTGTCGTTCGGCTTCAGTGACGGCGCGGACGTGCGCGCAAGCGATATTGCGCATGCCGATTTCGGGACAACGTTCCGCGTGACCGTCGCCGGCGAGGTTCTCGGCGATTTCCGTTTGCCGGTGCCCGGAGCGATCAACGTGCTCGACAGTCTTCCGGCGATCGCGATTGCTCATGAGCTAAAGGTTCCCGTCGCCGTGACCGCGCGGGCACTCGCCGCGTTTGGCGGAGTGCGCCGGCGTTTCGAATGGATCGCGCGTGAACCGCGGATGTGGGTCGTGGACGATTACGCGCATCATCCGACAGCCGTCATCCAAACGATCAGCGCCGCGCGCGCGAATTTTTCCGGTCCGATCGTTGTCGCGTTTCAGCCGCATCGCTATTCGCGTTCACAGTATTTGGGTTCCGCATTCGCCGCCGCGCTTAGCGCCGCCGATCGGGTCGTTTTGACCGATATCTACGCGGCGTCCGAATCGCCCATTCCGGGGATCGATACGCACAGCGCGATCGGCGAACCCTTGCTGGTGCTGGGTTGCCGGGCCGAGTATGTGTCCTCAGTTGACGACCTTCCCGACTACCTCGTGAGCAACGTCCCTGAAGGGGCGCTGGTGCTGATGCTCGGCGCCGGC
>DASZHL010000067.1:0-2273 GCA_035937855.1 Vulcanimicrobiaceae bacterium
CTTTCATCCTGCCTCTCTTCGTCCTGGTTTCACGTGGATTACAAATCTCGAGTTTGATTCAGCTACTATCGCATTGGCGCCAAACGATGCCGACTGCGTTACACAACGTCCGCTTTCGGTAAAGCGGAAAACATGTGCTTGCATTGAGCTTTCCCGGTTTTGACCTGGATCGGACGTTGGATGTTTGGCCGCACCTTCGGTTTGAACGGCCGTGAGAGCTATCGCAAACTGCGGCTGGAGCCGTTATGCTGCGCTCACCGTCTAAGCCGAGGAACTGCTCCGCATGAACGAGAGTATCCACGGAGAAAGGACCGCTTCTGAGCCGCAAGATCGCAGCTCGAGCGTGGCACATTCGATCGAAGTGCCTCCTGAAACCATCCGAAAATGGCAAGAGATCGTGAATCTCCTTGCCGAGATCATGCACGTGCCCTCTGCCTCCATAATGCGGGTCGATCCTCCCCACATCAAAGTTTTCGTCTCCAGCACGTCCAAAGGAAATCCTTGCGAGCCCGGCGCTCTCGATACGGGACCTTATTGCGAGACCGTCATGAAGACCGGTCAGCCGCTGCTCGTCGCTGACGCTCTCGAGAACGAAGCATGGAAAGCGAACCCGCATGTCAAGCTGGGGATGATCTCTTACCTGGGCGTCCCAATCGGTTTGCCCGATGGCCGCATATTCGGGACGATTTGCGTTCGCGACAATAAAAGGAACGAATATAGCGAGGCTTATCTCAAGCTACTGCTGCACTTCCGCGACGTGTTGCAAGCTGAGTTGAAGTCATTGGCAAGATTGCACGGAGAGATAGAACAACGCGAAGCGAAGATCCGGCGCCTGGTCGACGCCAACATCATCGGGATCATCATCTGGGATCTCGAAGGTCGCATTCTTGAGGCAAATGACGCGTTTCTCCGCATGGGGGGATACGATCGAGAGGATCTTATCTCGGGCCGCCTGAACCGAACGGACCTGACGCCGCCGGAATGGCGCGAGCGCGACGCGCGGACTGACGCAGAGCTGAAGATGATCGGGGCAGTCCAACCATTCGAGAAGGAGTACTTTCGGAAAGATGGGGGCCGCGTGCCCGTGTTGATCGGTTTGGCTGCGTTCGGCGAAGAACGAGACCAGGGCGTCGCGTTCGTGCTCGATCTGACGGAGCGCAAGCGCGCCGAGGAAGCATTGCGGGAAAGCGAATACAAGCTCCGTCAGATCATCGAAACGGTACCAGGCCTCATCTGGTCGAACGGACCAGAGGGCGAGCCGACCCATATCAATCAGCGCATGTTGGACTACAGCGGCATGCCGGTTGAGGAATTCAGGCATCGTGGTTGGGAGGCGTTCGTGCACCCGGCCGACTTTCCAGAAACCGCAGAGGCTTTCTATCACGCAATCCAGACCGGAACTTCGTACCAAGGTGTCATGCGTTTACGCCGGGCGGACGGTGAGTTTCGTTGGCACGATGCTCGTTGTGAGCCTTTGTGCGATCGGCAGGGACGCATTATCCAGTGGTACGGCCTGTCTATTGACATCGATGAAGTCAAGAAGGGCGAAGGCCGGCTGCGCCACAGCGAAGCACATCTGGCAGAAGCGCAGAAGCTGAGCCACACCGGTAGTTGGGTCTACGACGCGACAACGACGCGTTATCTCTATTGGTCAGACGAGTGTTACCGGATCTGGGGATTTGATCTGCTGCAGGGCCTTCCAAGCCGAGAAAGTATGTGGCAACGCATTTACCCGGACGATCGAGACAGAGTGTGGGAAACACTTCAAGAGGTGTTGCGCCAGAAAAACAATTTAGTGACTGAGTTCAGAATCTTGCTACCTGATGGAACAATCAAATACCTTGAAGCAACCAGCTATCACGTATTTTCCCCGCTCGGCGCGCTGGTCGAGGCTATCACCACACACGTCGATGTGACGGAGCGTAAACGGACCGAGCAAGCATTGCGGGAGAGCGAAGCGAAATTCCGCGACTACGCGGAAAGCGCCTCCGATTGGTACTGGGAAACCGATCCTGATCACAAATTCACACGCGTCACGGATTACGAACGGCTTCTCGCTCGCGGCTTCGCGCCTGTGAACCGGATTGGGTTGGCCCGATGGGAATTCGCGACGGACGTCGAATCGGAGCCGGAAAAGTGGGAGCTTCATCGGTCTATGCTCGAGGCGCGTCAGCCGTTCCGCGATTTCGTCTACCGGGCCGCACGAAGCGACGGATCTCTGGTTTATTATAAAATCAGCGGCAAGCCAGTGTTTGACGCCAACGGAGAATTCC
>DASZHL010000068.1:0-6215 GCA_035937855.1 Vulcanimicrobiaceae bacterium
GAATCTCGCGAGCGGCATCTCCGGCGCATCGATCGGTCACGTCGAGATCGAAGCACTCGTAGGCGGTCGGCGTTAGGAGCGCTTCGGTTCGAGAAGGATCGAGCGCTTCGCTAAGGAAAGAATTCCCAATCATCTTTTCACTGCAGAGTCGGAAAAGCTGAGGGATCGGTCGTCGGATATCGATCGGCGCCCACCCATGCGTTCGGGAGCGTCGATTCCTAAGAGTCCCAGCCCTTGGGAAAGGACGCGGGCGCTGAGATCGCAGAGCAGCAAGCGCGAATCGCGCACGGTGGCATCCTCTGCCTTGAGAACCGAACAGTTATCGTAGAAGGTGGTGAACGCCGTCGCTAGATCGTATAGATATGTACAAAGACGATGCGGTTCGTGGAGGCGTGCCGTTACCTCAAGGGCCGAAGGGAAGGAGAGGATTTCACGCGCCAAGGCCCGTTCGGCGGGGTGTTCGAGACTGATCCGCGCATCGAGCGGAACGGGCAGTTTCGCGCGGCGGAAAATCGAACGGATTCGAGCATGGGCGTACTGGAGATACGGAGCGGTATTGCCTTTCAACGACACCATGCGAACGGGATCAAAGACGTAGTCACTCGTGCGGCTCGTGCTCAAATCCGCATATTTGATCGCACCAATCCCCACTTTCCGTGCAAGTTCGTCGAGAGCATCGGGTTCGGGAATCTCACCTTTTGAGAGAATCGTTTCGCGCGCGTGCTCCACAGCTTCGTCCAACAAGGAGGTGAGCCGCACCGATTTGCCCGAACGCGATTTGTACGGCTTCCCGTCGGTTCCGAGAATCATTCCATAGGAGATGTGACTCGCCTCAACTGTATCCGGAAGCCATCCGGCGCGGCGAGCGGTATCGAAGACCTGACGGAAGTGTAACGACTGCCGAGCGTCGACGACATAGAGAATTTCGTCCGCACGCAGCGTTTCGACGCGATGCCGCAGCGCGGCTAAGTCCGTGGCCGCATATCCGAATCCCCCGTCGCTTTTGCGTACGATTTGTGGCGTCGGTTTCCCATCGGGACCGAGAACTCCGTCCGAAAAAACACACAGAGCTCCTTCACTGAGGACGGCGATGTGCGAAAGTTCCAGCTCTTCGGCGATGCCGGCCAGTTGGGCGTTGTAGAAGCTTTCTCCGGCGATGTCCTCGTCCGTCAAAAGCACGCCGAGGCGTTCATACACCTCGTTGAACGAACGCATGGATTCGTCGATGATCGAGCTCCAAAGTTCGGTAGTTTCCGGATCGCCGGCCTGGAGCGCGACGACCCGCAGCCGTGCGCGATTGGCGAATGCGGGATCCTCGTCGAACGCTTTACGGGATAATTTGTAGAGATCATTCATCGGGGACTGATCGACGGCGTCAGGGTTGTTCGGATTTCGACGCCATTCGATCTCAGGATGTTCGTTCAGATATTGAATGACGAGTCCAAAGGGCGTACCCCAGTCACCGATATGATTCAAGCGGATGACTCGGTGTCCCAGGAAATCATTGATGCGAGCGAGAGCATCGCCGATGATGGTGGTGCGAAGATGCCCGACGTGCATCTCTTTGCCCACGGTCACGCCCGAGTATTCGACAACTATTTTCTTGGGATTCGCGGCGGGCAAAACTCCGAGCCGCTTATCACGGGCGAGGGCGGAGACCTCCTGTTCCAGGAATTCGCGTTTTAAGGTGAGGTTGATGAATCCGGGGCCCGCGATGCTAACGTCGTCGCAAACGTCGTCGAGATGGAGTTTATCGACGATGGCTGCGGCGATTGTGCGGGGATTCTTGCCGAGGCGTTTGGCGAGGCCCATGGCTACATTGGCCTGGTAGTCAGCCCGATCGGATGCCGCAATCGCCGGATCGACTCCTTGCGCATCTTCGTTGAAAGCCTCATCAAGGGCGCTGCGAAAGCGTTGGGTCAAGACGACTTTGGGATTGGACATGGAACTTTCTTCGTGGGCGCCAGGGAAAAATCCCAGGAGGCGGCCTTTCTTGCGGCTTTATTTTGTGAATCCGTATTTTTTCTCGAGGACGGAATTTCCGGTAATCTCGCTTACGTTGAAACCGCCGGATGAGGTCGGGATGACCTGATACCACCATCCGGTCATTTTCTCACTGCAGAAGCAGGCTTGGCGGATCGGGTAATCCTGGGAATTGAAATCCGGATCGGATGGATCGATGTTCGTCGGCTCCGGAATTCCCGCACGGTCGAAATGACCGGCGATGATCCACATATAGCGCCCATTGCGTGGATGGATGAGCCGGTACAACGATTGCATATAGGAAATGATATCCGCGTCGACTTCGGCTTCCGTCGGCGGCTCGGGAGTCGGGCTCGCACTCGACCCGTTACAGGGTTCGATGCACGATTGCCGCGTAAGACGATCGATTCGCACGAGCTGGCTCTTGCCGAGCGGAACATATTGGTAGCGAAGGAATACTTGGAAGATCACGAGGATGCCGAGAATTCCGAGGATCACGTATTCGCGAGTTTTCACGCAACGCGCCCGCTGTTGGTCACATGGGGAATCGGATTCCAGACCATGAGCCGCTCTTCGCCGTCGGCACCGAGAACGCATCGCCGGCTGTCCGAGAGTTTTCTCGGAGGGGTGTGTGGAATGCTCCGCCCGATGCTGATTGTCATAAAGTATGGTGGAAATGCGATGGCGGGCCTATCCGCTTGCGATCCCTTGCTCGATGAGATTGCCGAACGCGTGCGCGGAGGCGATCAAGTGGTCCTCGTGCATGGAGGCGGTCCTCAAATCGATGACGAGCTAGCGCTTCGCGGCGTTATCCCCACACGGGTCGCGGGATTACGGGTGACCGATGCCCAGACTCTTGCGGTGACGGAGTTCATCCTCTGCGGAACGGTGAACAAAGCGCTCGTGCGATCCCTCGCCCGCCGCGGAGTCGCCGCCGTTGGAGTTAGCGGTGAAGACGGCGGTTTGCTGATCGCTCGTCCCATCGATCCGATCGACGGCTCTTCGCTCGGATTTGTGGGTGAGGTCGTCCGAGTCGATCCCCGTATATTGCACACCTTGCTCGATGCGGGTTACGTTCCGGTTATCGCTCCGCTCGGTCGGACGGCGGACGCCGCGACGGCCTTGAATCTCAACGGAGATACGGCAGCCGGAGCGATCGCCGGTGCTTTGAGCGCCGATGCCTATGTGGTATTGACCAATGTCGAGCGGGTCCGTCGCCGACGTGAGGACCCGGAGAGCGGGATTGCTCACTTGCGTGTGGCGGAAGCTGAAGCGTTCTTGACCGACGGAACCCTTGACGGGGGAATGCAACCCAAGGTCCGCGGTGCTCTAGCCGCCTTGCACGGAGGAGTTCGGCGTGTAATGATCGCCGGAGCCGGAGAGCCGGCGATCGAGCGCGCTCTCCAAGGCGCCGGAACCACCCTCACTGTATGACTGCGTTACAAGCATCGTGGCGCCGCGCCTCGCCACGACGCTCGTAACACAGCCATACGAGCACTAGTACATTTTGGGCCTCTGGATGAACCCGGAGAGTTTCTCGTCCTACTGCGGGTGCATATCCTCATTCTGGTGCATATGTCCGGCCGGGTGCATGTGCTCGGCGGCGAAGCCGAATCCTAAGGCTTCATGCAAGACGATCATGCCTGCGTTGGGTGACGAATGGGGACGGGGAGATTTCTCGGAGTGAGAGATCCAATCGTCCTTTGTTGCGCCTTGAGAAGCAGCCTGACTAGCGAGCTGTTGCCGCAAGGTGGACCGGAGTGCAAGCATCCGATGCTTGAAATTCTCGTTAATCCGGAGGATGGCTTGTCGTTCATCCGCGCTGAGCGCTTGATTGAACTGACGTGCGGCCGCACGCGGGTCGGGATCGGTCGAAACGGCGAGTTGGCCGACGGTTGTGGAAAGGAGACTGCGGTGCTCTGAGGTTAACGCGCTCAGAATCGCCGAGCGAGTTTGCGCGCGAAGGTGGAGTGATTGTTCTTGGAACGCGCGGAACGCCGCAGCGTCGGGGTGGTGTCGCATGTGCTCCGCCTGCGGAGGGGCGGAATTCGGCGAGGGCGTTTCGTCTGCCGAGCCGAAGGCCGGCGCCATAATCAATGCGAGGGCAAGGACGGAAGTGATGATCTTCATGTCTATATTTTACTCGGCGATCCTGAGAAAGGGCGGAGAAACGACCTATCCACGGCCTTCGCGCGCGTGAGCGACGATTTCCCGACAACGGCGGCGCGCTTGGGCGACGTCGACGCGGTCCTGGGCGACGTAGAGTTTGCGCCAATGGGCCTTGCCGGAAAGTTTCCCGATGAGATCGGAGGCTTCGCGTGCGTCGACGACGCCCGAACGCGTGCGCACCAGGACTGTCGGTCCAGTTGAGTCGACCCCCAGCGGCAGACGATGGAGCAGTTCTTCCTGCGTATCAGCCCAGACTGCGGAACCATAATTTTTCTCTAAATCTTTTCGGCACCGTTCAAAGATCGAGAGATCGCGTTCGGCGTTGAACTCCATGACCATTCGATGGAGCCGCCGGCGATCACGGAGCGCGCGCGCGGAATCGTCGTCGAGCGTGCGGAACGCATCAACGACTCGCAAGTCGTCCCACGACAAGAACTCGTCGATCGAGTCAAGGCTCCGCGGATTGGGCCACAAATGCTTCAACGCGTCTTGGAGGGTATGCTCGAATAAGCGCGCGGTGTGATGAAAATACACGGTGGCGAACATCATGTAGCGCGCAAGGACGAAGGATTCGAGTGCGACCACACCGCGACCGTCGACGCCGAGCGTCGGATTCCCGTTCTGTGCGATGACGCGAAGTGAGGCGATTAATTGATCGGCGTCGTAACGGCCGCCTGCAACGCCTGTGAAATAGGTGTCGCGGAGGAGGTAATCCATCCGATCGGCGTCAAGGTTTGGACCGCTGACGATTTCCTTGAGCACGGGATAACGCGTAGCGCGAGTGCCGACGACCAGGGCTTCAATTTCGTGCGGATCGACGTCGAGGCGTTGCAAGGCTGACTGTATCGGAGCGAGTTCCAGAATTTCCGCCGTCCGTAGCTCGTGGCGTCGGCCCAGCACCGCTTCGCTGGAATGGCTGAAAGGGCCATGCCCGACGTCGTGGAGGAGGAGGCTTGCGCGCAGCAATTTTCGTTGGCGTCCATAGTCCTGATCGTCGGAGAAGTATCCGTCATCGTGGGTGCGGAGCGTGGAAAGAACGCGTTCGCCTACGGCCATCGCTCCCAGCACATGGCTAAAGCGCGAGTGCTCGGCGGAAGGGAAGACGAGGTAGGCGAGGCCAAGTTGCCGCAGACGGCGCAAACGCTGCAGCGGCGGTGTATCGAGGAGGGCGACCTCCGCCTCGTCAAGCTCGATGAAGCGATGGATCGGATCGAAGATCCGTTTCATACGGCCGCGCCCTTCGCCTGGGGAGCCTCCGAGGCCCCCTTTTGCCTCGACATCTTGCCGGTTGCCGTAGGTTCCGGGTGCCTGTGCGAGCGAACAGAAGTGGGTGCGGATCAATCCGGGAACGATTTCTGAGATTCTTGCACGTGCCGATATCGCTGAGGTAATCGGTGCGTATGTTTCCCTACGCAAACGGGGAAACGACTTGGTCGGATTATGTCCCTTCCACGCCGAGAAGACTCCATCGTTCCATGTGCATCCCGATCGGCGATTCTTCAAATGCTTCGGCTGCGGAGTCGCCGGCGACGTCATCGCTTTCTATGGACGGATCGAAAATCTCAATTTTCCCCAAGCCGCGGCGGCTCTGGCTCGGCGGGTGGGTGTTACACTTGAGCCGGAAACACCCGCCGCCTTGCGCGTCCGCAGCGAGAAAGAGGCGATCATCGCGGCGAACGAGTCGGCTGCGAGTTTCTTCGCGCGTTCATTGTCCGGCGCCGAGGGCACGACCGCACGCGCCTATTGCTCCGAGCGAGGGATCTCTCCGGAGACGATCGCTTCGTTCAAGCTCGGATATGCACCGGAGCGTTGGGATGCCCTCGTTGGTGAACTCGTCCGTGAACGTATCGATCTCCAACTTGCCGCGAAGGCCGGTTTAGTTCGACAAGGTGAGCGCGGGTACTACGATTTCTATCGTGGGCGCTTGATGATTCCGACGTTCTCGACGACGGGAGAAGTCGTCGCGTTCGGAGGGCGGTCGCTGGACGGTACTGAGCCCAAGTATATCAACACAAGCACGACTCCGGTCTACACGAAGGGGCGGGGTTTATTTGCTCTTGAAC
>DASZHL010000069.1:0-7818 GCA_035937855.1 Vulcanimicrobiaceae bacterium
ACGGCCTCCTTGCACCCGGCAAAAAGGCCTTCCACCCCAATGGGCGCGAACAAGCAAGCATGACACAAGACGTTCGCCCCTCCGAGACCCGGTCACCCTTGGCGGTAGGCACGACGCTTGCGTGCAATGACGCGGGTCACCTCCTCCACCATTTCATCCGATAACCGGGTCTGGAAGGGATATTCCGACTTGGGTCTCGCACGCTCACACCTCGCCGCGCCGCGCCATAATCTCCCGGCGCTAACCGCCTCCAACACGGCCCCCGTTCCCGCTGTGGAGCGGAACGGTCCGGGCTCAGTCATGGCTTTGCCCTCGGGGAGCATCGCAGGCGACATCCGCCCTCTTGACGTCGATAAGAGCACTCGGCTCGCCCGCTATGAGGTACTTGTTGCCAACGACTCGCTCTCGCCGGTTGTGGCCTTCGCCTACTCCATATCGACGGAGCCGGGCTCAACCTCGGACGCATGTACCGTGAGTTCGTTTACCATCGCTCCCTACACGGCAGTCGCTTCCGAGATTTTCGTGCAACTGCCCGCTCGTGGGAACGATCCCCGAGTGGTCGTCGAGATTCTCGCCGATACGGCCCACCTGACGCTCGACGCCGGCGCCCCGCGAACCCGCCCCTCCTGGGGCCGACTAAGCGGCTCGGCGCTGCCGGCCGCGATTGCCCTCGTCGCGCTTCTCGCCCTGGCGTATATTCCCAACCGCACGAGCATCCTCGCACTCATCGGACCTCAGCATGTTTTCGCGGGGCAAGCCTTTGAAGTCGCCTATGCCGCCCGCTCAGCCCAACGAGTCGATTACGTCATCCGCAACGTGAACGGAACGTTGGTCTCGCAGGGAGCCCTCGGATCATCGCCGTCAGGAAGCATCTCACTCACGCTTCCCCGCACGCTCCAAGCGACCAGCTATAACGTGACCTTGCAAGCCCACGGAGTACTGGAGAACGACGTTCGTTCTCTCCATGTCGTCGCGCTTGCACCTCCGTCTCTTGCCCACCGCTCTCACGCCCGACCGACCATCGCCCACGTCGATCGAATCACGCTCGGAAAAGACGCTATCATCAGCGGAAAACCCATCGTCGTTCAGTACCATGTCGCCGCGGAACGCGGGATGATCCAAATTCTTGATCAGACGGGAACCGTGCGCGCCTCCGTTCCAATGCAGCTCAGCAATGGAAACGGGACCTCGACGCTGATCGCTCCGATCTCGGCTGACGATCAGGAGTATCAACTCATCGCTCATGCGGAGCTAGGACAAACCGTCGCCGAGCAAAGCATAGGAATCATGATTCACGGCGATCCGGCCTTGGCTGCGGCATCGGGATTGGTCGCTCCGAATGTCGCTATCGCGCAAGCCGTGGATTCGGCCCAGGGCACAGAAGGCAATTCAAACAGCGTGCAGATTACGAACCTCCAAGGCGGACATTCGACAATCGAATCCGTGAGCCCAACGGTCAATCCGCCCTTCAAGCTCCTCCAAGAGAATGCCGTATCGGGAGACCTCATCCACGTCGCCATACTCAATGACGAACCGCGTTTCCGACTAGCATTGACCGCACCCTCAGGTGACGCTATCTCGGAAGTAACGCTCAAACCCGGTCAAACCCTGGCCCTCTTCCGTGCGCCGATCGTCTCCGCACCGACAATCTACCAGATGCTTGGAAGTTTCGGACTAGGCGTCACCCAAGACACATTCATTCGTTCAATTCTCATCCGGCCCAATACGAACGGTCTTCGCTCGGCGCCATAAGCGGAATCTTCCGTCGCTGGTCACTTTGCGCCAATCAGGAAGACGCGCGAGCGCTTGATCCAGCGGAGAATCCTTCTCGACGATAATTTCGTCAAACGTATAGCGGTCAAGATCAGCACGCCATCCCGGCATAAGCCAATGTAATTCGCCGAGCGCTTTCCATATCGCGATCGGGTACGGGTCGGCACGGCCATCGAGGAAAACACGGAGGTTGGGACGATCGAGCGCGAGACTGCACCATGCGAAATCCGCACAGAACAGCCGATGCTCGCCCGGAAGAGCGGCGGCGGCGACAATCTCAACAATGGGCATGTGAATCTCTTTGGTGCGTTCGGGACTGCGGATGAGCGCAAACGCGACGAGCGCCCCCATGACGACACCGACAAGCAGCATGATCGAATCGAACGGACGAGTTTTCCGCGACGCCGAAGGAGAAAATGCAGTCGTAAAGCGCTCTAGCACGCGGGAAAGCATCGGCGCCGCCAAGGGAGCGAGAGCGATTCCGCAAATCGCCTCATTCCGGGCGGCCATGAGCGCCGCCGCGACCATCGCCGCCGCGGGAAGTGCTTCGCACCACCGGCGACGAGCCGTCCAACCCCAGAGTGTGAGAATGATCAGAATGAGGATAAAGCTTCCGAACAGAAAGGAGGGTTCCGCAATGTCCGTCCGCCGCCATTCGCTGATATACACACGAATCGGATTCGTAAAGAGCGATAGCGCATACAACGGTAAACGCACACCGAGCGGATTCGCTGCCGTCGCCGCCAAAAGCGCGCCGGCCACGAAAAAACGGCGGCGCACGATCGGCGTCCACGCGCGCGCATCGATCCACGATCCGACGGCGTACGCCGACGCGAGAACCGGCGCCAACATCACGCTTCCATGGACGTTGGACCAAAGCGCGACCAGCGGAACGCTCCACCACAGAATGAGGCCCTCGCTATCCATCAGCAGCAAGAAGAGCGCGAAGAACGGCCACGCCGCGACTTGCACGCGCACGCCGAACGATTCGAACAGCGCCATACCCGCCAAACCCGTGCAGATCGCCGTCGCGAGCGGACCCGCTTCACGCCGCAGGCACCGCACGGCAACGAACCATAGGGCAGCGACTCCGCACAACGCGATACCGCCGGCAAAAAAATCCCATCCCAAACCAGAACGTCCAACCCAAGCCCCGACGCCAAAGAGCCATTCTTGCGGTACCCAGGGAGATCCAACAGCAGCAAAGCTTTCCGCACCGAGCGCGTCGGGGAGCTTTCCGGTACGCATAATGCTCTCACCCAACCAACGTTGCCATCCCAAATCACCGTCGAGCGGCGGAAAGGCGATCGCGGTTACGAAAAACCGCGCGGCGAAAATCGCCAGAAGCGGAAACACGAGCTTCACGGCAACCTCCTCGTTAGCAAGAGGATTTTGCCGAATCGCCGCACGCGCCATTGCGGATCCAAACTCGCCAAGACACCTTCGGGAGCAAACTCGCCCGATATCGGCGTAATGATCGTATCGACACCGTGGGTATCGAGGATTTTCTCCCAGCCTCGTTTCGCCTGCACGAGTTTAGCGACGTCGCGCCGAACAGCCGCAGGATAAAGCCAACGGCGACCGTCGATCAACACGCGTGCATCGGGAGCATCCGCGAGGATCATATCACACCACGCCGGCTCTGCGCAAAACACCCGCGGATGTCCGTGAAAACTTGCAACCGCGTGCGTAACGGCGGTTAAGGAGAGATCTCGTTGCCGAGCGTGCGTATTTCCGGAGAGCGATGCGAAACTTAATCGGAGCAAGATCAAGACGAGGACCCCCGCTGCGATGCGAGCGACGACGCCGTGGCGCTTGTGACTCCCTATGACAAATGCAGCGATTACGTCGGGAGCTATGAGCATCGCCATGCACGCCGACAAACGAAGGTCGTAGAATCCGGCAATCATAGCCGCGACGGCGGCGACACGGATACCAGGCTTCATCAAACGTAACGAAGGAGCAATCGCGAATGCGAAGAGTATCGCAGGCGTTCCCAGCTCGAAATTCGCGATCCGGAAGGCCGCATCTGACGACAATGCGTCGGGGGGAATACCGAGCGAGGCGAACGCATCCAAGATTCCCCGAAAACCGCTGGGCGTGAGGAAGACCGCGGCGGAACATACGGCGGCGATCAGAAATTGGCGCGCTGCGGTAAAAGGCGCAAACGGCTTGGTAAAGAGTTCGGCCATGGCGCAAACCAATGCCCATCCGGGAACCAAAAGCCCGAGGGGTCCCATCTGAGCCGCCATCAACGCTAGTGCAATCAGGAATGCAGCACGTAGACGAAGGTCCCCGATCTCAGCGAGAATTCCGAGCAACGACGCGAGCAGCAGCGGCCATCCACCGGCCCCTTGCAGGAGTGCCCCGGCGGAGAACGCAAGCGCGAATCCAACGGCCGTGAAGGTGCTCCAGCGATCCAGGCCTCGACGGCGGCAACGATAGGCCACGCCGATAAACGCGACAAAAGCAACGAACGCTGTTCCCAAGGTTGCGCCGATCGCTCCACCCCAAATCCAAAGCAAATGCGCGAGGAGCGCCGATAGCCAGCCTTCATAGCCCGCCGAACCGAGAACGCCCGGGGACACTCCGGAGAGTCCGGACAAGGTATGAGCAGATGCGATACGTTCGCCGAATCGGCGCTCGAGTTCAGTCGCCGGACCTGTTCGCGCAACGAGAATCCCCAAGGCCATCGCCGCGCACCCGCACGCCGCCCACCAGGCTGTTTTATCGGTGACTTTGTAAAATACAACATGCCGCTGCGGAAAGTTCATTGCATTTCAATTCGCCGAAGCGGATCATTCACTCGAGGGCGAGCTGATCCCCGAGAGCGACGTTTCGCTCGAGGTTCTCGTCCCATCCGAGTTCGAGCACCGAGTGCGCCTTCCGATACGAAAAATAGGGACGGTTGGGACGCGCACCGTGAACAAAATGGAGCACGCGATTCTCACGATCGAGGAAGTAGAGATCGATGATTGCCCGCATTCCCATCGTATGAACTGATGAGCATCCGCGAATCCACAAGCCTTCATCGCGAGCAACGTGTTTTCGCGGCAGTAAACCGAGACCCCGTGAAAAGAAATCCCTTGCCTCCGACACACGACCGGCGATCACCGCGCCGGTCCGAAGATTACGCAATTGTTGAAGTTTCATGGATTCATCCCCAAACCGAAGATCATGAAGAACCCGATGCCTCCGACGAGGTACGGTCCAAAGGCGATCAATTCAGTCTTTTTTCCGCGAATGAGCGCAACGACGACGGCAACGAAAGATGCCGTAGCGAAGGCGGCAACCGCAGGCATCATTCCGAGAATCGCTCCGCCAAGCGCCGCCAGTTTAACATCACCCCAACCCATCCCACGGCCCTTGGTGATCTTCGCCAACACCGCGAAGGGGAGCGCCACGACCAGGATTGCGACCACGGTCGAAATCACGGTGGAATAGTGGGATGCGTTGTTCCATGGAGCTACGTTTGAGAACACGGCGAGGAGCACGTAGAATCCCAACGGCCACAAAGTGAAAACGTCCGGCAGAATGCCGACCTTCACGTCGCAATACCAACAAGCGACCAGAGCCGCGCAAAGCGGCAGCTCAAAGCCTAACACCGGTATGGACGCGCCGCGATTGGCAAGTCCGAATCCTACGCATGCCATAGCGCCGATCAACACCGCCACGGGAGGATTTCCGAGTTTTGGTCCGTCGGCATACGGCACGATCTTCTCGCACATTGACTTGGCAAGCTCAAGCACCAAGTAGGCTGCCGATCCGAAGACGAGGGCGACGATCAAAGAGTTTATCATCATCATTTCATTTCGGTTGCGCTAGATATTCGGCCACAACGGGGCCGAATATCATCACGAACAAAGCGGGTAGCATGAAAAGAGCCATCGGAATGACCATCTTGATAGGCATGAGCGCCGCCGTCTCCTCGGCACGCATCATGCGGCGATTGCGCGCCTCCTCGGCGAGTTCGGTGAGCACACCCGAAAGCTTTGAGCCCAAACGTTCTGCTTGAGTGACGGCCGTCACCATCGTCGAAAGTTCCGGTACGCGAACGCGATCAGCAATCGATTTCAGCGCATCAGCGCGTGACCGACCAAGCCGAATCTCCGAGAGCGCCGCTTCGATCTCGTCGTGCAAGGCCCCGGCGACGACCTCATGGGCGTATCCGAGTGCCTGATTAAAGGCCAATCCCGCTGAGACGGTCGTCGCAAGCATGTCGAGTAAATCGGGAAGCCCGCGCTGTATCTCTTTCTTGCGTCTGACGATCGCCTGGCGCAATTGCGACATCGGCATGTACGCGCCTCCGAACGTCAGGATTCCGATCAGCAGGATTATCTTGAAATCCCACTCCCCCAGCAGAAACCCAATGGCGATTCCGCTACTCAACCCGACTCCGCAGCCGCCGATGGAGCGCGCGGCGAATTTCGCCGGACTCATCTTGTACCAACCGGCTTCGGCCAGTTGTTGCTTGAGTTTGCTGCGCCGGCCCTCATCGAAGAGGTGGTCGAGCGCCGTTTGGCGGCTCGAGAAATCGTTCTCCCATTTCAGCCCCTGAAGTTCCTCCAGTTTTTTCGAAACCTCGCTCTTACTCGGAACGGCGGATTCGAAAATGAGGAAGACCGAGATGGCGAACGCAATCCCAATCAGGTAGAGTACGCCATGACTAACCATCGAACGTCAGAATTTTCATAAGCGAGAAGATCGCAAGACCTTCGAGGAAGCAAAAGAGACCCAACGCGCCCCAGCCGGGTTGCGTCTGGAGCATGGCATGGGACATTTCCGGTTGCGTGAAGAGGATGAAACCACCGACCACCAGCGGCAACGCACCGATGATCCAGGCTGCGCCGCGACCCTGAGCCGTGAGCACCGCAACTTTGCGGAGAATTTTCCGGCGTTCCTTGATGGTGGTCGCGAGCGTTTCGAGCACCTGACCGAGGTCACCACCCGTCGTCGCCTGAACGCGGATTGAGCGGGCCATCATTTTCATCTCCTGACCGGGCATGCTCGTCGAAAGTTCGTCAAGAGCATCGAGGATGCTGATGCCGATATTCGTCCGTCCGATGACGCGCAAGAACTCCCGGCGTGCCGGATCGGAAATTTCTTCCGTCACCAAGATCAAAGATTGGCGGAGTCCCAAACCAACGCGCAAAGCACCGGCCATCATCCGCAGGACATTCTCAAGTTGTTGAATAAACGATGAGACGCGCTTGTTCCCGCGTCGCTTGAGGTAGATGTTTCCGGCAACAAAACACAGGGCCAGCGAGAGCGGTAGGAGCAAGATTCCCGTAAGGCTATCCGCGCGTAGAAGGAGACAGAAAACAACCCAGATTAATGAGCCCAGCGCGAGAATTGTGAACAGAAAGTCTCTGGGTTTGATCTTCAGATCCGCTTTGTCGATGAGACCCTCGAAGCGTCGGGCGAATTTGTCGAACCATTCGCTGACGCTCGCCCAAAACGAGAAGAAGATCAAGCCGAGGCAGGCAGCGAAACCGATTGCGACGGCGATGGGAACGACACTTACCATAGGGCACTAATCGATGGCATCTTCGACAGATCCCGTACGTCGAAGGGAATGCCCATCTCCTCGAACTTCTTCATGCAGTTCGGCTGCACTCCGGTAAACTGAAACTCGCCGAGGACCTTGCCGTGCTCGTCGACGCCGTTTTGCTTATATTTCACAACCTCTTGCATCGTCACGACGTCGCCTTCCATGCCGATGATCTCCGCAATGCTCATGATCTTGCGGCTCCCGTCCCGCAAGCGAGCGGTCTGGACGACGACGTCGACGGCACTGGCTATCTGTTCTCGAATTGCTTTGACAGGGAGATCGAATCCGGCCATTAATACGAGAGTTTCCAAACGGGCGACCGCGTCTCGGGGAGTATTCGCGTGGACGGTCGTAAGCGAACCGTCGTGACCCGTGTTCATGGCCTGGAGCATGTCGAGGGCCTCCCCGCCACGGACCTCGCCCACGACGATGCGGTCGGGCCGCATCCGGAGGGTGTTGCGCACCAGGTCTCTGATCGTGACCTCGCCACGGCC
>DASZHL010000070.1:0-16184 GCA_035937855.1 Vulcanimicrobiaceae bacterium
CAGCCGAGGCGATGACGGCAAGTCCGTTGCCGCAAACAAAATCTGTTGCCCCCGCGAGATGGGCTGCGGCGAGCGTGTTCGCGTCCGGTTTTCCTGAGTGCGTAGGCGGGGTCGCGACGATGATGCGCTGAACTCCGGCGGCAGCGGCAGCCGTACAAAGCATGATCGCAGTCGAGACCAGTGGCCCTTTGCGAGCAGGAGTCCACAGCAACACGGTTTCGAACGGATGAACTCTTTCGCCGACCGTATGCCCGTCGCTCAACTTCAGCTTCCAGGGCGTGAGAGACTCGGCGATGTGCTTGTTGACCGCTGACACGTTCGCGACGGCGCAATCGATCGCGGATCGCAATGCCGGCGTCAACGAGCGCACATATGAAGCGACGTCTTCTTGCGAAACGAAGATGTCCTTTTTTGTGAATCCGGGATGATCGTGCTTTGCCGTATATTCAACGATTGCTTGTACACCCTTGGCCGTGACCTGCGAGTATGCCTCGCGCACAGCCGCCTCCAATGCATCCGACGGCGGAGCGAGACGCTGCGCCAGCGCCTGAGAAACGAAGCTTCCCTCGGTAAGGGGATAATCGACAATCGGGAAACTGATGGATGATTGGGTCTGCATCTTTGCTCCTCTATATATTTTCGTGATACGTCTTCTCGCGGAATATCGAACTGGACGGCTTTACGCAACTCCCCGTCTCATCGAGGATTCCGGAGGATCCGCTCTTGAACTTTTTTTAACGCTCCCCAGTAACCCAGGGCCGCCATCTCGTGGATTCTGCGGATGCTCGATCGCCTGCTGTAAAAATGAAGGAGTGATTTGCTTCAAATCGGGATGGTGAGCTGCGAGATACGCGCCCATCGCACCGGCGAGGAGAGCCGATCCCGCTTTCATTCCCGTATAAGCAGGTTTCTTCAATCCGTCTGGAATCATCTCCCAAGCCTCTCGCGTAGCTTTGGAGAATTCGGTGATTTTCTTGACCGGCTCAAAACGATCCGCTAAACGGTCGATGAATTCCCGCGCTTTATCGCCGAACGTTGGGCTAAGCCTTTTCGCATAAGGAAGGAATTCTTCTTTCGTTCTAGCAACTTGAAAGCTGAGATTCCGCAGATTAGTCACTATGTGATCATCCAGTTCTTTACCGAGAATGACGATACCACGATAGGTATACTTTTTTACAAGATCCGCAGCTTTTTGAAAATCATACGTTGTTCCCTGAACAACTACAACGACCCCAGCCTCGGTTTTAATGATGCCACTATCCTTATCCGGAGTAACCTTACCTCGTACATGTTTTTCAACAATCGTCCTAGCGTGAGAAAATGCAGCTTTCCTACGCTCAGCAACAAAATGCAATGCTTCGTTCTGATACGCTTGAGGTTCACCACTCTCAGCCGATTTAACACCCCCCGCAACGATCGCTGCCGCCCAAGAAATCGCAGGGCCTGGCGAAATATCCGCGAGGCGATGCCCCTCCTCAATTAATAACATTACCTGCCCAGTTTGGCCGGCTTTTGCTGCCTGAGCTAGCTCGTAAACCTTCTGAGGGCCTAAGGCATTCAGAACAGTCCGCCTTACTTCCGCGGCTTCGGCTTCCTGGTCGGGACCGGAATGGAATGGATTCATGCCAACGGGCGTGTCCGGAAAGGATTCGAAACTCATTTTTCCGATACCCCTGTAGGGTTCAGAGTTCCATTTCGCAATGCATTTTCGAATGCTTCAAGTTGAATCCGCTCTTGCTGCGCAACGCGTCGCTTCAGCGCTTCTGCGAGCTTATACCCCCAAGATTCGTCCCGCTGCTTATGCTCGACCGCAAGACGTGCCATCTCCACTGCGGAGTAAATCGCTCCCGAACGGTCGTGAAACACGAGACTCGGGATGTGGTGCGCAAGCATTCCCGCGAGATTCACCATTGCTCGCTCCGTCTTTTCCAAAGATTCACGCGCGGATGGGTCGTCCAATTCGATACCGTCAGGTCTAATACTGTACATATGAAATGTAATGTCGGTCTCGGGCTTACCATCGCACAAGAAGACAATATCATCGAGTTCATTGGGACTCATTGCGGGCTTCGTGCCACAGTCATGCCACATAACGGCAATTGCCCCCTCGGCATCGGGTCCAACGATCATCGCCACGGTGTTATTCCAAGCATCTTCAAAACCGTGCGGCTCCTCATCCTGGAGCATCCCAGAGGTCTGCGAGATGATCGATGCGCAAAAATCCCGCACCACTTCGCGCGGGATGCGCTCACTTGTTACACCGTGGAGATACCAGCACATCTCGTCAGTAAATGCCATCGTTCGTTCTCCTTCCAAGCACTTTTATCATCATGCAGCTCTCACTCAGTTTTTCGTTGCTGCGCTTTTCGTAGCGCTCTTTCGGGTGTGTCGAAATGGGTCAAGAAGAATCGTACGTAGAAAAAAATCCATCGGAGTTGCCCGAGGAGTCTCACACCCAACCCCCGCTTCGACGGCTTCTTGTAGCGCGCATCCTGGATGGCACGTAGCTTCAACGCGTGCGCTAACCGGAATCCCCAGGATTCATCCCGTTGCTTCTGCTGGGCGCCAAGCGTCTTCATCTCCGTCGCGGAGTAAATCGCTCCCGAGCGATCGTAAAACACCAGACTTGGGATAAGCTGCGCCAGTATTCCCGCGTAATTCACCAGCGTACGTTCCATCTTCTCCAAAGACTCACGCGCGGATGGATCTTCCAATGTTGGACCGTTCGGGGTGAGGCTGAATATCTTTAGCGTTATTTCCGTTTCGATCTTTCCGTCGCACATGAAAACGACTTCATCGATCGGCTTGGGATACTTCGCCGGCTTCGTGCCGAAGTCACGCCAGGTGATGACGATTCCTCCCACGCCGTCTGGACCGACGATCGTCGCGACGGTGTTACTCCACGCATCTTCCTGACCGCTCGGCGCCTCGTCGTGGAGCCGACCATCGGCCTGCGAGATGATCGCCGCACAAAACTCTCGCACGACTTTTCGCGAGACACGCTCGTTTGTCGCAGCGTGGAGAGTCCAGCACGTCTGATCCGTAAACGCCATCGTTCAACCCCCTCGAAGAGATTTCGCGGCAAATCGCCTTTACGAGGGTTTCCCACGTCGCGCAAGGCTCACACCATGCCCACGATGACGGTCGAGAAATTCCAGGCCCTCGACAATCCACGTGTCGAGACCGCCCGAAAGGTGGCGACCCACCTCCCGAGCGACATGTTCCCGATCACGAAGCCACTGCAACTCGTTGCGCGGAGCCGCAGGCCAAACCGCTTCCTCGCATTCCTCGCAGTGGTAGCCGAAACTCACACTCACGGACTGCGTTAGCGTACGGCGACCGCGAGGCGACTCTTGAGAAGGTCCGGGATATCCGAAGGCCGATCCGCGACCGGCACACCGGCGGCTTCGAATGCCGCCACCTTGCTCTGCGGAGTGCCGGTGTTGCCCGAAATGATCGCTCCGGCGTGACCCAAGCGCTTCCCCGAGGGCGCCGAGCGTCCGCCAATGAACGCCACGCACGGCTTGTTCGGGAGATGCTTCTTGATGAACGCGGCGGCGTCTTCCTCATCGGATCCGCCGATTTCACCGCAGACCACTACCGCTTCGGTCTCGGGATCGGTGGCAAAAGCCTTCAGGCAATCGACGAAGGTCGTGCCGATGATCGGATCTCCGCCAATTCCCACGCACGTCGATTGTCCCAAGCCCGCTTTCGTGAGGTTGTCGACAACTTCGTAGGTGAGCGTGCCCGAGCGCGAGATCACGCCGATCTTTCCCGGGGAGAAGACGTGGCCGGGCATGATGCCGACCAGCGACTTACCGGGGGAGACCAGACCCGGACAGTTGGGTCCGATGATCCGCATGCCGCGCGTCGTCGCGACGACCCGCAACATGTCGTGCGCCGGGATCCCCTCGGTGATGCAGATCGCGAGTTCAATGCCCGCGTCGAATGCCTCATAGAGGGCATCGGCCGCGAACGCCGGCGGAACGAAGATGATCGTGTGCGTCGCACCGGTCGTCTCAACAGCGTCACGAACCGTGTTGAAGACGGGCTGCCCGCTTTCGATCGCCGTGCCGCCCTTGCCGGGGGTGACTCCGCCGACAATGCGCGTGCCGTACGCAAGCATCCGCTGCGTGTGGAAGAGGCCTTCGCGTCCGGTGATGCCCTGGACGATGACCTTCGAGTTCTTGTCGAGGTAAATTGCCATTCTTCGTTCGTCCTTTAGGCTCGCGCGAGTTCCACGGCTTTACGCGCACCTTCGTCCATGGTCTCAACCGGATTCATCCCCGCCTTGGCGAGAATTTCCCGGCCTTCTTTCTCGTTGGTGCCCGTCAGTCGCACGATCAGCGGAACCTTGCGCAAATCGCCACCCTTGAGTGCTTCGACTATTCCAAGCGCGACCTGATCGCCGCGCGTGATACCGCCGAAGATATTGATAAATAAGGCCGTCACCTTGGGATTAGAAACGACAAGCTGATAGGATTTCTTCACCAGATCCGCTTGTGCGCCGCCGCCGATATCGAGGAAGTTCGCCGCGCTGCCACCGGCATTGCGAATCGCATCCATCGTTCCCATTCCCAAGCCCGCTCCATTGGCGATAACGCCGATGGTCCCGTCGAGCTTCGCGTAATTCGACAAACCAAGACCGATGGCGACCGCCGCCGCTTGATCTTCATCCGCAGGCGCATCGTTTTTCCACGATTGTAATTCAGGATGTTTATACAAACCGTTATCATCGAGCTCGACTTTGGCATCGGACGCGACGACCGAACCGTCGGCAGCCAACGCGAGCGGATTGATCTCGACGAGATTCGCCCCGTACTCCATGAACAGGGTGTACAATGCGCCGACGATTTTCGGAAACGCCTTGTGATAGCCCACCGGAAGTTTGGATGCGAACGCGAGACGCCGAGCGATGAACGGCTGAAAGCCGATCGCCGGATCAATCCAATATTTGGCGATCGCATCGGGGTGATGCTCGGCGACCTCTTCGACGTCCATGCCGCCTTGCGACGTCACGATGACCACGGGCCGTTTCGTCGCACGATCGATCGTGATCGAAACATAGGCCTCACTGGCGATCGCGAGTTTCTGCTCGATAAGCAGAGACTTGACCTCTTCCCCCTCGGGGTTTTGGACGCTCTTGAGCGTCTTCCCGATCAATTCGCGAGCCAGCTGCTCGCCTTGGGCAGCGTCGTCGGCGAATTTGATGCCGCCGGCCTTGCCGCGACCGCCCATCATCACCTGGCTCTTTAAGACCCATGAGCCGGGGTTAGCGGCGATGAAGCTGCGCGCATCGGCCACCGTGGCCACGTGCGTCCCCTGTGGTGTCGGTATGCCGACACGCCGGAACAGCTCCTTACCCTGGAATTCCATCAATTTCACGACGCGCTCCGTCCTCCGATCGAAATCATTCGAGCGTCCTTTCGGTTATATCTCAAGCCGTCGAACCCTTTTGATGCGACTTTCGTCGCGGACAAATTTGTGTAAGATCGCTTGCATAGGGGAATGAGGAGATGGCGACGCGCAGTTCGCGCTCGGTTTCAGGCATCCGCCCGAAGCCTTCGCGTACAATTCCCTGCGGACGCAGACGGATCATATCACCCATGTTGACGACTTTTAGCGTATTCTCCCCGAAAAGGCAAATCGGTTTCACGTTGAAGCCGCAACTCTCACGAGTGCGAGCAATCCTCCTGCTCCTACTGCGTTCCTTCCAAGTCGAGGGATATGAACACCGGCTTCTCGATATGCAAAAGTTCGCGTATTTGCTCCAAGAAATCGGCGAACCGCTGGACCTCAGCTTCCGCAAGCACACGTATGGGCCGCACTCCGAGGATCTTGATTTCATCCTCAAACGGCTTGAAGGTCGATATCTCCGTGGCTCCAACGATCGTTCGCTGAGCGTCGCACTCCGTCTTCTGCCGGGAGCCGTCGAGGACTCCGAACGTATCCTCGGTGACGAAAACGCCGCTCTGAACAGCCGAATGGAACGCCTTCACGACCTTTTGTGCGGTTACGAGACCGCCTACGGTATCGAATTGCTCGCCACGGTTCACTGGGTAATGCGCAAATCGATGCTGGCTCTGGTTGACGAAAACGTCGCCGTACGTGGCGTTCATGCCTGGGGCGGCCGTCAAGGCCGCATGTTCAAGGTCGCGCACATCCGACAAGCCCGCAGCCGCCTCTGCGAACAGGGATGGTTTTCCGGCAACTATTCGCAGGCGACACCGGCAACGCCATTGGGGACGGGGGTCGATCCGGAATAATCGTAAAAACCGCGACCGCTCTTGCGTCCAAGCCATCCGGCGTCAACGTATTCCTTCAGTAAAGGACATGGACGATATTTGGGATCGTTGTATCCCTCGTATAAAACGTTCATCACGGCGAGCAACGTGTCCAAACCGACGAAATCGGCCAAGGTCAACGGTCCCATCGGATGATTCATCCCGAGCTTCATGACCGTATCGATTGACTCAACCGTTCCGATGCCTTCGTATAAGGCGAAAACCGCCTCATTGAGCATTGGGCAGAGGAGACGATTGGAAACGAAGCCCGGGAAATTTCGTACCTCGACGGGAGTCTTCCCGTGATCGATCGCGAGTTTGCGCACGAATTCGTATGTCGCTTGCGACGTCGCGATTCCGCGAATCACCTCGACGAGTTTCATGAGCGGCACCGGATTGAAATAATGCATGCCGATTACATTTTGCGGCCGCTTGGTCACCGCACCGATTTTCGTTATCGAGATCGACGAGGTATTGCTCGCCAAGATCGTGCGCTCCGGCGTCAGCGCATCGAGTTTGCGAAATAACTCGAACTTGATCTCGGGATTTTCCGTCGCAGCTTCAATCACGATGTCGACGTCGATCCGCGCAAGCGCCGGATACGGCTCGATTCGCGCCAGAATCTGATCTCGCTCTTCCGGAGAGATCTTCTGCTTGTCGACGGCTCGATCGAGGTTCGCGCGGATGGTCCCAAGACCCCGATCAACCAGTGAACGATCGCGGTCGTTGAGCAAGACCGCATTGCCGGCTTGAGCGGCAACCTGCGCGATACCGCTTCCCATTTGGCCGGCGCCGACGATGAGAACCTTGGTCATCCGTCAACCTTCACGAGGACAGCATCGCCTTGGCCGCCGCCGCTGCAAATTGCGGCGATTCCGTATCCGCCGCCGCGCCGACGCAACTGGTGGATGACCGAGGCCGTGATTCGGGCACCTGATGCGCCGACCGGGTGACCCATCGCCACCGCACCGCCTTGCAGATTGATCGCCTTTGGATCAAGTCCGAGAAGGGTCGCCGTATTCCATGCGACCGCGGCAAAGGCTTCGTTCACCTCCCAGATCGCGATGTCGGATGTTCGCAGGCCATGTCGCTCGAGGAGTTTGCTCGCAGCCATGGCGGGCACCAGCGCGAGATACGCGGGATCCCAGGCTGCCGTCGCATGATCGACGATCGTCCCCAAGACGTCGTAGCCGTGAGCGCGCGCATAATCGTCCGAAGCGAGAACGACGGCCGCTGCTCCGTCGTTGACGCCCGGGGCGTTTCCGGCGGTCAGGGTTCCCCCCGCATCCAGCGGAGCGAGCTTCCGCATCGATTCAAGCGAGGCGTCGGCGCGTACCGCTTCGTCGCGGTCGACGAGCGTATACGGAACCTCGCCGGTAACGTACGGCGAATATTGCGCCGGCTGTGCGGAGAGTTCGGCCGGCGGCGTGTGCCACAAGCGCGGCACAATGCCGTTCGCTCCGGCGGCAATGGGAATCCGATACGCGGCAGGCGTGGGAACGCGATCGACGACGAGCTTCCCTTTCGCTTTGGTCGCTACTTTGAGCGGCACGATCTCTTGGGTGAAATACCCCGCCTCGGTCGCCTGATGCGCGCGCTGATGCGAAGTGAAAGCGAACTCATCTTGCACCTCGCGGGTAATGCCGAGATCGGCATTTACCTTAGCCTGAGCTTGCGCCATCGACGTCTGCGAATACGGATCGAGCAATGCGTCGTTGATCATCAGGTCAACCAATGCAGCATCGCCGAAACGATACCCGAAACGCGCGGACAACGCCGCGTATGGGGCGTTGGACATCGATTCCATGCCGCCCGCGACGACAATGTGCGCGTCGTCATCATCGATGATGCGCGCCGCGTTGATGATCGAAATCATCCCGGACGCGCAAACTTTATTGATGGTTTCGAACGTCACCGTCTTTGCGAGGCCGGCCTTGAAGAGCGCCTGGCGCGCCGGTGCTTGCCCGACTCCGCCTTGAATCACCAAACCCATGATGACGTGCTCGATCTCCGCCGGATCTATTTTCGCTCGCTCGACGGCCGCACGAATCGCTTCACCGCCGAGTGTCGTCGCAGAGAGACTTGAGAGCGCGCCGCCCAAGCGACCAAAGGGCGTCCGCGCGGTGCCGAGTACAACCGTCTTTGCTTTCATGTCGCCGCGTATTCGGCTCGGGCACGAAGCCCCCTCGCGATATCATCAAGCCATGTACGAAAATTCATCGGAGGAAGCGTTCTCGGGGGCGGTTGGTTATTTCTTGAGCGCTTTTGCCGCCAGTGCTAAGAGCATCACTCCGAACGTGAGGAACGTCCGCGATTCGGCCTTCGCGATTGTAGACACGTCGTAGGTCCCCTTGGTTTCCTGCACAGGCGAACACTTGGGAATCCATTGCGGGACCGCCGCACGATACTCAACGTATTCCCGACCGAACTTCCGCTCCAGATACGATTCCTCAAGCGGTACGATTGTCGAATACACGGAGGCCATTGTCGCAAGCCCAGCCCCGATCAAGAGTTTGCGCCGCTCCCGCGGAAGAGCGCCGGTGAACGCGATTCCAAAACCCAAGGCTGTCAAAAAATTACCGACGTATAAGGGATTCCGAACGTAGGCATAGGGGCCGGCCGTCGTCAAATGCTGCACCGTCACATGATCGGCCCGTGTCGTCGCCCCCGAGTAACCGACGGCCCAGCAACGGATCGCCTCGCCCGCAAAGGCCACGGGCAAACCCACGGCGATTGAAAACGCCGAAGGTTTCCCGAGCGTCGCCAGGGCAACCGCGGGAAGGGCCAAGAGGGCACCGCGGTTCTTGAAGACGGTCGCACGCGGATCGTCGGCAGCGACGATCGGGGGTTCAGGAGGAATGATTCGGCCGGGTTCACGCATGGGATTGAAGATTCCATCTTCTTCCGATCTCCCCCTGGAACCGGCGCCGGGAATCCCGACCGGAGGAACTTCCTTCGCATCCGAGAAATTTCAGCAAAAGAGGACCTCTCTTCGCAACCCTCTTTTCTCAACTTTCACTGATGAGGCATATTTTACGCGTCATGAATGAAGCTCTTGATATGTATAAGCCGGATGAGCCGGTTCTCCACGAGCGAACCATCGTTGCCCGGCCATTCGACACCCTTTCTTCCACCGATACAGAGCGACTCGAAAAAACGTTCACGGCGGAGAAATTCAGATGGGATTACTTCTCTGTTATGGCGTCGTATTCTGTCCCAGATCGGCAAGCCAGCCGCCCCCTCGATCGGATTCCCGATCAGCAAATGCCCAATAGGCATATATCTACGTTTGACATCATTTTCACCAACGATTCGAACCAGGCCGCTCCAGAACTATCATTCGAGAAAGAATTGGCTGAATTTGAAGAGCTCCGCGGAAAACGAAGATATACGTTTCAGAATATTGACACCACAGTCGTTCTTTCAAGTGGGAAAGCGGCAAAAAGCACCTTCCGTTTTCGACCTGATCCAAATATTCATATTCTTGAGGGTTGTAAAGCTGAGCTTCTTGTAACCACTTATGAGGCTACCTTCAACAGAGAATATTCGCTAACGTCCGGTAGAATTCTTTCGATGGAACGGAACGTCGATGAATTTGGACCGCACACGGACGTTGTCGTTGAATCCGCCGATTCCAAACTGAGACAAACCATACGAGTTAGCGAAACTCCAGCGCAAATCAAAGCTGCGCTGCAAGATGTAGAGAATACCCCGAATACGGTAAAAAATCTCGTCCAGGACGAATGGGAGATCACCGGATTGAAACGAAAGGGGTTGAACTAAACGGAAACCAGTTCTGATTATCCTATGGATCGCCTGTTCGAGCGTGGAACATCACGAACGTCTCCGTCCGTGGTGATATCAATATTTTTTAAGCCTATGTACCATTTTTCGCCCGCCATGAGCCCGGCAATCCGGTTAAAATTGAGTGGAACGGCGTTTGAGATTTCCTTACGCAGCAGCAGATTGTTGTATTTTCGCAGAGCTTCGACAATATAAGGAACCCCAATCCGTATCGCTTTGCATATTCTCTCGTGTTGGGTTTGAGCTGTTCTCTCGTTGTTCAGCAGGTTCACGAGAACAGCCGGCAAGTAGGTCGGCGTCCGTTGAAAGTACGAATCGGCTATTGGACTCAGGTAACGAAGGGCATTCTTTTGCTCTCGCGCCGGAAGGGACGCAAAGCCTTCCCGTAGCGCCTTTCCTTGCTCCGGTTCAAACAGACGCATCATCGCGCCGACCCTCACCAATATCCGGTCGCTTTCGGACGTGAGCATAATCCCAAGCCAATCGGCGCGTTTCCTCAAATAGTGCTCATATGCGAACGCCTCGTCCTGAGTTTTCAAGGAACGGCAGGCATCAATCGCCGCTTCGATCGCTCGAAACGTCTGATCATCATAAGATCGCGAACCCTTGTTCGAGCGATGTCCCAACGCTCCGGCGACATCGCACACATACACATGGACGGCAAAATCGAATGCGCGGGGATCTTTGGTTAATATATTGGAGGTCTTCAAATCCGCAAACATCTCCGGCCCCCCCTCGCAATGCGTAATATGCCCGAAATGCGCAAGATCGGCAGTCTTTCGGAGAAGCACGCGCTGTCCGAGATTCAACCGCCGAAACGTCGGAAGGTCGTCGGCAGCCTCCGGATGCGCCATGACGTCGGCGTAGAAATCATCGTGATCCTCAGCCATAATTTGAAAACGCGACATCAATCTACGCGCGTCTCCGGTTTTCCCAATATCACCAAGAACGATCGCCGCGCGGGCCGCCGCTCGAAGGTCCTCGCAGTTCAGACTCGGATGAGAATCCTCGACATCCCGCCAGCGTCGGCAGAGCGTTTGGAAGTGCTCAAACTTTAGCTTTATATTGAGAGGTTGTGAATTAGTGAATTCCTCATAAGCGGCTTTCGACCCTTCGAGAAGAAGGTCAAAGCACCGCAGACAGCACAGACTCCGCTCAAATTCGGGGAAAACTCCATTTTTTCCGAAACGCTTTGCGTAGCTTCCCTCCGGTGATTGTGTCGTCACGGCCTCATTGGTTGCGGTGACATCGGCATAGGCGTACCAGTGAAGCTCGGGATAAAGGCTAAGATATTTTGCGGCGGATTCGTAAATCTCATCATGACTGCTCGAAAACATAAGTTCTCCCACCCATGGGATGCGTGATTCAATTTTTCCGCGATCTCTCCTTGGGACGAAATACTGGAAATAAGGCCAAAAGCCCCATTGTCATTTCTAGAAAGATGCGCCGTGCATCCGCTAGTCCTCGATGATGCGCAGAAAATTATCGAGCAGTCGCGCTCCGAGCGCCTGACTCTTCTCGGGATGAAATTGTGTTCCCATCACGTGGTCGCGTGCCGCAATCGCGGTGAACTGCTCACCATGCGTCGACGTCGCTTGCGTGTCCGTCCCGACCTCCGCTCGAAAGCTATGCAGGAAATACGCATACGGACGCTCTCCCAGGTTCGCAACAAATGGATGCCTGCCGACCACCTCAAGCCCGTTCCAACCCATATGCGGAATCCGCGGCGCTTCCTGAAAACGCGTGATCCGGCCGTGGAAATATCCGAAACCCTTACAATATCCGTGCTCATCGCCTTCTTCGTGGAGCAACTGCATACCGACGCAGATTCCAAGCAGAGGTTTCTTCGTTGCAATCCTCATACGGATCGCCTCATCGAGACCTCGCTCAACGAGGGCTCGCATCGTCGCGCCGAAGGCTCCGTCACCCGGTAGGATCGCGGCGCGTGCGCTCGCGACAATCTCGGGATCTCCGGTGACGCAGAAGCGCGAACCACGTCGCTCAAGCGACGCGATAAGCGAACCAATGTTGCCCCCGTCGAAATCAACAACGGCGACCAAATCTCGCGCGACTATTCGAGCATCCCCTTTGTGGAAGGGACGTCGTGCTCTTCGGTCCGTGACTTGGCTTGCGAGAAGGCTCGCGCGAAAGCCTTGAACGTTGCCTCGCATAAATGATGCGAATTCGTTCCCGCAAGCTGGAGAAGATGGAGGTTGAACCGCCCGTGTTCGCACAGCGAATGGAAAAAATGCGGGATCAGTTCGGCCGGCAGATCGCCGCCTACCCGTTCGACGCCGAAATCGACCGAAAAATTCAGATATGCACGACCGGAGAGGTCGATAGATCCGAGCACGAGCGCATCATCCAATGGTACCGTCTGCGAACCGAATCGCGTAATTCCGCGTTTTTCCCCGAGCGCCTCGGCGATTGCCCGGCCGAGGGTGATTCCCACATCTTCGATAAGATGGTGATGATCCATACCGTCGCCGCTCGCGCGTAGCTCAAGTCCACAACCGGAATGTTTTGCGAACGCCTCAAGCATGTGATCGAAGAACTTCACGTCGGTCACGATCGCCGTCGGGCCACCATCGAGATACAGCGTCAACTCGATCGAGGTCTCTTTGGTAGTGCGAGCGACATGCGCGCGACGCACGATACTGACGACCTTGCGCAAACTCACGGAGTCTCTTATACCTGCGCGCCGTTGCTTGCGCCGTTGGTGAACGCGGAGCCTGTGTTTCCATTTTCCGACCAGGGGCGGCCGCGTTCCTCAAGAGGCACGAACGGCGTAACCGGAGGGCCGTCATAACGCGCTTGTGGCCGGATCAGGCGGTTGTTCGAGAGTTGTTCCAGAATGTGCGCCGTCCAGCCAGCCATGCGCGCGATTGCGAAAAGACAAGTAAATTCATCGGGCGGGATACCGAGGCTGTACAATGTCGGCGCCGTGTAGAACTCAACGTTCGCATAGATGCGGTTATCGGGCTTCGCCTCACGCAACACCTTGTTGGACGCATCCTCAAGCGCGCGGGCGAGTTCGTACCACTTCGGATCCGAAGCCTCTCCCAATGCCTTTGCCATCATTTCTAGATGCTCCGCACGCGGATCACGCACCTTGTACTCGCGGTGCCCCATTCCCATAACCCGCTCACCGCGCGCCAACAGATCGCGCACATAGGTTTCAGCCCGTTCGGGTTTGCCGATTTCGATCAGCATCGACATGACTTTGCCCGGCGCGCCGCCGTGGAGGTCCCCCTCAAGCGTCGCCACTGCGGAAGTTGCCGCTGCGAAAATGTCGGCGCGCGTCGAAGCGGTTACCCGCGCCGCGAACGTCGAGGCGTTATATGAGTGGTCGGCAAGGAGGACGAGATAGGTGTTGAGTGCACGTTCGGCAGTCTTGCTCGGCAACTCACCTGTCCGCATATACAGGAAGTTCGCGGCAGTCGAGAGACGCGGAAGCGGTTCGACTGGATCCAAGCCGCGACGAACACGATCCCAAGCAGCAACGATCGTCGGCGTCTTGGCGATCAGATGAATCGCAGCACGCGGGTTCGATGGATGCATCCCGTCTTCCAAGTGCGGCACGAAGAGGGCCAGCTCGGAAATGGACGTGCGCAACACATCCATGGGCCAGGCGGTCTTGGGAAAGGCGAACATCGAGTCCAGCATCGGCTGCGGCAGCATCCGGTTCGCAGCCAGACGCACCATCAGGTCCTCGAGCTGATAACGGTTCGGCAATTGTCCAAAGAGCAGAAGGTAGCAGATTTCCTCGAACGTCGCCTGCGGGGCGAGGTCATGGATGTCGTACCCTCGATACGTCAGGCGCCCTTCGAGGCCTTCGACGTTACTTAACTCCGTCGTTCCAACCACGACTCCCTCGAGCCCGCGATCGACGATTGTTTTTGGTTCAGGCATACCCCTGGTTTCGGCCATTAGAGGCGTTTTCCATGCAGTTGGCCGCCTTTCCCGACGCCGGTCACCCGGCACTGCCCCGCCAAACCGACCCGGAAGGGCCTAGAGCGGTTTGCATGCCGATGTGGACGACCACATAAGATTTCTGCATAAAAAGACGGGAATTGAACCATAGACGAATAGATATACATGTCCCGATGCGTGAATCTGACTGCCGTCGCATGTTTATTCGCTATACACGATCTCCGCGATCCCTCCCCGTTCCGATGCGAAGCAGACGAGACGGTCGACGAGAGCGTCGTATCCGATGCCGACCGCCTTGCACGCATCGGGAACGAGACTTGTCGGCGTCATCCCCGGCAGCGAGTTGATCTCGAGAATGGAGGGACGTCCTTCGGCGCTGACGATGAAATCCGCCCGCGAATAGTCCCGCAGACCCAAGAGGCGGTGAACCGATAAAGCCAAGACTTGCAAGCGACGGGTGAGATCCGCGTCGATCTGCGCGGGGACGATATGCGTACATCCTCCGGAATCGTATTTTGCGTCGTAATTGTAGAACTCGCCTCTGTTCGAGATTATTTCGATGACCGGCAAAGCCTCCTCACCAAGCACGGCGCACGTAAACTCACGACCCGCGACGAACTCTTCGGCGAGCACGTCGTTTCCCTGTTTGGCAGCAGCGATCATCGCTTGCGACCATTCCTCATGCGTTCGCACGATCACGACGCCGGTGCTCGAACCCTCATTGCGCGGCTTTATGACCATCGGAAGGCTCAGCGAACCCGGCAATAGGGGCAAGGTTCCACCGCCGAATTGGAACAGGTCCCACGCCGGCGTCACCATACCTTCGGCCGAAAGCAGTTTTTTCGTAAGGTGCTTATCCAATGCAAGCGCACTCGCACGTAGACCGCTGCCCGTGTATGGAATGCCCAACCAGTCGAGCACACCCTGGATGGTACCGTCTTCGCCACCCGCGCCGTGGAGCGCGTTGAAGACGAGAGCGGGAGCGATCGTTCGGACGCGATCAACAAAATGCTCGTCGAAATCAAGCGCGTGTATTTCATATCCTAAGCGTTCGAGCGCGGCGAGGACGCCGCGACCAGTCACGAGCGAAACCTCGCGCTCGGAGCTCTGACCACCCATCACCACGGCAATTCGGAGTTTTGCGCTCATGAGAAGACCCCGACAAAGTGGACTTCGAGTTCGAGTTCGACGCCGAAACGCTCGGCGACCGCACGACGCACGCGCGCCAACAACGAAGCCACGTCGCTTGCCGTAGCTTCGCCAAGATTCACGATAAAGTTCGCATGCAGATCGGAGACTTGCGCATTGCCCTCCCGCCAGCCCTTCGCGCCGATGGCTTCGATCAGCCGCCCCGCCTTGTCGCCGGGTGGATTGCGAAAACACGAGCCGCTATTAGGTAGACGCAAGGGCTGCGTCGCCTTGCGCCGCACCAAGCGCCGTTGCATCTCGTCGCGCACCACGAGCGGATCGCCCTGTTCGAATGTAAGTTCAACGTCCGCGACGATCGCATCGCGATCCAGTGTTGTGCGGCGATAAAAATATTCGAGGCTAACCGCGCGCGGCTGGGGATGCGTCGGCGTCTGGACGCGCACCTCGCGCACGAAATCGCCAATCTCACGATCGGTTCCCGCATTCATACGCAAGGAGCCGCCAAGAGTTCCGGGGATTCCGGCGAGCGAACCGACGCCGCAAGCACCCAGTGACGCCGCTTCCGCCGTCAGGCGCGGCATCGAGGCCGAACCGCCCGCGCGGACAAACACGCGTTCCCCCTCGACGCGGGTCCGAATTTCGGTGAACGCCCCGGCCAGACGTAGGACCACGCCCCGAATACCGCCGTCGCCCACCAAAAGATTCGATCCGCTTCCCAATATGAACCACGGCAGCTTGCGTCGGAGTAACCAGGTGAGCAATACGGCGAGTTCGTCGGTTGAATTCAGCACGGCCAACGCGTCGGCCGGGCCACCAATCTTCCAGGAAGTGACGGGCGCCAGAGCTTCGTCAAAACCAACCCGCGCACCGAACACGGTTCGCAGGTATTCGCGATCCGCATCCGTGAGCAGAGTGCCGGTGAGTTCCGACGAATCGGCCATCACGGAAGGGCGACGGCCGATCGCAGGAGATCACCGAGACGGTGCGCGGCTTCACTGATCGAGCCGGCGCCGA
>DASZHL010000071.1:0-3068 GCA_035937855.1 Vulcanimicrobiaceae bacterium
AGGAATTGCCGGAGGGGGCATCGAACACTTGTTCGATGCAGCAGCATCATGTCGTGCTTGAACCCAAGGCGTTTCGATCTCCGCCTCACCTGGTAGCAGAGGGTCCTCGATCGATGCGAAACGTCGAGAGATCTGACTCGAATTACGGGTTTATGTCAATACGGTACGGAATACATACCGTATCGACATGCTGCCGTCAAAACGTCGCAGGAAAGACGATCTGGAAACGCTCGGTGAACTCGCCGAACGTCAGGAAGGTTTTTTCTCGTCTTCCCAGGCGGCGAGGCTTGGGATCGATCGCCATCGGCTCCAACGGATGGTTGGGCAGGGGATTCTTGAGCGCGACGAACGCGGAATTTATCGCTTCGCCGCTTATCCGCACGGTGAGCGTGCGGAACTTTGGCGAGCGGTTCTGTGGCCTTCGGTTAAACGCGGAGAGGTGCTGGGTATTCTCTCGCGTGCGACAGCGCTCAGTCTGCACGGCGTCTCGACGATCGACCCCGTTCGTATTGATCTTGCCGTCCCGAGCGCGTGGCGCTTTCGTCGGAACGTTCCGACGAGTTATCGGATGCATGCGCAGGACTATTCGTCTGCCGACCTCACGCGATTCCACGGATTGCCGGTCACGACGCTCTTCCGAACGATCGTCGACCTTATTGTCGCTCATGAGGAACATCAATTCATCACGGAAGCATTGAACGCCGCACCACGTCGCGGCATCTTGACCACCCGTGAAACGCAACGCTTGCGTGCGCTCCACGCCGTCGACCCGGACCTTCTCGATCATATCGCCGGTACCGCTCGGAGGAGAACTGAACGTGCCGAATCCGACACGAAAGCGCCTCGAGGCCGCCGTCAAGCAGGCCGCCGCGACTGAAGGCATCGCCGAACGCCGCATGCGGCGTTGGATCGCCGTCATCGCGTTGATTGAGATCTTCAGCATTGCGCGCGACGCACAACGTCTTCCGGCATTTTTGATTAAGGGCGGGCTCGCGCTCGAATTCCGTTTTCGCGCCCGCGCGCGTTCAAGTCGGGACGTCGATTTCGTGTTCCCCATGCCCAAGGACGCGCTCATGGATGCGTTGATCGAGGCACTACGCATCGAGTGGAGCGGATTTCGTTTTTCCCTCAAAGGTGTGCCGGAGGATCGCGGACACTCGTTGCGGCTGGTCGTCAACGCGTCGTATCAAGGCTGCGAGTGGTCGACCTTCGAGGTTGATCTCGCACAGGGTTCCGTCGATGATTCCGAATTCGTCACGCCCTACGATCTGGGAGCCTTCGGTTTGATGCGGCCGTCGACGATTCCGTGTCTCGGCGTCGTGGAGCAGATCGCGCAGAAGTTGCATGCGGTGACGAGTCCGCGAGAAGATCGCGCCCGAGATCTCCTCGACGTGTTCTTGCTCGACACATGCTTCGCGAAAAACGATCAAGATTTGTTGGCGGCGATCATCCGTGTTTTCGCGGAACGGAAAACGCACCCGTGGCCGGCGCGCATCGAGCTACGAGAAACATGGCGTGCGACGCTCCAGCAGATTCTTGCTCGCAGCGGCCTCGAAGTCGGTGTCGACGAAATCGTTGACGGTGTTCGCGCTATGATTGGTCGCCTGGAGGACACCTTGCATCAAGACCACAGGCTTGATAACGGTAGCGCATGGATGTTTTCTCCGGCTGGGATAACGGAGGACCCGGTGTAAAGGAGGACCCCGCGTCGGATCTGCATCGTCGGATCATTCGCAAGTCGCCGGAGTGAGTGGACGTCATTGGCGGATATTGTCGCGGAGGCTTTCACTTCAACGAGGACGCGTTCTCCGGAACGTGCTTCGAGTAGGAGGTCTACCTCAGTTCCGTCGTGGGAGCGATAGAAGAAAAGATTTGGTTGGGTTATACTCCACGACGCCTGTTTGCGAATCTCGTTGACGACGAACGTTTCGACTAAGGTCCCGAGGAGGTTACGATCACTCACGAGTCGTTGTGTATCTGCACCAAGTTGATGCGTTGCCAAACCTACGTCGTTGATGAAGAGCTTCGGAGCTTTGCTGAGTCGTCGTGTTGCATCGCCCGCCCATGCCGGAAGATGGTGAATGAGGAAGGTTTGCTCCAAAATCGCAAGATAGCGTTGGAGGCTCGTCTTCGGGATCTCAACCGTCGATGCGAGCGTCGCGAGATTGACTTGTCGCGAACTCGACGATGCGATCATGCGGAGAATGCGGTGCATCGCCGCGATGTCGGTGATATTCGCGATTTCGCGAATATCACGTTGCATCATCGCTTGGAGATACGCGCTGAACCAGGCCGTTCGTCCGGGTTCGTCATTGCGCGTGAGCACTTCGGGATAGCCGCCGCGTGAAAGACGATTGAGGATATCTTCCGTCGAAAGTTCCGTAACGGGTGAGGTCGTGTACCATGTCGTGTTCGAAGCGAAAAGCTGGTCGACAAAATTCTCTTTGCGCTGTTCAATCTCGCTTTCCGCAAGTGTTTGGAGTTCGAATATTTCCATTCGTCCGGCGAGCGATTCCGAAATTTTCGGGAGCGTCAGAAGGTTTGCGGAGCCGGTAATCAGGTAGCGGCCGGGAGTTGGATCTTCATCCACGACGCGCTTGATGACCCGCAGGAGATCCGGAACAAGTTGGATTTCATCGATTACCGCGCCGGGCGGTAGCGAGCGGACGAAGGTCGTCGGGTCCGAACGGGCAAGATCGAGGACTCCGAGATCATCGAGGGTTTGGTATGAATTGGAGAGCCCACGAGCCAGGGTCGATTTCCCGACTTGGCGAGCCCCACAAAGCGCGACGACGCGGCTTCTCCGCAAGGCTTGCTGCACAAGGGGAGTGAGTTGCCGGGGAATCGCGCCTGGGCGGGCTCGCTGATGGTCCATGATGTGGTCTATTTTAGGCCATAGTATGGACTAATTCAAGGGTTTCGTGATCCCAAGGCCAAACTTCCCCGAAGTAGCTTGAATCAGGCGAGGTTCAGGGCGTTTCCGTTCGCATCGGTCTTGAAAGCGCCGAAAGCAATGAGGATGCCTTCGACGAAGGCCCACGCCCACACGATAGCCGGAATGACCAAGG
>DASZHL010000072.1:0-47031 GCA_035937855.1 Vulcanimicrobiaceae bacterium
GTGCACGCCTTGCTCCCGCAGATCGGCTGGGCGAGCGCCTTTGTGCTCGGCGCGATCGTCTCACCGCCCGATGCCGTCGCGGCAAGCGAAGTCTTCCAACGCTTCTCCGTTCCGCGCCGCATCATCGCGATTCTCGAAGGCGAGGGACTCGTCAACGACGCGACGGCACTCGTGATCTATCGTTTCGCGGTCGTCGCGGTCACCGCCGGAACGTTCTCTCCCGTCGTCGCCGCGGCGTCGTTCGCGTTCGTGGCAATAGGCGGGGTTCTCGGCGGCCTCGCTTTAGGCTATCTCGGCGCACAGCTCATCCGCTGGGCCGTACGGAGCACGATCGCCGATTCATTGCTGACCAATCTGCTCTTCCTCGTTTTTCCCTACGCAATCTATCTTTCGACCGATGCGCTCGGCGTCTCCGGCGTGCTCGCGACCGTCGTCGCCGGAATTTTTATCAGCCGCACCGCATCACACGAGATTGACGCGGATTCACGCTTGACGGCCACAGCCGTGTGGCAATTACTGATCTTCCTGCTCAACGGCCTCGTTTTCTTATTAATAGGCTTACAAATTCGCACGATCGTGCAGGATCCGGCATTCGTGGCGCACATGTGGTGGATCGGTGCCGTCATCAGCGTGCTCGCCATCGCTGTGCGCATCGCGTGGGTTTTTCCGTCCACCTATGCTCCCCGCCGGTTCAGCATCCGCCTCCGTCAACGGGATCCGTCTCCTCCCTGGCGCTATGTCGCCATTATCGCCTGGAGCGGCATGCGCGGAATCGTCTCGCTCGCGGCGGCTCTGGCGCTCCCGGTGAGCATTCCCGGCGGGGCGGCCTTTCCCGGGCGCAGCGAAATCCTGTTCGTAACGTTCTGCGTAATCTTCACGACGCTGGTCATCCAAGGACTCTCCTTGATTCCGCTGATTCGTTTTCTTGGAATCGACGGCGGGGACCGCAAGCAAGAAGAGATCGACGCTCGCGTGGCCGCGTTACGCGCGGGACTCAAGAGACTTCATAAACTCGAAAAACACTTCGGCTCAGTCGAAGAATGGGAAGTCCAAGGACGCATTATCGCGGAATACGAGTATCGCGTCTCTCATCTCCTCGGCCACGTCACTCGAAATCATGAGGAAACATCCGAAGCCGGCATCGATCATCGGTTTCAGAACGAAGCGCTGGCGGCCGAGCGCGCTGAAATCTTACGCCTACGCAACGCAGGTGAGATTCCCAACGAAATTTTCACCCGCCTCCAATACGATCTCGACCTAGCCGATGCCCGCTTACGGTGAAGTCGCGAGCGGCTGCCGGCAGCTGAGCATTCCCGCATCGGTCCGCTGAATGGAAAGCGGCGTTATGCTCACCGCCGTCTCGCGAATCGCGGCGAAATCCGTACCGGGCTCAAGTTCCTCGGTGTCGAAAGCTTCCCAACGGAACCAATAATACCGTCCTCCACGGGGGTCGGAGCGAGAGTCCAGCCGATCGCGATAGATCTTCCGACCCAAGCGCGTCCAGCGCACGCCGTGCAGTTCCTCGGAGGCAACATTGGGAACGTTGACGTTGAGCAAGGTCCCCGAAGGAAGCCCGTCACGAAGCACTTCGCGCGCGGTATCAATGGCGGCGTCTACCGCAGTCTCCCAATAATGAACCGTCGCATGCATTGGCCAACTCGCCGCCAGCGAGACCGCGATCGACGGAATGCCGATCCACGTTCCTTCGACGGCAGCCGCAACCGTACCTGAATAATTCACGTCGTCGCCGAGATTGGGTCCGCGATTGATTCCACTTACGAGCAAGTCGGGTCGAGCGCCGACCAGATCGAGAATACCGATCACGGCGCAATCGGCCGGAGTCCCAGAGCACGCATACATGCGGACCCCATCGTTTGGGACCTCAACGATGCGGACCGGATCGTACGCTGAAATAGAATGAGCGGCGCCCGTACGATCATCATTCGGAGCGACCACCGTCACCTCACCAAGCCGTGACAAGGCCCGCGCCACCGTCACGATCCCTGGGCTTTGATACCCGTCATCATTGACGACCAGAATGCGCGGAGCGCTCATTGGCCTTCGGCTGCCCGCACAACCAATGAGAGAACGAACGAGACGATCGAGACCAGAATCGATCCGACGAGAGCAGCCCCGAAACCATCCACCGTGAATCCGGGCACGAACCTTCCGACGAACCAGAAAAGAAAGGCGTTGATCACAAACGTGAACAAGCCGAGCGTCAAGATCTCAAGCGGCAGACTCAACAGAACCAGCAGCGGTCGAAGAATCGCATTGACGACGCCGAGCACGACGGCGGCGATCAATGCCGCACCAATTCCCGCGACGTGCACGCCCGGTATAAGATATGCGACCGCAATGAGCGCGACCGCGTTGATAAGCACCTTAATGACTATTTGTCCCAAAACACAACCTCCTGAAGACCCATGTGCGACCCCGCAAGAAGCGGCGCGCCATGATCTTCACCTGCTATAGCACAAGCCACACCCCCACTCCTTGCAACGTCCGCATTCGGAACGATGCACTCTTTGAACGGCTAGTGGATGCGCCTCAAGCCGTATTTTTACCCAAGATAATTATCGTTATATCGGGTCCCCCATGCCCGACGACCAGCACCCGGTCTCCCAGCCCGCGATCGCGATGGACGCCGTGACCACCATGAGCCCGCCGTCGGCGAATTCCGTCCAGCCGCTCTCGATCCCACCCGACGCCACCGAGGAGGAACTCCTCGAACTCAGGCTCCACGGCAAAAGCCCGAACACCATCCGCGCCTACCGTCCGGACGTCGCCGCCTTCCGAGCCTGCATCCCGCCAAGCCCGACGAACCGCTCGCCGAACAGAGCCTCCACGAGCGTCAGGTCTTCGCGCTGCTGGACGCCGTGGAGAATCGGGTCTTTCAGATGACCACCTGGAATGCGTGGGACCGGGTGCGCCTGGCGGCGCGCAAAGCCGGGCTGGAAGAGCTGGTCTCGCCACCTCCACGCCAGGCCCGAGATGTTCAGCGGCGATTACCTCGCCGTTTGAGGATCAATCAGCCGACTCCGAATCACCTCCGGCTATTTTCGCCGAAAATGTACGCGAATCGCGTAAAGCCCTATTGAAAAGTACTCGAAAAGAGTATAAATTGAGGGTGAGGATCATTAGGACGAAGACCTACCGCCTGACCTGCGAGGCAATGGGGTTGCAAGCCAGGGACATCAAGGCGGTTTCCCACGCGATTACGGAAGGCCACGACCAATGGCCGATCATGCGGGGAATGGAAGGAGCGCAAAAAGCACGGGTCGGCTTGGACAACAAAGGCAAGCGCGACGGCGGGCGAGTGATCTACTACGTAGCCGTCGGTGACCGCATCTTTTTCCTCTTCGCATACCCCAAAAGCGAACAAAAAGACCTCACGGAAGCGCAGAGGATCGAGATTCGCGCATTCATCAGAAAGATAAAGGAGCTGTCATGAAAGTAACCCCGAAAAGCGTGAAAACCCTAGAAGAGATGGACTTCGGCGAGAAAATGGTCGAAGGCTTCCGCGAAGCCGCCGCGTATGCCGCAGGAGAACCGAACGAGTGCGAAGTTGAGGAATACGAACCGCGCGTCCATGCTCTCACCAGCGAGTACATCCAGGAAATTCGTCGAAAAGTCGCACGTTCAACGAAAAAATTCGAGGCACTCTTCGGCGTTAAGGCTCGAACGATGGAAGTTTATGAGCGCGGAGGGCGAAAGCCGGATGCCGCGATGGCCTTCCTCTTACGCTCAATCGAAGCCGATCCCGAAGCCGCATTGAGACTCGTTTCCAAGCTTTGAGTTTTGCTTTCCGCGACAACGGGCTGCCTAAACCACTTGTCCGTCGAACTGGGGCAGGTCCAGAATTAGCGGCTCTCGGAATAATCTAATCATGATAGCATACGCTTTAGACAATTCCGTCTTTTTCACGAATTATGCAACCAGTTGACAGCCTCGTTTAGTGGAAACGGACGATACGTTGCGGTCGCCCAATCGCCCTTTTCCACGATAGGAGCGGGTCCTCTTATTTTAGGGCGAGAGGAATGAAATCCATCCTAAAAGGAGATACCTGCCGTCCGGCCTCATGAGATAATGCGTGCAACGGACTACGCCGCTCCGCGCATTTCCCCGAAAGTCGGCGCAACCTCCAGCACTTCAACGCCCCTCGGAACAAGCGAGGAGATCGAGAGAAGAATATGAGACCATCATTCTTCGTCCGTAGCATTCTTACCCTAGCCGTGATCATGGCGCTAAACCTGGGCATCAAGATTAACCCCGCAACAGCCGCCCCGGCAGCAGCACCCCTGACGGTAGCGTCCGACATCGCCATTCTCCGTGTCTGCCACTATATTACATGTCTCCCCCCTAGGTGAGCGATCATCAAAACGCCCCCCGGGTTTCGATCGTGAAAACGCCCCCACCTCCAGTTGGCCGATCCTGACGGCAATGGCATAACGGTCTATACCAGCCACACAGAATAGGGGTTTGTCATACCGCGCTTACGCGCGCCTAACAAACCCGCGTCGTGCGAGCTTCTCGCGCTGCATCCCGGATACGAAGCGACGAGCAATCCTTGAGATTCTGCATAGCGATCGGCTTATCGACCTTGCCGTACCTCAGACGCGAATGTCGATTGGCCCGCGCATCATCTAGCCTGGTGATCGGACCACCTCGGCTCGTCCATCTCAGGTTCTGTTCTAATCGAAGTCCAGACCGATATCGAGGCTCGGGGCGCTATGCGTAATCCAACCGCTTGAGATCAGATCAACACCTGTACGAGCCGTCTCGGCAACGTTCTTTGCGGAAATCGAGCCGGAGGCTTCAAGCACGGCTCGACCGGCGGTGATAGCCACGGCTTCCCGCAACATGTCGAGCGACATATTGTCGAGCAGGATCACGTCGACGCCCATCGCGAGGACTTCCTGCAATTGCTCCAGCGTGTCAACTTCGACTTCGATCTTCACCAAATGTCCGACGGAATTTCGCACGAGTTCGATCGCTCGACTCAGTCCCCCAGCGGCAATCACATGATTGTCCTTAATCAAAGCGGCATCGTCGAGACCGTAGCGATGACTAGATCCGCCGCCGACGCGCACCGCGTACTTTTCCAGCGAGCGAAGTCCCGGCGTCGTTTTCCGCGTGCATGCGATGCGCGCTCGAGTTCCCGCGACTTTGGTAACCAATTCACGCGTCGCGGTCGCAACCCCGCAAAGGTGTCCGAGCAAATTGAGCATCGTTCGCTCGCCCGTCAGCAATGCGCGGGCGCTTCCGGAAACGATCGCAAGGGTCGCTCCCGCTTCAACATCGGAACCATCGCCGTTGCACACCTCAACGACGACGTTCGCATCGAGGAGCGTGAACGCCGACGTTGCGGCGTCGAGCCCGGCAATTCGTCCAGCCTGTCGAGCGACGATCCGCCCCTTCGCGCGATCTTCAACTCCGACGATCGCATCGGTCGTCAGATCGCCGGCGCGACCAAGATCCTCAAGTAAAGCCGCTCGAAGAATCGGCTCGATTAGTAACGACGGTAGGGGCGCGACTCTTCTTTCGCGGGCGATTGCTTTGTTCATGACGCGCGTACCTTTTGTGAATCGATGCGCAGGAAATTCCGATGAGCCAAGTGCGGATCCGCCGCGGGATAGTCACGCAATGCATGCGCTCCTCGTGACTCCAAACGCTGGGACGCGGCTTGCACGATTCCTTCGGCAACCAACAAACGGCGCCGCAGCTGATCCGACGCACAGCACGCGACGAGCCGGGAGATCCGCGTATGAGCCTCCGACAAGCCGGAGAGATCGCGTACCAAACCGACGCGTTCCTCCATCAGCGCACGGAGTTCTGCGAATGCGGCGGAATCGAACGGGGCTCCTCCGCCGCAGCGCCGAAGCGCGCCGGCGAAAGCGCGTGAGCTCTGCACAGGAAGGGCGAGCGAAGCGACTATGTCGCGGCCTACTGCCAAGCCAAGCACGGTCGCTTCAAGCAAAGAATTACTGGCAAGGCGATTGGCTCCGTGTAAACCCGTCGAGGAAACCTCGCCGCAGGCCCACAAACCGGAAAGACTCGAACGACCGCGCAAATCAACTGCGATTCCGCCCATGTGAAAATGCGCGGCGGGAGCGATCGGAATGGGCGTGACGCACGGATCGATGCCCGCACTCCGGCAAGAGGCGAACACCGTGGGGAAGCGCTCGGAGAGCGACGTTCCCAGCGAACGCGCGTCGAGAAATGTGCGATGTCCGCGCGAACGGTGCAAGGCGACCGCGCGTGCGACGACATCGCGCGGAGCCAACTCCGCGCGCGCGTCGAAATCGAGAAGAAAGCGCATGCCGTTTTCATCAACGACCGACGCGCCCGCTCCCCGCAAGGCTTCGGTCACCAGCGGCATCGGATCGCGGCCGATCTCAAGCGCCGTCGGGTGAAATTGCACGAACTCCAGATCGACGAGCGTCGCCCCAGCGCGTCCCGCAAGCGCAATGCCGTCGCCGCACGCATGTGGCGGATTCGTGGTGGAACGATACAGTGCACCGATCCCGCCCGTAGCGAGCACGACCGGACCGCGAAAGGCAACCAGCTCGCCGTCAATGCGCGCGAGCAGGCCGACCACGCGATCATCTTGCCGCACCACATGTTCCGCCGTGGCTCGCTCGATCACGCGAATGCGCTCCTCGCGCCGGATTCGAGCGACGAGCGCGCGCTGGATCGAGGATCCGGTCGCATCTCCTCCGGCATGCAAGATCCGCGAATGTCCATGCGCGGCTTCCCGGCCGAGCATACGTACACCGGCCGCATCGCGATCGAAACAGACGCCGAGGGATTCGAGATATGCGACAGCGTTCGCGGCCGCTCCAATGATCGAGGCGACCGCACGCGCATCGGCGATTCCACCAGCCACGGCGAGCGTATCCGCGGCATGAAAGGCGGCGGCGTCATCTCCTCCGACGGCGGCGGCAATCCCACCCTGCGCCCATCCCGTCGCGGTTCCTTCCCCGAGCGGTTCGGCGCTTAATAAAATCACCGGCCGATGCCGAGCGATCTCCAGCGCCGCCGTCGCACCGGCGAGCCCGGCACCAACGACGATCGGAATATCGCCGGATGCTCGCGCGCTCATGTGGGAACCTTTTCGAGATCGAGCATGCGCTCAACGGAGCGACGTGCGCGCACGGCGATTTCCGCTGGTACGACGACTTCGGGCGCGAGACGTTCAAGTGCCGTGCGCACCTTTGGTAAGGTGATCCGCTGCATGTGCGGACAGAGAATGCATGGACGAAGAAACTCGACGTTGGGATGGGCTCCGGCGATGTTGGCGCTCATCGAACATTCGGTCACCAAGATCACGCGCGAGGGACGCTGCTTGCCGATCCACGTGATCATACCGGAGGTCGATCCGACGTAATCAGCTTCAGCGAGAACATCCGGCGGGCATTCCGGATGAGCGAGCACAACGCTCCCCGGGTTCTCCTCGCGAAATTCGCGAATTTGATCTGGCGTAAATCGTTCGTGAACCTCGCATGCGCCGTGCCAGGCGATGATCTCAACCTTCGTCTGCGAAGCAACATAGTCGGCGAGGTATTTGTCGGGCAGGAAAAGAACGCGCGAAACCCCAAGGGACTCGACGACGCGCACGGCATTTGCCGAGGTGCAGCAGATGTCCGATTCGGCTTTGACTTCAGCGGAGGTGTTAACGTAGCTGACGACCGGAGTATTCGGATAGCGCTCACGAAGGAGTCGCACATCGCGCCCGGTGATCGATTCCGCGAGCGAACACCCTGCCTCCAAATCGGGCGAGAGCACGATCTTCTCGGGGTTCACCAGCTTGGCGGTTTCGGCCATGAAGTGGACGCCGCACATCACGATCACGTCGGCATCGGTCTTAGCAGCCTCGAGCGCCAAACCAAGCGAGTCTCCGACATAGTCGGCGATTCCGTGATAGATTGCGGGCGATTGGTAGTGATGGGCCAGGATGACGGCGTTCCGCTCGCACTTGAGGCGATCGATCTCGACGATGTACGGCGCGGCCAGCGTCCATTCTACCGCGGGGATGACGTGGGCGACCCGAGCATAGCGTTCGGCGGTTGCCCGCTCGATCTCCGGCGTCAAGGGCAGAATCTCGGAGCGATCAACAGTAGAGGACATCGGTAGTCCCTCCTTACCATATTCTCGGCATGAGAACACTCAAATTGAGTATTACTTTTGTCGAAGCGACCTCCTGCTAGGATAATGTTATGGCTCGGTAAAGCGCACCGGCGCATCACTTAGCTAGACTCGGACTACAGAGCGAGCAAGGAAGCAGGCTGCCATGCGAAGATCAACGCACTTTTGATTCATGCCTGATCTGCCGGAGGCAGAGCAGCCTGCGCCCGCGAGCCGATTTGCCGATAAGACGTACCGCCGTCAATGGTTCCTAAACCTCATGCGCTGGATGCACCTAGGCAGAGGAAGCGATATTGCTGGCAGGCAACGAGAGCAATAAGACCGGCACAAACTACCGTCGTAGAAGAAGGTACTCTTGCCGCTCCGGCCACCGTCGTGCTACGATCGAACCGTCCAATCAATCCAGGAGAGCCACTGTGGACACTGAGCTACCCTACAATGAAATTGATAACTACGCCCTAGCCATGGGTCGCATTGCCGCCCCGCGCGTGAACGAACAAACGCTCACGGACTTTAGCGAGGCCATCGACCGTCAATGTCGCCTCGTGGGGGAACAACCCTATTACGACGAGTGGCGACGAGTCATTGCCGAAGGTGCGAAGTCCGTCGCGGCCTTGCTTGTCGATGAAACCCAACACGGGCGTTACATGCGTTCGGTCATGCCCTGGCGCGCTTTCGTCACAAAGGAAGAACGTGACAAAATCTTCCATCGCGACCAAGTTCCACCCGATCAACGGTGGCACGTTGCGTAGAGAGGAAGTCGTCCTTTGCGTTCTGGCAGCCGCAGAGTTCATTCGTTCAACCGAGTTCGTCGTCATTGGATCACAAGCGCTTCTCGGAATGTTTCCCGATGCACCAATCGACGCCGTGAAAAAGTCCATCGATGTCGACCTTTTCCCGACCAATTTCCGCGAGACCATGTTCATACCATTGCACACCGAACTTGGAATGGATTCGGACTTCTTCAACGAACACGGAATCTACGTTGACACTGTCCGCCCCGAACTCGCACGATTTCCACCTGATTGGCGCGAGCGCGCAAGTACGCAATGCCTCGGCGAAGTCACCATTAACGACGAACGACGAAAAGTCCATGCCATCTTCCCAGAAATCCACGATCTTACCGTTTCCAAGGCAGTGATCGGACGAGAGCAAGACAAAGCGTTCCTTGCCGGCGTCATCCGTCTTGGCCTCGTCAACGTCCCCACGCTGGAGCAACGCCTACAAGCCGTTCCTCGAACCACGCCCGAGCGCATTCAAGAAACACTCAACGAAGTTCGGTTAATTTCCCAAGCTTTTGCCGAAGGCGACGCCGCCATGAAACGCGTTAAGAAGCTGCAGGAGAAAAGCAATCACCGCTCTCAGTGAGCAATTCCTCGTTCACATTGCCGCGAGGGTGAGGTATTTCTCGATAAGTCGTGTCTGAGCGGACCAACCCTGTTCATTCGCGGTAAACGCCTTCACGCGGCGCGTGGGCGGTAGCTGATCGAAGCCCGATTCGGTGATCGTTAACATCGCGCCGCCGGGGATTTCTTCCAACTCGAATGCGACGAGGGTCATCGGCTCGTTCGAATAGTCGCTATCGGAATCAACGGCGAACGGATGCCAACGGAACGAGAACAACCGGAGGGGCTCGACCCGGTCGATGTGGACGCTGAAGGCCACACCGGAGTAAGGCTCCTGAGACTTCGCGACCTCAGCGTCGACGGTCGTCGGAACGATCCTTCCGATCATCCGGGAACCTGCGACGAAGTCGCCCTCAAAATCAACTCCGAACCAGCTGCCGAACTCCTTGGCGTCACTGATCGCGCGCCACACGCGTGCCAACGGCGCATGCAAGAGCGTCTTCTTCTCAATCCGATCGGTGGCTGTAAGCATATGCGACCTCCAAGTTGCCTGTACAATACAACAACCTCACGCGAAACGCAACCTCGCCGGTCGCGCACGATCCGCAACTCCTCAGCTTGACCATTAAACCGGAGGAACGGCGTGATTTTCTACACGATCACTTCGCCTTTCGCACAAAGAGAGGCGCGAAATGCGCTCGCAGCGACCACGCGACGATGAACCACAGAACGGTCACGACGATCGGAAACGGTATGAGCCCCTCGGGCATCATCGTGATATGAAACACCAAGATATTCGAGATCATGGCCGCGAGAAGCACGAGTGCGAAAGGAACGTACAGATCCGCAAGGAGAAGCAACCCGGCGATGAGTTGGACGCCGGTCGTGAAATAGAGGTAGTGCGTCCTGAAGAGCACCCCGAAGAACAGGCCCGCGTCTCCGGGGATGATCGTCGGTTGAGGAATGAACTGCAGGTAGCCGTTCAGCCCGAAGACCGTGAAGGCTAGCCCGAGAAGCAGTCGAGCGACAATTACGATGATTCTCATGCCGTCACGCATTGCGACAATCCGACCAGATGCCCTTCTGGATCCCGGAACAGGGCGATTATCGGCCCTCCGGGAACTTGCTCGGGTCCCATCATCTTCGAGCCGCCGCGCTTTTCAATCTCGGTAAGTGCGCGATTGATGTCGGGAACTTGGACGTAAAACGTGACGTGTCCCTCGTAAGACGGCTCGGGACAGGAACCGATACCGCCGCGGATTCCGGTTTCACCGTCGGGCTGCACAAGGGTGTAGTCAGTCGCATCCGCTCCCAGCATGGCCTCGCCGATATGCCATTGGAACACATCGCGATAAAACGTGCGCAGAGCCGGTGCATCTTTCCCAAAAATCTCGAAATGAACAACGGGATTTCCCATCTTTCAACCTCCTCAGGTATGGTGCTGCGGTCCGCCCGCGAGCAATCTGAACGGCATTTTAGTCCATATGACTGCGAAACGCAAGCGCTATTCGGGAGAACAAGTCCGTGATTGAATCGAGCCGTGACCACTTGGCCTTATGGCCGGTATTGCGGCTTCACGCGCGCGGGGACTGCGCATTGCTCGACCGCTTTGTTTAGATTATCCACATCTAAGCGGCATCCAAAGGATTCGCCTCCTTGGTTGAAGTACCGCTATCGGCAACCACCCAACATTGAAGTAGGAACGCGTTCTCGCCTTTTCGGGCCACTTCAATACCCATGTTCGTTAATGGAAAGCGGTCATGCATGCCGAATTGCTCGCACAATCAACGACTCCTCGTTGCGGTCGCCGCCTCACAGAACGATCTCGTCTCACCCCCAGCGGACGTGCAATTGACGAGAGTGAACGAACTCGTCGTCAAGTCGAATGTCCGCGAGCGACGAGCGATCGCATTCATAGACGGACAAAATTTCCTACGCACGACAAGCAATTTGTATTCGCTTCCCGACCGCTGGTGGAACTATGATCCTCGAAAACTCGTGGACGTCGCGCTTGAGCGTATACACCGGCGCATCGATACACCGATGAAATATTCGGAAATTCGAGTTTATACGGGTGTTCCCAGGGCCGATAAGGATCCAATCGGAAGACAACATTGGCAGAGGCTCTTCCAGCGTTTCCAGGCGGATGGGATCAACTCCATTAGCTACGATTTACACTATAGACATGGCAGCGTTTATGCCAGCCATGAGAAACGCGTCGACGTACGGATCGCCTTGGATTTGGCTGATGCAGTTCGAGAAGATCGTACTGATTCCGTCGTTCTCTTTTCCCAAGATTCGGATCTTGACGTGGCGATTGTCCGAGCGAAGGAATATCTCACGAAAGAAAAAGAACGGACGGGTCAAGAACGGCTCGTCGATTTTTTTTGTGCATATCCTCAATCGATATATCCTGAGCAAAACCACCCGATCCGCGGGATGATCGGAATCGAGCTTTCCAAGCAAGATATTCAATCGGCGCTCTATCCCCGTTCGCCGACCATTGACGCCGACACGGAGATTCTCCGCCTTGAGGACAGATTCAAGCGCCCCGCAACACGCGGGTACAATTTCGCAAAGGAAGGCCCGGAATGTCTCAAAGGTACGCTCGTGGGCGCATTTCAAACGCCTGATCGCACAGGGGTTCTCGTTCTGTACACGCCTACGGAGTTGATTGAGTTGCTCGTCCATCCCTACTGCAGCGAACTCGCCAAAGACCACGAAATGCGGCGAGTGACCATACGACCGGTAAACACTTCACCGAATGTCTTTGGGCGCCCGTTCATTCACGTTCAGAGGGACCAGTGGAAGCCGCAGAAACCAAGTGGAGCGCTCCGCGGAACGCACCACGTTCAACGTCATATGTGAACGACCAACGATAGGCGTTCCGCATCCGGCGCCGCCCTTCGAAACACAATGTCAACGTGCGGTTCGCCGGCTCGGTAATCATCTTTCGGTATTCAACCGCATACTGAAGTTCGAATATGTCACCGATCGCTTCATGCGCAAGGGCTGCGGTATGATGGACGAAAGCCATACCGCATTGTGTAACGACACGGTGGGTGGAGATCCCGGTGAGGTGGTAGGGGTTCGGCCCGTCGGGTCCGGAAACGACGGAAAACCTGCACGTCACGGAACGCTCGTCAATGCGTACTTCGTGCAAAACAATCTCGTCCTGCGGAACCCCCCGTTCCAAATATGAACTCGACCAAGCCACCGACACGATATCCTCCTAGTGAGAGTTTTTGGTAGACCATGGAATTTTCCCTGGTCCACGGTCATGAGGGACCCATGGCCTAGGAGCACTAAAACACTCCCCTGCACTAACTGTAGAGAAAGGTCTATCGGTAATCGCATAGACGTCGCTACAAGCACCATTGAGCACATCGAATGGCACGCCGCCCGAACAGAGGCCGTCCGGGTAGGCGTCAAACACGACGAATTCTCCTGAGAGATATGCGAATCGCAGCGTGGTCGGGTGGACATATTTCAGGATTTCATGAAGATCATGGAGATCGTTCGTTTTCGGTCTCGGAACGCCGGGCTTCCCGATATCATATACCGAATAGCTTGGTGGGCCGACCTCTCCATTGACGACACAAGATCTAGCACTACCGACTGATCTCTCCTTAATCGAACGATACCCCGAACCAACGGATCCGATAGTTGCGGCTGTTCCTGAACCATGAACATGCGACGACCCGCCACGGCATGCAGCCAACAGAAATGGAAACGCCGCGCAAACAACCGCAAGTACTCGCATTCGATGGTTCAATTCCACTATGAACCTCTCCTATTCGACTATGGAGTGGAAAACATACGAAATCATGTGCACTACGCTCGCCAGTTCTTACTGCGAGCAGTAAGAACTGTAAAGGCAGTAAACAGGGGTAACGCTAGGATGTGGAGCCGGATTGGATGCACTCTTAGGTGGTTGCGGTTCATCGAAAGCACCCCCGGCTCTACGAATTCCCGCAGCATCCGACTGAGATGCGGAAATCCCTTCGTATGTTTCATACGGTCCAAACCCAAGAGGATTCATGTTGCTTTCCGCCAGGATATTATCTGGATAGTACTGCGCCCCAGCATAGTAAAGGCTTGAATCGGCTGATATGAACCCGCATCCATCTGTAAAAGCTGTCGCTAAAACGCAAGTGCTATTGAACTCTCCAAATGCAGTCTGCATCCAGTGAATTTCATTGGCCTGCGAACTGCTTACGCCGAAATATGAGCCATCTGGCGAATATCCCACGCCCGGAGGGAGACCATTTTGTGCAATTGCCGTGACTTCGCTTGTCGAACAAGCTGTACAAGGCGTTGACACTCCTGCGCTGTCGAATCCGGGAGTTTGCATGTCACGGGGCGCATCAGCGAAAAGCCAAGCCGCATTCGATGGAGAAAATAACCCGAAGTTGATCCAACTCGTCGCTGGATCAAAGTTGCTCGGCAATTGACCAACCTCCGTCGCCACCATTAACCCATCATACGTAATACCATGCATAATGTCAAGATTCTGACCACAGGCGTATCGCGCGACCTGGTTTGTCATTGTAAGATACCCATTCCCGCCAGCAATAGTCGAACGAACGTACGGCGCAACTGAATTATCATTGTAATACTCGACGCCGCCCTCAACTTCGCTCCCCAAATTTCCTGTAATTTCGAAGTAGAGATGACCCGCATCACCCCGGAAAAATGAACTTGTCCCGCAAGGCACGTTAACGAAACCCCACCCAGCCGTGAAGCCACAATTTGAAACTTGACGAACATACAGTCCGAGGGGCTGCGATGGCGGGTTTGGCGGCGCGCATGGCCCTGCATAACCAAGATTATTCTCAGAGGACGGGGATGATCGTTGCGAACCCATCTGATAAGTCAAGGAAACGTTCTTCAACAACGCCGGATTATTGCTTACGAGGCGATTTCCGAGGCCGACATAAACGAAATCCCCACGGAGTCCAGGGGGCATCATTGCCATTAGTTTGCGAGCAAGCTGCCGATCTTGGCCCGTAACGGACGGGGCAATGAACGCGTCGATGCTGGAAGCGCCTATCTTCAAGCCCTGAGCCTGAGCGAATACATTTCTATTGGCTGAGAACGCGCTCCCTTGAGACGATACGGCGATTGTCGATGGAATGGTGCCGGATATTACCTTTGGTATCTTGATAGTTGCCGAAGAAGCGTCGAACGGTGTTGAATTGCCGTTGCTACTGCAACCCGAAGAAACGACGACCACGGTTGTTGCGCAAAAAAGAGTAACGACCGAGATTCGAAGGACACGTTTTACGGAGCGAAGCGAGAACAAACTCTCCCCCTTGTGAAGACGCCGAAGTTACATTCGGCGGAGTAGATAAGGTCACTTTCGTTCTTATAAAGAGTACCACCTTGCGCATGAAAAATGAGTCCTCGAAGACCGTTCTCTACGCATCATTTCCTGCGACAAAAGTCTAAGCTCTTTCGAGGGAAATCGTCATTTTTTGACTTCTCAAAGTCGGACTTATGTTTTTGAGGATACATAAAATTGGCATTAGACGGCTTCGAGGACTCGTCGGTTATGAGAGCAGTGATGGCTTATCAATTAAGCAAGATGAGACGATTTTGTACCTTCGGATCCAGGAACGAGATAGAGTTTGAACATTGCCGATGAAAACACTCGAGTGTTTTGCATTTCCCGGGAAAACTCCCACAATTTGATCTCAGCGCGCCATTCGTACGCCGGGGGCGGGGCGCTCGAGGACGACCTCGCGGCGAAAACGATATTCCTCGGCGGGGCGGCCTCCGGTGGCGCGACGAATAACGCCCGTCCGCTCGACCAAACCTTCCCGATCGACGAGACGCCGGAAATTCGCCGTATGCAAACGGCGTCCGGCAAGCGCCTCGACCGTTCGCTGTAAATCAAGAAGCGTGAAACTCGCCGGGAGTAATTCAAAGACCACCGGACGATACGCGATTTTTCCGCGCAAACGGCCGATCGCCGTCGCGAGCATACGACGGTGATCGAACGCCATCGATCGACCCAAGACGTTATCCTCGGGAACGCGGAGTCCACGATCGCAGTACGCCTCGGCGACGAGCTCCGCTTCATAAAGTAACTCGTAGCGTTCGAGCACAAGCTCGTGGTTCCATGAATCTCCATCGCGTCCAAAATACCACGAGGCACGCTCGCTCCGCCGCCGACGCATCGCTTCATCATCTTCGCGCTCCACCCAAGCGCGCAACCGCGTGCGAATCGCCGCTACGTCGGTAGGCACACTGCGGCGCCAATCCTCCCAGGGCAGATAGGCGTACCAATTCCGCCATGTGGTTCCGTCGGCCGGTACCGCCGAATCGTGCATGAGCGCGAGATATGCAATAGATACCGCCCGCGGACCGCCTTCGGACTCACGCGGATCACGAGCGCGATCTCCAAAGGTGTAAAGTTGCTCGACATATCCTAGATCTAAGCGCGCACTCTCGGAGACCCAGCGGCGGAGCGCTCGCTCAAGCGTACGATCGCGGCGGGGTTCGAAAGATCCATGCGGCAAGGCGTCAAGGTCCGAGCCGTGCGCCTTCAACGTGAGCACCCGCGGCTCGCGGTCGCTCACATTTACGATTGTGACGCCGAGTCCGACGTCGATCATTCCAATAAAACCTTGACGGATGCGGCGAGCGCCGGCGACATGCCCGCGACTGCCGCTATTTCATCGACGCTCGCACGCCGTATGCCGGCGATCGAACCGAATGCCTTGAGCAAGCGGCGTTTGCGCACGGGACCGATTCCTTCGACGGAATCGAGTGCTGAACGCGTCATCGCACGACCACGTCGTTTCCGGTGAAATTCGACGGCGAAACGATGCGCCTCATCGCGAATACGCATAAGCAGATGCAGACCAGATGATCCCGGCGATAAGACGATCGGCTCGGATTGCCCGGGAACGAAAACCCACTCGTGCTCCTTCGCCAAACCCGCGACAGGAATACCCCACAAATCAAGCTCTTCAAGAACCTCGACCACCGCATTGAGTTGACCTTTTCCTCCGTCGATGAGCAACAGATCCGGTCGATGATGAAAGCGCTCTCGTTTGCGGAGCAGGCGCTCCAAAGAACGCTGATCGGGCTCCATCGCAAGTGGATCATCCTCACCCGGTGCATTGGTGTCGGGTCGTAAATAGCGCAAGCGCCGCCGTAAGACCTCTTGCATCATCGCAAAATCGTTCGATCCTCGATCATAATGAACCGCGAAACGCCGATACTCGCTCTTCTTCGCTCGCCCCTCCAGAAAAACCACCATCGACGCGACGGGATTGGTCCCTTGAATGTTCGAGATATCGTAGCACTCAATGCGGCGCGGCACTTCAGGAAGATCGAGCGCCGCCGCCAGCTCCGTCAACGAGCGTGCGGAAGCACTCTCCTGCGCTTCCTGTTGCGCGAGAAAAACCTTGAGATTTTGTTCGGCGTTTTGCCGCACGAGGTCGAGATATTCCGCACGAGGCCCCCGTTGCGCCCGTAGAATGCGGACGCGCTGATGTTTGATCGTACCCAACCAGGCTTCGAGCAAAGAGCGATCGGCGGGCATGGTTTGAACGAGAATCTCCTTAGGTATGGCACCCGCCGCCGAATTGCGCGCTCGCGCCTTACGTGCGACGGGAACCTCATTCTCGCGCGCCTCGCGCACCGCGAGCGGGGAACCGACTCCCAAAAGTACATCCGCCGGATCCGACGACGACGCAGAACGCGCGGTATAGAACTGCTCGAAAAACTCGGTCGCAATTTCCTCATCGGAAAGCTCGGCGGTTCCGTCCAGAATGAAATGCTCTTGACCAATCAGCTTTCCACCGCGAACGAAAAAGACTTGCACGCACGCCTGTCCTTGCGCGCGCGCGGAGGCAATTAAATCCATGTCGATTCGCGAGCGCCATACGACCTTCTGTCCTTCAATCACGCGACGAACACGGATGATGCGATCGCGCAAGCGCGCAGCCGATTCGAACTGCATTTGTTCGGAAGCAAGGTGCATCTCGCGCTGTAGTCGATCGAGTAGGAGTTCCTGCCTTCCTTCGAGGAAAAGCACGACCTCATCGACGATGCGATCGTATTCTTCCTCAGTTTGATATCCGACGCACGGCGCCATACAGCGTTTGATGTGATATTGGAGACACGGGCGCGCACGCTTCCCATCGATGGGCTCGCGGCAGGTACGCAAGGGAAACGCAACGCGCACGAGATTGATGAGTTCACGCAAGCCGTGCGCGTTGGTATAGGGACCGAAGTAGCGCGCTCCGTCGTCGCGAACCATCCGCGTAAACTGCACGCGCGGAAACGGCTCCGCGCTAACCTTGAGATATGGGTAGCGCTTATCGTCGCGCAAGCGCACGTTAAACGGAGGTTGTCGGCGCTTGATGAGATTTGCTTCGAGAATCAGCGCCTCAATCTCGTTGCTGACGACGATCGTCCGAACGTCGCGCACGCGTTCGACCATCCGCTCCGTCCGTGGTCCATGGGCGGCGTTTTCTTGGAAATACGAACGCACCCGGTTTCGCAATGAGACGGCCTTGCCGATGTACAGGATCCGCCCGTCCTCTCCAAGCATCTGATAGACGCCCGGCGCGTCCGGCAACTGCGCGAGGGTTTGCTCGAGCGTCCCGGCGAGGTCCCCCGACGGCGCCGGCGTTCCTGAAATCGTCACGCTAGGGGTTTCGCCGCCGCGCCCCCCGTTTCCCAAGCTCAGCATGACCATCTCTGATTCGACCTCCGAGGAGATTGTAACGGGAATTCCCATCTATCGGAACACCGCTCTGAGGCTCAAATCAATACAATTTCGCGCTTCGAGAACTCCGCTATCCACAAGGAATCGAAGAAAAAGGGAGGGATCTCCAGCCAAGATTACCCCTTCTTTTTCCCACCGAGGTGAATGTGAATCTCCTTCGTCTCTTCTTTGTATCCGGTACACTTACCCTCGTATCCACCTGCGCAGTCGATGCCGCCTCCACTCCGTACGAAAATTTGAGGCAAACAACGCGGAACTGCCCGAGCTCTTCCAGTGCGGCGGCAACGAATAACGGGATGATTGACACCTATAGTGCACAAGTTCTCGTTGCGACTTGCTCTACCACTTCCATAACAAGAATCACATCAGATTCAGGCGGTTCGTTGGGAGCCTTATCTAAGAAACGCCGATTTCTGAATCACCCTCGGATACACGTTAAGTGTTCGCCAAATCACCAGATGCACGATGGAAAATCAGTTTGTAAAAATCCGGAGGACAGCCACTCGCTTCATAAATAAGCCGATGAATCGAAATACGAAGTGAGGGTGGAACACAGCTTTATGGCGCGGCGCTCTTCGAACGTCCCCTGATAATGGCGCGACTTAGGAACAAGACCAGGACGAGGACAATCGCGAGAACGACGAAAAGTGAGAGGCGATGAATCCAGGGCGCCAGCGCAGCGAGATGCATACCGAGTGTGTGGCCGAGGTAAACCAGACCCCAGCAAAAGATCAACGAGCCCAATGCCGTATATCCAAGGAAAGCCCAGGGAGACATCTGCGAAACTCCCGCAGGTAAGGACGCGACTCCTCGGACAACGGGAATGAAGCGGCAGAGGAAAACCGTCTTCGCCCCATGACGCTGATAGAAGGCGTGTAACCAATTGTATTTCTTCTCATCGAGTTTTACGTATTTTCCATACCGATCAACGAAGGGCCGGCCACCGAAATAGCCGACGGCGTAGAGAATCGACGCTCCCGCGACTTCGCCGAGAACCGCGACGATGATCGCTCCCCAAAAGCTGGAGAGATGGCCGGTCGCAACCAACGCTCCGGCGGTCGGCGTAATCAATTCTGTCCCCACCGGGACGCCGATGTTTCCCAGGAGCATAACGAAAAAGAGACCCGGATATCCGGCGACGTCAACTAAGTGCACAAAAAAATGCGAAAGATGGCTCATAGCATTCACTCCTTTTCCGAGGGAGGCTTCGCGAGGAGCATCGCGGCCGTTCCCCCACCCTCCGCTTCAATCGCCAAAAGCAGGTCGAGAGGCTCGAGTTGCCGGGAATCGCCGACTCGCCCTTCGGCTAGCTCGATGACCGTGCGAAGGCGAGGCGTCAACAAAATTCCCTCCCATTGGCGATCCTCCCCAGTGCCGAGCGCACGGCGAACTCGATCGCGAAGTTCTCCGAGTTCGAGACCTCGTCGCGTAAGCGTCGCGTCGATGGTTGGATCGTGCTCGTCGAGCAAACCTAAGAGCAAATGCTCGACTCCCACGTAATAATGGTTGAGATTGCGGCTTTCTTGTTCGGCTGCGCGAAGCACCCGGCGTGCCGCCGGACTAAAAGTTGAAAACACGAACGGTCCTCGACGGGAACCTCTCGGGGCGGCAGGATTTGAACCTGTGACCTCTGCGTCCCGAACGCAGCGCTCTACCAAGCTGAGCTACGCCCCGATGAATGCGGTCAGGACCACCGCCGGTTCTCCTCGACCCTCGCTGCTCCTGCACACCTCATGAAGATTTTTCCCATCTCCGCTCCCAGGGGGACCCGGGCGCCACTCAGAAATATCGGTGGTTCCATGAAATACGTCATTGTCGGATGCGGGCGTGTCGGCTCGACGCTCGCGAAGCTTCTCGTCGCCGAATCCCATGAGGTCTCGGTCGTCGACGAAAACCCGAGTGCTTTCAAGCGCTTGGGGAATCGCTTCCACGGCCATGTCGAGGTCGGAACGGGGATCGACTACGACGTTCTCGTTCGCGCCGGCGCCAAGGAAGCCGACGGCTTCGTCGCCGTTACCAACGGCGATAATCGCAACGTCATGGCCGCTCTGATCGCCCAGCGGATGTTCGCCATCAAGCGAATCGTCGCCCGAATCTACGATCCCCCGCGCGGCCAACTCTATCGCGAACTCGGCATCGATACGGTCTGTCCGACGACGATTGGCGCGAAGATCATCCGCGACCGCCTGGCACAAACCCCGATCGACGCCGTACCCTCATTCGACTACGGGAGCATCTCTTCATTGAGCGTCACCCTCGGAACGGTCCGAGAGGGCACTTGCGTCGGCGATTACGAGCGCGAACGACGCATTCGAATCGCGGCAATCCGGCGCTGTCGTACGGTCTGTATTCCGTCTTCTGTCGATCTTCTTCAACCGGGCGATGAACTTAACGTCGTCGTGGTCCCCGAAGCGCTTGGCGAGTTCGCGCAGTTATTTGGTCCGACGGCGACCGCCGTCGAGATCAGCGCATAGGAGAGAAACGACGTGTTCATCCTGATCGTCGGCGGCGGGAAAGTCGGCACCTATCTCGCAAGCGCGCTGCTCGGCCAAAACCACGAGGTCGTGGTCATTGAAAAAGACGCTCGTAAATCCAAATTGATGTCGAGCATCCTCGAGAACGACATCGCGGTGATTGGCGACGGCTGTGATCCGGCGGTGCTCATTCAATCAGGTATCGAACGTTCCGACGTGGTCGTCGCTGACACCGGCGATGATGAGGATAATCTCGTCGTTTGTCTCATTGCCAAGAAACTCTCCACGGCTCGCTGCATTGCGCGCGTCAACAATCCGAGAAATAAGGCGATCTTCGCTTCGATCGATCACGAACATCCGATCGCGGTCATCTCCTCGACCGAGGTGATTTTGGAAGCGATTGACGAGTACGTGAACGCCGGAACCGCATCGATTATTGCTCGCCTGCAAGACGGCAAAATCGAACTCGCCCGCCTGAAGGTCACGCCGGGATCCCCCGCCGCCGGACGAGCAATCCGCGACATCTCGTTACCGCGGGACAGCGTCATCGTGGCTCTTGAACGCTCGGGAACCGACGTGATCGTCCCAAACAGCGAAACGATTCTCACCGGCGGCGACGCGGTGATTGTTCTCGCACGACGAGATCGCCGCGATGACATACGGGCGGCTTTAGGAATCGAACGAACCGTCAGTTCCGTCCCGCAAAGCTAGAGCGGCATGGAAGTTGAATTAAAAAAATTTTACTTCCAAATAATATGAGGTGGGACGAAGTGATCGCGGTCACTATACACTTGCATCCTCGAGGAAGGCGGCAACGTTTATTCCACGTGCTCTACATGCGTTGTGCAGATAGAGATGTTCCTCTTAGAGCGAATATGCAGGCAACCTCTTCACAAGAAGCCCTCGCTGCATTATAGTGACGGTTACCGTACCGTCAAGTCAAGCCCTCAAATGTCTCGCACGAGAGGAGATCCCGATGACGACGATGACCACCGAGCTCTTTGAACCCGCGATCACCGACGCGAATGCATGGCTCGACGATATTTGTCTCGAACTCGGCTGGGCCGATCGCTTCTTGGCCTTGCGTGCCCTCCGTAGCAGCCTTCAGGCTTTGCGCGACCGCCTATCGCCCGAGCAGAACGCTCAGCTGGCCGCCCAGCTACCGACGATGATCCGCGGCATATACTACGAAGCCTGGCAGCCCAAGCACGCCGACTTTCCTGTACGGAATTTGGACACGTACCTCGATTCGATTGCCTGGAATTTCCGCAGCGACGAGGATGATTTTGAAATCAGGGACGTCGTCTGCGCCGTCTATCGCGTCCTGGCCAGACGAATCACACCGGGTGAGCGCCAAAAACTTCTCGCAAACCTCCCATCTCCGCTTCTTTCGCTATGGGAGCAAGCGCTCTTTCGCTTCGAGACCCTCAACCCGACAGACGGGGGGTTCCAACGCGTTTAAACGGTTCGCGAAAGGTGCACGTCATCCGGTTCCAAAGTTCGACAGACTCCGCGACCGTCGATGCGACAGACGGGGAATTCCGACGCGTTTGAAAGGTTCGAGCCAAAGCGTCGTAGCCAATGCGACCGCGAACGCGAGAGTGAACTGCATCGCGGACAATCCCGCGATGTGAACCGCGTGCTTGAAAATCGGAATCCAAACAGCAAGGCCGAGAAGAATCAGAATCCCGGTGAGAACAGGCAAGATCCGGGGATTCCATCCTGTCTCCGAGCGCCAAAAAGGCTGCGACGACGTTCGCACACAGAACACGAGCACGAGTTGACCGAGCAGGAGAGCCACGAGGGTGACGCTTCGCGCGCTTGCGAGACTCACGCCTTGCATGCAAAGCGAGAGGTAAAGAACGGAAATTCCGCCGGCGAGCGTCGCGCCAAGCAAACTTGCGCAAAGCCAGTCGCTTCGTATTAGCAATAACGCGCGTGGTAAACACGGAGCCTGTCGCATGAGGTCCCCAGGTTCGGGATCCTTCTCGAAAACAAGCCATGCAATGAGCCTCGCGTTCAAAAAGAGCACGATCAAATGGACAGGCAACAGACACGGTGGCGCTCCGACAAGCGGCGGAAGGAGTACCAATGCAAGCATCGGCAATTGAAACGCCGCGAGAAAACAAAGCATTCGGCGAACGTTTCCGAGAACGCGTCGAGCAGCGCGAACGGCATCAACAATTGTCCCATACCTGTCGTCGAGCACAAGAACATCAGCTTCCGCACGTACGACTGCGGCGCTGCGTTTTCCCATTGCGATTCCCAGGTCCGCCTCTTCGAGCGCAAGCACGTCTTGAGCCTCACGCCCCGTCATTGCAACAACGGAGCCGGCTGCAGCAAGAGCAGAGACTATCTGGAGTTTCTGATGCGGTTGCGTCTGTACAAAAACGTTCGCCGTCGCAACCACCTCGGCAATCTGCTGCTTCGTCATCGCTTCCAAATCCGTACCGCTGACGATCCGATCACCGATGCCCGCGAGACCGATCGCATGGGCGACTCGCCCAGCCGTGGGAGAACTATCACCGCTCATTGTAATGACACGAATTCCCGCCTCTTGACAGTTTCTTACGTCATCTACGACACCCGAGCGCAGCGTTTCCGAGAACGCTAGCAATCCAACGAATTCCAAATCCCGCACGTTCAGGGCATTCCGCGAAGCAACTCGATCGATCTCACGCGTGGCGACGGCAAGTACACGCATGCCGACCTTGGCAAAACCTTGACTGACCTCGATCACCGAAGCTCGCGTGCGAGGATCCAAAGCACACTTCTCGAGAATCGTCACCGGCGCTCCCTTGGTGACAAGCGACCAGATTCCGTTGCGAACCCAGACGTGGGTCGCGCATTGCGTTGCGGGATCAAACGCGTCTTCGTACGCGAGTTCCGAGGTTTCATAGAATTTCGAAAGATTAATTCCGCAAGCAAAGGCTCGCTGTGCAATCGCCCGTTCGACCGGATCGTTCGTCGATCGAGCACAAGCCTTGAGGGCCGTTTCGAGAAGCGCTCGTTCGCTACATGTTTGCGCAGTGAACTTGCCGGCGACTTCGAGCCTCCCAAGGGTCAACATTCCCCCCTTATCAATACAGATGACCCCGATCGCGCCCAACGTCTCCATACTCGCGCGTTTGCGCACTAAAGCCTTTTGTTCGGCGAGTTTGCATGCGCCTAACGTGATGTACAGCTTCGAGAACCTCGTAGCCGGCCCACCGAGACCGGCCATTGCAAAGGAAAGACCCACAAGAAAAGCCGTCGGCCAAGAGTAAGCGAAGGAATGAGTCAACGCGGTCAATCCGCAAGCGAGCACCAATACCGCGAGCGCTACGCCGAAAGACCATCGTTTGATCAAGCCTTCAAGCGGCGTCGATTCGTCAACTATCGCCGCGGGACGGCGGCCCAAGCCTGAAAATTTGGTCAGCTTCCCTGTCCGCGTTGCACGCATCACTCCGGTTCCCGAAAGAACCTTCGTTCCGGCGAAGAGCAAGCGACCGCTTTCATCTCCCGTGGGAAACATCACAACCGGAATGGAGAGGCCGGTAAACGCCGAGTCGTCGATCCTGACGCGGGTCCCTTCCACGAGTTCTCCGTCGGCGACGATCGCATCGCCTTCCTCAAGCAAAACGATATCCCCCGGTACGACCTCGGTCGCCGGAATGACGCGAACCGAGTTCGCTCGCCGAACCCGAACCGTGGTCTGGAGGAGCTTACGCAAGGATCTGCTCGCAAAATCGACGCGATTAGCCAGAATTTCATTCAATGCAACCAAGGGCAGGAGCATCGCAAAGACGACAACCGCATCGAATGTATTGCCAAGGGCGAGGTACGTTCCACTGGCGGCGATTCCCAATGGCACAAGCGGATCTCGAAGCTCGCGAAGTACGCAGACGGATAGGCGCCAAGGAAGTCGGTTGGGAACAACCTCGTTCGGTCCATACCGTGCCAGGCTCTCGCGGGCATCTTTTTCGGAAAGTCCACATTCAGGAGGCGATATATTCTTCAATACTTTATACATATCGTTCTATCCTCACGTTTCCCATAGCCTGACGGAACTCTAAAGCATTCACTGTTTGGTGACCATGGACCCATCGTTTCGGACTGTGAGCGATATCACATCGTCGTTCGTTTGGACGTTTGAACGAAGCGCCGGCTCTCAATTTCTCCGATCTTTGCGAAAATGCTCTACGAAGCTTACGCACCCTGCCGATACTAGAGGGTACGATCAGTAATCGACATCAGAAAGCACTATGACGATTCATTTACGGAAGGCGTCGGGTTCCCATGCCCTTCCCTCCCTTGGCTTGACAACTGCGGCCTCCGTGTTCGCGCGTTGCCACGCCGATCTCGTTTTCCTCATACACGTCGACGGAGAATCCGAATTTTTCTTCGCGAGCGATCCGCCTCGTTCCCAAAACGTCGTTTTGTCGAATTGGCAGGCTATCGTCGCAGAGAATCTCGTTGATCCCGAATCCATCCAGGGAAATTGTCCAGAATCGATCGCGAATGTCGCCCCGCAAACTCATTCGTGTCGTATCATCCCCATTCATGATCAACATGGCAGCGTCTTGGGAATGCTCGGCGTCGGACGCAGCGCGCAGCATTCGTTTACTCAAACCGAACGTGAATCACTGCTCTCCATCGCCGACGAGATCTCTGCGAGTCCAAGAGGGGACCTTCCACCAGTAGCAACCCTGGAAAATCAGCCCTGGAGATCCATCGTCGCAGCATCGCCGCCGGTAATCGACCCTCTTGAACGACTTGCACTTTTGAATAGTGAAATCGCAGAATATCGCGACCGTCTAGCTCAACGCGAATCAGAACTCGCTCATGCTTTGGAAATCGCCCGACTCGGGAGCTGGGTTCGCGATTCTGCCGGCAATATGACGATCAGTCGGGAGGCCGCACACATCCTCGAACTGCCCGACGAATCAACGAATATCCACGAAAGCCAATACTTCTCGATGGTCCAAGCCGGCGACGTCGAATTTCTCAAACGCTGCCGCCTCCAAGCCTTGGAAATGCGGCATTCCTACCGCATTGACTACCGCGTAGTCACCGTTGCGGGAGCGGAACGCTGGATCGAAGAAAGCGTCGGCTTCAGTGAAACGGGAAAAGCCTCCCGCACGCTGAGCGGTACCATTCAAGATATCACGGAGCGCAAACGCCTTGAGCAACGTCTCCACGAACTCGCGTTTAGAGATTCATTAACCGGCTTACCGAATCGACGTGCCCTCATTGAAGAAGTCGAACGCGAGATCGCACGCGCGGGCGAGGACGAACATCCCTTTGCGATCATGATCGTCGATCTTGATCGTTTCGCCGTGACGAATGATTCGCTCGGGCATCTTGTCGGCGACCAGGTTCTTAAAGCGATCGCTGAACGGATGGAACGCACAATCGGTTCCAAAGCCATGCTCGGACGCCTGGGCGGTGACGAATTTCTCGTGATCCTCAAGAGTCCAACCACCTTCAGTGAAGCATCCGATGCCTGCGCGAGATTGCTCGAATCCATGACATCCGCGGTTTCGGCCGAAGGCATCGAGGTCACGGTCCGATCCAGCATCGGCATTGCCGCCTGGCCAAAGCACGCCAAGACCGCACAAGAATTGATCGAAGCCGCAGACACCGCGATGTTCGCCGCCAAACACCGCGGCGGACATACGATGGAATGGTATTCTCCTGAACTTCGCTTCGCACTTGAGCGGCGTCGCCGCCTTGAGGATCATCTTCGCCGAGCGCTCAGCAACCAAGAATTGTCTCTGGTATATCAACCGATCTTCGACTTTCGCGGACCGCGACGTGCCATCGGCGTCGAAGCGCTGCTCCGCTGGAACTCAGACTTAGGCCCGACGACGCCGACCGAGTTCATTCCCGTCGCCGAAGAATCCGGATTGATCGGCGTCATCGGCTGGTGGGTCCTTGCGGAAGCCTGCGGACAAGGTGCACGTTGGCTCCATGAGAGCGGCATTGCAGTCGAGATGGGAGTAAACGTCGCAGCGGCCCAGCTTCGCGACGAACGCTTCGTTCCCGACCTCATGGCAATCCTCAAGAGAACGCGCTTCCCCGCGAACCTGTTAACGCTGGAACTAACCGAGCGCACGGCGTTCGACAATGACGAAATCGTTCAGCAAACGATTCGACAACTCGCCGAGCTCGGCATCACGATCGCCATCGACGACTTCGGAACCGGCTATAGCTCGCTGAGTTCCTTGAAACGCTTGCCGGTCCATATCGTTAAGCTCGATCGACTCTTTGTCTCCGAACTTCCGGTCGACCAATTCTCACGGGCGATTTGCGAATCAGTGGTTACGCTTTCGCACAATCTTGGATACAAGGTCGTCGCAGAAGGAATCGAGACCGAAGCACAAGCGCATTTTCTCCAAAGCCTCGGCGTCGATCGCGCACAAGGCTATCTTCTCGCCGAACCAATGTCCGCAGCAAACGCGGCTGAACTCCTCCGCAAACAACGCTAATCCGTGAGAATCTCTGCCAGAAATACTTCGCCATATTCGGCGAGTTTTCGATCGCCCACACCAGAGACACGGCGCATCGCGGCAAGTGAGGACGGTCGTTCCCGCGCCATCGCGCGTAGAGTCGCATCTGAAAACACAATGTACGCGGGAACGTCGTGTTCGTCGGCGAGGCGACGGCGCAAGGCACGGAGGCGAGCGAAGAGAATTTGATCTTCGGCCGCGACCTCTTGGGATCGTACACTTTTCGCTACGGCGACTTTCGCCACGGCGGCCTTTGGTGCGATCGTGGAGCGACGCAAGATGACCGCGCGCCGCTCACTTAGCATCGCGCGACCCTCTTCATTCAATGCGATGACGCTGCGCGGAGCACCGCTGGAATCGATCAACCCCAGACGCAAGAGCTCGCGTCCAATCATCCCCCATTCCGCGCGCGAACGATCGCGACCGATTCCGTAGGTCGTGAGTTCGTCGTGCCGATGACGACGAATCTTTTCATTATCCGCGCCCATCAGCACGTCGATGATATGCGTCAGCCCGACCGCGAAACCGCTCGCCTGACGGATGCGGTAGACGCATGAGAGAAACATCTGCGCCGGAAGCGTTCCGTCGAAGGTCTCGTGCGGCTCACAACAGCAGTCGCAGGCATCGCAGGATTTCTTCTCGAGCGAATCACCGAAATACGCGAGCAAGGTGCGTCGACGGCAATCACTCGACTCCGCATAGCGGATGAGCGCGGTGAGCGCACGGTGTGCGGCTTCACGTTCCTCGCCTTGCGGACGCTCATCGATTCGGCGGCGCTGCGTTGCGACGTCGCCGTGGCTGAAAAACAGCAGACAGGTTCCCGGAAGACCATCGCGCCCAGCGCGGCCGGTTTCCTGGTAATACGCCTCCAAACTCTTGGGCAGATCCGCATGGACGACGAAACGCACGTTGGATTTATGGACGCCCATTCCGAATGCGACCGTGGCGCAAATAACCCGCACGTCGTCTCGTAAGAAGCATTCCTGACGCTGCGAGCGCACACGCGCATCAAGTCCGGCGTGATATGCTTGCGCGGAAACGCCTCCTGCGCGTAACTTTTCAGCTAATGTCTCGGTGGCATCGCGACTCCCGCAGTAGATGATTCCGCTTTCGTCCGGTCGCGCGAGAACGAAAGTCAACACTTGAGCCGCGGCTCGGTCCTTCGGGAGGATGCGATAGAACAAGTTCGGCCGATCGAAGCTCGCGACGTGCGTGCTCGGAGAACGCAGGCCCAGTTGAGTAACGATATCCTCGCGCACGCGCTGAGTCGCGGTCGCCGTGACGGCGACCATCGGAACCTCGGGAAAACGTTCGCGCAACGCAACGAGCGTCCGATAATCAGGACGGAAATCATGCCCCCACTCACTGATGCAATGAGCCTCATCAACGACGAAACGCACGGGATTCCAGGATGCAAGTTCCGACCGAACGCGCTCGAGCGCAAGTCGCTCGGGTGCGAGATAACAAAGATGGTAAACTCCCGTACGCAAGCCGCGCAGACGTTGCTGATATGCCTGGTCATTCAAGGTTGAATTCAAAAACGTCGCTGGAATGCCGGTAACGACGAGGCCGTCAACCTGATCTTTCATCAATGCGACAAGCGGTGAGATGACGAGCGTGAGCCCCTCGCTCATCGCCGCCGGAAGTTGATAACACAAAGATTTCCCCGCACCCGTCGGCAAGAGTGCCAGCACGTCGTGGCCGGCGAGCACATCGCGAACGATCGCCTCTTGATGCGGCCGAAAATCCTCATAACCAAAGAAGCGTTTCAGGGCGGCACGCGGGGCGTCAATGGGCGCGAGCGTGGAAAGGAGGTCCGTCACGAGGAAACGGCGCCGCCTCCATGTGCGGCCAAGACGGCGATCGCCGCCGAGGCAACGCGTGTGCGAAGAGTGTCGGCGCGACTCGTGAGGATGATTGGAATTCGCGCTCCCAAAACAATCCCCGCAGCTTCGGCACCCGCAAGCAACAACAACTGCTTGGCGAGCATGTTTCCGGATTCGAGATCGGGCACAACGAAAATCAGCGCTTGACCGGCGACGCTTGAGACGATGCCCTTCTCGCGCGCGATTTCCGCACTGATCGCATCATCGAAGGCTAAGGGACCGTCGAGGATTCCGCCGGAAATCTGCCCGCGATCGGCCATCTTGCAGAGCGCCGCAGCGTCAATCGTCGAGATGATTTTCGGGCTGACGGTCTCGGCAGCCGAGAGCAGCGCAACTTTTGGTTCGCGGAACCCGAGCACAAATGCGAGATCGATCGCATTCTGAACGATGTCGCGTTTTTCGTCGAGAGTCGGATAAATATTCACGGCGGCATCGGTAATGATGAGCGGCTGTTTATAGGCCGGAACGTCCATCACGAACGCATGACTCATCCGCCGCGCCGTCCGTAAACCAGACGCTGGAGCCGCAACGGCGTGCATCAGTTCATCCGTGTGCAGACTACCCTTCATGAGGAGCCCAACTTCACCGGCCACGGCGAGCGCAACAGCCTTGGCCGCCGCATCGTGGCTGTGCAAGGCGGAAACGATCGCATATCCCTCGATATTGAGCGATTCGCGTTGCGCCGTCGCACGAATCTTCTTCTCATTTCCGACGAGCACCGGGACGATGAGACCGGCCTCCTTCGCTGCGATCGCGCCTTCGAGCGAAAGCCGATCGCAGGGGTGAACGATCGCGGTTTTGATCGGGGAGAGGGTCTTGCACATTGCGACCCATTGCGCTTGGCGTTCGTGTCGGCGCACCTGGATCTCGGGAAGATTGCGGCGCGGAAGACGTATTTTTTCCGCTGGTGCGATCACCTCGGCCGTTCCTTCGAGGACCTTCTCGCCCCGTTGATTGACGCAACGGCAATCGAAGACGACCAGACGTTTCTCGTCACGTTTTTCGCGAGCGATGACGCTGGCGGTGATCACGTCGCCGAGGTTAACCGGGCGAATGAATCGCAAAGACTGGGACAGATAGATCGTACCGGGTCCCGGCAAAATCGTTCCGAAGACCGCGGAGATAAGCGACCCCGTCCACATTCCATGGGCGATGATACGATGGAAAAAACTATTTTCGGCATACGCCTGGTCGAGATGTGCCGGATTGACATCGCCAGAACTCGACGCGAAGAGCAGGAGCCGATCTTCGGTCAGCGTCCGAGTCACACTCGCCGTGGACCCCACGGCGATATTCTCAAACGGAACACTTTCAAGAAATCCGCCGACAGTCTCCGGCGCATCGTTTGAAAGAAACGGCTCGCTCATCTTCAACGCATTCGTGCAAGCCCAGGACTTCCCATCCCCTTCCAGCACATCCCCGAATCCGTGCCTAAAAAATCAAATCGTCTCTTTTCGCTTTGTGATAGAGTAGGAGCATCCATGAGAGGAGCCCTGATGTCGAAGACGTCTCCCATCACACCCATCGCCGGCATGCTTGTTCTGCTGGGTCCGGGAGCCTTATTGGCTTTCACGCTTTTCTCGCAACCGCTCAATGCCCTGTTCGGCTGGTCAGCATCACAAGCGTCTTGGAACCTCACCCTCGCCCTGCTTTCTTTCGGGATCGGCTCCGCCGTCGGAGGGAGGCTCGTCGATCGCTACCATGCACAACTCTGCGCGATCATGGGCTCGATGCTCTGGGGTTTGGGAAATGTTGTTGCCGGTCTGGCCACGCTCACGGTGGGCGGAGTCGGCTTCTCGATCGGCTACGGGCTTCTCGGCGGCGTAGGATGCGGGATCGCCTGCGTCGCCGGCACTACGGCGCTCCTCAACGCTCTGCCTAAGAGGCGTGGCCTCGCCGGCGGTCTCGCGGCCGGCGGTTTTGGACTTGGTGCAACGATTTACGGATATCTTCTGCTGGGTTTCACACCGTATCCGGTGATCGAACGAAGTGCGACGGCCTTCCTTGCGCAGAAGGCGAGCGGTTTAGTTCACGGGATAGGCGGAACCGCAGCGTTGGGAGCCCCCGGCATCAACGGTTTAATGCTCTTACTCGTCGTCTCGGGAATCGCGTTCGCCCTCTTCGGCACAATCGTCTCGCTGCCCCTCGCAGATGCCGTACCGAACTCCGCAAGCGCTTCGGGCTCCGACGTCAGCACCTTCACGACTCGCGAAATGCTTTCGAACCAGTCGTTTTTCGTGCTGTGGTCATTGCTTTTTCTCAACACGACGGCCGGCTTGATCGTACTCAGCAACGCCGTTCCGATCATCGCTGAATTCACGAAATTCAATTCGCTCGGTGTCGCGACGCTTTTCATTGGTGTCGCCGCGTTCAACGGGTTTGGTCAATTGATCTTCGGAGCGATCTCCGATGTGATCGGACGTAAGCCTGCATTTCTCATTCAGCTCGGCCTCAACGTGCTTGCCTTGTTTTTCTTACAGGGCTCACACGACCTCACCCTCATCGGCCTTTTGCTTGCGACGATCTACTTCTGCTTCGGCGGACTGGGTATCGCGCCGGGTCTTCTCGCGGATTACTTCGGCCTTCGGCATTTCAGTGCGAACTACGGAATACTGCTTACCGCATGGGGTGCGGCCGGACTCTTCGCACCGTGGTTTTCCGCAACACTCAAAGATGCCACCGGGTCCTACGCCGCCGTTCTGCAACCGATGGCAATCCTCTTCCTGATTTGCATGCTCCTCCCACTGATGGTCGAAGCGCCGGAAAAGATCAAAGCATTAACCTCCAGAAAAGAGCCGTGATTTAGCGACAACCGAGGAAAAAGGCGGCCATATCACTGCAAAGCGTTCAAGCACCACCTCAACGTTGGTTACGAATTACTCTCTCACAGTCTTTTCGAAAGTTGAGACGGAAGCGGCCTCAATCGCTTGCAGATAAGCACGTATCGTCTCGTTCACAATGAACAAGGTTCGTGCTTGGTCAACGCAGGATTGGAACCCCAATGACGCATACCATGAACACAATGCATCGTTTTTCGCGTCAACGATGAGCGCGAACGTCGCCACGCTTGCCGCTACGATCAACGCACTCTCAAACGCTCGCGCGATGAGAATCGGTCCAAGACCTTGTCCCGCATACCCGTCGTGCCTGGCCATCCGCCCTAAGCGCGTAACCGGCCACTGAGGGTAGCGAGGGAGTTTCGAAGCAATTTGCTTTGGAATATCGCGCGGTACGACTGATGCGGATGACAGCGTATAATATCCGGCAATCCGTCCCCCTTCATCGGCATCAAGCAGAAGGTAAACGGCAGCGATATCACGCCTGTTCTCTCGGAGAGCGCGCTCATTATTGCAAAGATATTCTTCTAAAGCGGATTCGCGAGAGCATCGGAAATTCGTACGTTCATGCTCAGGCCCAAGCCGCTCAATCCGGAATCGAGGTTCGCCGCAGGACATTGGCACGAATGTGGGCTGCGACAAAACGTTCCGTAACCTCCGATAATGGGGTAGCGGGCATTGCAATCGCTGTGGCAAAAAGAGCGCTGTCGCGTCGGCTCAATTCTAGGATCTCGTATGCTCGAAGCGTCGAAACCGCCTGATCATAGGCTGCGCCGAGGACAAAATCTGAGAGCGATTGCCCACGCAACCTTGCGGCAGATTGAAGCAAGCGCTTGGTCTCCAGAGGAAGCCGTGCGTTCAAGGTACTTTGTGCTCGAGCTTCCATGAGTAGTACGAACACCTCACACGTAATGCAGTTAGCTAGACAAACCTACTATAGCGTATACCAGCGAAACTTTCAAGCCCTCGACCGCAGGATACGTGGTCTTATGGCGCGCACAGCGGCGCGTCGAGCGCGAGCGCGATCATCATCCGCACGCCGACCTCAAGAGCCCGCTCGTCGAAATTGAAACGCTCGTGATGGTGAGGGAAGCGCGTCGTCTCATCGCCGCCGCTGCCGAGGAAAAAGAAACATGCGGGAACGCGCTCGGCGAAGAACGAGAAATCCTCCGCACCCATATCCCGCTCGACGCCGATCACCCGCTCGACCCCATGCACGCGCTCGGCCAAAGCGCGCGCGTACGCGGTTTGTTCCTCATTGTTTGAGGTCACCGGGTATCGCCAAAGGTACTCAAATTTGTACGTCGCACCCGACGCCTTGCAAACACCCGCGAGAACGCGTTCGATGCGTTCCGCCATCTTCGCTCGCACCTCGGAATCGAATGCTCGCACGGTTCCCAATAATTCGACGGCATTGGGAATAATGTTGTGGGTCGTACCACCGTGAATGGATGCGATCGTGACAACAGCCGGCTGCACAGGATCGATTTGACGACTCACGACCTGCTGCACGGAAGTGATAAATTCCGCGGCCGTCAATATCGGATCGATCGATCGGTGCGGAGATGCACCGTGTCCACCAAAACCCTGGATCGTTATTTCGATCGAATCACTCGACGCCATGAACGGACCAGAGCGGAAACCAAGCACGCCGGTGGGAAGGTTCGAATAAAGGTGGAGTCCGAACGCTCGCTCGACCCCGAAGCGCTCCAAAAGACCCTCTTCGACCATCATGCGGGCGCCCCCCAAACCTTCTTCCGCCGGCTGAAAACACAGCACAAGCGTCCCCGCCAATTCAGCCTTCCGCTCGGCAATCATCCGCGCCGCACCCAAGAGAATCGCGACATGTCCGTCATGTCCGCACGCATGCATCGCGCCCTCGGTCGTAGAGCGATACGGAACGTCGTTCTTTTCGGAGAGCGGCAAGGCGTCCATATCCGCCCGGAGCATTACAGTTTTCCCCGGACGCGTACCGTGGAGGAGACCGATGACGCCCGTGACCGCGATGCCTTCGTGAACTTCGTAGCCGAGCGTGCGCAAGCGCGCTGCCACGATCGCGGCGGTTCGCTGTTCCTTAAAACCGAGCTCGGGATGAGCGTGGAGGTCTCGACGGGTAGCAAATACTTCAGCCAGAAGCTGTTCTGAAAGCTCGACGGTGGTAGTCATGCGGCCGGCTTCGCCGTGGGTGTGCAATCTCCGTTATGAGGCAACTAAATGGCGACGGTCACACCAAGCTCGATTCGACGTTCGGCCGGAATCTGCAAGTCGTCGGGGAGCGGCCTTGAGTTGCGTTGCAGGGCATTGAATAGGCCTCGCTGCCAGGGTGGAAAGGGATGCTCGGTCGCGGCTTCGATCTTTGGATCAGCATAGAAGTATGCCGTCTCCTCGTCGTCCAGCGCCAGGCCTTCCGCTTTACACGCGTTCAGAATCGGCTTGATACGCGGTGGCTCCATATAGCCGAATCGCGCATACACGCGAATGAGCCTGGGCGCAAGATATTCAATAGTTACCCGATCGCTCGCCACAAGGTACGGCTTCGCAGCACGCGTGAGATGAAGTAAAATAAGCCGTTCCCGACCGACGCGGTTGCGTATCCAACGATGGTTTTTCAAGAAAGGCACACCTGAGGGATCCGGCGTGAGAAATACCATCGTTCCCTGTACGGTGCCCTCCGTCGCCGATGTTTCGAAGGTTCGCAGAACTTCCTCGATCGACATTTGCTCCTTGGCGAGCGCTGCGACGAGGACACGTCGCCCCTCCAACCAGGTCAGCGCGATCGTGCTCAAGACCGCGCTGATTGCAATTGGAAGCCAACCTCCGTCCATGAACTTCGGTAACCCGGCAATGACGAACGAACCGTCGACGAGCATGAAGAATGCGACCAGCGGAAGAGCGGCGGCGCGACGCCAGTGAAGAACGCGCGTGATAACCACGAAATACGCGATCGAGGTCGCAAGCATCGTCACCGATACCGCCAGTCCGTACGCAGCGGCAAGTCGATCGCTTGATCGGAACACCAGCACCAGCAAAATGCAGCCGACGGCGAGCGCCGCCGCCACGGCCGGAACGTACACTTGGCCGTGCACGCGGCGGGAGGTATGACGGACTTCCATGCGAGGAGAGAGTCCCAGGGCAATCGCCTGTTCGACGAGTGTGAATGCCCCCGAGATCAGCGCCTGCGATGCGATCACCGTCGCCAGCGTCGCAAGGATAACCATTGGAATCAACGTCGCACCGGGGGTCAGCGCATAGAACGGATTGGCGAGATTATGCGGATCGGCGAGCAGGGCCGCACCTTCGCCGAGATAGGCGAGCACCAAAGCCGGAAATACGAGAGTGTACCATGCGCGGACGATTGGTAAACGTCCGAAATGCGAGAGATCGGCATACAGTGCCTCCACGCCTGTAACGGCGAGAACGACGCCGCCGAGAACAAGCAGCCCGCCGATTCCGTGTCGAAAGGAAAACGCCACGCCTTGACGCGGATCGAGCGCCGCAAGCACCGCCGGATGCTTGATGACGGCCCACGCACCGGCGATTCCAATACCAAGAAACCAGACGATCATCACCGGACCGAAGAGCCGCCCAATGCGTTCGGTACCGCGCACCTGCACGGTGAATAGCACAATCAACACGACGACCGAGAGCGGCACAATCCACTCTTGCAAACGCGAGGAAACAACGCCGACTCCCTCAATCGCCGAAATGACGGAGATCGCCGGCGTGATGATTCCGTCGCCAAAGAGCATCGTCGCTCCGATGACGACGATGAACGTCACCAGACCGGCCGCGATAAGCGCCCCGGATCGAGCGGGCTTGGCCGCGAGCGCAAGCAGCGCAAGGATGCCACCCTCGCCGTCATGATCGACGCGCATGATGAACGCGACGTATTTGACGCACACGACAATGACCAGCGCCCAAATTAAAAGCGAGCAGATCCCGAGAATATCATCCCGCACCGGCTGCGCACCGCTGAACTCAAAGCACGACTTCAGCGTGTACAACGGGCTGGTACCAATGTCGCCGAAGACCACGCCGAGCGCGGCGATACTCAAGAGCATCGCGCTTTTCCCGCTGCGGGTCGCCTCGGGAGGTCGAACGTGGGTCTCCGCTTCCGTCACTGTATCGTCCTAGAGTGAATCATCGAATAAATCGGCTTGGGTAGTTCGGCCCAGACGCCCGGAGATCGTTTCCAGTTCGGCCAAACCGATATTGATTCGACGGGGTTTGGTTCCCTCGTGCGGACCGACGATCCCAAACTCTTCAAGTTGCTTCATGACACGAACCGCACGCGGATGACCGATCGACAAACGCGATTGTAATTGCGCAGTCGACGCGTAACTGCTCTCGATGATGAATTTCGCCGCGTCATAACAGAGCGGGTCGACGTTTCTTCCTTTGTCGTCCTCGTCGATGGGCGAAACGTCGACGTCGAGTAAGTTCTCCGGACGCGCTTGCGCCGACCAGAACTCGACGAGCCGATGAACCTCCGTTCCGGTGATGAGCGCACCCTGCGCACGAACGGGTTTGGGCGCATCGATCGGCAGGTACAGCATGTCGCCGCGCCCGAGCAGACGTTCGGCACCCACCATATCCAGAATCGTCCGCGAGTCAACCTGCGAACTCACGGCAAAGGCGATGCGCGAAGGGATGTTCGCTTTGATGAGACCCGTGATGACGTCGACCGACGGTCGCTGCGTGGCGACGATGAGATGAATTCCGGTCGCTCGCGCGAGTTGCGCGATACGCATGATCGTCGTTTCGACTCTCGCCGGTGCGACCATCATCAGATCAGCAAGCTCGTCGATGACAATCACGACGTACGGAAGTTTTTCGTCGGGAAACTTCGTGTTGTACTCTTCGATCTTGCGGACTCCGGCTCGGGCGAAACGCTCGTAGCGCGAATCCATCTCCCGCGTCATCTCGTGCAAAGCTCCGGCGGCCAATCGCGCATCGGTGATAACGTCTTTAATGAGATGGGGAATACCGTTATAGACGGTCAACTCGACGCGCTTGGGGTCGATGAACAACATCTGCACCTGATCGGGCGTCGCACTCGCTAAGAGCGAAGCGATGATGCCGTTCAAGCAGACGCTCTTGCCGCTTCCTGTCGCGCCGGCAACAAGCAAATGAGGCATCTTTCCGAGATCGCCGAAGACCGCGCGGCCGGTGATGTCCTTGCCGAGCGCCATGTTCAGGGGCGGCACCGTCCCGCGCGAAGGCATGGCTTCGAGGATCTCGCGAATCGAAACGATGGAGACGTTGGCATTTGGTATTTCAATGCCGACCGCCGATTTGCCGGGAATCGGCGCCTCGATACGAACCGACGTTGCGGCAAGCGCAAGCGCGAGATCGTCGGCCAACGACGAGATGCGTGAGATCTTGACACCGCGTTCGGGCTTGAGCTCATAGCGCGTAACCGACGGCCCACGTTCGATATGAATGACTTTCGCCCCGACGCCGAACGAACTTAGCGTATCCTCAAGAACGCTCGCGCGCGTCGTTTCGTCGACGATTTGGACCGCGGGAAGATCGAAGAGCGATAGGCTGGGAAGACGATAGACGCGCGGCTTCGCAACGCCGACAATGACCGGAGCCACGTTTTCGGAATCCGTCTGGTCGTCGTCGTCATCTGCTTCGTCGCCCTCATCGGGTTCCTCGTCTTCTTCGTTTTCTTCGTCGAATTCGTCCTCGTCCTCAAACTCTTCCTCGTCTTCGAGCTCTTCGTCTTCGACGTCTTCGTCATCATCGGTTTCCTCGGCCGATTCGGTCGGCACGGGAACGACCGGAACCGACGCCGCCGGAACGCCGCCAACGAAGACTCCGCCGATCTCCACGGCGCTGCCGGCCGAAACGCCGGCCGCGTTTTTCGGACGCATCACCAATGCCGGTAAATGAAACGCCTCGCGCAATGTTCGCGGCGAGAGGGAATTCGCGGCGCTCTTCTTCGACTTCACCGACGACTTCGCGGCAAAGTATGCTCGCAGTGCCATGCCGCGGGCGATCATCCATCCGATGATCCTCTTGAGAGAAACATTTGTCAGCGCGACGGTGAGCGACAAGGCCACGAGCCCAAGAACCAAGCTCGCCCCGAAACCACCGAGCAGACTCGCTAGCCATTCAAAGAGCGAACGTCCGACTGAGCCGCCGTTACCGCGCAACAGGGCGACAATGATGAGGAAATATGCCGTTGCCGCACCGCCGAACGTGAGGATGAGCCGCGGCACGTTGATTTCGAGAAACACGATTCCGGCGATGAGGAACACCAGAATCGGAAAAAACCCCGCAGCCAGCCCGAAGAACGAGTGAAGCAGACGCGCTATTTCGAGACCGAATGCACCGGAATGGTGGGGAGCGACGAGTGCGACCGAGAGCAGAATCGCCAGAGCGAAAGCCGCGATTCCGGCGATCTCTAGGTTCAACCGCATCGTCGTATTCGTCTTTCGGCGTAGACGAGCCATCGCCGGAAGACTTAGGTTTCAGACGGACCGAAGCCTGTCGCACCGGGCCCCTTCCCCGAAGCCGTCGAAGACCCAAGGCATGCACCTAGCGAAGATCGTGGTACTCGAAGGAGACGAAACCGGACAAGAGTTGCTCGAAGAAGCACTCCGCGTCATCAATCCCGATGTGATCGGCCTACCGCTTGCTTTCGAGCGTTATAATCTCTCGCTCGAGAATCGGCGCCTCACAAAGAACGCCGTCGTCTTCGAAGCCGCCGAAGCAATGAAACGAACGGGTCTGGGCCTCAAGGCCGCGACGATCACCCCTGAGACAATGGACGACGTCGGCTCACCCAACGCAATTTTACGCCAGGCGATCAACGGAACGGTCATCCTTCGCACCGGACAGGAGATCCCCGGCGTCCCTCCTCTCGGCGGAATCCCTCGAAAGCCTATCTATATCGTGCGGATGGCCGTCGGTGACTCTTATGGAGCGAAGGAATGGCGCGACGAGGACAACGAGGTCGCTTTCCGCGAAGATCGGATCGAGCGTCGCATCTGTCGACTCGTGGCGGAGTACGCATTCGTGCACGCACGCCGCATGGGGGCGAAAGTCTTCGGCGGCCCGAAATTCACGGTCAGCCCGAAATATGAAGGAATGCTGAAGGAAGAGATGGACGCCGCCGCGTTGCGTCACCCGGACGTTACGTACGATCCGCAGCTGATTGACGCAACCTACGCGCTCCTGTTCGAGAATTCCGGTACCGCCCTGGTAATTCCCTCGCTCAATCGCGACGGCGATAATTTGTCGGACCTCGTAATGAAGGTGTTCGGCTCAGTAGCCGGAGCGGAAAGCCTTGTTTTCGCCTTCGATGAAAATTTGCGTCCCTCGGTCGTCATGGCCGAAGCGCCGCACGGAACCGCGCCGAAATTGAAGGAGCAGAACATCGCGAATCCGATGGCGATGATCCTCGCGGAAGCCGCGCTGTTAACGTACATCGACGATCCGCGTGCGGCGAGAGTCTCGCGCGCGATCTCTGAAGCGACGTTCGCATGCGTGCGTTCGGGAATAGCGACGCGCGATCTCGGCGGCCACGCATCGACAAGCGAATTCACTGACGCCGTGATCGACGGCGTCCGCAAAAAACTCGAAATTAAGGCAACTCGGAACAAAAACCAGGACAATCTCGCAAGGAGCCCCATCTGATGACCTCCGGGCTCCGCCTGCTCTCGCTTCTGCTCATCTCCATCTTCTGCCTGACCATCCGGGCAACGGCATCGGAACCAACGACGTTCCAAGCGGATGCCGTACGAAAAGACCTCCAGGGTCCATTCGTCGGAGATATCCGGAGAGTCGCGACCTCCGGGAATAACGCCTTAGTCTACGGATCATTCTTCCTTGACGGGGCCCTCGTCAAGCGCGAACTGTTATTGCAATACTTTCCTTTCGGCTGGCAAGTCGTCGACGTCTCAAAAGACGACGACGTGATTGCTTCGTGCGACTTCCAAAAGCGCGACATCCCCAGTTCCGTGGAGCACGACTTACAACAGGCAATCAAGCTCTCCACTCGACCGGATCCCACCATCTGCGACGAGGGACGCGCCGACGCAGATGTCGGGTCTCCGGATGACATAACCGAGCTTCGCGCATCAATCGCCGCAGAGCAACTGCCCGTTGTCGTCTTCTGGGTCCGCATCGCCGACCCGTACGGCCTCGTGCGCTGGTATGGAGCGGGTGGAGGTTCGGCGCTGTATCAGCGTTCCAACGGCAACCAATGGGTTTTCGTTCGCGGCACCACCGGCATCCTCGACGCTGATACCCTCGTCAAGGACGAGTTCGTATCTCGCGATCTCGCATGCAGTATCGTTCCTCCGCAACGCGAATGGTTGAGTCATTGCGCGACTCAACCTCGCTAAATTGGAAAGAGCTACTCATACATGCAATGTTGCGCAAGGTCAAGAAACCGGATCTTGAAAGTGTACGGAGAAAACCATCCTCAATGACCACAGTCCCTGACGGGTACAAATTTCATGGCTAACGACAAGATCGTCCTATACCGAACGCCGGACGGCCTTGCGCAGATTCAATTACGAGCAATCGACGGCACCGTTTGGTTGAGTCAAGCCGAGATGGCCAATCTCTTCCAAACAAGCAAGCAAGCGATTAGTTATCATCTCCGAGCCATCTATGCGGAAGGGGATGTAGTTCAAGCGGCAACTGTCAAAGACTATTTGACAGTTCAGTCCGAGGCTGACCGCTCGGTTCGCCGCTCGATTAAGCTCTACAACCTCGAAGCTATCTTAGCAGTCGGATTCCGAGTCCGTTCTGCACGTGGAACGCAGTTTCGACAGTGGGCGACGACGACACTTCGAGAGTACCTTATCAAAGGCTTCGTCATGAATGACGAACGGTTGAAGGATCCTGCAGGTCTCGATTATTTCGATGAACTCCTTGAGCGTATTCGTGAGGTCCGCGCGTCAGAAAAGCGCTTTTACCAGAAAGTGCGAGACGTATTTGCGACGGCCGTCGACTACGAACCGAAAACCGATGCCGCCCAGACCTTCTTCGCGACTGTGCAAAACAAAATGTTATACGCGATCACTGGGCAGACGGCGGCAGAGTTGATCTTCGGGCGTGCGGACATCACGAAGCCGAACATGGGCCTCACCTCATGGAAAGCCGAACGCGTCCGGAAGTACGACATCGAAGTGGCCAAGAATTACCTCGCCTCCAACGAGATCGCCGAACTCAATCGCATCGTCATCATGTACCTCGACTTCGCAGAGGATCAGGCTAGACGCCGTCATGCGATGACTATGCACGATTGGGCTAATCGCCTTGATGCGTTCCTCCGTTTCAACGAGCACCCAGTGCTGACACATGCGGGAACCATTTCTGCAGAGATGGCAAAGCAGATTGCACATGAACGATATGAGGTGTTTGATGAACGCCGACACGCAGACGAAACCGCCCAGAGTGACGCCGAGTACATCCTAGACATCGAGACTCTTACCGATATCCTTAACGCCCTACCAACGCCAAAACCTCCAAAAGCAAATTGAACCTCCCTCGAATATTTCTCAATCTCCCGCTACTTTTGAAGTTTTTTCAACAACGCGCTGGGACTAACGCGACCAATAATCCGCACCGTCAACCAACACAAAGGGACCCGCCGCATCAGAAACAAATATATCTTTAATGTTCGTCCTTCCCAACCTGATCAATCTTCCGAACCTCTTCGCTCTCATTGTACGGGACCTCAATAGGTAATAATTTGTTTTGTTCGTCGGGTCGCCGTTCTGACCAGCTAGGCCGGCCGCCTTTTCGGAAACCCGCTCACAGCTCCATAACAACCGGAATTACCACAGGCCGACGGCCGGAACGCTTATAAACTGCGCGAGAAAGCGTATCGCGGATATGCTCCTTTACCGTCGCAGCATCGCGCAAGCCTTCGACCGATCGCGTCTCAAGCATTTGCCGAACTTCGTTGCGAAGGTCGTCCATCACCCCCTCGGACTCCGGCAAATAAAACACGCCTCGCGAGACAATATCCGGACCCGCGACAACGCGAGCCTCCTCGGCGTCGATGGTTACGACCACGAGCATGATGCCGTCAGCGGAGAGTTGTTTGCGATCGCGCAGGACTGCATCGCCGATGTCGCCGATCCCCGATCCGTCGACCATGACGTTCCCACCATGCGTCTTACCCACGACGCGACCGCCCTCGGACGTAAACTCGATAACCGCTCCGTCTTCGACGACCAACGCGTGCTCTGAGGTTACGCCGGTTCGACACGCCAGCTCCGCGTGCGTCACCAACATCCGAAACTCCCCATGAACGGGGACGAAATACGTCGGTCGGATGAGGTTGAGCATCAATAAGAGTTCTTCTTGCGATGCGTGACCGGAAACGTGTGCCTGCACCGCGGTCGATCCCGAGATCACCGTCGCACCGAGACGGTATAAATTATTGATTGTGCGGGATACGCTTTTTTCGTTCCCGGGAATCGGCGTCGCGCTGATAACGACCGTATCGCCCGGCTCGATGCGAACTTTCGGATGGTCGTTCACCGACATCCGACTCAAAGCCGCCATCGGCTCGCCTTGAGATCCCGTCGTCATCACGACGACTTCACTCGGTGGTAATTCTTCGATCCGCTCGATCGCGATGCGATGTTCCGGAGGAATATTCAGATGTCCGAGCTCTCCGGCGAACTGGACGACGTTGACCATTGAACGTCCGAGGAACGCGACTTTCCGTCCGAAGCGAATCGCCTGATCGACGACCTGCTGAACGCGCGGGACATTCGAGGCGAATGAAGCGACGATGATTCGCCCGGTCGCACGCGCGAAGACATTGGCGAAGGCTTCGCCCACGATCCGCTCGGATGGCGTATGGCCCGGCCGCTCCGCATTCGTACTGTCCGAAAGCATGCAGAGCACGCCTTCTTCTCCGACGCGTGCCAATGCCGCGAAATCGGCCGGTCGCCCTTCGATGGGCGTTTGGTCGAATTTGAAATCGCCGGTGTGAAATATCGTTCCGAGCGGCGTTCGCAACGCCAGTGCGCACGCACCCGCGAGACTATGATTGATGTGGATGAACTCGGTCTCGATTTCTCCTGTTTTGACGCGATCACCGGGCTGGACCGAAATAAACTCGGCATTACCGAGTTTATGATCGCGCGATTTCGCCTTGATAAGCGCGAGCGAGAGCGGCGTACCAACGACCGGCACCTTGAATTCCCGCAGCAAGTAGGGTACGCCGCCGATGTGATCCTCATGACCATGCGTGATCAACACGGCACGAAACTTGTCGGCGCGTTCACGGAGATAGCTGAAATCGTTGATGACGATGTCGACACCGAACATCTCGTCGTCTGGGAACATGAGGCCGCAATCGACCACGACGAGATCATCTTTGGTTTCGACGACCGTCATATTTCGGCCGATCTCGCCGCATCCACCAAGCGGGATGACCCGAACGTAAGGGATCTCTGGGGGAGCAGGAAGCACCTGCGCAGCGGAGGCGTCTTTACCGTGATTCACCCGGTGGAGTTTGGGGACTTCCAACTCGAAGCCCTTGTCAAAGCCTCCGACATGCGTGAATGAGCGATGCCGGTCCGCATCCGCGCCCCAAGGGCGCAATGTTCTGCATTTTCGCCGTGGAGGAATCCGTGTATCCTCTTTTCACCGCCCTCATCCTCGCGACTTCATCAATTTCGACCTCAAGGCTCCCACCGCCACTCCGACCATACCGCAAGCTACACGATGAGGGAGAGGGAGGACTAAGCCTTTCTTCCGATCGCTTTCTCCGTCGCATGCGGAGTGAACTCCGCCTTCGCATCCTCGAACTTCACGAACAGAATCTCGACCGTGCCGCGGAGGTTATCGAGTATCACCTCCCAGTCGACACCCTCCTTGATCCGGCGCAACCGGCAAATTGCGGAAGGCGATGACGGAAAGCGCGCTAACTCATGGTCGGTGCAACCGACCATGGAAACGCCGCCTTCCGAAAAGCCGTCGCTCGATCTCACCCCGCTGCTCGATATATTCATCGCACCCGCTCGGGCGTTTGTCCGCATCGGCAAAAAGCCTCAGTGGGGACAGGCCTACGCGCTCGTCGTCATCCTCAATGTCGTCGCTTTCGTCCTGATCTGGCCGGCGATAGCGCACATCATCGCCGTCAACCCGGCACTCCAGGACAAGTCGGCGAAAGGAATCGCTGAGGCGCAACGTGAGGCAAGAGAAGGCCAGATTTTCTTCACGGTTTTCCTACCCTACATTCAGTGGGGCCTGTGCGCAGCGTTCCTCACCTTGTTCTCGCGGGCAAGCCAAGCACCCATCCGCGCCTTCAATGTCTTCTTCGCCCTAGCAGCGTATACGTCGCTTCCGTCCGCAGTTGGGACGGTACTCCAAGGAATAATTATCGCAGTTCACGGCCCCTCGGCCTATCATTCGTTCGCCGAACTCAACCTGGCCCTTCCGGACAGCTTGGCGCTCCTTCATCCAAACGGCCAAGCGCGTGAGCTTGCGTTTCTTGGATATTGGGACGTCTTTGATGTCTGGTCGCTCAGCCTCTTGGGACTCGGCTTTGCCACCCTCAACAAATTAGATCCCGCTGCCGGACTCCGCATCGCCTATAGCCTCGGTCTAGTCTACGCCCTCCTCGGCGCCCTCCTAACTTAGAGCGGCTTGCTTCATGCCGTATGCTTCGTCGCTACGCGGCTCATGTACTGAGGTACACTTCGCCGCTAGGGTCCATTCCACAGGATGTGGAGGTGCCGCGAAGCACATGGATGTGCGAGAGCGGCCTCGCCTACGACATGAATCAAACCACTCTAAGAGCCCACCAAAATGAGCCGGAGGCGAGGCCGCAACGACTCGTGAACCCGGTAAGTCGGGGCGTTTTCCAATCTTTCCCGAAACTAAAATTGGTGTAACCGTTGGCGTGACTTTTCTCGTTGGGGAGAGTAAAAGGTGCACGACACTCTCGATTGATGACTGGAGACGATAGACCGGACATGCAACAACGATCACGCATTCTTCCAACCCTTCTGGTCGGCCTGACCGGAGCGATTATCGGCAGCTTCGCGATGATGCTCTTCGCGAGCACGCATTTCGCCGGAGTCTCCGGACCCAACGGCACACCTCCGGCCGTCAGCGCGGCGCCGGTTCATGTTCAGTATGCCAGCGACCAAGCGCAGATCATCAATGCCGTCAAGCGGGTCTCCCCGTCGGTTGTCGCGATCGAAGTCACGGTCAACGGGCAGCAATTCATTCCCGTTGATCCGCTCTCGCGTTTCTTCGGCGAACCCAACGTCGGCCATATGCAAAAGTTCCAGGCCCAAGCTTCCGGTTCGGGCTTTGTAATCGCTCGTGAGGGTTCAACCGGGTATGTCGTGACGAACGCCCATGTCGTCAATCCACCTGAGGAAGCCAGCGTATCGAAGATCACGGTCGTCTTCAAAAACGGCGATCGCGTGACCGGAAACGTTTACTCCGTCAATTTGGCCCGTGATCTCGCCCTCTTGAAGATTACCGGCTATGACAAGCTCCCGCCGCAATTGACGTTGGCCGACTCCGACAAACTCGAAGCCGGACAATGGTCGATCGCCATCGGAGAACCCTTCGAACTCCGACAATCTGTCTCACTAGGTATCGTCTCGGGCTTCCACCGAGCGGAGTCGGTGGGAAATGAGGGTGGATCTCAGCAGGAGTTTAATGACCTCCTCCAGACTTCGGCCCCCATCAATCCAGGAAATTCAGGGGGTCCGCTCGTCGATACCGATGGTGAGGTCATAGGCGTCAACCAGATCGTCGCCAGCCCGCAGGCCGGCGCTCAGGGAATCGGGTTCGCGATCCCATCGAATACCGTTCGAGCAATCGTCGCCGAACTCGAGAAGACGCCGGGCACCCATCAAGGAACAAATAGCGGCTTTATCGGCGTGGTCCTCTCACCCCTGAACCCAAGTATCCGCGCACAGCTCAATAACTACGTCGGACCTGGGGTCTTGATCAACCAAGTCAATCCGAACACGCCCGCCGAAAAAGCGGGTCTGAACCCCGGCGACGTGATTCAAGCCGTCAATGGAAAGACTGCAGCCGACGTCCGTCAGGTGGTCGATGCGATCAAAGCGGTTAAGCCCGGCCAATCGATATCTCTAAGCGTCTGGAGCAACGGCGTCCGCAAGTTCGTGAGCGTCCAGGTCGAAGAGAGACCCGCGATGTATGGTGTGGAACAACCTAATCCGACGGAAAGCCCGTAGGATAAGAAATCAGGAAGAGGGAACGCAACCTTGAGCGTTCGCCGGATGTTTTGCCTAACGCATCCCTGAGATGCCTTAGGCAAAACATCGCGGAAGCGGTGTTTTCATGTTCGGCGGTAAGCGGCAAGGTCGAGGGAGGCAGGCACCTTCGGGTACCCCTCCGGAGAATGGTCCACGTCGAACGTTTCGAGGAGAGGATTTTTCATGGCCAAAGTGGTCGGAATAGACCTGGGCACAACCAATTCCGTTATTGCCGTGATGGAGGGACAAACCCCGACCGTCATCGCGAACACGGAAGGAAGCCGTACGACACCGTCGGTTGTAGCCTTTACCAAAACCGGCGAGCGCCTTGTAGGCCAGCTCGCCAAGCGCCAAGCGGTCACCAATCACGACCGCACGATTAAATCGATCAAACGTCACATGGGCTCTGAATTCAAAGTCAAGATCGACGGCAAGGACTATACGCCGCAAGAGATCTCGGCCATGGTTCTCCAGAAGCTCGTCAACGACGCGTCGACGTATCTCGGCGAACGCGTCACCAAAGCCGTCATCACTGTTCCGGCATATTTCAACGACGCGCAACGCCAAGCAACCAAAGATGCCGGCAAGATCGCCGGACTCGAAGTCTTGCGCATCATCAACGAACCCACTGCCGCCGCCCTCGCCTACGGTCTCGACCGGAAAGGCAACGAAACGATCCTGGTCTGGGATCTCGGAGGCGGCACCTTTGACGTCTCAATCCTTGAGGTCGGCGACGGCGTTTTTGAGGTTAAAGCAACGAACGGCGACACGCGTCTGGGCGGCGACGACTACGACGAGCGCATCGTCCAGTGGCTTGTTCAAGAGTTCCGCAAAGAACAGGGTCTCGATCTCTCCAGCGACAAGCAAGCGATGCA
>DASZHL010000073.1:0-7966 GCA_035937855.1 Vulcanimicrobiaceae bacterium
CGGTGCGCCCAAGGGCGCTCCACGTCGCTGGAGCAGCGTCCCGAGATCGCTCCCCATCGCGACCCGGGCGGTATCCGCAACAGTGAGCACGTTATGCTTCTGCGGCGTGAGCTGCACCGAGTTCACCACGCCGTTCACAAAGCTAACGACGATCCACGCCTGGTCGTTCAGTGTCCGCCAAGCCCAGTACGTATTGCCCGACTGCATTGCCGAGAGGTCAGGGGCGCTGAACTGTGCCTCGAACACCGACAGCGCTTGACCCAGGGTCACATTCGCCAAGGTCGGAATTTGCGATTTCGCAAGCCCCGAGGTACTTGCCGACGACGGCGTTGGCGACGGGTTCACCCCTTGAATCGGAACAATGGGCGGAGCGGCGCTTTGTCGCGGTCCCGGCGTGGCTGGGAAACCCACGGGTGCCGGAACTACGAAAATCCCGCGTGGTGGGGCGACCACCGCTCCCGGTCTAACCACCTCCGCCGCTGCGAAACGCGCGATGCTCAAGAGCGCGACTGCGAGAACGGACAGAATCACTGGGGCGAGACGACGGCGCATGTGGGGTGCCCTCGCTTACTGAAAAACTAAATTTCTACCGGCCCGCTTTCCCGTCTCCGACAAACGCAACCTTTTTTGAGAAGCACTACTTCGATCATAAATCTGCACTCCGCCGGACAAATTTGAGAAATCAGGAAGAGATCGTTATCGGCATACGCTAGCTCGGTGCTTAGAGTCGCTGCCGGAAGCGCCTCAAGACTAATTTTTCAAACGCCACTCGCTAAACCAGTCGCAAATACGACGGCCGCTTCTTATTGAAAGCTCGTGGGCTGGGACAATTTTCCGTTTGGCCGGCGCTCCAATCGGCGAGCCGTCCGCTCGGGTCTCTACCATGGTCTTGAGTGAAGTACATGAGGTGACATTTATTCAATGCAAACGCAATGAGTTGGCAAGTATGATCCCACTTTAGGCCCCGCGTCTCCTCGATGCGGAAACCTTTCCATCCAATCTCAGCGGCAAATCTGATCATCGCCATACCAACTCCTGGAAATAAACCACCTTGATTATCGACCGTGGTAATGCGGTCGCGCTCAAGACGGAATGCGGGCAAGGCTTTCATCTGTCCGTCGCGAGCGCTGTCTTGACCGACGACGAGGGGGATATGATGAAATGCGGACTTTCCGTTTTCATCAAGTTTCCTACCGTAAACCGCTATCTCGATCGGGACATCTTCCACGATGATCCGCACCGACGACACTGAGGGTCGCGAAAAATGTCGCTCATATTCCGCAGCCCGGGATCGAGAGATCACGAAATGCATAGAAGATTCCTCAAAAGATCGATTCAGGTCGACCGAACAATCGGCTCTTCGTTGGCTACGACGCCACCCGCGACGTGCTCGGAAGGCGCAAGCGTCACATCCATGCCCACAATCGCGTCGATCACACGAGAGCCCGCACCGACGTTCACCCGATCCCAGAGAATGGAGCGTTCGATCACACAATCATCTTCGATTACGCAATGATCCCCAATGACCGAAGGGCCGATGATTCGCACGCGATTTCCGATGCGCGTTTGCGCACCGATATGGACGTCGCCTTCCATCTTGAAGTCGCCTCCGAAATGCACACCGCGAGCGATACCAGTCGGAGAGAACCCCGGCCAGCTCGCTTTTCCCGAAAGGACATCAGTGGTCGCACGACGGTATTCGTCCAACGTTCCGATATCGTACCAATACGAGTTCTTGAACTCGGTGCCGTAAAATGCCGTATTTCCCCGTAGGAGTTCCGGAAAGACTTGCTTACCGAAATCCGAAAACGCGCCGGGGGGAATCCATTGAAAGATCTCCGGCTCGAAGACATAGATCCCGGTGTTTACCAAGTGGGAGCGTTCCGTACCTAGCTTGGGTTTCTCCTGAAAATCGACGATTTTTCCGTTCTCATCGAGAATCACGACGCCGTATTGCGAGACGTCGTCAGCATGAACCAAGGCGATCGTCGCCAAGGCTTTTCGTGAACGATGGAACGCGACAAGTTGATCGATCGGAATATCTGTCAAACCGTCACAGCTTACGACGACGAAGGTTTCTCGAAAGAAATGCTCCATCTGCTTGACCGCTCCGGCGCTTCCTAGGAGTTCGGGTTCGTGAAGATATTCGAGATGTACGTCGTAATTCGAACCGTCACCAAACGTTTCAACGATCCTATCGGCGAAATAATGGACATTCATTGCAATCTGTTTGAACCCGAACGAGCGCAGGTGACGCAACAGATGAATGCTGTTGGCCTCGCCATCCAAGGGAACCAGGGGTTTTGGGAGGGTCTTTGTTAACGGATAGAGCCGGGTGCTAAGGCCTCCGGCCAGAATCATAGCTTTCACGCGTGTCGTTTCCCCCGAAAAACAGTAAGTCGATGTGCGGCGAACTCCCTCGCCGCGAGTATCGCGAAATGCGGCAAGACGAGTTGCCGACGCCAACGATTGGGTTCCACCAAGAGTCGATAAAGCCATTCGAGCCCACGATTTTTCCAGAAATCCGGCGCGCGGACGACATTTCCGGCAAGAACGTCGAAGGATCCACCGACGCCGATCCCAACGCATCCCACGCGGGGAAGGATGTGCTCAGCAATCCAAAGTTCTTGGCGCGGCGAACCTAATCCGGCGAAGACGACGCTCGCCCCCGAAGCTCGGACCATTTCGGCGATCGATTCGTCCTGGCTTGGTGGAAAATAGCCGTCCCGAGCCAGTACGATCCGCAGGCCGGGGTGCCGCGCAATGAGCACCGCCGCCGCACGTTCCGCCGTGTTGCCCTTACTGCCGACGAGCGCGAGAGCCAGGCCTTCCCGCGCGAGCCGCTCACAAAGCGGATCGAGCAAGTCGATGCCTGCGACGCGTTTGCGTAAGGGGAAGCCCCAAGCGCGAGCAGCCAGTAAGATACCGACCGTGTCGCAGAGGGAGAGCTTTGCGCTGGAGAGCACTTCCCGAAAATTGGCGTCTTGCCGCGCTCGCATCACCATTTCGGTTCCCAAGGTCACGACGAGTGCGGGAGTTTTCGAGCGTGCGAAACCAACGATACGCTCGACCGCGGCGATCTCATCCAGCGCGTCCACCCGGCAACCCAAAATCTGTACGCTCTCCATTATGATATTTTCCCGATTCCGCGTACCATATCGCTCGGCCCCTTCTTCACGAAACCGGGGACGTTCCAGAATACGATGCGAGAAGTGTTTCCCGCGCGCGAGCTTGATAGGGAGCGAGCATCGCGCCCAGGATATGCGCGTGGGAAGCAGGCATTGCTCCTAGCGGCGAACGGCACGGACCAACGGAGAACCCCAACTGACCCATCGCCCATTTCACCGGAATTGGACTGGTCGTCACAAACAATTGCGAAATTATGGGTGAAAGTTCGAGGTAAATTCGCGCGGCTCGGGCGACGTCTCCCGCCAGATATGCTTCCCCCATCTCCCGTAACTCACGACCGCACAGATGCGCTGCGACGCTGATCAAACCGTCACCGCCGACGGCAAGCGCCGGCAAGAAGAGATGGTCATCACCGCTCCACAACGAGAAGCCGGGACGCCGCTCACGTAAAATGGCAGCGAACTGCGCGAAATCGCCGCTGGATTCCTTGACTCCGACGATGTTCCTATAACGACCGGCTAACTCGAGCAAGGTCGCCGGTTGCAGATTGATGCCGGTGCGCGAAGGGATGTTGTACACGATGATCGGAAGTCTCGTCGCCTCGGCGATCTCTCCGAAATGCCCCAACATTCCGTCCTGCGTTGGTTTGCTATAATATGGTACGACGGCAAGAATCCCGTCGACGCCGCAGGCTTCGGCCTGTTTTGTGAGGCGCACGGAATGTTGTGTGTTATTGCTGCCCGTACCCGCAACAACGTTCGCCCGAGCGCCGACGGCGCGCTTGACGGTTTCGAAAAGCGCGAGTTTTTCGTCGTCTTCCAGGGCGGGTGACTCTCCCGTCGTTCCGGCAACGACCAGACCATCGCTTCCATTGGCAAGAAGATACCGTGCGATTCGCGCCGCTTCGTCGAGGTCGACCTGACCCGCCGCGTCAAACGGAGTGATCATCGCCGTAAGGAGTCGTCCCAGCGCGGGGGCCGTGCGCGTCGTCATGACCAGGTTCCTTTCGCAGTAACCTCCGGAGCAATCGCGTGATCACTGCGTCCCAAACCGAACGCGTCGTGAATCGCCTGTTCGGCACGAGCCACGTCTTCCTCGGGGACGAGAATCGAGATCGTGATATTGCTGTCGGTCGAATGAATGATCTCAGCTCCGGCGCCGACAAGTGCGCTAACGATGCGCGCCATGACGCCGGGCGTGCCGCGCATGCCGGCTCCCACGATCGAGAGCTTGGCACAATGCGGACGGACGCGAATCGCCAGATTCAGGTCGGCGAGCTCCGAGCGTACGGCGTCGACCATGGTCGTATCGCATACGAAAAAAATACCAGCGTTGTTGACGTTGATCATATCGATCGAGATGTCGCGCTCGGAAAGTCGACCGAAAATCGCAACCTCGAGCTTGCGCCGCGCGGCGACGTCGTCAAAATCTCCTTGAATGATCCGGAAAAACGTGATCGCACGGAGGGAGGTTATACCCGTGACCGGCCGCATGCGATCCGGTGCATGGCCATCGTCGATGAGCGTTCCGAGATTACTACGCAAGCCCTTGATGAAGTACGGCGTTTGCGTTGCATGCGCGTACTCGGCGCCCTTGGTGTGCATCACCTTCGCTCCGTCGCCGGCGAGTTCGACCATCTCCGCATACGAGACGCGATCAAGCGGATGCGCACCGGCGATGCGACGCGGATCACCCGTCATCACTCCGCTGACATCGGTATAGATCTCAACCGATTCGGCGTGGAGCGCGTCGCCCAAGGCGATCGCCGTCAGATCGCTGCCGCCGCGTCCGAGCGTCGTGACCGCACCGCCGCTCGTCACGCCTTGAAAGCCCGTTACGACCGGAATCACACCGCGCTCGAGTGCCGCTACGACATTGCGCGCATCGACGTGAACAATCTTCGCGTCGCCGAACGTGTCGTCGGTGAAGACGCCGACTTGCGCGCCGGTCATCGCTTGCGCATCGGCTCCCCACGACGTGAGCAGTTCGGCAAAGATCGCACACGCGATCGCTTCACCACATGAAAGCATGAGATCACGATTCGCTCCGCCCCGCGTTGGACCGAGTAAACCCGCCAGCGTGTCGGTCGCATACGGATCAGGCAATCGTCCCAAGGCCGAGCAGACGACAACAGGCGCAAATCCCCGTGAGCGCGCTTCGAGAACCCGGGACGCCGCGATCTCACGCATTTCATGGTTTGCCAGTGAACTTCCACCGAATTTTTGGATGATTACCTTCATCGCACGAAACCTCGTTCAAGAAGTAATTCCAAAATCTGCACGGCGTTGGTCGCGGCGCCCTTGCGAACCTGATCGCCGACCACCCAAAGCTGGAAGTGACGCGCCGAGTCGCCTTCGGCACGCAAGCGCGCGACGTGCACGAGATCGGTCCCCTCAACGTCGCGCGGCGTGACGATTCCCTTGTGATGAAAAATGACGCCGGGCGCGTATTCAAAGGCGGCAGCCAGTTCGGCAACGCTGGTATCGCGCTCGGTTTCGAAGAAGACCGCCTCGCTGTGCGCGAAGCGTACGGGAACCCGCACCGTCGTCGCCGCGACGTGCAACGTCGGCAGTTCAAGCATTTTGCGGGTTTCCGCGCCGACTTTGGCTTCCTCACCGCTCACGCCGGCCTCGTCGATCGAGCCGATTTGCGGGATCACGTTGCGGGCGATCGGAGCCGCGAAGGTCGAACCCTGAGGATCGGCCTCATTCGCGAAGGCCGCACGTTCACCGGCGGCGAGTTCGTCGAGTCCCGCGCGTCCGGCGCCGCTGACGGATTGATAGGTGGCGACGCGCACCGAACGGAGTCCCGCGACGCGGACAATCGGCGCCAAGCCGACGACGAGGACAATCGCCGTGCAATTCGCGACCGGAAAAATCCGATGTTCGGCACGTACCGCATGCGGATTTACTTCGGGAACGACGAGCGGCACGTCGGGATGCATCCGAAAGGTCGAGCTGTTGTCGATAACGACCGAACCGCCGTCGACGCAATGCTGCGCCAGCTGGGCACTCGCGTCTTCGCTCGAAGCGAAAAAAACCGCGTTGAATCCGGCGGCGAGCGCCTCCGGCGTTGCGGCGCGAATATCCACGTCGCGCCCACGGAAACGAAGCGGTTCACGGCGATCGCGCGAGGCGAAGGCCGCAAGCTCATCAACGGCGATGCGCCGCTCGTCGAGAATGCGCAGAATCGTCTCGCCGACGACGCCCGTCGCACCGACGATAGCCAGCTTCACGATATCATTCCTCCAAGAAACGATCGAGCCCGACGACAAGATCGTCGTGTTCGCGAACATGCCGAACGGCAAGCACGATACCGGCGGCAAAGGACTCGCGCGATAGCGAATCATGGCGAATCGAGAGCGTTTCCCCTTCGCCCCCGAACAAAACCTCTTGGCGCGCAACCAAGCCGCGCAAACGTACCGAGTGAATCGGAACCTCCGCACGACCGCTTGCGGCGGCAAGACGTGCGGCGGTCGCGCGCGCTGTACCGCTGGGTTTATCGAGTTTGCGATCGTGATGAAGTTCGACGATCTCCGCGGTGGGGAAATACCGCGCCGCCGCCTCGGCGAAGCGCATCATCAATACCGCGCCTAAGGCAAAATTCGGAATGAGCGCCGCACCGACCCGACGATGCGCGCACAATTCGCGAAACGCTTGGACTTCACTATCTGTCCAACCTGAAACGCCGACGACCGGCGAGACTCCCGATTCAACTGCGGCGGCGGCGACGCGCGGTGAAATCTCGTGGAGCGTGAAATCAACCAACACCTCGGGACGCGCGATTCGAAAAAGATCTTCGAGAGAATCGAAGATCTTTCCAAAATCTCCGGGGAGACCCAGATGTGGACCGAGTGCTTCGCCCGCATGCGCGCGATCAAAACCGCCGACCACGATCAGGTCATCGGCAGCATCGACCGCGACACAAGCCGTTCTTCCCATGCGCCCAAGCACACCGGCAACGGCAACTCGAATCGCCATGAAGCGCTTCGAGCCTTAGATTTTCTCGATGGGAGCGTATTTGAGCATCACCATTTTCTGCCCGACATTCGGGAAGTTGATGGTGAGCAGCCCGTCGCCGCCCGCACCTTGGACGCCGGCCACCAAACCTTCGCCCCACTTGGGGTGACGGACGCGATCGCCGACTTGGAGATCGAGATCGACTCCCGCTCCGGCCGTTTCGTGAATGGCCACTTCGCGCCAACGAGAACCCGCCGGACGCGGAACCGATGCCACGCCGCCGATTGACTCAACGCTGGGCATCTCGTCGATGAAACGTGACTTCGGATACGAGAGCGTATTGCCGTAGATCGTCCGCCGCTGCGAATAGGACAAGAAGAGACGATCCATCGCCCGCGTCACGCCCACATACGCCAAGCGGCGCTCCTCTTCGAGTTCTTGGTCGTCGTTCTGCACCCGCGTGTGCGGGAAGACGCCGTCTTCGAGCCCGGTCAGGAAAACGTTGGGGAACTCAAGTCCCTTGGCCGAATGCAAGGTCATGAGCGTCACGAACGACGTATCCGTATCGAGCCCATCAAGATCATTGATGAGCGCGATGTTCGCCAGGAAATCGTCGATGCTCCCGTTCTCGTTCTGTTGTTCGAATTCGCGTGCGACTCCGACGAGTTCTTGCAGATTCTCCAAGCGACCGCGCGCATCGGGAGTATCTTCGGCTTGGAGCGAACGCGTATAACCCGTTTCCTCCATAACGACGAGCAAGAGATCTGCTATCGACGAATCTTTCGCGCGCTCACGCAATTGCACGACCAACTCGGCGAAACGTTCGAGTTCCTTTTGTTTTTTCGGCACGACGCGATGGAGCAGATCCGTGTCGAAGA
>DASZHL010000074.1:0-13965 GCA_035937855.1 Vulcanimicrobiaceae bacterium
CGAAATGGTGTCGTAGAGGGACACGAGAATCACCTTTCCTCCTGGAGTCGCCGGACAGTGGCGGCTCCAGGTCCTTCAAGTGGGGAAAGGTGGGGGCGTTTTCACGATCGCAACCCGGGGGCGTTTTGACGCTCGCTCACAGCGGCTGGCAACAGGATCCCGGTCAAGTCGACATGGGCAACATGGGCGGCGGCGGCGACGGTGGAGGCGGCGTGGGCTGGCAAGAATACCCACGCTCGTTAGCTCTACAAAAGCCCGCAGCGATGATCGCTGCGGGCTTTTTCACGGGGATTTCGGGGGAGTCCCGAGCCTTGACCGACACCAAGGAAATAGGGTTTGGTGACAGTCAAGGTTGGAAGATGCCGACGAACATGTGCGCATCGCCGCTATGTCTAGAAAAGCGAAGTCCTCACTGATAAAGTTTTTCTGCTACATTTTCTGAACGAAGAGGCATATCTCGACCGCGACGCTTGGATGTTCATATACTACGGTGTACGCTAGATCGAATGAGGCACAGCCATCCAATGCGAATGGGACTTTCACCCGGATCCCGAGCCTTCAAAAACAACGCAGGAAAAGTCTGCATGATCCCTGAAAGGCGGCGTCGCTTACCTATAGTTGGAATCGGCATGCTTCATAAGAAGAGGAAACTTTAGATGTCACAAGATAAGATGAGACAGATAAAGCGCGAACCAACTCGTTTCGATGTCTTTGAGGCTTTTTCTTCCGATACTGCCACTGGCGGTGGTTCTATCATTCGGCTTGGTGCAATAGACGATTTTTTTGCAAATGCACGTGATTCAGTGGATGCCTTGCTCAAAAATGAGGCATTCCTGTATGGAAAACGGACCGAAAAGATGTTTGAGAGTGTAGTGGTTTCTCTCGGGAAGGCCCGCCTGATAAAAACCGAAGACACTGGTGGATGGTACAACGCAGAAGGTTTGGCCGTACCGGACTTTCGTGTTATTTTGGAAGATGGCAACCAGTTTCTAGTTGAGGTGAAAAATCATCATAAAGATTGGCTAAGGACTCCTTTTTCAATAACATCAAAATATTTCGAAAATTTGCAACGTTATGGGGAATGGATGGGTTGTCCTATCCGCTTGGCTGTCTATTGGTCGACGACTAATCATTGGACTGTTGTTCCCCTGGAAACCCTAAAACAACAAAGCAATGTGTATGAATTGTCTTTTCATGTTGCAATGAAAAGCAACCTGATGGCGTCTTTTGGAGACGTCATCATTGGAACAACGCCACCTTTGGAGATTCATCACGTGGCGGATCTTAGTCATCCGCGTTCATTCGATGGAGAAGAGGCGGAGATGACACTTGGAGAATTGAAATATTTCTGTGCTGGTCGAGAGATCACTGATAAAATAGAACGGGGGATTGCTTTCATCCTCATGGCATTTGGAAACTGGAACGAGGAATCATCCCTTGAATTCGACGAACAAGGCCTCCCTTCACATATCGTATATGAATATAAGCCAGGAGGAGACCGCAATCCAGAAGAAGAGCGGAATCAAAAGATCAAGTTAATTGGGGCACTAAGCGGTATGTATTCGAGATATTTTGTTTCAGCGACAGTAGATGAAACCGAGGGGGACATCACAAAAATTCAAACCAAAGTCGTGCCCGGCTGGTGGGGAGAATTGATCCCGAAAGATTATGATTTTAGAGGAGCGACCTTGCGTCTACTCCGTCTTAGGGTCCAGCCATCCTAGAAAGTTAGCCCGCGCCCCCGTGAAGCAGAATAAGCAAACCCGTTGCACTGGGCGCCGTCCCGAACAGATCGCCGGACAGAACTCACGTACGTTAAGCCGGACGTTTGGTTGCACGGGAACGTGGACGACCGCCCTTCGCTCCGTTAGCGCGCGCAGCCGCCGCTTTGCGCTTTGACGTCATAGAACCACCGACGCGGCCAAGTTCGCTCATCCAACGACGCGACCCAAATACTCCCTTGAGTAGTCCGGCAACCGTAAATCCAACATCGGGACTTTCCCATGCAATAGTAGTCCCTGTGCCGAGAACCTTCACCTGTGCAAGCTGGTGGGATGTCGCATCTTGAAGTCCTTGTAGTAATGCACGAGGAATCTCAAAACGAATACCATTGTTCATCTCGATAAAAATCGCATTGCGAGTGACATCGTAGCCAGCATTCACGGCTAGTGGCTCATCATTGCGTTGGAGGCCTTTGATGCGGGCAGCCTCTATGTCCGCATCTGTAACGTCGATCTTCACTCGCTTCTTAATCACAACTGCCATGGTAGTACTCCCACATCTCAACTAATGCATCGAAGTGTCGGGCAACCTCGTCGAGCGCCTTGCGGACGGCCGAACTCGCAACTTTCCCTCGGATTTCATCCACTGTTACGCATCGGTCAGCCTTGTGCAGGAGGCAAATTACCTGCCCACTTGGTGAGAATACGTGAACGTGAGGAGGACGATGATCGTCCGGAAAGACTTGAAGGCGGAACCCTCCTGAATGAATCGACGACACTGTTTCCTCCAGATTATAAACCCAAGCGATGGCTTTTGCAAGCAAGATACCTCTTCCTTCCATAAAGAGAGTTGGAGGGCAACTGCAGGGCCAACCGGCCAAGCCGTCGCCATGATCTGAAACCGTTGGGCCGAGCGGGGGCAGCGGCACGAGCGGAGGCGGATTCTTCAGCGGTCTCCTACGTGGCCCTCGGCGCTGGCGGTTTCGACGGCGGCGGCTGGTAAGAATATCCCCGCTTGTAAGCTCTGCAAACGCGAGTTATTCGAACCACTACAATCGAAGGTCCTCACGTATTGGCGATTTCTCTTGCTCGTCACTGCGGCCCCTGACGACGAAATATCCTTGCCCGCATACACTTTCCCGCGCCGCATAATCAAAGCACCCATATGCCAACACTTCGAGGATACGCAGGGAACGCTCCGGATCATTCGGTGGGAGCTTTGTTCGATCAATTGCGAAGACCGTGCAGGAATTGGCCGATTGCGTGGACCCGTGCCCTGGGCCGTCCCACAGAACCACACGCGCCTCTCGTCCACCCGTGACGCGGCAGCGGATTCCCGCGCGACGGCATAGTTCCGAAACCGTACCCACTTCCGGGAGCGCGAGCACCATTTCTCGTTCGCCGTTGAACAAGTTCCGGGCGGCGGGAATCTCGAGGTCGGCTTCAATGGGATCGGGCACAAGTGCCTCCGCCGGCACCCATGTCGATAAGCATCTTTATACATGATTTTCGTCTTAACACCCATCGAACCAATCTCCGCGTTTCCAGGCCTTCAGGTGGACCCCGCTCGGATCATACTCAAGCCGGTAAATCGGCCCCCATGTCAAGCAGAACATACCACCACCCATATACCAAACGCGAGAGACGTTTTTATCATAATAATTGTCTTTAAGAGTTGAGTTTAAAGTGCCTGTATCGTCTCCGAAAGTTTGTTTTCGCAATGTTTCGACTTGATCGGCCGTCATGCCAACGACAAGTTGACTGCCGAAACGGTAAGCTTCCCATTCTCCGAACGGAAAATTAACTTCCGGAATAAAAAATAGCACTCCAAAGCAGAAAAGAATACAAAGGATGGCATAGCCGCATTGTCCCAAAATATTTTTTGCCTTGGATACACGGACACTGCTCCAAAATAATATGATAATTAAAGAAACCCATACTAGAAAATATATTAATTGATGACTCATCTTTTCGCCCTTTCTCCGCAATGCGGCTCTCTGGCAGTTCTCTCACGTCTCTGAAATCGTCCCGGTTTCCCGGTCACAGCACGTACTTTTCGATCGCTTTGCCGATGATGAGGTAGGTTTCGGGGTTATTGAAGTATCCACCGTGGGCCTCGGGAAACTGGAGGCGATTGTTGACCGCATAGTCGTCGACACGGCCTGGGAAAATCGGCTTTCCGCAGAAACTCAAGAAATCACGTAGATCATAGATGTTCACCCATGGCGGAAAGTGCGCCGGTAATTCCGTGCCGAACGAAAGACTGCGAAGCGCATCAGTTTCATACAAATAGGGTGCTTGAGAGCCGACGGTAATCAAGAGTTGTACGTGTTCGCGATATTCCCAATCGACGAGCAGGTCAACGAGCGCGACCCCGCCGAGGCTGTGTCCGATGACGACGAGTGGGCCTGCTGTAAATTCTTTTATGCGATGTCCGATGAAGTCGCGTATACGTTGTCCGCGACTCTGATAATAAAGCATATCGGCACAAGCCGGCGACGCCATATCCATCGCTTCGCCTCGCCGCCAGTACATGAGCGGCGTCCCCAGACTCGCGAGGCCTGCGCCGACGATCGCCGCGCGGGTGCCAAGCAGGCGGCGAACGACCCAGTCCGCGACTCCGGCTTCTTCTGGTCCAAGTCGCGCACGAATAGCCGCAACGACCTCGTTTCGCAGGTCTGCGTTGAAGCGGGCGACGGGAACCTCAAGCGCGCTATCATCCGGCGTTTGCATCGCTCGCGCAACGATCGCTCTCGCCACGGCCAGAAAAAAGATGTTCTTGGGATTTGTGACGACCGGCAGCAATTCTCGGTACGGCGCCGACGCGATAATCTCGTCCCGTGCGCTCTCAATCGTGGATGCAAACTCTGCTTTTTTGAGTAGGTCTTTGAGACGGGCGAAGTCGAGAGCACGAACGGCCGTATCCAGAATTTGACCCGGCGCCCGCTGGTTGGATGCGATCCCGACGTTCATCGTTGAGCCCAATGCCAACACGCGAAGTTCGTACAGCGGATCGGCGTAAAGGCGCTGCCATAGCTCGATGTCCAGATCTTCTTCCGAAGGGGGTCCACCCCCGCCGCGCTTGGCATAGTCAGGAATCGAGAGTCCGCCCGCATGGAGTTTCGTTCCAACCGCATCGCCCCAGAGGCAACCCTCAACTCTGAGCGCATCGTGCGTTGCGTTCTTTAGTCCCGTACGGATTGAGGATAAGGTCCACTCATAGAAATTCTCGCGTATGCCCGCACCATGAACGAAGAGTACCGTTACCACAATTGTCTCCAAGGCGGACCACGGTGGATAGCACGGAGACGATCCGCTCTTTGCGCGGTTCCCCATGGGGAATACGCGGAATGGAGCGCCGGGACCTTTCCGACCTCGATACTCCTAGCGAGCAACCGACAAGAAAGAATTCTGCGCGTAACGTAGACATACTCAACGGTCTGTTACTGGATAACGATGTCGGCGCTGATCGCGTCCAAGCGTTGTCGTGTCATCCCCGCGATATCGAGGAGCTCCTCTCGTTTGGTGAACGACCCGTTGAGCCGACGATCGGCGACGATGCGTGCCGCCAGTGGCGGATCCATCCCCGGAAGCCCCTCGATTTGATCGACGTCGGCGGCGTTGATGTCGATCGGTTCTGACGGCCCGGATTTGGAACCCGCACTATTGCGGTGAACTCGCCGCTTGCGTCCGCTACCGGACTTCGTGCGCGAGCTTCCGCGAACAGAATCGGACGAGCGTGGGTCCCTATAAGCGGCTAGGGGAAGCGGCATCGCTCCAATCGCGGGCACGAAGATCTCTTGGCCGTCTTGGACATGCTCGGCCAAGTTGACTGCGGCGAGATCGGCGCGACTATTCGCTCCCCCGGCCGCCCGGATCGCGGCGATAAGGCGGGCATTGCGCGGGACGCCGTAGACTCCCGGATGGGCGACTTCTCCGGCGACGTACACAGCGGGCGTCTCAATCGGCATCGGCGAGACGAATGAAAGGGGCTCCGAGGACGCGATATGCTCGATCGCTGGAGGATTCAGAGCGCCTGAAGCCGAGCGGGAGTGAACAACGGCGGCGCCCGCGGCACCAAGCAGAACGGCAATGACAACGATACGCGGAAGATGCATGCCCTCCCATCACGCGAAAAAATGCCGGCGACAAGTCACGACGGCTTGCGGGAAGCACGCTGTTCCGACGGAAGCACCCTCGCATGACCATCGAATCACTGCTGCGGAGCGATGACTTCCGGACCGCGGAACGCCGCAGGCAAAAAGAATGGGAGCGCAGCCGGCTCCATCGCGTACCCGAAACTTCGTTGTATGAATATGGAAATATCTAGCTCGCTCGTTCAGGTGACGACGACGGCGGATACACGCGACGGTGTCGAGCGAATCGCGCGCGAACTCATCGCACGTCGCCTCGCCGCCTGTGTGCAGATCGACGGACCAATCATGAGCCTCTATCGCTGGGAAGAGCGGGTCGCCTGCGAACAAGAGTGGCGCTGCACCGTTAAAACGCGCGAGAGTCTGCTTGAGCATATCTACGCCCTCGTTCGCAGCCTCCATTCCTATGAGCTTCCTGAGCTCATCGCAACGCCGATAAGCAACGGGGAGCCGGCGTATCTGGCATGGATTCTCGAAATGACGGCCGGCCACGATGTTCCATAACCGGGAAAACATAACAACTAGACTATAGAGCACTTGCTTACTTGAAAGCACGCATTCGAAAGCTTCCCTTTTCGCTAGTCATGTCGACCTAGGTGTTTTAATCATTGACTTGCCGGGAAGGATACGGGATGTAGCCGTTCTGCGACATTTTTTCCAGTTCAGAGGCGTCAACGCACTTTCCGGGAAATATCCTGTACTCGTGAACCGGTGAAGATGGGCGCTCCTTTCGCTTTGAGTTGGAGAACAGCGATGTCAAAACCCGAACAACTTCTTACAGGTAACGTGACGACAACTTACGGCGACTTCTTCATGAGGCCGAATCTCGCGACGCCGTACGGCCAGGTGCCGGCGCTTCCCCCGTTAATGACTTCTCCGGATATTATTCCGCAGACTGCGCCGCTTGCGAATTTTCAGACGGCGCTAGCAACGAGTACATCCTACGGACAAGACATCGGCAAAAATCTCAACCTCGGCCAGAACAACCTCATTTATGTGCGCGCGAAAAATGCGCATTCCGGCGCGCAATCCGGAACAATCGCGCTTTACTATGCGCCGTCAGCAGTCATCAATTGGCCGTCTCAGTGGGTCAATAACAAGCTCAAAACCGATCAGGGAAACATTTCGACAACGATCAGCGCAACCGCTATGGGCGCTATCTCCGTCGGAGCGAATCCCTTTCAGTGGGTTCCTCAGACGCCGCCGGCGGGCTCCGACCACTACTGCCTCTTCTCACAGATCATGACGCCAACAACGCCTAACCCCATTCCCGGCCAAAACGTTCCGATGACCTATGAAAACATGGCCACGCTCGTCGCGACCGACCTCGGGATCGCCTGGCGCAATGTTACGCTTGTCGAAAATAGCCTCCCAACGTGGAATTACCAAACGATGCTGACCGTTCCGAGTTCGACGCCGACGGCGGAGGTCGTGCATGTCTATCTCGCATGTAACAACATCCCTGTCGGGGGAACCATCCAGTTCACGTGTAGCTCCACCGATAAGACCTCGGGACCCATTTCTATTCCACCGACTCCGATCACCGACCCAAACCAGATTTCCGGCGTCACGGTAACGCTTCAACCCGGCTTCAGCGGAAGCATCACGGTCTCATACTGGTCAAACGGCAAGACCCCGGTAAGCGGTGCGAACATCCTCTTGGAGGCCTCACTCGAAGCAGGCGGTTATCCAAAGTTGCAGCGTTTGGTCCGTCCGAATTTCCGCGCACGTTTCGCGAAAGCAAACATCACGCCGACTCTCCCCATCTACCTCGGGAACTTTCTGTATCATATCGTGAGCCAATAAAATTCCCGGAATCTCGTCTCTCGAGAGCAAATTGCAGAGTGGTGACGCACTCCAAGCCTACGTCACCACTCTGCAAACCGCTTTAGGTATGAGCCTTTGCGCCGGCCTTTGCACGGAAGAACTCATGGGTGTGGGCGAAGCCCTCACGAAGGGAAACTTTCGGCTCCCACCCGAGATCACGACGCGCAAGCGTCGTATCGAACTGTGCATCACGCACGTCACCAGGACGCTTGGGACAGTATTGTAGCGGCGCCGTGAAACCCGTGACCTCGATGAGCGTCCGATAGATCTCGTTGACGCTCGTGCGCCGTCCCGTTGCGATCACGTACGACTTTCCGCCGCCACGCTCAAGCGCGGCAATATTGGCTGCGACCACGTCGCCGACATACACATAATCACGCGTCTGCTCGCCGTCGGAGTCAATTCGCACACCCTCGCCGGCTAAGAACTTCCCAAGGAAAATCGCGATGACGCCGGCTTCACCTTCGGGATCTTGGCGCGGGCCGTAGACGTTTCCGTAGCGGAGCGCCGTAAAATCGAGTCCCCGCTCGGCATGATAGAAACGCAGGTAATGCTCGGCAACCATTTTCGAGATGCCGTAGGGCGAGGTCGGGACTTGCAGCGTCGCCTCGGTCATCGGAAGCTCAACCGGCTCTCCGTAAATAGCTCCGCTGGAAGCAAAGATGACTTTGCGTGCGCCGACCGCACTCGTTGCATCCAAAACGTTGAGAAGCCCCAGCACATTGACGCGGGCATCGAACTGCGGATCGCGCGAACCGATCGCGACGCTGGCCTGTGCCGCGTGATGCGAAACGATGTCCGGACGGAAATCGCGAAAAATGTCGACGAGGCTCGGATCGCCGATGTCGCGATTCGCAAAACTCGCGCGCGGGTCGAGGTTCTCCCGCCGGCCGCCGCCGTGCTCAAAAAGATTGTCGATCACAAGAACCTGATGGCCCGCCGCTAAGTAAGCGTCGACGATGTGCGAGCCAATGAAGCCGGCTCCGCCGGTCACGATAATACGCATGACTCTCTCTATGTCGCGTCCAGAGCCCCTTTTCCTCGGAGTATTTGACAACAACCGCTTGGCGCTCTAGCGAAAAGGCTTTTCCTGCGTGAAAGCGCGGCATGGACCGCTTCCCCCTCCTACCGATCGCCGTCGCCGTCATCCTCACCGATGTCCTCGTCGACTTCGAGCATCCCATCGTCGCCCTTGGCATCATCGCAGTCATTTCGCTGCTTCCAATCGCGGAATCCGGCATGCGGATCGCCGGCACGATGCTTGCTTGTCTCGCTCTCCTAAACGCCCTGCGGCCTATAGAGTCCCCGCAAATCACTTTTCGCCAGGCGGAGACGATACCGGCCGTCGTCATGGAGGCTCATCGAAGCGGGTACCTTACCCGTGCCGTTGTACGCCTTGAAGGAGGCGGCATGGCACGCGTGACGATTCCGCATCTTCCCGCGATCGGAGAACGCCTGGTCTTGCGGGGTGAATTCGAGCCGTTCGACGACGCGCGCAATCCGGGCGAACCCTCCTTGCGCATGCTTGAAGCTGAACAAGGAATCGTCGCGCGCATCGCCCATCCGCTCGTCCTCAGCCATTCTCCACCAAATGAACTCGACCCGAGCATCCTGCTTGCACGTTGGCGCGACTGGGCAGGCCGCACGATTCGCGAACGTGTGCCTGAACCCGAGGCGACGATTCTCGCCAGCGCACTCTGGGGAGAGAAGGGCGAACTCCCTTCGAGCCTTCATGACGACTTCCAGGCGACGGGAACGATACACGTCTTGGTCACCGCCGGTCTGCACGTCGGCGCCGTCGCGGCGGTAGCCCTGTGGATCACCGAAAGTCTCGCGTTCGATCGCGTCGTCGCGTCGCTCGTGCCGATTCCGATCGTTTGGCTCTTCGCGCTCGTAAGCGGCGCGCATCTGCCCGCCCTTCGCGCAGCCGTCATGGCGACGATGTGGCTGCTCTCGCGCGCGCTCGGACGCGAGAGTAGCTCTCCCAATGCCCTCGCGGCCGCGGCAATCGTCGTCGGCCTGCTTTGGCCGCACGCGCCGGTCGAACCCTCGTTCCTACTCTCCTTCGCATGCGTCGGAGCGATCCTGACCTTCGCCGCGCCGCTCACCCGCAGACTTCGTGCGATCGGTCTCCCCTCGTGGGCTTCCGAGGCGGGAGGGCTCGCACTGGCGACCCAACTCGGCACCTGGCCGCTGGTTGCGTCCGTGTTTCTTGTTATCGCACCGTATTCGGTTTTCGCGAATCTCGTCGTCGTGCCGTTGATTGCACTCGCGATTCCCCTCGGGCTCTTGCTCCTCACCTGCGCGCCGCTTCCTCCGCTTGCCGATGTGATCGCGCAGGTGGAGACGATGATCCTCAACTGGGTCGTGACGGTCGTCCATTGCGTCGCCTCGCTTCCCTTCGCGCGTATCCCCGCGACGCCGCCGCCGGCCTGGACGATCGTCACGTACGGTATCGCGATCGCTCTACTCCCTTTCCTTTGGCGTCGTGGACGCCCTCGTCTAGGCTTGGCCTGCGTCGCCGCGACTTGTCTCCTCGTCCTTGAGCCGCCCCGTTCCGATGCGCACGAATTATTAATCCGCGTCATTGACGTGGGACGAGGGGAATCGATCGCGATTCGCACTCCCGCCGGACACGCGTTTCTCATCGATGCAGGTCGCGCGACTCCCCATGCAGCGGAGAGCAGAGAAAGCGCGAGCTTCTCCACAGTCGCCGAACGTACCGTCATTCCTCAACTCGTCCGCATGGGAATCCATCATCTCGATGCGATCATTCTCACGTCGCCTCAGCAAGACGCGCGCGGAATCCTTGCCGTGATGCGCCTCCTCGGAACCGATTCGCTCGTCAGTGGAATGGATTCCGATGATCACGACGCGCGGCACGAGATTCTCGCCGAAGCACAGCGCCGCCATATTCCCGTCGTTCCCCCGACGTTCGGTGCATCGTGGCAATCGAACGACGACATCACGTTTCGTTTTCTCGCGCCGCTTCCGGTCCAGTCGCTCGACGAGACGTCATCGACATATGAGAACAGCGCCGTTATCTCGATAGGATATCGTGCATTTCGCATGCTGTTTTTGGGAGAAGCCGGAACGACGGAAGAACATCATCTCATCGCAAGCGGCGTCGATCTTCACGCGGACGTTCTGGCGCTTGAAAACCCCACAATCAACGGTCTCCCAAGCGATGCCTTCGTTGAGACGGTGCATCCGCGCGCGACCGTCATCTCCATCGATCACGGCAGTCGGACGGAAGCACCGGAATCGGCAAGCCTTGAGCGCATCACCGGCGCAGCGACCTATCGAACCGATACGCAAGGAGCGATCACGATTCACAGCGATGGAACTCAAATGCGCATTGAAGCATTCCTTAGCGGAGGATCTGACGACGAACCCCTCCGGCGATTTCCACTGAAGAATCGCCCGCCAACAACTGCTGAGGAACTTGACTGAACACGTATTGGCCCGTCGTCTGATTGAGATCGAAAACCCAGACGACATCGAAACGATCATGCGGCCAATCTTGCGGGGCAATTGTATCGCCGAGAATACGATTGGCGATACCGGGAATGCGCTCACGCTGCCAACTGATCAACACAGTTCTACTGAAGTTCTTCGCGGCGTCGACGAGATCTTTTTCATCCCCTTTTGAAAAGCGCGTGTCGATCGTGCATCCTAAATGTGCCGCGAGCGGCGTGATCGTCTGAAGCGGTCGCTGACTCACGTCCCCCTGGGGATTGGACGCAAACAACTTCTGAGGAACCGTAAGACCATTTCGCAGAGGTCCCCCAGCCGAATCGAACAAGGAAATCAAAGCTCCGGCGCGCTGCCATCCGCGAATGATCAACGAATCGGGATCGACTTCCCCGTCGGCGGTAACGCCGTTGGGAGGCGGCATTCCCGATGGTTTCTCCGCATGCCGAATCACCATGATCTTCGTTGCCATCAACAAGCCTCTCCACGACAAGGTCGAGCGTGGTTTCAAAACCGAGTTGTCCACTACCGCTTTGGACGGATGCGATCCTCTCGTCCGTCACCTCCACTTTAGAGAGAATCACGAGCAAGCCACACCGATTCAGAACGCACGAAAGACGGAATCTGAAGACGTCTCGAACTGCCCGTGCCCACGAAGTTCTTCATTCGAGGCTCCAACCGTAATCCAATAAGGGTTTCCCGGCGCGCACGAAGGCGATGCAACGCTTGACGAGTTCTCGGGTTTGGACGACGCTGTCGTTCAGATCAAGATGCAGACAGAACGACTTCACCCGAAACCACGGGGCGATCGGTGAATCGGCGAACTCCTCGAACCCGCGCGGCATGCGCGCGAGTGCGTCTTCCCAATCCTCGGGCGGCAACATCCGCATTCCGGCACGGTCGAGTTTGTTCAGCAGCGTGCGAAAGCTCCGCGGATCGGCGGCCATTCGCTCGCGCCAGCGCCGCAGCATCGGCGGCGGCAGCCGGTAAAACGCCAGCGAGAGGAAACATTCGCCCGGCTCGACGTGAATGTAGAGTCCGCCGGGTGTCTCGCGGCCTCCGTCGTAGGAAAGATACGCGGCAACGTGCGTCTTATACGGACTCTTGTCGTGCCCGAAACGCACGTCGCGATAAATCCGAAAAATCGAGTGATCGTCACCGCGCAACGGCAGCTTCGTGAAAACGGTGGTCAAGTCGGCGACCAGGGCCCGCATCGGATCACGAACCTCGCGTTCGTACACGCCCTTGCGAGCGTTAAACCACGCGCGCTCGTTATGAGCGGCGAGACCGCGTAAAAATCGCAAGGCCTCAGGCGAGAATCCGGCAAAGGACGGCGAAGTCTTCGGTAACGGCATCCGCCGAACTTCGCCCGCGGAATCGCCACTCCCGCGCAACGAAAGGATCACTCCGGTGCCCGACGATCGGCGTCTGGTTTACTCGACCGACGGCTCGCTCCCGCTTCCCAAGCCCGAGCGCCGCTCGAAGAAGCCTTTGCCTCGAACCGCCTCCGTCCCCGACGACGGGATCGTGCGCGTCGGTTGTGAGCGTCGCCGCGGCGGAAGCGTCACCCTCATCTACGGCCTGGCCGCGCACGAACTCGACGCCCTCGGTCAAGAACTCCGCCGTCGTTGCGGAACGGGCGGCTCGAGCAAATCCGGAATTCTCGAACTCCAGGGAGATCACCGCGACCCCGTCCTCGCTTATTTCGCCAGCCAAGGCCGCCGCGCCAAACGCATGGGCGGCTAATTACCGGCGGTTCGCGTCTCGCACGAGTGATACAAGCATCTTCCAATGAAGTTCGTTCCGTGATACATTAGAATCATTGTATAGTTATGCACCTATTTTCTGCTTACCTGTAGGATATTTTTTATGAACGGCATTCTCGCTCAAACAGTCGGGAGTTGTGCCGCCGTTGTCACAACCCTGTGTTATGTTCCTCAAGTCGTGAAGATTCTGCGTGAACGCCAGACCGCCGGGATCTCCGTCGGAATGTACTGCGCGCTCAACGTAGGTATTTTTCTCTGGCTCGTCTATGGACTCATGATCAACAGCTTGCCGGTCATTGTCTCTGACATCGTCACTCTTCCCCTCGTGGGTTCGGTACTCGCCTTAAAACTCTCCGCCGACCGAAAGAAACGATGCAACGCAAGAACGACTTTCGCACAGAGCCGGCCTCAGCTTGCGCCTATAGTGATCCCGCGTTCGGCAAGCCACGAGCGAACATCCTCAAGTGGTCGTCGTCTCATACTCAACGTAAGGCGCTCACTATCGTTCAGCTCGCCAAAGGTTCGCCCGCAAACGGATTCCTCGAAGATGGAATTCCAGCCACGCTCTTCGCCGCGTGCGCGCACGATGCGTCCGCGCGTCTTCCCGGTCCATACGCTCGTTTCTCCACGATACACGACGCCGACGGCACTCACCGCATCAGTTTCCACACCCTGATGATCTTGCACGACGAGCGCAGCGAAGCCGTCGGGCGTCATGCCGTCAATAAACCACTTGATGAACGCCCCCGGCAAGCCGTTCCACGCTTTGACGTAAAGACCCGTATCCTCAACGATCACGGGGTCCTCAAGCGCAAGCTTCATCACAAACTCGAGTTTGGCTTGGACCACTTCGGCAACGTCCGTCGACTGGATCTCCGGCATATCCAACGGGATGCCCTCAACGCTTGGTATAACCGAACGAGCTTCGCTCAGCTTCAGCTCATTCGTCGTAGCGAAGAGCACCCGACTTCTCATGCAAGACGATCCTCCTAGAGATTGGGAAACGGCCTCCTTGCACCCGGC
>DASZHL010000075.1:0-16633 GCA_035937855.1 Vulcanimicrobiaceae bacterium
GATACGAGTATCCTCCAGGGCTGCATATACAGCTTGTCTCTGCGACGGGCCCAATGAGACCTACGGTATTTGAAATGGTCGGGCTTGCTTGGCGCCCAGAAAACGTGCTGCGGTGCTGTCTGCATCAGCGGGGTTTGCGCTGAGAAGATCGATCTGGATTGTCTGCTGCATTAGGCCGTAGGTGCGGAGACTCCATCACCGCATCCACGTGTGGCTGAGCGTCTTCATAGGCGCATTCCAGCTTGACGGCCACCTCTTGCACGATCTCGTCTTTAGCTAAGCACAGACCATTCAATTCTCCCAGGGTTCTTTGCAAAAAGATGAACTCCGACGAAACGGAGTTGTATCCGAGGGCGGAGGCTTTTTCAAAGTTTCTGCTGTCTAGACAAGCGTCCACCTCGACTAATGCCTTACGCAATTCGTCAAGTGCCTGCCTCACTCCGACCACCGCCATAATGGTCTTCTCATCCACAGCATCTATCTGCTCACGCATAGAAGCGATGATCGACTCGGCGGTATCTTTGGTCACCATTCGCTCCTTGCCCAGTTTTGCGGATTGTATCGTATGGTCCGTTGAGAAGTATCCGGGGCTTCCCGGCTCGCCCCCTAAGCTCTTTCACAGGTTCATAGTATTTCATCGAATGTTGAAAATAGCATATTTGGTGAAAGTCGTCATCGCCTTTTCCCTTGTTTGCCGGGGCCTTCCGTCGCGACCCTCGTAGTATGCGAGTCTTACATTAGCGGAGACGCGTTTATGTCCACTCTCGGCCCAGAAGCCGTCACATCTTCATCCGAGCGGATGCAGCTCTAGCCCCTCCGATACGGCGTTGCGTCTCCTCGCGAGCGAAAGAGAGTGCCTCCTCCAAGTCAATCGTCCGCTCATAGAGTGCCCGGCCGAGAATCGCCGCGTCGACGTTCGACGGCGTCCCCGAAGCGAGTGCGCGAAGGTCCTCCAGAGTGCGGGCCCCACCGCTTGCCGTAATCCGCAACGAACTCAAGCTCGCCACATGCGCGAGCGCGGCGACATCGTACCCTTCCCCCGTACCATCCCGTGCAATTTCGGTGAAGACGATACGGCCTAGACCCCACGAAGCCAACTCACGTACGAGTACATCACGGTCAGAACCACCTTCCTCAAGCCAACCTCGTACCGCTACCCGCGCCCCGCGCGCATCCACTCCGCCAATCACACGACCGCTATATGCCTCTGCGATCTCACGTGCAAGCTTGGGGCGCTCAACGATTACCGTGCCAAGAATCACGTCCGTCGCCCCCGCCGCGAAACGCGCTTCGGCATCCTCATGTGAACGAATGCCGCCACCAGTCTGCACCGGGACGTCGACCGCCGCGCAAATCTCGCTCAACGCACGTAAATTTTCACCGCTACCGAACGCGCTGTCAAGATCGATAACATGCAAACGCTCAGCCCCTGCCTGCATAAATGCGCGCGCACGTGCGACTGGATCGTCATCATAGCGCGTTTCTGCTGTTGGATCACCGCGAAATAGGCGCACACAGTAGCCGCCTCGCAAATCGATCGCCGGCACGATCGTGAATGTTGGATGGGACACTTCGGACATATTAGCTGGGCCACTCCCCTACAGATTACTATGGTTTGTACCTATGATGCCACTCAACGGAGCACACTGCCTACACCAAACCTCGCATTCAGGCAAGACCGATCTCTTTTCTCTCTCCCGAGCGAACGAGATGGCTGCGAAGAACATCCTCGAACGCTTCGATTCCCGACAGACCACGATGAGCAGTCTTAATATCGCGATGGAATTGCACAAGGCGATCAGAAACCCGCGACGACCGCACTTCACGAGCAAAATCCATCACTGAATTCCCAAGCCTGATAGCCTCATCAGGCTCCCTATTGAGCAGTCGGATATTCATCAGTCGAATGGTATCAACTGCTCTGCTCCTAGTAAAATTTTCATCTCTCCCGCGGATAGCAGCCAGCGCATACTTCTCAGCGTGCAGTGCATATCCAGAAGCAGAGCCGCGGAATAAATCTCGTTTAGCCAAGTCTAAATATGTCGTCGATGCCAACCCATAGATTTCGCTAGATGTTAGATAATTAAAAACCGGCGGGAGTGATTCATCCATAGAGTTAGCGTTAACCCTAAGACTCTCTTCAACTGAACGCTTGGCATCCAACGAATATCCAAGAAGTGCCCGCGCTGAAGCCTGACGACCAAGAAGCTCAGCACGAACAATTCCTTGCCTCCTCGCCGGAAGAGCAGAGATGGCCGCATCGATAAGCTCTAATGATTCTTTATGATTTCCCATGGCAGTGGCGATATATGACATATCGCTAAGGATTTTAGCAGCGATTAGGTGATTGTTGGCTTCTCGACAAAAACGGAGCGCCGAGAGATAATAGCGTTGCGCCACTCCATACATGCGACTATCATAAGACATGCATCCAGCCCGCTGGGCCATTTGCGCAGCAACCTCGAATAGCCTATTCTTAACAGATCCTGAAGGAGTATTCTCAAGGAGTTTCCCCAACACTCGCACTTGACCGAGGACCGCCATCCGCATCTGCGATCCGCTTTGAGATCCCCACTTCGAAAACGCCTCAACTAACTCTTCAAAGTGCGCGACCTCATCCATGCCAACCCGGCGCAGCCGAACATCTTCTGCGTCATGGGGGAGACTTCCAACCAGCTGCTTTATCGGTCCCAGGAGAAGAGTTCCGGTAGCGACCGCCATCGTCGCCAACACATCCCTTCGATTGACGATGTCGTTCTCGGCGAGCCGCTGCAAAGTCATTACTTCCTCCTGAATTGCTAATTGGAATATCTGATTGACATTCCATCGATCGGTTCCCAATGCAGGTCCCCCGGGAACCATATGGCAAAGTTTTGCTAAATTTCTATCAACTGCCGAAGCTCTAAATCCAAGGTCTTCCTCAGTTGCCTGGTAAAAACGGCAGAGTAGGCGACGATAATATTTACGGGGCCTCTTGTGGCCGCACTCCCACTTGGAGATCATGCTGGCGTTCACCTTTATGTCTACTCCGTCGTCCGCGGCGAGGCGAACTAATTCGTCAGCCATCTCCTCCTGCGTTATACCTCGCATAAGGCGAAAGCGCTGAAGGATAAAGATTTTTTCATCGGTTCCGCAAGTTCCGTTCATCTGTGTTCTTCAGCGCTCCAATGACTCTAAGGTGCTCTTCTCGGGACGGGAATGATCCTTGACCGATTGAAGGGATATCCTTTAAGTGGGAGGTTGCTCTCAAATGCGTTCAATTGGACCAATGAGACCATAAATTGAACCATATGACCATTGCGACGGATGCTGACCGCTATGGTTTTTTATGTGGGTGATCATGGAGGACCTCTCGTCCATCGGCAATCCCACCGTGCGTGTACCCCCTTGGTGCCGTCAACGAGGATGAACATCGCGGTGATCGGCTCCCCGAATTTTAGGCTGGCGGGGTCACCGTCAGTGGGAAGGAGACTCCGGTTTCCCGGCGACCCAAACTCGGGACCACCGTCACTCAGCCCGCCGCAGCGGGACCTCACCACGTCCTCCTTCGATCTCTAACCTCCCGGCATAAGGAGTATAGCGATGCGCTATTGACGTAGTACGCCAATGGCGTATAATCGATTGGTGAAAGTCGTGCGCATGAAAACCTACCGCCTCGCGATGGAAGGCATGGGCCTCGGGAAAGCCGAGATGCGCGCGGTGGAACGCATGGTGGCGATGAATCCGGAAGGGCATCCGATTATTTCAGGCCTTCGTGGGGCGCGCAAAGCGCGTTTCGGGTTGAACGACATCGGCAAGCGCGGCGGCGGCCGCGTGGTGTACTACGTTGCCGTCGCGCCGGAAGTGTTGTTCTTCATTGCAGCCTATCCCAAAAGCGAACAGGACGATCTTTCACAGACGCAACGGAAGGCGATTCTTGTAGCGCTGGAGAGCATCAAGGGGGACGTATGAATACGAAAAAGAGCAGGGCAGGATCGCCGGTAGGCGATCAGATTGTCGCTGGATTCCAGGAGATGGCGGCGTACCTGCGTGGCGAAATCGAATGCGAAAGCTATGAGCTCGACCTCAACGACGAGATGACTCCTGCGCGCATTCAGCGGATCCGTAAGAGTGTTGCGAGTTCGACGAAAGATTTCGAGCTCAAGTTCGGCGTGAAGGCACGCACGATAGAAAATTACGAGAGCGGCAGACGGGTGCCCGACGCAGCGATGCTGTTCTTGTTATGGTCGATCGAGCAAGAGCCCGAACTCGCTACTCAGATCGTCGCGCGGCATACGCGAAATCCCAAAGCTGCGTAAACCTCGCTTTCATCTGAACCGGTGGAGGCGCAGCTCATTGCCGCGCCGGCGTCTTAGGGTCAAACATGGAAGACCTATCATCCATCAAGTCTCCACGATAGCGAGCGGGTTCTCGGTGGAGCGTCGTTCAGGTGGATTCGCCGCGAGAAATACGTAAAACCATATCGAAATTATCGTTTTCGACTATCTTATTTGGGCGCTCATGTCCACATGTTTCGCAACGCTGGACAACAACACAGGTGCCGTGGTTCATGTCGATTGCCGTGGGGCGCATCATCCCGCCGCATTCGGAAGCCCGATCGCCTGGATGAATGTCCACATGGCGTGACCATAAACACTCAGGGCAATGATTCGTGTAACCGTTTCCCGTGACTGTCGTATGACAGTGAGAACAAACAAAATCCTCACATCGTCTTTGGAAATGGGGGGCGCTGTTTATGGAACCCGAATATGTTGTAATTGTTTCTACCGGACCTTCCGGTTTGCGGCGATGGATGCGTAGATGTGCTCCAATTGCAGAACGTGGGCTTCCCAGGTAAGGGTCTCCTCAACGAACGCGTGCGCGCGGGAGGCAAGGGATAGACGCATTGCAGGATCGGCGAACAAAGCCGCGATCGCAGCGGCGAAAGCCTCGGGTTCGTCGGCAATCATGAGATGCTCACCGTGCTTGGCCTGGACGCCTTCGTTGGCGAAGGATGTCGCGACGACGGGCGTGCCGCTGGCGAATGCCTCCAGGACCTTGTTTTGGATTCCCGCACCGCAGAGGATCGGCGCAATGGCGATCGTTGCATGCCTCAAGTGAGCGCCGAGATCCTCGACTTGTCCCAGGACCTCAATGCCGTCCTGTCCGTCGAGGCTGCGCAACGCGAGAGCGGGTCGTGCTCCGACCACCGACCAGCGGGCATTTGGGTAACGCGCACGAATCCGTGGCCAAACGCGTTCTGCGAACCACAATGCGCCGTCGATATTGGGTTGATATCCCATATTCCCGGTCATCACGATGCGCCGCTCCTCCCGCTCGGTGTCGGCATAAGGAAAGCGCGTGAGATCGACTCCGTTGCGAATGATCGAAACCGTCTCGCTGCCGAGTTCTTGCCGATCCGCCTCGCTGGTGACGACGACATGGGGAAAATTTCGGGCGAGTGCGCGCTCACTGTGCTCGATCCGTGCGAGTTCGAGGTCGTACAAAAGGCGGGCCGGGAAATGCATGCGATCTCGCCGCGATCGAAGACCCAATGATTGCGCATCGGTTAAGTCAATAACGACTTGGCTGGGATCGATTCCCGTCAGTTTGAGATAGGGAAGCACACGCGCGGTACTGGCGTGCACTGCGTCAAACGAGTGCGGAATTTCCGCTCTACCTAAGAGGCGCGTGAATTTTGATGACGCGTAATACGCTTGCTGAAACGGTCGCCCGTCAAACAAAGCGCGCGCGAGGCTGAATGCCGCGCTACGCCGTCGGATCCGGACGACGCCGCCGATCCGGCAGAAGCGCCCGACTTCGGTGAGGGCTTCGGGAGCCAGCGTTTCATCGGCCAGAGAAAATAAGACGATCTCATGGCGTGAACCAAGGACTCGCAGCTGATGATAGACCCGGAGCTTATCACCCTTGTCGAGTGGATACGGAAAGCGTGGGGTGATGAAACAAAGGCGAATGGGAGCTAGGTTCCGGTCGAACTCGGGGTTGGAACGGTTTCCACCTTGATCAAAGCCGAGCGATTATGAAGCGGCAGTTGCGCCTGCTGATCGCGGACGATCTCTTTGACGTCGGCGGCGAGTCCCGAGACTGACGGGGGGACCGGGCAGCTGAGATCAGGTGACGTCCAGCCGTGCCAAAGAACGAATGTGCGACTCCCGAACGAGACGCTCTTCACGCAGGTGCGCGCGAGGGGATGAGCGTTGCGGGCGCGTTTCAGATCAGCGAAGAAGCGTGCCGTGAGGAGGGGGGCGAGCGTCGCTCCATTCTTGTCTATCGTTACGGTTGGGTCGGTCGTGTCGATTGGACCGTGATATTCCGTCTCACCAGCCCCGAGCGCCGCGGATCCGTTGGACCAGATTGCGATATGAAAGCTTGGGGAATTCGTCGATCCACTGTTGACGATGACCGCTCCGTCCTGAATCGACGTCGCTGACGCGAGGCTGAGGACGATCGGAAATATGAACAGGGGCGACAGGAGAGAGAGAACGCGGCGCATTTCGACGAGACGTTCGTCGATAGCGTAGCTTTCGACCTCTTTCTTCCGTTCCGTTCCGGCTATTTTCCGCCGCGCAAGATTCGCCCCGGAAGGACTGGACGTTGCTCGCCGCGGTGAACGACCATGCATCCGTTGACCCAAACCGCCTCGATCCCGCGTGGATAGGCGAACGGGTGCTCGTAGGTCGCCGTATCGACGACGGTGTCGGGATTGAAGAGCACGAGGTCGGCGAAGAGGCCGACGCCGATCCGCCCGCGATCCTGCAAGCCGAAGATCGCGGCAGGCAGACTGGTCATTCGGCGCACGGCTTCGGCGATTTCAAAGACGCGTTTCCGCCGAACGAAGCGTCCGAAGATGCGCGGAAAGCATCCAAATCCGGCGGGATGGGTGAGCGAGGGTGAGCCCGCGCCTCGTTCGATCGCCTGGCCTGCGGTGGAACTGCCGATGCAGGTGAACTCAGCGGAGAGGATTGCCGCGACGTCATCTTCACACATCGCGAAGAAGAATGCTTGGATTGTCGCTTGTGCTTCTCGCAGGAGACGGATCGCCGCGACTGAGGGACGGAGGCGACGTCGCCGCGCGATATCCGCGAGAGAATGTCCGATCAAATCGCTCGTACGTTCCGAGCCGGTCGCGGCGATCCAGATGTGCTTCCATTCATCGGCGTGCTCGAAGTCCAACGTCAAGGCGAGGGAAGCCGCGTGGGACGGATCGTTCAGGAGAGCGAGGGTCGCAGCGGCTCCGTTCGCGCGCATGTGGAGCGGGAGAATTCTCGCAAGGTCGACCAAGCCGGCGATGTATGGGCAGACATCGACGCTTACGGATTGGCCGTGCGTCCGTGCGCGATCGATTCGATGCAAGCTCGCATGGACCCGTCCCCACCGTCGGCGTCCCCAGGCTCGGTGTTGTGAGCAGTGAACATGCGTCTGGGAAGCTCGTCCGATCTCTAAAGCCTCCTCCATCGATGCGAGCAGACCGCTGCCTTCATCGCGCAGCTCCGTGACATATCTCGCCCCGCCGGCCGTACGCGCGAGAACGGCGAGTTCGAGAAGTTCCCGGCTATCGGCGAAGCATCCGGGCGGTTTGGAGAGCCCGCTTGAGATACCGAGAGCGCCCTGCTCAATGGCATCGCGGACGAGCATTTTCTGAAATGTGCGTTCATCCTCGCTGAGGCGTCCGCCGCACTCGCCGTGCGCCGCGAGGCGGGTTGTGCCCAGGCCAACGAGCGTCGCCATGTTGACGGCTAGGCCCTGATCTTCGATCGCGTCGAGGAACTCGGCTAGCGTCGTCCAGCGCACGTCAATTCCCGATTGACGTGCGAATAGGAGCGCCTGCGTAAGTGCGGCTCCCGCCAGCGGAGCGGCGGAGATGCCGCCGGTTCCCGCGATCTCGGTGGTCACTCCTTGTCGCACTTTGCTCGCGCAGCGTGGGTCGAGAAGGCGGCGATCATCTCCGGGGGCGTTGGCATCGATGAAACCCGGCGCGAGCGCAAGGCCTCTCCCATCGATGCGGAGCACGGATTCACGTTCGGAGAGATCGCCGATCAGTGCGATCCGATCCTTGACGACGGCCAGATCCGTTGCATACGGTGTCTTTCCGGAGCCATCGACGATGAGGGGTCCGGATATGATCGTATCGATCATCGGAGGCCTTCCTGCCGACAAGTCGTCTTTGCTGATCGAGCGCGGCTTTGGGCGGTTTGCGAAGTGAGAAGGTTTTGCAAAGGTTTAGTAGTGGCCGACACGGGTATGACCAATAAACCACACGGTCGAAAGGGAACGAAGATGACCGACAAGTTGAAGTCCAAAATTGACGGCGAAATTCCTGTCGTGAAATCCGATGGAGAGATGTCCGTTCGGGAGGCGGGAAAAAAAGGCGGGGTTACGGTTCGTGATCGGTACGGTCCCCGTTTTTACGAGGAGATCGGCCGCAAGGGCGGGCTGGCGACGCGCGAGCGTCATGGGCCGGGATTCTTCGAAGCGATCGGCCAAAAAGGTGGTCGGATGGTCAAGGAGAAGTACGGCTCCGATTTTTACGAGGAGATTGGTCAGAAGGGCGGACAGAAAGTTCGCAAGCTGATTGCCGAGGGCAAACAAGCCCAAACCGAACGCGGAACCGAAACTCTCAAGGAATCCGAAGAAGAAACCGCGTAGCGACGACGCATACGGCAAGAAGCAAGCCATTCTACGGGAGAAAATTGCCGCGCATTTGCTTTATGTGGATCGTTCCGGTTGGGATGTCCAGGGTGAGCGAGCCGGTCGTCAGGCCATGCGACGAGCGGCTATGGAAGATCGTGGAGTTGGGGAGATCCAATTGCTGAGTCGCCTGACTCCATTGGAGGAGGTCCGTATCGAACGCGCGCGGATGCTTTCGGTCAACGGATTCGACATGCACTTTCCCGCTGGCTGAGAAGTCGGATGTCAGCACATTCACGACGGCATGCTCTGCCGTGAATTCGAGCAAGGGTTTATTTTTCTGATAGAACAGCCCTTTGCGTACGCCGTCGATCTGTAAGACGCTCTGGTTTGCGTCGCTGGTGATTTTCTCATAGGAAATCGACCAGCTATGCCCGCCCTCCCGCTCGCCGCGAACCGTCCCCTCTCCAAAGTGAAGCGGTCCATTTGCAGCGGGTGGAGTGATCGTGTCTTCACCGGCAAGCCACAGCTCGTAGGCGACGTAACCGAGAAAGAGGCATGCCGCCGTGATCAGTATCCGTTTGCGCAGCGGATTGATCGTCGTGCGGATTCCGCTCGCGGGTAATGCGAGTATGCGATTACCAGCGGCCGGCTCGGCAGCTAAAACGTTGTACGCATGACGCTCGAATGTGCGAGACAATCGCTCGCCATGTTCGTAATCGGAACCGCCATATCGTCGGCGTCTACGTACGCCGATTCCAATGTACAAGAGAGCCAGACCAGCCGCGATCGGAACGGAGCCGCCGATTGCGACGTAGGGTGTTCCGGGAGAGACGCCGGCGAGGCCGCTGATCGCGTTCATCGTGCCCAATGGAGCCTGGGCGACGATGCTTCCATTGGGAGCGATAAGTTCGCTGATTCCTGTGGCGCCCGCGCGTAAGACCCAGGTTCCGGTTTCGAGGGCGCGGACTTGAGCGATCTGGGCATGCTGGTAGGGACCGGCCGAGGTTCCAAACCACGCATCGTCGGTTGCTATCAGGAGGAGGTTTGCTCCGGAACGAACGTCCTCAACTGCGAGGTCGGAGAACGCCGATTCCCAGCAAATGAGCGGTCCGACGACGGATCCGTTCGCGTTGATAACGCCGTCGACGTCGCCTGCGGCGAAGCGCGACACCAAGGATGTCACCGCGATTTTCCCAAGGACTTCAGGGAAGGGGAGCGTCTCGGCGAAGGGGACGAGTTGTCGCTTGCGATAGACGTCGTCGAGGCGCCCATCCGGCGTGAAAAAGTAGAGGGCGTTATACTCGCTTCCGTCGACGAGTTGTAGGCTTCCCACGATGAGTTCGGCGTGGACTCGTCGCGCGAGTTCCTGGAACGTAATCATCAGCGTGGGATCCATATTCAAATTGGTTGTGATGACGGTCTCGGGCCAGAGAACGATTGCCGGGTGCGCGGGTGCCAGGCTCTCGGTGAGTTTTACATAGCGTTCGATCGAAAGCTTGAACGCTTGCGGCGACCATTTGAGTTCCTGTCGGATATTGCCCTGTAATGCGGCGACGGTCATCCCGCTGTTCGTCGGAATGTTCCGTGCAGGCCAAAGAAGCCAGGCGATGACGAGAGTGATGGTTACGCCGAGCAAGGCAATGCCGCTCGCGCGGAGCGCCGGCGGGGTGCGAGGGGGAGAGCAGGCATGGGCGAGATACGCCGCAACCACGGCCAGGGCGAACGTCGTTCCGAAGGAGCCGACAAAAGCGAGGAGCGGAGCGACGGGAGTGCTTACAAAAGCGGTGGATATTCCCTCAAACGGAGCGCCGAAGGGACCGGAAGACCGGAGCCATTCGCAGCCCGCGAAGGCGGCGGCACCGGCGAGCGGGGCTAGATGCGGACGTGCCCGCTGCCACGCGAGGGCCGTCAGCATGCCTGCCAGCCCGAAGGCGAGCGCTTCGAGTGCGGACGGTATGAGCACGAGGAGAAAGCCGAACGGGGCGATCAGCGCGCCCGCCGTTTCACCCGTCCATGAAGCGGTGATGGAAAAAAAGAGGAGTCCCGCGATCCAACCGAGCAAGAAAGCGCGCTTCGGGCGCGCTCCAAACCAAACAAAGAACAAGCCCGCCATGCCGAAGATCGCGCAGACGGGAAGATCCACTTTGGGAAGCGCACATGCCATCAGCGCCGCACTCGTGAGCGCGAGGGCATAAGGTATAAGGGAGGTCACAATGTTTTTTTGCCGCGGCGCGATGCTTACACTCATACTACTAGCGTTTGTTTCGGCATGCGGCCGTCAAGTCACGCCCAATCCGACGTTCGGCATTGGGGGATCCGGGAGCGACTTGTCGGGCGACATGGTTATCCACTATCAGACGGCGGCTGCGTACGATCTGACCAACTACAACTACGTCGTTGTGTTCAACACGAGCGGCGCCGGCGGCGAGCCGTATGCGAATGCATGGGCGACGTCGTTCAAGAACTACTCGTACGCCTTCGTCGTCGGAGCGAACTCCGCGAACTACGGCGGGTTGAGTTTGCTTGAGTATTATCTTCCTCCAGGCGGCGGCTCGCTGCAATGGGTCCAGGTCCAGACCAATCCGGCGTTGACGCAATTTACGCAGAACAGTAACGGCAACGGAAACCAGTTCACCATCGTCTTTAACCGGCAGCAGTTGAACAATCCGGCAAACATCGCCTCACCATCACCTGGACCCACCGCGACCGCTTCCCCTACTCCAAGCCCAAGTCCGACGCTCGCACCCGGTGTGACTCCGGGACCAAGTCCCACGCCGGGGCCAACTGCCTCCCCGACGCCCTTCGGTGCAACGACCTGGTACGTCAACTTCATCGTCACCGACAAGAACGGAATCCCCGTCGATGCACTCGGCCCCGGAGGCGTCAACGATACATCCGTCTCTTACCCGATTGACATAACAACCAATACGGATTTGCAGATTTCCGTTCCCATTGGGTATGCGCAAGCGAGTTCGCAGACCGCGCAGCTGAGCGTCAGCGGAAACGAGATCATCAACTACCCCTGAGAGACTCTGATTTTTCGTGGACGGGATCGGTTTTCATCAATAAGCGAGGCTGCCGGGAATGATTGGTCCGGCCTGATTGATGCCGAACGTCGCCGCTTGGCTGGGGAAGGCGAGGATGTCGACCGTAGCGAGGTAGGTCTTGAGGTCCTGGTTGTATCCAAGCCGGAATTCGTAGCAGTTACCAATGATCTTGTGGTACTCAATGGTCTTGTCTTCGAGGCGTCCCTTGTTCTTCCAATCGACATTGGTCGTAAGCGCGATGTCGGTAGCGAAACCGAACGGAGTCGCAAGTTGGACGTTTGAGGTTTCAAAACCGTTCCCAGGGCCGGGAATCCAGGAACCGCCGAGGTTAAAGATGGAACGTGAGGACGGATTGAGACTCAGTTGATATTGAACGGGCTGGGCCACGCCAATGAATGACGTCCCCGACGATAGCGTGAGCGAATACACATTCTTGTTGTAGAACCGGAAGACGTCCGAAGCTTGCTTGTATGCGCTTGAGAGATTGTCGAGAAGCTGGAACGGAACAATCTCGGGACCGATCGGATGCTCTTCATTGTACGTAATCGAATTGATGAAGTGGCTACCGAGCGGAGTACTCAACGCCGCTTGTTGTGAAACTTCTGCTTTCTCATCGCCGGTACCGTAAAGGTACTGGTCGACGTTCACCGACGTTGAAAGTTCGCTCGACCCGAAGACGCGGAAGAGCAGCGGATATCTGAAGCCGAGGTCCGCTCGTGAGGTACTGAAGTGGTTCTCCGGTTCCGTGTAATCTCCGAGAGTCGCTTGTGTTTGCAGCGTCTTGAAAATTCCGGGAAAAGCGTAGTGCGGAAGAATCTGCAACTCCGGGAGTTTGTCGTATCCCGTCGGAGTCGTCGAATCCGTCTTGTCAATGGTGAGATTATAGTCGGCCGAGTGCGTAGTGAGATGCGTTAGCGTGTTGAGATGAAGACTGTCGGACGAAGAGTCCGAGCTGGCAAAGTGGGTTTCGCTGATATTGAACCCTTGTTGCATTACCGACGACAATTGCGTTTGGTCGGTAAAGCCGAGATTGAGATTGTCTGAAAGTGAACCTTGCGTATAGCTCGTGAACGTCAAACCTTCGGTGCTTTTCACGCCGGTATTATTGAGACTTCCTGTAAAGTTCAAGGCCGCCGGAATCGAGATGCCTGCTCCGTAATCGCCGGTGTACGACGCACCGAATTGGCCCCGCAGCGTTCGTGAGAAGTTCTCCGTGTCTTGAAGACTTGCGTTGGTTTCGCGTTGTCCCGCGATCTTGTCGTCGATCGTATAAATGCTGACGACGTCCACCCGCTTGTGGTTGGCGGGTGCGATTGTCGCGTCGTATCCAAGACCAAGTCCTCGTTTGGTATAATAATCGATACGGTAGTCTCCGTAATATCGGTCGGATGTTCCGAAACCGATTTTTGCTCGGATGAAGAAGCCGTCGGTTTGGTCGTATCCGAGTTCGGGAATGAAACCGATCGGGCGCCGGCGACCGGACGACGCCGCTTGGGAATCGAGCGGAATGACGATGAGGGGAATGTAGAAAACCGCCATAGCGCCCAAGTAGACATAATTATGGCGTGCGATGATTCGGTCGCCGGGCGTGACGTCGATCGATTTTGAGAGAATATGGTATCCCCCTCGCGGATTTTGGCACGTGCTGATGACGGCATTTGTTCCGTGCGAGGTCTTCCCGGTCGCGTTCAGCATTTGAGCACTGAAATACAACTCTCCGCGCTCGACGCCTTCAATCGTTTCGCCGTGTGCGTTGAACAGGATCGCTCGACGGGTTTGCGTGTCAAAGTCGATGTGGTCCGCGTGGAGGATGGAGTCGTGGCTTCGGTTGATGAGATACGGATGGTCTTTCAACGTCCAGGTGTGCTGCCCGTCGAAATGCGCATGCCCTCCGACGATCGTGCCCTCTTGAAAATAGATTGCGATGTGGCCGTCGAGATCTGCCGGGTGTCCTACTTCGGGAAGGCGGTCGCCCCGATCAGCGCGGATCGCCATTTCGTGGGGGCCGAGGGTCGGCCAAGCTTCGGGGCTCGCGCTTGCCGACGGAGTCGGAGAGGGTCCCAGTGTTTGTACGGTTCCCCTGGTGCGGACGTCCGGCGGAGAATCGCCGGGCGGCGCAATGAATATCGCGCCGGAGGCCGTCGCCGCCGGGGTCGGGGTCGGTAACGGCGGGGGCGGTGCCGTCGCGGATTGGCGCGGAGGAATCAGCTGCACGGGCCCAAGCGGTATAGACTGGGGAACCGCCGCCGGAGGAGTCGCGCCGCCTGCGACTGGGGAAGGAGAGGGGCTTGGGATCGTGGAGACTTCGGGTGAGGGAGTTCCGTTCGCCTGAGCGATCTCGATACCGCAGGACGATCCGCGCAAGAAGTCGTCGACCTGAACTTGCCCCCCAGGGCGCACGCCCGCATCAGCTGCGGACGAAGGGAGCAACACCCCGCCCAGGAGCGCTATGACGCTCAACAGGGCGATGAAGCTACGGGTCAGGTGCGGGGATGCACTCCCCACCATACGATCGAGAATACTCATAAGCGTCCCTAGTGTTCTATGCGCCAGAACAAGAGCATCCCAACAAATGCAAAAAGAGCGTTCGGCATCCACGCGGCGACATAGGGATCCACCGCCCCATTCTTTCCCAGGGCGATAGATGCGGACATCAGGAGGTAGTAGCCGAAGTAGACCACGATTGAGAGGGCGATGCCGAGGGAACGGCCTTTTTTCCCGAACTCGACGGCGAGAGGCAAAGCGATCATCACGGCGATGAACGACGCGAAGGGAAACGAAAGTTTCTGCGCCAGAGTGATTTTCAAGAGGTCGAGTGCGGCTCCGCCTTGGCCGGATGACTGCATCGAGCCGATCTCCGTCTGAAGTTGGTGAGAGTCGAGCATGTTGGGGTCGTTGCCGGCGGTATTGAGGAATTGCTCGATGTTCTCGCCGAGCGGTAGCGGAATGACGATATTCTGAGATGAGCTGGTCTGCTCGAAGGCGTCCATCGCGCCGTTTCGCTTAAATCGGACCAGACGCGCGTCCTTGAGGATGAGTGAATTCCCTTCGATGACGCCGCGTTCGGCATTGATGACTTCGCGGAACGGCGAGTTCACCGCGGGCTCGAAGATCATGATGTTTTCCATCGTATGATGATCGGGTTCGACATTTCCGACGTAGAAGACGCGCCCCGTCGCGTCGTCTTTCCGGAAAAACTGCGGGAGGATCGGTAGAGTCTGCGTGTGATAGACGATCTGATAGAAGGTGCGGGTCGACATTGCGATCGATTTTGGTACGACTGTATCGCTGACGAAATAGCAGAATGCGAATGCCGCCAGTCCCAGTGCCAGCGGTGCGAACGCGATGCGCCGGAATGAGATGCCTGCGGTGCGAAGCGCCACGATCTCATTGTCAGCCGCCATGCGCCCGAATGCCAACAGCGTTGCGAAGAGGCACGCGAAGGGGAATGCCATCGGTATGCTTTGAGGAACGCGTAGCAGCACAAAACGCAGCACAAGAAAGATCGGTGCGTGCGAATTGATGATATAATCCGCCGCGAGAAAAAAGATATTGAGGAACCAGAACAACAAGAAGGCACTTAGGGAGAATAAGAACGGTCCCGCGAGTTCGTTGAAGATATACGAATCGAGAATCGAGATTCGTGCTTTTCTTGGAACCGGGGCGACCGGCGCCGTTCGGATGCTCGAAACCGTCAGCATCGTCAGCGGCCGTCAATCGTGGCGAAGGCGGCGCTCGATCTCCTGTTGTGCAAGGCAAGGGTTCGCTTGGTGTCGTGGAGGATTCGTCTCACGACGTTCCCGTTTTCGGCGGAACGCTGCGAAGATGCTTTTTCGAACCCGGTCGTTTTTTACTTGATTCCATCCGATACCAGCCGTATAGTGTGGTAGAGAGTGGTGGATGGTGGAGCATGGTGGAGGGCAGCATACTTTGCGGTCGTTTCCCCGTTTTACGGGGTCCGTTGAGCATGCTCTCGACGAAAAGAGCCGCCTCATCGTCCCCGCACGCTTCCGCGAGCGCCTTGGAGTGGGCTTCATCTTGACGATCGCCCAACCGGATCCTTGCCTTGCCCTCTACCCGGGTTCCACCTGGGAGTCCGTCTGCGAGCGACTTGACGCCGCGCCGGTCAAGGACCAACGCTACCGCCGCTTCGTGCGGCACCTCTTTGCTCATACGGAGGAGGTTACGTGCGACACCCAAGGACGCATTTTGCTTCCACCGGCGCTTCGGGCCTATGCGTCCATCGAACGCGGCGAGATCGTTTCGATCGGAACTTTGACCCGTGTGGAAATCTGGGCCAAGGAGCAACTCGGCTCAATGCGCCCGCCCGAAGACGAGGCGATCGCTTTCACCACGGAGCTCGGGTTGTATTAACGGCAATGCAGACATTCATGTCGCTGTTCTTCTTGCTGAAACACTCGACGGCCTCGGCGTTCGCGATGGCGGCGTCTATGTCGACGCAACCTTCGGTGCCGGTGGGCACACGCGTGCAATTCTCGAGCGGGGAGCCGAGCGGGTTATCGCCTTTGATCTCGACGCCGACGCTCGCGAGCGTGTGGGCGGCGATGCGCGCATTTTCCTCATTCACGCGAGTTTTGCCGGTATCGCCGCCGCATTGGGAGAACTCGGTATCGGGCGGGTCGACGGCGTGCTCTTTGATTTCGGCGTCTCCTCGATGCAGCTCGATCAACCCGAGCGCGGTTTCTCCTTCCAAATCGACGGTCCGCTGGACATGCGGATGGATGCGAGCGGCGGCATGACCGCATACGATCTCCTTTCGAGCCTGGAGGAACGCGAACTCGCGGAGATTCTGCACTCCTACGGCGAGGAACCCTCGGCGCGCCGGATCGCGCGCGCGATCATCGCGGCACGGAAGCGCGGCGAACTGCCGGAGCGAACCGGAGCCTTGGCGCGGATGGTCGCCGGCGTCGTTCATCGCCCTGGTCATCGGGAGC
>DASZHL010000076.1:0-72608 GCA_035937855.1 Vulcanimicrobiaceae bacterium
CGATCTCAAGGATCCGGCGCGCGCCTTGGATCTTTGCCAGGAGATACAAGAGCTTCCCCTGATTCGGCGCGACGTTGATAGGCGGCAAACCCGCTGCGGTGCTGGCGTGGAGCGCCGTCTCCAACGCCGCATCCTGTGGGACGAGCAAGTCGGAGATGTAGCGATCGACCATCGTCCATTGTTCCTGATTCATCGACGGCGGGTTCTCGTCTCGACCGGCGGAACCTTCGCGCGGTCACGGAATCTGCCTCTCGAGGAACTCGATCAACTCATTTGAACGCTTACAATTGTAATAAAAATACATTCGTTCGCTCGATAGGAGCATGTTTCGAAAAGGACATTGGACAAAGTAGACAATGCCTCTCGCTGTGGCGTGCCCCCCGACGTAACCCGTTACGTTGGATAGGAGAGATCGATCATGAGCAATTCGATGTGGATGGAGCGAGCTGCTACTGCGCTCGCTGCCGGCGGCTTGGGGAATTTTGATCCTTCCATCTTCATTCGCGAGGGCAAGGGTAGCCGAGTATGGGATGAGGACGGCCGCGAGTACGTTGACCTCCTTATCGGCTCAGGGCCGATGCTGTTGGGACACGGGCACCCTGAGGTACTGGAGGTCGTCTTCGAGCAACTGCCTAAGGGCCTGACTTTCTTCGCTAACAATACCCTGTCGGTGGAGCTCGCCGAAGCGATTTGCGATGCGGTCGCGTGCGCTGAGCAGGTTCGCTTCCTTTCTTCAGGAGGCGAGGCCAACATGTATGCAATGCGGCTGGCTCGCGCATTCACCGGGCGCGACAAGATCGTCAAGTTCGAGGGCGGCTATCATGGCACGTCCGCAGAAGCTCAGATGAGCCTTGCACCAACGCGGCTTGCGAACTTCCCGCAACCCGTGCCGGACAGCGCCGGAATTCCGGAGGCTGTCCGCAACCAGTTGCTGATTGCACCGTTCAACGATGCCGATTACCTTAAATATCTGCTGCAGGAACACGGTAGCCGGGTCGCCGCCGTCATCGTCGAGCCGCTGCAGCGGATCATCCCACCCGCCCCGAACTTCCTATCGGACGTGAGAGCCTTGTGTGACAAGCACGGCATCGTCCTCATCTTCGACGAAGTGGTGACAGGTTTTCGGCTCGCCTACGGGGGAGCGCAGGAAGAGTACGACGTGACGCCCGATCTCTGCTCTCTCGGCAAGATTATCGGCGGCGGCTTCCCTCTAGCGGCGGTTGCCGGCCGCAAGGCGATAATGGAGCACTTCGACAAGGCGCTTGTCGGGGCGGATAGGTGGCTGATGATGATCGGCACGCTATCAGGCAATCCCGTGGCCGCAGCCGCCGGATTGAAAACGATGGAGATTCTGAAACGGCCCGGTGCCATGGCTCAACTGAAAGCGAATGGGCGAAGGCTACAGGAAACCTTCCGGCGGCGACTGGATGCGACAGGCATCCCCTATCAGATCGTCGGGCACGAGACGCTGTTCGAGGTCGTCTTTACTAACGGTAAAGTCCGCAATTACCGCGATGTTCTGTCGGCCGATGCCGGCTCGGGTACTCGGTTCAATTCGACGTTGCGGGCCAACGGAATCTTCAAGTCCCCGGGGAAGATATATCCCAGCCTGGCGCTGACCGAGGCCGACTTCAAACTGGCCGACGCGGCCATCGAGGCCGCATGTTACACGCTCAGGGCGCAACCTGTGGCATCTTGATAGCGAACGCTAGAGCATTTTTCGCCTGAACAGTTAGAAAGGAAACCATGTCTGATCAAACGCTTTTCGACAAGGGACTGCCGATCCGGCGCGAGGTGCTTGGCGCTGAGTATGTTGATGCGGCTATGGCCAAAGCCGACGACTTCATGATGTCCTTCCAACGTGCAACAACGGCGTGGGCATGGGGATGGGCTTGGGGCGATCCGACCCTCGACCGCAAAACGCGCAGTCTGATGAACCTTGCTATGCTAACCGCGCTGAACCGAGCGCCGGAGATCAAGCTGCATGTGAAGGGTGCGCTCGCAAACGGCGTGACGGTAGAAGAGATCAAGGCGGCACTACTGCACGCAACGGCATATTGCGGGATTCCCGCTGGACTGGATGCGTTCAAAGCGGCGCATGAGGTGCTGGTCAACGAGGGCGCACTTGGAACCAAGTCGGACTGAGCACCGGGGACGGCAAACGAGAACGGACTTCGCAACAAAACCCATTTTTTTAGCTGAAAAACAAAATTATCCCTAACATACGTTCCGGGGCCCAGATTTATCTTCCCATCAAGTCTTCGTTATTACGAAATGTGTCGTGCGGGACGTTGGAACATGCTCGCCGCAGTGATAGCCAAGTTTTGGCAAGTCGATCCCGGCGAACAGCGCTTCTCCGACCCCGAGGAGGATTGGCGAGACGGCGACATGCATTTCATCAACGAGCCGTGCGCGAAGGTACTGTCGGATCGTGGCGACCCCGCCGCCGAGTCGAACGTCTTGACCACCTGCGGCGTCGACAGCCTGTTGGAGAGCGGCGTGGATGCCGTCGGTGATGAAATGGAACATCGTACCGCCGTTCATCACGATGGACGCCCGCGGGTGATGGGTAAGCACGTAAACGGGAGTGTGATACGGCGGAGTATCGCCCCACCAGCCTTTCCAGACATCGTCAGGCCATGCTCCGCGCATAGGTCCGAACATGTTGCGGCCGAGAATCCACGCTCCGATGTTCTCGATTCCGCGCGCTGCGAAGTCATCATCAATTCCGGTCGCACCGTCCTCTTGGGGATCGTGCATTCGTCGAAAGGTCCGGGTGGGGAAAAACCACTCGTGCAACGCCATACCACCCCTGCCAAGCGGGTTATCGAGGTCCTGGTTGGGACCAGCACCGTATCCGTCGAGAGATATCGCGAAGCAGTGAACGCGGAGCTTGGGCATGGGATTCCTTTCTGATATGATGCCGGCGCTTTTATTTGAAGCAGTTCCCGATGCGTGAATTAATGCGTGGCGCAAAAGAAGTTGCACGCAATCATCCTTGTCCCTGTGGGAGCGGCAAGTCCTACGGGCTGCTAACTGGGCGGCGCCGCGCGTTGTGTCGCGATAAGGAGCGTGCGAATAGATCGCGCCGAATCCAGCTGATCGCTTCGGGATAAACTTCCGTGTCAAAAACGAACTCTTGACCGCGGCCGACGCAGAAAAGGCGGTAAGCGTCGTTCAGGCGCTGCCAGCGGTTGGGCGCGGCATGATACGAGAGCGGCTCACTGGCCCGCGCCGGATCGAACCAAGCCGGCAATCTCCACGTGCCCCGAAGTCCGGCTTCCGCATCGGTGAGTTGCAGCTGGGGCCGAAATGCCGGCCAGCGCCCAGCACCAGGGACGCCAAGATCGACGCCGTTCAATATGAGCGTCGGGCTGGCGACATAAAGCACGTTGTTCGATCCGCGGGTTCCGTAGAAATGCGGATGGTAGTGACTCCAAGCGGGATACGTCGTTTTATGCGACTCGCTTCCAAGCTCGAAGACATCGCCGATTTGAAGCCAGCCATAGAGCACATGAAGGTCTTGTGCTCCGGGAACGAACCGCGACGTTTTTCCGTTCCGCTCCGCCTCACGGAACCAGCCGAACATCAGGAAGAGGTCGCCCTTCGTCACGCCTTGGTTGAGTAAATGCGATTGGGCGGCGTCGACCTGACCGAATATCGGACGCCATCCGTTCTGGCGCGCGACCGCATCCGCGTCGAGGTCGGGGTCAAGGTGGGCGCCGGCCTTTGCCGCTATGCGCCCCTTGGTTAACGATTCAACGATCGGCCCGAGCGAGCCGATTTCACCGCATGTCACGTCGGCGTACGTGATCCGAGACGCGGAATCGGGAATCGGTAAACTAACAAGCCGACCGTCGAGAATAGGGCTCGCGCAGCCCCCGGCGCTTGAGTCGAAGCCCTTGCGGCTAAAGATGATCTTCATCCGTTCGGTGACTTTGTTACAAATTCCATGGAGGAGGGGTCCTCTTTTCTCCAGAACCGCAGGGTGGTACCCGGCAAGCGTCGGGACATGGATCTTACTATAATATGAGATTGAGGAGTCCTTATGTCCGACCAACCGCAGAACATTCCCCAGCCGGTAGCGGCGCTTGTCCAGGCCCTAGATGATGTCGCTTATGGAGGGCCGAGCCTTCCTCCGCAATATGATGGCTTGAAGGTCGTTTTCGATTTGCCAGACACTGTGACCGCGAATCGTGCGGTCATCGATGCCGCCGTTGCGAAACAGCGGGCTTCCGTGCTCGAAGTCGTATCCACATTCAGCAAGAGAATAGGCGCCGATAAGATCACTTCAGTAGAAGTCCTCGGAGCTATGACTTTTAGCTACAGAAGACACGTCCTTGCTGATACGGTCGCCGTCGAAGTTTTCGTTGAACCTGATGTGGCGAATGAAATAGAATCGCATCGCCCGCGTGAGGTTCAAGCTGCGACGGTCACGTCGCTCGACAGCACCTCCGACTTCGCCAAAGAACCTTGGCACGTTGGGGATGATGAAAAAGTCAATGACTATACTATATCGGCTCTGGTCAAATATAAGGACGCGAATGGAGTGGAAAGCCAGGCGCTTCTTGTTCCTGGCGGTACTCCCAAGTTGCTTCCACTGCAGTCCATGGAGGAACATGCGAGAAAGCAGAACCCAAATGTCGAGGTGATTACGGCTTCCGATCTCAGGAAGGACCAAAAGAAACTAGTCGCCATGAGGAACTCGAACGACTCATCGCCCACGATCTCTATGTGAGATTGCCTGTATTCCCGCGGTTTGCGCATCCGGTAAATAGAAGAACGACGCCCGGCAGCAGCGAACCGCCTGTATCAACCATGACAAGATGCAAACCGCCGCAACTTTGGCGCATCGTCGCCTGCCTCCTCGCAATAGCGATAGCTCCCGCATACGCGCAAACGCTTGCGCAAGGGTTCTACCGATCCGGTCCGCTCGACGGCATCACCGACGTTCCCGGCGTTCGCGTCGCGCACGTCACAAAAATCTCCGGCAGCGGAGCGCTGCATCCCGGAATTGGACCGATCCGCACCGGCGCAACGGTGATTCTTCCGAACGACGATATCTGGAATAAGCGCGTTTCCGCCGCGATGTATACGCTCAACGGCAACGGAGAACTCACCGGCGCGCATTGGGTTGAGGAATCCGGTTTTCTGGAGGTCCCCATCGTCCTTACGGATACGTTGGATGTGGGGCGAGCGCAGGACGGCGTCGTCGATTGGATGATCCAACGTCATCCGCAGATCGGCGCTCCCGACGACGTGCCGCTTCCAGTCGTAGGCGAGTGCGACGATCAACTCCTTAATGACATCCAAGGTCGGCACATCGTACCGGCAGATATCGTTGCCGCGCTCAACCGCGCGGCGTCCGGACAGTTCGATCGCGGAGCCGTCGGAGCGGGAACCGGGATGATTCTCTTCGGTTTCAAAGGCGGCATCGGTTCGGCGTCGCGCATTCTGGACACAGCGCAAGGCGGATACACCGTCGGCGTATTGGTAAACGCCAACAACGGCTCGCAACCGCGACGCGATCTGGTTATCGACGGCGTGAGCATCGGGCGCAAACTCGAACACGAACTGCTGCCGACATTTCCCGGGCAACGCAGCGCGCAAGCCCGCCCCAATCCCCCCGACGGTAGCATCATCGTGGCCGTTGCAACCAACGCTCCGCTTGAAGCTCGGCAACTCCGCGAAATCGCCCAACGCGCGACCCTCGGCCTGGGTCGAACCGGCTTGACTTCCAACACCTCCAGCGGCGACTTCGTCATCGCCTTAAGCACGACACGTCTGGTTCCGCGTGAAAGCGGACGACCAACCGCCGCAATGGAGACAGACGACGCGCGTCTTGACGCTCTGTTCGAGGCGACGGCGGAGGCTACGCAAGCCGCCGTCTACAATGTTCTTTTTTCGGCACGAACGATGACCGGCGCAGGAGGCGCGACCATTTACGGATTGCCCGTCGAACGCGTTCATCGTATGCTTTCAGAAGGTCGCCCATGAACGGGATCGCAAGTACCGGACAGGCATGAAGCAATGTATCACCTAATCGTCAAGAAAATTGCCCGGGAAAATTTCGAGCGACTGAATCAGCGCGATTTCAACGGAAGACGCGCAAGCCACCATTGTAGAGCAGCCGGATCACGGAATCGGATTCAAGAAGAGGTTGAAAGGAACACGCATTGAAAGCTGCGATTGTAACGGAAGCCGGTAAGACGCCTGTCTATGGTGATTTTAAGGAACCCGTCGCCTTAAGTGGCGAGGATCGTATCGCCGTCATCGCGGCCGCTCTTAGCCATTTAGTAATATTACGCGCATCAGGAAGCCACTATAGCTCTTCGTCCGACCCGCCTTTCGTTGTTGGAGTCGACGGCGTGGGGAGACTCGATACGGGAAAGCGAGTCTATTTTTTCTTACCGAAAGCCCCTTACGGCAGTATGGCAGAAGTGGCGACGGTGCCTTCATCCCATTGCCTAAGTTTATCTGATGAATTGGATGATGTAACTGCCGCAGCTATTGCAATTCCCGGCATGTCATCGTGGGCTGCATATAAGGAACGCGCCAAACTACAGGTTCACGAAACGGTGCTCGTTCATGGTGCAACCGGCGCGTCGGGTCGCTTAGCCGTTCAAATCGCCAAGTATTTCGGTGCGAAAAGAGTAATCGCGACGGGCCGCAACCCCGAAGCCCTGCGCTCTCTAAAGGCGCTGGGAGCGGATGTGGTCATTCCACTGACCCAAGATCCGGACGCGCTTGAGGACGCATTCAAGGAGCAATTCGCGGCCGGCATCGATGTTGTCGTTGACTATTTGTGGGGTAAAACCGCTGAATTGCTTTTGATCGCGGCAGCTAAAGCCGGACCAGAAGCCGTTCCCATTCGTTTCGTACAAATCGGTTCGGCAAGTGGGGAAAATATAACCTTGCAGGGTGCGGCGTTACGTTCGTCCAGCATAGTTCTGATGGGCAGCGGATTGAAGAGTATCCCGATCCAGCACATTATCAAGGCAATTGATGAAGTCTTGCAAGCCACCATCCCGGGAAAATTTGAGATTGCGACCCAAGCCGTTCCATTATCCAAAGTCGAGCAAGCATGGAGAACTGATGACGCCAGGAAACGCACCGTCTTTACGACCAGGAACATCCCGTTATAGTCTGCGTACAATAGCCTGCTTGATCGGCTAGTATTGCATGGCGCGGCCGGGAAGCGATACAAACGTTTCCCAATCTACAGCCATACTTCGAATCGGTCGGGAAAGAAAGGAGTGTCATGCTCATTCGCGACGCGCTCTTGGCCTTCGCCCATTTCATTGCCGTCTTTTCGCTTGCCTGCCTCCTCGTCGGAGAACTCGTCGTATTCCGCAGATCGCTGTCCGCAGATATCTTGCGTCGATTGCAAATTATCGATCGCTGGTATGGGATTTCCGCCGGATTCGTCATAGTCACGGGAATCTCACGCGTGTTTTTTGGACCGAAAGGCTCCGCGTTCTATGCTCACAACCTCTTTTTCTGGACGCTAATCGTGTTGTTCGTTATCGTAGCGCTTCTTTCAATCGCGCCCACGATTGCCTACATCAGATGGAATTCTCGTACGGCACCCGACGGATCAATCACGCTTGACGACGCGGAATTCGGCTCTATTCGCCGTCTGCTGTGGGCACAAGTCGCGGTCTTCGTGTTTATTCCACTGTGCGCGACGCTCATGGCACGCGGTCTATGATCGGTCAGGGAAGAATCGCGATGACGCGAGCGGGAAACCCCGAGCCACCTTTAGGTTTCGGAAAGGTCACTATTGCCAGAGCCCCGGCCTCGGGCACGCGGTCGAGGTTCGCGAGAAGTTCAATTTGGTAATGGTCGTGATGCAGGATCCAGCTCTCAAGGGAATAGTCGTCTTTCGTCGTCGCAATTCCCGGATCGGTGTCCGTCGTCTCGTGACCCGACGCCGTGATGTGGCGTGTCTCGTAAAGATAGCGCAGCGCAGGGAGAGTCCATCCCGGATAGTGCGCGACCCCCCTCGCATCCTTGTTCGCCATTGCGACGTCGCCGCCTGACCACCGTTTCGACCAATCCGTACGCATCGCGACGAACGCATGGGCGGGCACGGGCCCGTGCCGCGTCTCCCATTCCCTAACGTCGTCAATGGAGAGCGTGTAGTCGGGGTTTGAACTGATCGCTTGACTATTACTCATTCCTGATCTATAATATACAACGTGAGTAAGCTTGTCTCTGTAAGCGAGGCCGCAAAGGTACTCGGAGTATCCGCGATAACGCTTCGCCGTTGGGAAGCCAAGGGTCTTCTTGTGCCCGAGCGCACGACGACCGGGCACCGTCGCTACGATCTTTCGAAAATTCAGCCGGAGCAATTTCATGTTTCGGATGCACGGAAGACCTTTGCGTATGCGCGCGTTTCAAGTCACGATCTGAAGGACGATCTTGAACGACAGAAACAAGTGCTCGAACTATTTTGCACACAGCAAGGTTGGACGTTCGAAGTCGTTGCAGATCTTGGCTCGGGAATGAATTATCACAAGAAGGGCCTCAAGCGTCTTCTTGGTGAAATCCTTTCCGGTCACGTTGGCCGTTTGGTTCTCACGCACAAGGACCGACTCCTGCGCTTTGGCGCGGAACTCGTTTTCTCCATTTGTGAAGCGAAGAATGTCGAAGTCGTGATCCTCAATCGCGGAGAGGATACAACCTTCGAAGAAGACCTCGCTAAAGACGTGCTTGAGATCATCACGGTTTTCTCCGCGCGCTTGTATGGCTCACGATCGCGCAAGAATAAACGCCTTCTTGACGACATCAAGCGTGTTGCCGAGGCCGCTCACGCGTGATTCTCGCACATCGCATCGCTCTTGATCCTAATGACCTGCAACGCACGTACTTCGCGAAAGCATGTGGTACGGCGCGTTTCGCGTACAATTGGGCACTGGCGGAGTGGGAGCGGCAGTATGCCGCCGGCGAGAAACCGAACGAAGGCGCTTTGCGGCGCGTTCTTAATGCAATCAAGCGCGAGTCGTTTCCGTGGATGCTTGAGGTCACCAAGTGCGCGCCGCAGGCCGCGATTCAAGACCTCGGTGTCGCTTTCAAAAATTTCTTCGCCAAGCGTGCGAAATATCCCAAGTTTAAGAAGAAAGGAAAATCAAAGGATAAGTTCAGTCTAAGCAACGATCAGTTTTACGTCGAGGATGCTGGCGTTCACATTCCCCGTATCGGATTCATTCGTATGTTCGAACCGTTACGATTCGTGGGCAAGATCACGTCGGCGGTCATCTCGCGTACGGCGGATCGTTGGTTCGTGAGCATCGCCGTTGAGGTCCCCGATAAGCCGCCCGTCAAAAACCAAGACGTGGTGGGCGTAGACCTGGGCATAACGAAGCTTGCAACCTTATCGACGGGAGAAAAAATCGCAGGACCAAAGCCGCATAAGGTTTTGCTTGGCAGGCTGCGACGCTTGTCGCGTGCGCAGTCTCGGAAGCAAAAGGGATCGAGCAACAAGCGCAAGGCGACGATGAAACTTGCGCGACTGCAGGCGCGAATCGCCAACATCCGGCGCGATGCGTTGCACAAGCTCACCACGATACTCGCAACGTCCTTCGGTGTTATCGGCATCGAAAATCTCAATGTCGCGGGAATGGTCAAAAACCACCACCTTGCCCGCGCCATTAGCGATATGGGCTTCTTTGAGTTCCGCAGGCAACTCGAATATAAGGCGAGGATGCGTGGCGGGCAGGTCGTCGTCGTTGACCGCTTCTTTCCGAGCAGCAAACTTTGTTCGGATTGCGGATCGGCGGCCGGGGAAATGCCGCTCTCTATTCGCGCATGGACCTGTGGCAACTGCGGTGCGGCACATGACCGCGACGTGAATGCTGCGATCAACCTGAAAAATATGGCCGTGAGTTCCACGGTGTCAGTCTGTGGAGAGGGAAGCTCTGGCACGAGTCGCAAGGCTCGCGTGAAACTATCCTCGACGAAGCAAAAACTCGGCGTCGAGCCCGTCGTGCGTTACGCATGATGAGGATTGAGCAAGTCCGAGAGAACGGTTCCTTGCAACCTTCTCGTGTACGTCAAGGACGACGAGCGGCATGACCATTTCCTTTGGGTCGATCTGATCGACGGTACGCCCACCCCGTGCGAAGTGCGCCGGAGGATCGACGTGCGTGCCCCACTGACCGACGTGACAAAACTCCTGCGCGAAGAAACCTGAGCCCTTGGTGCCGGGCTTGGGATCGTACCAATAAAGCGTGCGAACCGTCTCCCGATCAAAGCCCTTCCAATGGGGAATGTCTGGTGAGAAATCATGCGTGAGGTCGACGAATGTCTTGCTCGAGATCGTCGCGTACGCTTGGGCCAGGTCTGTCGACTCGTGTGTGGTCGCGCCCCTCGTTAGGAATACGGTGCTAACGGTCAACGCACCGATCAGAACCATGAGTACCGCTAGTCGCTGCATCAAAGACTACCTTCCCGACGTTACGCCGAACGTGTGAATGAAGACGTCGGCGTTGAATTTGCTCTCGGTTTCGATTACCCTGCTCAACTTCCGGCGTCGTTGTCGGTCCTCTTAGGTACTCATGTACACCGCAGGATCCACGTCCTCGAAATCATGTCAACTTCGGAGAATCCGGCGATTGTGGATACGATTTTCGTATGTACTTCCAATGCGACTCTATGAACTGCTTTAGTCTTGGGATCTGTTCCTTCAAATATACAAGTTTTTCATCATCGTAGGTCATCTCGCCAAGCGCCATTGAAACTTCTTGAAGGAACGGTTTCGTTTGAGGATCCATGATCGCCGGCCACATCATTTCTTCAAGAGATTGTTCTTCGTCAATGATGGCCAAAAGAGCTCGCTGTACCTCCACACCGGACATCCTTGGTGGTAAATTCAGATTATTCTGCCGTATGAAATCATCGATTTTCTTGAATGCAATGTCGAGACTCATTCCCGTTCCATCCCAACCCATTTCACGTTATTCCTTTCTTAAAAGTGGATGCCGTCCGTAGGTTCAGTTCCACGTTCTTCATGCGCTAATCAGCGACGATTCATAGTCCGTGCGAGCATACATTCATAGGGACCAAGGTTTCCAATTGCGGCCTCTGTGCCGACACTTCGAATGGTCTTCTGAGCAGCACGTTTTTCGCACGCATTTCGCCACATTAAGCGCCTGTCGTTGAGTCGGCCGCCAGATTGGGACTTCCCGCTGCGTCTCTTGCTTCATATGTTTTTGCGGCAGTCGCATCCGCACTACGTTTCCACAAATTTGCTACGATTGCTCCCCTCGGTCTCTCAAGCAAGCGCAAGTAAACCCGACCGCTCGATATGCATGCGACCATCTTCCCCGCGAGCGAGTTCAGTGCGGGAAACATAGCGGCCATAGGGGCCGGCGTGAACGATTGGAACGCGGCCGACGTATTCCGGCTCGTGAAGCGTATCGTGGCTATGACCGCCCAGCAACAAATCTATTCGCGGCACCCGCGCGGCGATTTTCCGATCCATTGAAAGGCCCATGTGTGACAGTAACACGAGCACGTGCTCAGGAGGCGTCTGTCCGGCAATGCGTTCGGCAACGGCAACGGGGTCGAGGAAACGCCAGCCGAAGAGCCGTTCCCACCAACTCCCCTCCGGATACTGAACAACCAGAAGTGAGAACAGACGCACGGTCCACGATGTTTTGCCGGCGTCGGGAACCTCCAACGTGAGACCGTCAACGAACGGCAGAGTTCGCCCGCGCAGATCGATGAGATTCGAACAGACCAGCGGATGCCGCATCATTCGCGCACGCGCGCGCATCAGCCCGAAGAGATAGTGGAATTCCCGATTGCCGACGCCTTGCGCATCATAACCCGCACTATTGAGTTCGGCGATGATCGGTTCACACCGATGAAAGACCGTCTGACTCCCTCGTAACGAATCGCCGGAATCGAACAGCAGACCCGGATCGCGCGCACGTAATGCCTGCAGAGACGTCGCAATTCCCCGATGATCATGTAAATCCGAAGTATGATAGATGCGCAGACTCATACGCCACGCGCGGTATCCACGACGAAGCGAGCACACTGTGCAAGCGCATCAGGCGGACCGAGTTTCACCCGCAACTCGGCGAATGCCGCACGTTGCTGCTGCGGATCGCGCAAAAGACCTTCGACTGCGGTGACGAGGTTTTCAACGATCGCCCGGTCTTGGAGAAACTCGGGAATAACCTCGCGTTCAAGCACGAGATTGGGAAGGGTTACATACGGACGGCGAAAATCTTTCCGGAACACACGCCGTGCAATCGGCTCCAAGCTTTTCGAGATGACGTACATCGATACGGTCGGAACCTCACGCAAAGCAGCCTCGAGCACAGCCGTCCCGGACGCGACGAGCGCAACATCGGCGGCATCGAAGGCCTCGCGTGAGCCACGAACGATTTCGTCAACGTCATCCCCGAGTTCCGCGCGTAGACGAGCATCCGCATCCGCATCCGCTGCGGCGAGCACGCAACGCAGACGAGGTCGCGTGCGACGCAATGCACGCAATGTCGCTCGCAGCAATGGAATGTGCAAAGCGATTTCGCTGCGACGACTTCCCGGAAGAAGTGCGATCGTTCCGCCGTCGCTCGGTGCGGCGTCGCGCGGTACACGAGGTTGAACGATAGAGACGAGCGGATGGCCGAAAAATGCAACATCCAGACCAAGGGAATGATAGAAATCGCGTTGGTGCACGAATGGCGTCAGCGCGAGCGTCATTGCTGCGACGTACTGCGCCTGCGCCGCATTATTGAGCCAAGCACCAGGCGGGAAAAAATACACGATCGGTCGCCGGTATCCCAGGCGACGCAAAATCCATGCGAAGCGGATATGAAACGCGCTGAAATCGGTCATCACGATTACGTCCACTGGATTTCTACGCAACCGCACGGCATTCCGCAACGCCACGAGGAGGAGTTGCGGAATCTTGCGAATCACGTCAATCGGCCCGATCACCGCCCAGCCGCGCGTCTCTTCCACCAGTTCGACACCGGCGGCGCGCAGACGCTCACTACCTATGCCGCAGATTTCCACGTCGGGAACGAGTGTTCGAATTTCGTGGGCGAGCGCCGCCGCACTCATGTCGCCCGAGGCTTCACCAGTCGAAAGAAAAACGCGCATCACTACCTATAGCCGCTTGGAAACTACTATGGACGTCGTTGCTGCTCTAACGACCGCGATCATTTCACAATACCACGCTCGGACTTTTCCTCCAGGAACGTGATGAGATAGCGGCATTCATCCGTTGTCACGATTTCCCGCATCGCCGCAACCGCCTGGGTAACGTTATGCCCGGAATTATAGAGCAGTTTATAGCATTCCTTCATTTCAGCAAGTGTCTTGGAGCTAAACTCCGCACGCTTGAGACCGACTTTATTGAGCCCGAACGGACGCGCGGGTTCTCCCTCGACCAAGAAATACGGAGGCACGTCGCGCCGTAACTTACTGCCTCCACCGACCATGCTATATGCACCGATCCGAACAAATTGGTGGGCTCCCGCCATGCCTCCAAGGTTCGCGTGGTCTTCGACGACGACGTGTCCGGCAAGCTGGCACAAATTTGACATCGTTACCCCATTGCCGATACGACAATTATGGGCAATATGCACGTATCCCAGGAGAAGACAATCATCGCCGATCGATGTCGTCTCTCCGGCCCCCGTTGCACTATGGATACTGACGTACTCACGAATCGTCACGCGATTTCCGATCGCCGTATAAGCGATTTCGCCTTCGTATTTCTTGTCTTGTGAAGCGGTGCCGATCGAGGCGAAGGGATAGATTCGTGCGTCCTCTCCGATCGTTGTATGTCCGCTTATCACGACGTGCGCGGAAAGCATGGCGCGCGGACCGATCCGCACATGCTCGCCGATTACGCAGTAAGGACCAATCTCAGAATCCTCACCGATAATCGCATCGGGATGAACGATCGCCGTGGGGTGAACCATGGAGCGAAGAATGTTCAGACTATACATGGAGAATCGATGCGTCCATGCCCGTACCGAGCGGAGCGGCAAGTATGGAAAACATGAGATCCCCCTCGCAGATCAATTGGTCATCAACTTTAGCGACGCCGTGAACCCATCCGATATTGCGCTTGGTCTGCGTCACGTTCGTCTCCATCATGAGCCGATCGCCGGGAAAGACCGGCCGCCGGAAACGGACCTTGTCGATTCCCGCCAAATACAAGGTCTTGCGACCAATTTGATGAGGAAGGATGACCGCGGTTCCCCCAAGCTGCGCCAAAGCCTCGATCATGAGCACGCCGGGCATCACCGGATTTTCCGGAAAATGCCCATTGAAAAACGCCTCGTTTGCCGTGACGTTTTTGTAGCCAACGGAGCGTCGCCCCGGCTCCAATTCTGTGATGCGGTCGACGAGTAAGAACGGGTAGCGGTGAGGCAGGATCATCATGATCCCGCGGACGTCGATAGGTAAGGGTATCACGATCGGTGAGCGACCTCTGGAGAGTGCGTCTGCGCCTCAAGGACCTGGGAGATGACCCGCGTATGCAAGCGATGACCGCTTTTAATCGCGATCGTTTCAAATTCGGGTCGCGCTCCGAGGAGAGCGAAATCGCCGATGAGATCGAGTACTTTGTGGCGCACGACTTCATTTCCCCATTGTAACGGCGTCATCGGCCCGTTCGCATCGAAGACGAGCGCATTCTCGAGCGAACCACCTTTTGCGAGACCTTGCGCATGCAATGCTTCAACGTCCGCGAGCGAAACGAATGTGCGCGCAGCGGCGATCTCACGCATGTAGGTCGACTTGTTAATCTCCTCATCAAAATAGTGAACGCCGATCGGCGCGGGGAACGCGAGCGTGAAGCGCACCCGCCAGCTTTGAGCTGGGAGCAAGATGATAATCGCATCTCCATCGCGCGCGACGATCGGCTTCGAAAGCCGGAGCACGCTGCGCGGCTCCATGTGAGCTTCGGTTCCTGTCGTTTCGATCGCGCGCACGAAACTCGCGGCACTTCCCTCGAGGATCGGAATTTCGGGACCTTCAACCTCGATCGCGGCGTTGTCGACGCCCATAACAAAAAGCGCGGAGAGCAGGTGCTCAACCGTCGAAACCCGCACGTCCCCAATGCCAAGGACCGTCGCCCGGCGGGAGTCCACAACGAACTTCGGATGGGCGGGCACGACGACCGAGCCGCCCGCCAAACGAAAGAAAAGACCGGCACCCGCAGGCGCAGGAGCGATCGTCACACGACAATCCGCGCCGGAATGCAACCCTACGCCTTCGAAAACGAGACGTTCGCGAAGCGTTTGCTGACGGTCAGTCATGATTGCGGCGTTTCTCAAGGGCATCGACACGTTCGAACAAGTTGTTGAGATGCTTGAGCCGAACCTGCAGGCGCAGTTCCTCGCGGTGGTCCTGCGCCGGGCTGCCGCTAATGGAGACGCCGTCGGGAACGTCGCGCCACACCTGCGAATCGCCGCGAACCTTCACTCCTGACCCAATGCGAATATGTCCGTTGATCGCCGTCTTGCCGCCGACCATCACGTAGTCGCCGATCGTCGTAGAACCGGCGATGCCGGTCTGGGCGGCGAACGCACAATTCGCGCCAATGTGGACGTTATGCGCGATCTGTAAGAGGTTGTCGATCTTCGTTCCCGGCCCGATGCGAGTCGCCCCGGTCTGCGCTCGGTCTATGCAGGTGTTCGCGCCGATCTCCACACCGTCGCCGAGTTCGACGATCCCTACTTGAGGAATCTTGCGAAAGCCTCCGTCAATGAAGACATATCCGAAACCGTCGCTACCCACGACGGCTCCGGCTTGCAAGACGACGTCGTCGCCGGCGATACATTGATCGAGAAGCATCGAACGCGGATGGAACAGACCGCGTGTACCTATGCGAGCTTCCGCACCGATGACCACTCCGTTCAGCAAGACCGTTTGAGAACCGACGCTCGCTCCTGCGCCGATGGAGACCAAGGGTCCGATGTACGCGTCCTCCGCCACAAGCGCCGAGGGATCGATGACGGCGCTGGGATGGCGGAAGGGACCGACAGGGCGCGGCCGCTCAAGAGTTCGTAGCACAATCGACAGGGCGGCTCGGGTTGAGGGGACCAGGAGGAGCGGCTTACGCACCAGGGTTAGCTTGTCCGCGAACGCACGCTCGGTTAGCACGGCGGCGGCACGCGAGGACAACGCATCGCGTAGATAGACCTCATCGACGGCGAACGTTATCGTGCGTTCGTCGACGTCATCAATCGAGGCGATGCGTTCGATCGGTGTCGCCGGATCGCCGCGGAGTTCGGCGGAGAGAAGGTTCGCGTATTCGCCAAGGGTCTTCACGGTTGGTCCTGCGCCTTCTCGGAAATCTTCAAAATCCGCTCGACATCCGGCGTGACGTCGATTCCTCCATAGCCCACAAACTCGCGTGTCACGATCAGTTTGAGCTGCCGATCTCGAGCAACCTGCGCAGCGGCGCCGGCGACGTCATGCTCGATCTCGGTCTGCATCGCCGAATAGCGCCGTCGGAGCGTCCCTTCTTGCGACTGCAGGACCGCTTGCGCGGCTCCAGAGCGTTCAATCGCCGCTTGATCCGACGCCAATTGGTTCTGATAGTTGATGAACTTCGGCCAGGATGATTGAAGGCGCGCTAAATTGAGCACCCCGATATCGGATGCTTGCCCGGCGCAAGCGGCGAGCAGCAAGGTCAGACCGAGGATGATTAATCGGTTCACTAGCGGATACTCTCGATGTCTTTTTTGACTTGAGCGGTGAGATCGACGGCGTTGGCCGGGGCAACGATGTCGCGGAAGACCACGTCGATCCCTCGTTCCCGGGCGACTCGCGCAACGTCGCGATTGATCTGGGCCTCGATTTGAGTTTTCAGATCGTCACGCTCTTTTCCCATCCGTTCCACCTGCACCCTCGCGCTCTCGCGAGCGGCGACGTCAGCCGCCCTCAAGGCTTCGAAACGACGGCGAAGGTCCGCTTGGGTCCGTCGAAACTCCTCAAGCGTCCGTTGCGCCTGTAGCGCATATTCGCTCTGGAAGGCGTCGTGCATAGTCTCCAAACGTGTCCGCAGATCCGGCGGCAACGCCGAGTCGCCTATCTCTGAATGCGTCGGAGGAGCGACCAGGGTCAACTGTCCGACGACATCCGAGCGGACGCTCTGTTCCCGTTCGGCGAGCTTCGCGGCACTTCGGGCACGGAGCCGTGCGGCCTCTTGGGTAAGCTGATCCCGCCTCTGAACTTGCAACGAGAACACAAGGTCCGCGATGGCCTTGGAGTCCCGATTGCGCATGGCCGCCAGATCATCACTCTCGCTCCGGTCGAGCGACTCGAGTTGCGTACTCAATTGTAAGCGCGCCTGATCGTCAAGCGCGAGATTCGCGAGTTTTGCCTGAAGTTCAACGCGCTCCGGCGCATCGCTGCGTGCTTGCTCGGCAGCAAAGTTTTCCTCTCGTTCCTGGAAATGCATTCGCTCAGCCTCGGAACGCTCCGCTTGTCGCTCATCGAGGGTCTTAGCAAACGCGATGAATTCCGTCCGTTCTTGAACGGCCAGGGCATCCCGGTAAGCCGCAAGCGCCCCGATGGCATCGCTCGCCGAAGCGTGGGCTTGATCTGCCGAGACCTGCGCGATCTGCCGCTCAATCGTGAGCGCACTCGCACCGGAGATTCCCGCCGAGGCGAGTGCGCGATCAACGGCACGGCGCTCATCGTCGGTAATGCTTTTTCGCTCGCTCTCGAGCCGTTCTTGGGTGCTCCGAGCCGCAGTATCAAGTTGTGTTCGCATATCGCTTATTCGCGCAGGAATAGGCGAGTCGTTTCCAGTCGAACCGGCTTCCATGCCGGTGAGACGCAACGCGTCAATATCTTCATCGAGCCGCGCTAACTGCGGATAAAGGGGGTGTTCGGCAATGAGGGCGCTCATTCGAACGACGCCGATGCGCCCCGAGTCTGAAGGCCCCGTCGCGGACTCTTGCGCCGGCGGTGCGTGCGTACAAGCGACAAGCCCCAGCACGACGAGCGTCGCAATGATGTGCGCATTCGCATGTGAAGAGCGTGGCGACGACGCCGGCGTTTTTTTTGAACACACACCCATGGGAAGCCTACTGTAAGGCCGAGACTACGTCATTCGTGACGTCGGTACCGCCATAGAGTAGGGTGGAGCGATCGACGACGAGGACTAAATCTTTCTTCTGAGCGATGGTGCCGATCGCAGATTTTGTCCGATCAACCAAAGGGTCAATCAAGGAACTTCGTTTTCCAGTTAAGACTTTCTGCAAGCTCTCGAAAATCGTCCGACGCTCGGCATCCGTCTTCGCCGAACGCATTTTGACTTGAATCGCCTTGGTTTGCTCGTCTTCGAATTTCGCGTACGCGTCACTTGCGGCCTTGAGTTTGGGGATCGCATCAATCTGCGTTTGATCGACAAATCCCACATTCGAGGGCGACGGCTTGGTCGCCGGCGGAACCGGCGCGGCCAAATCCGTCAATAAGTCCGCCACGTCCTTCGTCAAATCAATACCACCGTAGATGACGATCCGCTTGTCGAGGACAACCGAAAGGTTGCGGCTCGACGCTGCGGATGCGACCGCCGTTTGAACGTGTTCGAACAGCGGGGCGAAGAGGCGCGTTTGCTCGTCCTTGAGCGCATTGCGTGTCTCATCGGTGATCGCCTGTTGTTCATTCGCGGTCTTAGCCGCACGCATCTGCCCAGCGAAACGTTGCTGGACCTGCGTTTGATACGCTTCAAATTGCCGATTGGCCGCTTGAAAAGAAGCCAGCTGCGCCAGCGCCGCTTCGTCGACATATCCAATCCCCGTCACATCCGAAGCCAATCCCGCCGGCGGCAGTACCGCACAAACGAGCATCACCATCGCCCCAATCAACGCCCTCACACTCTTACCCCCCATCCACCCTCGTGAAAATGACTCGAAAACCTCATTCCCCAACCCTCGTCGAAGTTCCGCGTCCTTAAACCGACCGTCCCATTTGCAATGCCGAATCGCACGCCCACGAAGTCGCGGCTATGCAAACCGCGCCTGCGCTTGTCCCGCGCTCCCTGCGGACCGGAAAATATCCGTTGCCCGCCCACCCATCTGCGGGTGAGGGGACGAGCTCGCGCTGGAAGTGCATGGTGCGGGAACAAGCGGGCCATCGGGTATTTCCGGCGGTAGAGCTTCGGGCCACATCCGCACGTAATACGCGTGTACGCCGTGCCGTACCGCCTTGCAAACTTCCTCAGCCGTGAACGTGTAAAAGTTGGAACGGACCTCCGCGTCATAGACACACGGCCATCGCTTCATAATCGCACACATGAACTGATGAGCCAACATATTTCGGCCCGAATCGAACATAACCTCAATCAGCATCTGAGGCGGAGAGCCCAGAAGTTCCGTCACCCTTTTTGGTACGGCATTTTCCTCTTGGAATGTTTTATAATAGGACGCGAAATACCACGAAGCCTCCCCACGCAACAACTCCTCCACGTGGTCCACTAAAACGCATTTGAAGGCAACATAGATGGGAAAAGAAAACTTCGGATCGGGGTCGGGCACTTCAAAGTATGCGTGATACAGCGGGTTATTCGCCGCACGAAATGTGTCATCGGGGACGAAAACGCCCGGCAAGGAGCGCATGAACTCGCGGAAGTCGTCCAAATCAATGCATTCGCTGAAAAAGAGCAGATCAGTGGATTTTGAGCCGATGAGTTCCTCTTGCGGAAAGCTCGGCGGACGCGTGACCGCCGGAGCATTCAGTTGCACCGGAATATGACGTGGAAGAGCTTCCTCGGGCTCATCGCCGTTGTAATACTCATCCCATAAAATACCCGGCCAGCGCTTTGCCAGCTTCAGAACAAGGAATCGCGCGACGAGATATCCCTCGGAATCTCCGTCAATAAAGGGCCCGCCATTAAAGTGGATGTAAACCACCGACTCCGTCTTGTGACTGTAGTCGCGCGATAGCTGCTCCGCGCTAAGCTGCAACGAAAACTCCGCATCGTATATAGTTCCGTCTCGTTCGCACTTTTCAATGTCTTCCCCAGCAATGAAGCGCAAGTTCACATACGCCGACCTCTCAGGGTTTTCGTATGGATTTTCAAAATATGCATCATTGAAATAGGGATTGTCGTAATTCTTTTCGAGGTTCACCTTCACTCCCGGGCACTCCTGGAGAAACTGAAGGAACTCCTCGCGAGAAATACGGTGCCTCATGTATGCGAATGTTGTCGTTTTCATGAATGAGCGTTTCCTTAGCCCTTGGGCGAAGACGGGGAGCACGGACAAAACGCGGCCGATTCTTAGGAAACCGAAAACTCTCGAATTGGGCGCTCGGACGACGAAACCCTTCCGCGCTTTGGTAACGAGCGAATGAGCGCACGCGACGAAATGATCGTATCGGCAACCTTCTCCGGCATACCGAGAGCGAGCAAGTCTTCGAAGCTGGGTTCTCTCATCTTTTTCGGCGGAGCGATTTTATCCGCGACCTCCCGCGAAACGATCGTCGCCTTCGGATTCTGCGCGAGTAGAATCGAGGCGTCTCCCTTCACCCTGCCAAGTTCATTTTTCGACCTGGAGTTAATTTGCTCACGAACGATCATCCCCCGAATCGAGGGGGGAACATCGCGTACGAGGGGGCCAAGAATCGTGGAGATCGCATAAGAATATGCACAACGAGAGAGATCACGAACTCGCTCCATCTCTTTCTGCGTACGTACGACATGCACTAACTTCATGGCAGTAACCCAAACATTGCCTGATCGCTCGATGTCACATTCTATTTCTTTATTAATCCCTGGACCAAAAATGATGATCGGCTTTCGGCTTGGATTCGAAAACGGATCTAGCAACTCTTTTACCTGTGCGACTTTCTTCTGACCATTCCCGAGAGTACTCTCAAAAATACAATAAGATGTCTCCACATCCTTCTCGCCAAATAAGTCACCAGGAGTAACCGTTCCGGAAATTTCATCGTTGCGGGCAATAACGTCACGGCCGAGGAGTTCAGCTATTATGACTTCAGCTAACTCCTCACGCGAACGATTGCGCTTCTTGAAATCCAAACGGCTCAAGAAACTGATCGTAGAATCCTTTTCAAAGGGTTTCTCCAGATTGTAGTCGGCAACGAGTTCATCGAGACTGCCGAAGGTTTTCCCAAGAGCCTGCTCACGTGCATGCTTCGCATTGGAAAGCTCCATCTCGATGACCCGGTGATCTCTTGCCTGCAGCACGTGGGTGGGTACGGTGAAGACCCCTCCCATTTCATCGTCGATTCGGGCGTTGATATCGATGCCCAGACCCAACGTAGCCGCGATGCGAGCATGCCTTTCGTCCACGACCTCTTTGGGTGAGCCTGCAAGACGCGCATCGACATCTAATGCCGTAGAAACGAGCGCATGCGTTGTCGCGATGACGTCTTTCTCGTACTTCTTGAGATAATGCTGATATATTTCGATCTCCGCGCACAGGATGCCTTGCCCGTACACCGCGTGATCACGAACAGTGGGAGCCGCATTCAGATAGGCGCGTTTCCCTTCGGAACTCAAACGCCCGAATGCTTTTTCACCAAAATTTTCGTTCCGGTCTTCCATCAGTTCAGATATTCCCTCATGGAGACGGTTAGAGAATTCATTCCGTGAGTTAGAAACATTCGATGCCGATGCTGTGGTGTCACATGGTCTGTGGCGAGGCGCGGCGGCCCGATGTGTACTCGGCGTACATGAGGGCCGCCGCAACGACGCCACAGGCCTTGTGACGCCGCAGCACTAAAAGCTTTGGCCGATGCCGAAGCTGGCATGATTTCCCGATTTTCCGCGCGCGTAGTCGAGACGTAGAAGACCAAATCCGGGAACTTCAAAACGTGCGCCGAGGCCGGCGTCTCCATGATAGATATAATCTCCGTAGTTCGCCAAGACATCACCGAATTGATCGGTGAGCGGTAGCGCGCCCCGCGTCTCAAGCGCACCATAGTCTCCGAACATCACCAGCGCGAATTTCCGATCCGGCGTGAGCGGAATCCGTAGCTCCGTTTGTCCAAGCATAAGGTTCGTTCCGAAATACACCGTGTTGTAACCGCGGATCTGCTGATCCGACAAGGTGAAGAGTTTTGTCGCGGGAATCGCTCCCGTCGTCGTTCCGTACTCTCCGTGAATTCCAAGCGTCGTGCGCTTGAGGAATGGAAAGAACCGAACCAGGTCAAGCGTCGTGATTGTGTAATTAAACTGTGAACCGAGTCCCGTCAGCGAGAGTTCCTCGGTCACCGCCGCCTTGGTTCCCCTCTGCGGCGTGAGATAATTATCCTCGGTGTTTGAGGTCAAACCCACTGTTGCAGAACGCAGATTATAACCTTGCCCGTTGATCGTGTTGGCGATCGATGGAGCGATGATTCCCAAGGAATTCCCGCTGTTCGACGATACGAAAGGGTTACTAAAGAGCAAATTCGGATTCGCAAGCGCCGCAGGCTGGTTTCCGGCGACGAAATAGGGCAACGGGACCATGACGTCATTCTCGATGCGCTGAGCGTTCAAGCCGAGCGAACCGTTGACGAAATAGCTGAAATGGCGGCCAAGCGTGAGACTGGTGCCGTCCACGCGCGTGCGGTAGGTAGCGACGGTTCCGGAAACGGGAAGACTGTTGGGCTCCAAGGTCACCGGAACCGTCCCGAGCTGCGCGGAGCCGCTCGACGTTCCGCTCGGAGGAGGCGTCGAGATGACCGGCGGGGTCGCGAACGTACCGCTATTCGACACCTGGTAGACTTGATAATAATTGGTCTGCAGCTGCGTGAAGAGCGAGGCCCCTAAGCTATACTTCGAGGGTCGATCCGAATCTTTGGAGTTACCGAGGTAAGGAATGGTGCCGTTGAGTGAGCCGTCGGTCAGCCGCGCACCCTTCTGATATTGAACGCCCAGACCGTTCCCGCTTCCCGCAAGATCGTTCTCGGAAAAGCCGATGTTCCCGGTGAGGCCGGCGCCGTTCACGCCTCCCGAGTAACCGACGCCCAATGACAACGAGTTCGAGCGCTTCTCCTTGACGTTGAAGACCACGGTGACTTCGCTTGGTTTCTTGGGATCGGGTCCGGGCTGGATCGACGGCTCAACCTTGTCAAAAAATTGCAGGCCTTGGAGATGCTCGAAGTCCGCGCGGACGAAACCCGTCGACAACAGCATTCCGGGACGCTCGCGCAATTCTCGGCGGATGACCACGTCGCGCGTGCGCGTGTTTCCGGTGATGGCGATCGCACCGATGCGGGCAGCGGAGACGGTCACGACGAGATTCGCGGTCCCCTTCGCTAGATCGATCGACGCGGGATCCAGATTCTCTGCGAAATCGCCCACCGTGAGTTCCGACTTTTCGTACAAGGCCTTGATCGCCGCATAATCCTTGTCGCGCAGTTGATCCGAATAGACCTGGCCGGATTTGGTCGCGAGCGATCCCTCAATCTTCGAGGCCGCCAACACCGAATCGCCCTTGACCTCGATCTTATCGACCGTGAGACCCTCGCGAATTTGAATCGAGAGGACGCTGGTCTTCGCATCGATCGATAGATTGGCGACGTGCGAGGGAAGCTCTCCGCCGTAACCCAGCTTGTCATAATAAGAATTGATGCGAATGACGTCCTCGTGGAACGTCGCCGTGTCATAGACCTGGCCGGGCGCCGTGTCCATTAAGGCCAGCAGCGTGTCGCTGGGGACGTGCGTGTTGCCGGTGAAGACGATACTCGAGATGAGGGGATTCTCAACGACGCGATAGGTGATTGAGATGCCGTTGGGGCGCTGCCGGATTAACGGAGGAACCTGATCGGCGAAGTACCCGAGATCGAAAATCGCTTGCAGGTCCTGCTTGACGAGGTTCGGGTCGAAGCGCTGTCCCGCTCGCTCTTTAATGACCGCGAGAATGCGGTCGGTCGGAACGTGAACGTTCCCAGAAACCGAGACGTCGACGACCAGCGGAGCCGACTGCTGAGCGTGGGCGGGAATCTTCACATTCACAAGCGCAACGGCGAGTGCCATGCACCCCGCAACGATCTGCGACATGCTGCGCATACGCGAACTCATTGGTCGGTCAATCTCTCCTAAGAAACCGGACGCAAGCGTCGGTTGACGGAAGGCATCTTCTTTTACGGTCACGCGGCGTTCGCCCCCTCAGCGCGCGACCCTGCTTTCATCTGATTCGAGAACCTCTTGGGTTCTCAAAAATGGCGCTCGAGGGAGAACGCAAAGCCGTTCGTCCCGGTTGACGTATCAAGGAACGCTGGGCTGGAGACGTTGGTTGCGGAGAGCGTCGACGCTAAAGCAGAACCGGGAGCGAGTTGGGTGGTACTCTCGTAAAAGCTCAACTTGGCGACGGTGAGCGCGGTCGCGTTGAACTCCAATCCGAATGTTTGACGATAGGGGTACGTGAATCCGCTCGAATAGAACGCCTGCATGCGACGACCAAGGAGTTTACGAGCGGTGAGCCCGACGTCGCCGCCATAACCCAGCGCCAAGTCAATATTGCTGAGCCCCAGGGCACCGCTCACTTTGGTTTCAAGCGGGCTAAGAAGCGTTCGCGTGAACTGAGCATCAAGCAACCCGAAAAGTTCCCCACCGACGGACGTACTCGGCGATGAGTTCGTGGTCGAGCCGTTCAGACCGCTCATGACAACTCCGGCCGTCGGAGTGCCCACGAGGAAAGCCAAAATCTGATCACGAGGATAAGGGGGATCTGACTGCAAGTCGACTGAGAGATCGGTGACGGGTCCGTGCACTCCAAGATCGACGCTCACATTGCGATCACCCAAGGTCGCTGCGGGATTCCGCACGGTGGTCACCGCCTGAGCGTCGAGTGTCGGGATGAGTCCTAAATCAGGAGTAAATTTCAACGTTCCCCCAAGCACACGGAAGGATGAGTTGAAGTAGGTTATCGTTCCTCCGGTTGAAGTGAAACCACCCTCAAGATGCGGCTCTTGAAGATTCCCGGCAACGTGGATCTGCCCGGTGCCCCCGAGGTCCAGGTTTCCGCTTCGAACGCGCACGTTTGAAGCGGCGGTAAGGTTGAGATCGAGGTCAAGGTTCGGAAGCGCACTGATCGCTTCTTCGTCGCCCAAGGAATCCGGGCTGTTCCCCATTGGAAGGGCAAGTGCCGAAAAGGGGATCGTTGCGTTCGCAAGCGTGGCTGTTCCGCTCAAGAGCGGTGTGCTGCCGGCGCTCGCATGGAGCGCGAGATCTGCATCAAGCACTCCTTTGCCGTACTGTGGCAGGTCCAATTCGGCATGCCGTACGCTCGCCTTGAAATCATAGGCCGATTTCGTCAGCGGGTGAGCCAGATCGTTGAGCATGATCGTCCCGTCGGAAGCTAGCGTTCCCGATCCGGCGTTGGCCCGCAGGTTCTGAACTCGGAGTTCCTTCCCGCTCATGGCAAGTTCGACGTTGACGTTCGTGAGGGCCGTGCGCTCAAACGGGCTCTGGAAAAATCCGTTCCTTAATCCGAGGGAACCATTAAGGCTTGGATTCCCGGCATTTCCTTCAAGGGAGACTTCACCGTCGACGAGACCCGCAAGCCGCGAGTCACCTGGCAAGAGTGAGGTGAAAGAGGCCAGGTCAATGCCTTCCGCTTGGAGCGTCAATGATAAAGGCGCATCGGGCGGCCCCACGCTCATGGGCTCCAAGGTAAGCGGCAGGCTACCGGCGAGGCTGATGTCCCCCTTTGCAAAGAGGATCTCCACGTCACGGAGTCCCAGAGATCTGCCGTTCGCCGTGAACTCCCCCAAAACACGCGGTACGGGAACGCTCCCCACGTCGGCCTTTTCGATATCGAAACCGGCGATGATTTGCGGATGCCCAGGGTTCCCCGTAAGATGAATCTCGCTTTCGAGCGAACCTGTGACGGGAACCGGAAGCGGATGAAAACGACCTATGAGCTTTCCGACGTCCGGGCTGCTCGCATGAACCGCGAACGCCATCGAATCGTTCGGTGCGTATCCGAGCGAACCACTCCCGACAAGAGAAAGCGACGGAAGTTCGGCTTGCGCCCGGTCGACCTTGAGTTCTCGAAGGCTTGACGTAAAACTCAGACTTGCGTCCGTGACGGGAATGTTTCCAACCCGGCCGTCAGCAAGATGCGCATTTCCAATCGCATGGAACGCACTCGAGCGTCCGGTCAAGGTTCCCTCGCCGTCCAGGAACCCGGCGACCGGAAGATCCTTATCTGCGGCGACCAGCCAACGTGCGACGTCGAGCGACCGACCCTGGATACGCATGTCATATCGCGTTTGTGAAACCAAGCCCGCGCGGGAGAGACGTCCGGGCAAATCGATATTTCCCACTGCGGACATGTCGCCCGCCGCTCCGGAAAAACGAAGATTTCCGCTCAAGCGGTTGCCCGACCCTTGGAGTTGCGCATTCGTATCGCCCAAAGCGAAGTGAGCGACGCGCATTTCAGAGAGCGTCGCGTCGAGGTGCGAAAGGGAGGATTGACCGAGCAGATCGAGCGCCAGATGCCCTCGACCCGCAAGCAGATCACCCCTATCGAAAAAGTCGTTGAAGTCGGAAAGGTCCAGGATACCCGATACGACGTGGAGCCGATTCCCCGCAGGAGCTCGCATGACTGCGAAATTCGAACTGCTGGAACCAACCGTCGCTCTCCCCTCGTCAACGGTGAAGGTTTGATCCCGCGCCCCAAGCTCGGCCTCTGCGTCATGCACCCAAAGTCCGTTAACCCGTGCAACCGGAATTCGCACGCGTCCCGCGATCTGCGGCGTACGAAGGGTTCCCGAGAGCCGAACGTCGGCATCCGCGCTTCCCGTAAGCGGTAAATTCAGGCCCATCGCCGCGGCCGGAAGACTCAAGGGAATACCGGAAGCTCGCATTCCCATATCGAGATCAGTGTGCTCGCTCCCAATACCATTGAGGAAACCGTCCGCAACTCCGACGATGCGATCGAAGCGGACATCGGTTTGTCGGACTCGGAGCGCGTCACCCGTAAATTCGAGATCTCCCTCAAGCGCCAACGCGTGCCCGAAAGCACTGCCGTCTTCAAGCGCCGCCCCACCTCGGAAACTCGGCGAGAAGGCCGGAGAAAACGAGAGCGCGCCGACAGCGTTGATGCGTCCTCTCTGAAGAGGCAGTCCGACTCCCGAAAGGTGCGCGGCAGAGGCGCCACGGACGGCAACGCCGAGTCGCCGGCCCGAACCCATCTCACCCGCCGCGACGGCCGTCCCGTCCGCAACTGTTCCTCGCGCGGAATAAATGTGGACCTCGTGTCCGACGACGGCAAGCGTTCCCGAGAGCCCCGAGAACGGCACGCCGCGAAAACTCGCCCCGCGGCTCGCCGCTCCACTCGTCTGGACAAGGATCCGATTGGAATTCAGCTCCATGGCGAAAGGTCCGGTCAGCTGCCCCCGAGCGCCGGCGACGTGCGTGAGAGCGGCGAGTCGCTCGAAACTGCCGCTATAACGGCCGTGCAAGACGAGTCGCGCGTTTCCGTACGCTCCCTCTCCTCGGACGGCTCCCCACGGGGCATCCAAGCGCAGATTTCCCAAACGCCAGGAACGGAGGTTTCCGGCAATGTCACTCGTCAAAGTTCCCAACGCGATTGAACCAGACGTTGCTTGATTTGCCGAGAGCCGACCGGCCAATGAAAAGGCGCTCGGTGAACCCTCTCCCACGAGGGCCAAGTCGACTCGACCCGCGAGCGGAAAGCCTGCGTACGAGGCGAGTCCGGGTAGAGGCGGAGCGGATCCGGGAACGAGCATATACCTTGACCCAAGAAACCAGAGGGCGCTTCGGTTCCGCGGACGATCGAGTGAAAGGGCTCCCACGGCCTCGGAGCCGTCACGACGCCGCAAAACGAATGGCCCGAACGTACCGACGCCTTGCGGATCCAACGCGAAACTACCCGAGAGGCGATCCGCCCCACTTCCGATGACGGTGCCGCACAACGAAAATCCCGCCGGTTCTTCCGACAAGACTGCGTCGCCAAGCAGCGACGATTGGGGAATGAGCTGATCGGCATAAGGAAGGTTTTTTGCCGCAGCCTTCGCCTCAAGGGCGATGCGCAGCGCCGGTTGCTCGCCGACCGGAATGGTTCCCAAAACGTGCAATGCCACGGGACCGTAAGCGGCGTTTGCTCCCAAAAGATCGACTGCTTGGTCAAAATACGCGAGCGTCCCGTGCACCCGATTGAACGGATACGAACCATAGGCGACTCCGGCTCCATCGACGTCGATCAGCACGGCCGGATTTCCGACCGAGCCTTCGAGCAAGGCCCCCAAGTACACGGGACCGATAACGGGTCGGTCGGCGGTCAGAGTTAACACCTTGCGGAGTGTCGTTAGCTCCCCGATCGTCCGCATCCCCAAACGAAACTGCGGAGCTTGGAAGTTGAAGATTCCTCCCTGTGCCGTGAGCGGGGTTTGCGCCAAGGTCCCGTCGATGCGCGGCGACGCAAGTCCGTCGTCGGAGAGATCGAGGCGCCCATGCAAATCACGTATCGGAAGGCGCAATCCGGGAACGTGAAGACTCACCGCGCTCACGTCAATGGTTCCGGCTAAATGTGCTATCGGCGTTTTCCCGGGCGAGGCCAGTACATCGAAGCGAATATCGATGTCACGGCCTTCTCCCGCGAGAACGCCGGTGCTCGCCGTGTTGATGAAGGAATTGGCGATCACGCGGAGCGGCAAGCGAGCAGCATGTAGCTCGTATGTCGTCTCACCAAACTGCGCGTTCGCAAGCATCCGCGCACGAATCGGGAGTTGCGCGTCAACATCGGCATAGGTCGCGTGCGCATCGAGATCGGTGAGCCCGCCGGTGTCGAGATTTCCCACAATGCCGATGTCGCGCAGTCCAATCCGGCGAGATTCAGCATGAACCCGGGCCGGATCAAGCACGTCGGCTTCGCCGTCGAGCACCGAGAGACTCACGACGAACGGGGGGGCCGACTCGACAGGGGGCGGGCTGTTTTGTTGGGTCCCTTGAGACGACACATTCAGCGAACCGTCCGCATGGCGAACGATCCACAGATGGGGGTGATCGAGTGCAAGAGCTTCCAGACCGAAACGCCGACTCCCGTTTGAAAACACTTGGTGAAGGTCATAGCGAACTTTGACGCTCCGCGCATCCAGGAGCGGATCGCCCGCATGCGTGATCCGCAGATCATCGATTTCCGCGTCGTACTCGGAGAAGCGCATCGACGAAAAAGCGACGCGATCGCCGCTCACGCAATCGAGAATGGCTGCGACGAGCGCTCGGCCGATCGGCGCACGCTCGAAGAATCCCGTCACGGCAGTAGCCGCCAGGAGGGCGACAACTGCAACGATCGTCCCCCGTTTTCGCATGGCTCAATATTCCTGCGTTACAAGTCGAGGTTCTTTACGCTCCGGGCATACGTTTGGATGAATTCCTTCCGGGGTTCGACTTTATCCCCCATGAGCGTCGTGAAGGTTTCTTCGGCGGCGACAGCGTCTTCCAAGGCGACTTGCTTGAGACGCCGCGTGTTAATGTCCATCGTTGTGTCCGACAATTGCTCGGCATCCATTTCACCCAAACCTTTATACTGCTGAATAACGAAGTCTTTGGGATCGGCATCGCCGAATAACTCGCGCAATTCCGGCTCGGAAAACGCGTAACGCGTGTTTTTTCCACGCCGCACTCCGTAGAGTGGCGGCTGCGCGATATAGACGTACCCGTTTTCTATCAGCTTACGCATTTGTTGATAGAAGAACGTCAACAGCAGCGTGCGGATGTGCGAACCGTCGACGTCGGCGTCGGTCATGATGATGACCTTGTGATACCGGAGCTTCTCGGCGTTAAAATCCTCACCGATACCTGTTCCCAGCGCCGTAATCATCGCTCGAATCTCTTCGTTCGAGAGCATCTTGTCCGGCCGCGCTTTCCAGACATTGAGGATCTTCCCGCGCAAGGGAAGAATCGCTTGCGAGCGGAAATCCCGCCCCGCTTTCGCGGTTCCGCCCGCGGAGTCTCCTTCAACCAAAAAGAGTTCACTATGCGCGGGATCGCGATTGGTACAATCGACGAGTTTTCCGGGAAGACCGCTGCCATCTAACGCATTCTTGCGGCGGGCGAGATCACGCGCTTTGCGCGCGGCTTCGCGCGCTCGTGACGCCTGGGTACACTTATCGACGATCGCACGTCCGTGGCGCGGGTTCTCCTCAAAGAAAAATTCGAGTCGTTCGCTCACCAACGCGTAAACGATGCCGCGCACATACGCGTTTCCGAGCTTGGTCTTGGTCTGACCCTCGAATTGCGCGTTCTCAAGTTTAACGGAGACGACGGCAGTGAGGCCTTCTACGCAATCGTCGGTCGTGAGATTACTCTCGGCCTCCTTGAGCATTCCGCGCTTTTTCGCGTAGGAGTTGATCGCGTTCGCCACGGCCGTGCGGAACCCGGTGAGGTGCATCCCGCCTTCGATCGTGTTGATATTATTCGCGAACGAAAAGATCGTTTCAGTATAGGTGTCCGCCCACTGCAAGGCACACTCAACCTCGACACCATCGCGCGTTCCATGCGTCGCGATAATTGGATGAAGCGGATCTTTCTTGTCATTGAGATGCTCGACGAAGGAAACGATTCCACCATCGTATTGAAACAGGCGTTCTTTTACTTCTTCACCGCGTTCGTCGCGAAGAGTGATCGCCAAGCCGCGGTTGAGAAAGGCGAGTTCACGCAGACGTTTTTGCAAAATGTCCCAATGAAAGTCGGTAGTCTCAAATACTTCTCGATCGGGGAGAAACCACTGGTAGGTTCCGGTCTCCTCGGATCGCCCGACGACCTTGAGTTTTTGCGAGGTGACGCCCCGCTCAAAACGGATCTCATAGATCTTTCCGTCCCTCTTGCTACGGGTAATCATCTTTTCAGCGAGCGCGTTCACCACCGAAATACCCACGCCGTGCAAGCCGCTGGCAACCTTATAGCCGCCTTTGCCGAATTTCCCCCCGGCATGGAGGATCGTCATAACGACTTCAATCGCCGGCAGCTTTTCCTCCGCATGCATGTCGACGGGAATTCCACGGCCGTCATCCTCGACCGAAGCGGAGCCGTCTTTTCCGAGGATGACGGCGACGTGCTTGGCATACCCTGCCAATGCCTCATCGACCGCGTTGTCGAGCGCCTCATAGACGAGTTGGTGGAGTCCGCGCTCGCTGGTGTTCCCGATGTACATACCGGGACGCTTGCGAACCGCTTCGAGGCCACGGAGAACCTCAATCTGTTCGCCGGTGTATTCATTCATCGTTTCTTTGAATTGGCAACCCGTGGAGAAACTCCCGTGTTCAGACCGGATTTCCCTTCATCAAAGAGCAACCCGCTCAATTCGGAGCCCAAGAGGTTTCGGACCGTCGCCGAGGAGATGCCGTCAGGAGGAAGCCGTGATTGCAGGATGACGTAGGACATCGCGATCCGCCGCTCCAGACCGTCGGATCGTAGGTGACCCGAGAACTTGACGCGTTGAAGCATTCCCCACCAGCGGACCAATAACTGACGCCGCGTGCCGTCATAGTCGGCCTCGCTCAGTCCGGGAATCTGTTCGCGAGCACGCGGACTCGTGGTCCACGGCACCTCATAGAGCAAGCGCCCAAGGCGTCGGATCGCCTCAGCCGCGCTCGCTCCACGGCAAGGTGCGCAGCGGCTTCCCTCGGTCGGAGCACCGCACGACGTACATCGTGATTGGCCGTGCAAGTCCGTAATAGCGGAGCGCAGGCGGCGAAGAAGGTCCTCCTCGGAATCGGCGGGAGATTTCCCCGAGCCTTGAGGACGAGGAGTTCCCGCGCGACGAACCGCAGCACGTTTCGTCGAACGAGGGGCAAGTGGTACGCGTAATCCGACGCGAAATCGAACGTGCTTCACCTCCGCTTGTAATTTGTTCGCTTCTGAAAGGATCTTCTCTTGGAGAAATCCGAGCTGTTGGCTCCACACGCTTGAACGAGTAGCAACGATAAGGGTCCCACCGGCAATCGCAATCGGGCGAGCATTCCGGGCGATATCTGGTCCGACGATTTCGGTCCATCGCCAGGTCAACTCTCCCAGTGCATCTCCGCCGATTTGTTCGGGTGGGCGCCAGCGTGCGAGTGCTTCATGAAGCGGCTTTAGCACTGCTGCGTCACCTGCGCGTTGCGTACATGGAACGTCGCGGCGGGGATGATTCCCTCGAGCGCTTCGGTCGCACTCACGAAGGCTTGCTCATAGCTTCCGATTCCTTGGAGAAACGCCGAACGTCGCTCCGCATCAAGTTCCGAGAGGACATCGTCGAGCAAAAGGATCGGTGGGTCCCCCGACAACTCGCAGGCAGAAGTATATTCCGCAATTTTTAAGGCAAGGACCGCCGTGCGTCGTTGTCCTTGCGAACCAAAAACACCGAGGGCTCGTCCATCAAGCGTAAGTTCCAATTCATCGCGATGAGGTCCAACCAGGCTTACATGGCGGGCACGTTCGCGAACTCGAGCATCACGGAAAGCATCGTACAAGACCTTGGCCAACGATTGGGGATCTTCCGTCTCGTCGGAAACCGACGGCCGATACTGAACCGACAAGAGCTCACCATCGCCGCTCCATATCCGGTATGCGGAGCTCGCATGCGCGGCCAGTCGCTTTACGAAGCGTCGCCGAGCGATCATGATGTGACCGCCGGCCTGCGCAAGCCGCGTATCGTAGACATCAAGAAGATGTTCGTCGGGAGCGACCGTTCCACGTAAAAGCGCGTTTTTTTGCGCGAGCGTTTGTCCATAGGTTGCCAACTCCGCGTAATATGCTGGGTGTTCCTGAGCGAGCGCGGCATTGAGAAACGCTCGCCGAACGGCGGCTGGTCCCGAGGCTAAGGCAAGATCGCTCGGTTCAAATGCCACGACACGCGTGCGTCCAAGATATTCGGCGTGACGAACGGTTTCCCCATTAACGGCATAGCGTTTACGGGTCGTCAAACCCTGTACGTGGAGCTCAAAATCGAGTTCAACGACGCCGCCATGGGCGAGAGCCCGACCGCTGATGGCTGCATCTGTCGCCCCAAATCGGAGAAGTTCACGATCGCGCTTGGCGCGAAATGACTTCCCGATTGCAAGAATACCGACGGCTTCGAGGAGGTTGCTTTTCCCTTGACCGTTGGAACCAATGACGGCATTAAGTCCGGGACTTGGCTCGAGTCGTAGCGCGGCGTAATTTCGTACATCCGCCAGGCGAAGTTCGAGCAAATACATTTCGTAGTCGGTGCGGTTATTGCCGAAGGGGCATCAGCACGTATAATTGCGTGCCAAGCGTTTCGCCTTCGGCGGGACGGATCGCTACGGGTGAAAGCGGTCCGAGGAATTGCATTGTGAGTTTCGGACTATCGACATGTTGCAGAATGTCGATCAAATATCGCGCGTTAAAGGCGATTGTGAGATCTTCTCCGACTTGCTCGACGGGGATTTCTTCGTAAGCGTTCCCCGCCGTATCACTACTCGCCGTGAGAATGAGTTGTTGATTGGATACTGTGAGTTTGACCATCGAAGCCCGATCTCCCGCGACGAGTTCAGCGCGCTTTAGACCAGCTGTTAGAGACGTCGTATTGGCCGTAACCGTGCGATCAAACTGTGCGGGGATGACTTGCCCGTAATTCGGATACTGGCCGTCAACAAGGCGAACGACGATGGTGGTGGACCCGGCGACGAATGAAAGTTGATTTCCTGTAGGCCCTAAAGCCGTAACCTCAAGCATTTCGGCGCTTCCAAGGTTTCGGGCGACCTCACCTAAAGCGCGCGAGGGAACGATGTATTTTTGTGACGTTTCCGTCGCACCATCCGTTAAGGCGCCGCTCCACTTCGCCAGGCGGTATCCATCTGTTGCGACGATGGTGAGCGTCTCCCCCGTGAGTTCAAGCAACGTCCCCATAAGGACGGCTCCGCGAGCCTCCTCGTTCGAGGCGGCGAAGATCGTGGAGTTAACGGCTTCGCGGAAGCTCTTCGCATCGATACGGAAACTCGTCCCCCGTGCAGCGATCGGAAGAGGCGGATATTCATCCGGCGGGAGCGCGTGAAAGTCGTAATTTGATCGATTAAAGCGCACGCTTGCTCGTGTAGGAGTTCCGGTTATTTCGAGCGTCCCGGTTGGAAGGTTGGAAAGGTATGAGCTGAAGAGCTTCGCGGGGAGCGTCGCGCTTCCGGGTTCAGTGACCTCGGCGGAGAAGTGTTGCTCGAGCGTTATTTCGAGATCCGTCGCTCGGACGGTTACGCCGCCGTTCTCCGAAGTCAACATAACGTTCCCAAGGATGGGAACGGTCGTATGGGTGTTGACAACCTTGCTCGCCGCGCCAACGGCGCCGGCTATGTCCTTGACGTTACTGCTAAATTTCACGTTTCCACCATCCAGGGCCGGCTGACCCCGCTTTCGTCCGTTGGTTTTAAAAGAGTGTCGTCGTAGTAGTAGTAAGGCGGTGGATAACGGGAGAAACCCCGTAAAGTCCTGCCTTGTCTGGTTTTACGTGCCGAAGATCCTGTGGAGGGGGGAGGTTGATCCATCCACTGTTTCCCTGTTCACGTCGAGACGGTGCTTTATGCACCCCGTAAGGACGAACCTTGTTCAAAAGGCGGTGAGTATGGCGATTCTAGGATCCGGATCGGGTGGTCTTCCCCGTGCTGTCATGGTTTCCATCGGTGGTGCCCTTGCCGGCACGCCACGAATTTCGCGGACGTCATCCACAAGGGCAGTGGAATGAGGAGGTGTGACAAGCAGGACTTCATTCGCTTTGGCAGAGGCTCGTGAGTGAGCGGACTTTGTTCCGGTAGGCTTCGTCGACATCCATTTGACGCTTGACTTTGTCTCGCGCGTACATAATCGTCGTGTGATCTTTTTTTTGGAACTCCCGAGCGATTTGCGGAAGGGAGTTTTCCGTGAGTTCGGTTGCAAGGTACATCGCGATTTGACGCGGAGCGGCGACACGTTGATCTCGCCGTTGGTTGTCCATCTCTTTCATGGTGAGACCATAGGCCTTGGCGACACGATCTTTAATTAAGGCGATGGTGACGCGGCGGGCGGGAAGACTGGCGACGACGTTCTTGAGAACCTCAGAGGCTAAATCAACGGTGATCGGCGCCTTTGTCAACGAAGCGAAGGCGACAACCCGAATCAGAGCCCCCTCCAATTCCCGAATATTTGAAGGGATCACCTTTGCGATAAACGAGGTGACATCATCAGGTACGGGGATTTTTTCCGATTCGGCCTTTTTCCGCAGAATCGCTTCGCGTGTTTCAAGGTCAGGGGGCTGGATGTCGGTGAGCAAACCCCACTCAAAACGCGAGCGAAGGCGGCTTTCCAAAGTCTGGATTTCTTTTGGTGGCCGGTCACTTGAGATAATGAGTTGGCGGCTTGCTTCATGAAGCGAGTTAAATGTGTGGAAAAACTCTTCCAGGGTTTGTTCTTTTCCCTCGAGAAACTGAATATCGTCGATCAAGAGCACGTCGACGTGGCGGTAGCGGTTGCGAAACTCGACGGTTTGATTATTTTTAATCGCGATGATAAATTCGTTGGTGAATTTCTCGCTCGAAACATAGGCGATATTCGCACTGGGGGTACGAGACAAGACTCGATGACCGATCGCATGCATAAGATGGGTTTTTCCTAGACCAACTCCACCGTATAGGAAAAGCGGGTTATATGCGCGTGCCGGAGCATCGGCCACCGCGAGGGCGGCGGCGTGGGCAAAACGATTGCTATTTCCTATGACAAATTCTTCAAAAGTATACCGTGGATTGAGGATATGAGGTCGGGATTCTTCCTTCGTTTGTGAACGGAAAGGTGGAGAGATCGGCATATGGGGAGGGGGCGGTGGGGCGGCGATGGGTCGCTGGAGGACCGGAAGGTTTTGAACGGGGTCTGCAACCGCACCTAAATCACCGCTGACGATGAAACGAACTTCGACGGGTTCCCCCGCGATCTCGGCCAAGGTCTCGACGATCTCAGCCTTGAGTCGATTCTCGATCCAATCGCGCGCGAACGGACTCTGGACGGCGAGTACGACGGCACCGTCGTCGGCACCGATCATACGCATCGGTTTGAGCCACATCTCGAAGATGGGCTTAGAGTATTTCCGTTCAAGCGCAAGCAGCGCCGTAGCCCATAAGTCGCTGGGCTGGAAATCGGCGGCGGTGCGGACGCTGGGTCCCATTTTGTTCAGCCTCGTAACGGAGGATGGTTGAAAAGTCGGAAGACACGCCAACGCTGCTTGTGGACAGCGCTGGAGTGAGCCCAACGATTGGAGGCTCGCGAGGGGAATCCTCTGCGCTTTATCCACGGATTTATCCACTTACTCACAAGCATTGAACGGACGGGCTTGCGTACGAAATCAAGGCCTCCCGAGCCGCATCCGGAGCCGGTCCTCGCCACTCAAAAACTTGCGAAAAAGCTTATGTTTAAAGGGTTTCTCGCTTCAAGGGCGGACTCCTTTCCACAGGTCGATCCACAGTTGTGGATGGGTTCCGCACCCCCTAGAACGGGGGGTGGTGGTGGTCGCGACAACCTCTCCGGAATCGGGTTAGGCCGGAAAGGTTGACGGCGGGCGTGGGGACCGGTACACTTGGACGGTTGTAATCCAAGGAGTCCGTCGTGAAACGTACCTTTCAGCCCCACAATCGACGTCGCAAGCGTAGCCATGGGTTCATGGAGCGTATGTCTACTAAGAATGGCCGCCGCGTGATCGCCGCTCGGCGTAAAAAAGGCCGCAAACGTTTGACGGCCTAGGCGTCGGTCGCTCGTGCGCTGGTACGACCGACTCCGGCGCCGGAGCGAAATCGCTCATATTCGTCGCCGGGGCAGGCGCATCTCCCTGGCATCGGTAACCGCGTTCGTCCTTCCGGAGGACGGGCGAACCTTGCGGATAGCGATCGCCGCCGCCAAGAGTGTCGGAACGGCGGTCGTTCGAAATCGCATCCGGCGTCGCATCCGAGGGGCCTTCGAAGCCCTTGGACCCGGAAAGGATGCTCCTGGGATGCTCTTCCTCGTCGTTCGCGACGAAGCCGTCGGCCTTCCGTACTCGCGGATCGTCGAGGATGTTCGGATCCTCCTGGGGAGAGTCGCCCGATGATCACGCATTGTATTATGGGACTCATCACCTTGTATAAGCGTTTGGTCGCTCCGTTGCTTCCCCCCGCAATCTGCCGTTTTGAACCGACCTGCTCGCAGTACGCATGCGATGCGGTGGTGAAGTACGGACCGTTCCGGGGAACGGTGCTCGCCCTGGGCCGGATCGCTCGGTGCCATCCGTGGCACGAGCGTCGTTTCGACCCCGTTCCGTAGATTTTGGTGCTTCGCCGCGTGAAGCAGCCGCGCATGGACTCCTGAAAGGCCCCTTGGTGCTCTTCGCTCTCAATCTGTTCTCAGTGTTCGACCCTGTCGTAATGGCCATTGCCCACGTATTGGTATGGTTGACGGGACTGACGCACAACCTTGCGTGGAGCCTCATTCTCGTTGCCGCCTTAATCAAGCTTCTGCTCTGGCCTTTGACCAATACCCAGTATCGCTCGATGATGCAGATGAAAGAGATCCAGCCCAAGATCCAGGCCCTGCAAGCAAAGTTCAAAGGCGATTCCAAGCGCATCCAGCAAGAAACAATGGATCTCTATAAGAGCCAAGGCGTCAATCCGCTCGCCGGATGCTTGCCGCTGGTCTTGCAGCTACCGATCCTCTTCAGCGTCTATGGAGCGATCACCAAACAAGCGGATCTCTTCGCGCAAACGACCTGGATGTGGATCGGTACGCCGATATCGCACGCGTATCCGCATATCTTCGCGCAAAGCCTCAAAGATCCGGATATGGCCTTGCTGCTGCTTTATTCAATTTCGATGTTCTTCAGCGTGCGCCTGAACGTCTCGCCTTCGATGGATCCCGCGATGCAACAGCAGCAGCAGATTATGGCGTATCTGTACCCGGTCATGTTCGGGGTGATCGGACGCAGTTGGCCTTCGGCCTTGATCCTCTACTGGCTCACGTTCAACATTTTCTCGATGGCTCAACAAGCGTTCATGATGAGGAAATACGCGACTCCAGGAGCGAATCAAGCCGTGCTGAGTGCGGTGCCTTCCCCGCCCGTTGAAACCCTGAATTCGCCGGCGAAAAAGCTGCAAGCGCGAAAAAAACCCAAAAACAACCGCCGATAGGAGCCGTCGAGAGATGGACGACGATCACGCGAATCAAAATGTACCGAATACGCCAGGCCATGGTCGGCGCCGCCGAGCGGGTCGTGGAGACCGGCCCTCAGCGCCGGGTCCCAGGCCCCCGGGGATGCGCCCACGTCCGACCAGTACGACACGCCCTGAGCCGCCGCGTGCGTCGGCCGTTGAGCCGGAATCGGTTCGACCGGCTCGCGAATTGCTCCAAACGATCCTTGCGAAGATGGGAATGCCGAGTACGGAAGTCATTTTCTACACTCGAACCGAGGGAGACTATCTCGAAGTACGCGGGACGGATCTCGCTCCCCTGATCGGCAAGCACGGGCACACGCTTGAAGCTCTGAATCTTGTGTTTAATAACATCCTCAATGCGGGGCTCAAGAAGGATCGGCAGTATTTCACGATCGACGCCGAGAGCTATCGCGCCCGACGCGCGGATCATCTGCGCGGGCTCGCCTTGCAAACGCTCGAGCGGGCGATTCGTGAGAAGCGCTCGATCTCCCTGGAACCGATGTTGCCTTCCGAACGGAAAATCATCCACATCGCGCTGGCCGACAATCCCTACGTCAGCACCGAATCGACCGGCGTCGAGCCGGAGCGCTGCGTGGTCGTGATCCCGCGCTCGGGGTAACCCATCATCGCTGGTGAGACGATCGCGGCGATTGCGACGCCGCCCGGTCGCGGAGCTGTTGCGATCGTGCGAGTGAGCGGTCCGAAGGCTCGTGCGATCGCCGCGCGGGTCTTCGTTTCGAATTCGGTTCGTATGGTGCCGAACGCACTTCCCGCCCGGCACGCCGTCCTGGGAAATATTCTCGCGCCGGACGGAGCGCGGATCGATGAGGCGTTGGCTTTGATGTTCCCGTCTCCGCATTCGTACACGGGGGAAGACGTGGTGGAATTTCATGTGCACGGCTCACCGATCATTGCGCGCGATACCTTGACCGCGTGTCTGAGCGCGGGGGCGCGCCTCGCCGAGCCGGGCGAGTTCACGCGCCGGGCCTTCGAAGCCGGGAAGCTCGACCTCGTTCAAGCCGAGGCCGTGGCCGACTTGATCTCCGCCGAGCATTCTTCGGCAGCACGGGCCGCCGCAGGTCAATTGAGCGGCGGCCTAAGCCGCGAGGTGGATCGTTGTCGCTCCCGGCTAGATGCGTTGCTCGAACGTCTGGCGGCGGCGGTCGATTTTCCCGATGAGGTCGATCTTCCCAGTCGTGAGGAGGCTCAGGCGGAAATCTCGGGGGTTCGTTCCGCACTGGGAATCCTCGCCCGCTCATGGGAGCATGGGCGTTTGGTTCGGGAAGGCGCGAACGTCGTCATCGTCGGATCGCCCAACGCGGGGAAGTCCTCGTTGCTCAACGCACTTCTCGCGAGCGATCGTGCGTTGGTCTCCGAGGTCGCCGGCACGACGCGCGACACGATCGAGGAGACCCTCGTGCTGGAAAAGTGCGTCGTGCGTCTGATCGACACGGCGGGGATCCGAACGGAGCCCGATCCCTTGGAAGCGGCGGGCATAGCGCGGAGCGAAGCGGCCTTGGCGCAAGCGCGGCTCGCACTCATCGTCGTCGACGCATCGCGGCCGCTCGATGAGGAAACGCGAGAATTCCTGCTGCGTACTCGTGCGCGGAGGCGTCTGCTGTATTACAATAAGGCGGATCTTGGCCGCGAAGCCTTCGACGCGCGCGAGGATGAGGAACGCGAAGCCGTGCTCGGTTCGGTATTTGATCCCGAGGCGATCTCGGCGGTGCGTTGCGAACTCCAACGCTCGCTGCTCGGGGATGAGCGCCCCGATCTTGAGCGCCCGCATCTTGCGAGTGCTCGGCAGGCGGATGCCGTTCTCGAAGCGGATCGAGCCTTAACTTTCGCCGAACGGACGTTGCGGAACGAAGATCCACTCGATCTTCTGGTTGGCGACCTCTTAAACGCTTCGGCGTCGCTTCGTTCCGTGGGGGGGCGCGATGCGAGCGAAGCCTTACTCACGGGAATCTTTGCTCGCTTCTGTTTGGGAAAGTGAATCAATTGGGAGTAATGTCACGCTGGTTTTCCGTGCTGCTGATTGCCATGCTGCTCTTTGGAGTGGCTTTGCGGGTCGGCACGCTCGGAACCAAGCTCTTTTGGTTGGATGAGACCTTCACGCAGCTTCGCGTCGCGGGATATACCGCCGCGGAGTTGCAGACGGAGTTCTTCGACGCTCGTCCGCATCCGGTTGCCGTGCTGCGGCATCGCCTCGACGTTGGTTCGGATGCGACCCCGGGCGCGCTTATCCGATCGCTCAAGCTTGAAGATGTGCAGCATCCGCCCTTGTTCTATCTGCTCGACCAAAGCCTCATCCGCGAATTCGGCAATACCATCGCGAGTTGGCGTCTTGCCGCGTTGCTCAGCGGATTACTTGCGATTGCCGCCGCCTTTTGGTTTGGGCGAGAGTTGCTCGGAACGGAAAGCGGCTTACTCACTGCGGCCTTGGTAGCGGTCTCGCCGTTTTGCGTCCTCTATTCCCAACAAGCCCGGGAATACGGTCTTTGGGTTACTTTGACGCTGGCGAGTAGCGCCGCTTTGCTGCGGGCGCTCAAAGACAGCCGGCCCCGTTGGTGGCTACTGTACGCTTTGCTCACGCTGGCAGGCTGGTATACCGCAATCTTGTTCGCGGTCATCCTCGCGGTTCACGTTCTGCTGGTCTTCCTCGACGCTCGCGTATCGCTGCGCTCACGTCTGGCGTTCGTCGCCGCGCTCGGAGGCGGTGCGATCCTGTTCGTTCCGTGGGGGCTCGCGGTGCTCGGCGGGAGCCGGATGCTGGGTTCGACGACCTCCTGGGGTGACGCGCCGCGCTCGCTCGTGTTCTTGCTCGCAAAGCTCGGCTTCAATCTCGGAACGGCGCTCTACGACCTGGAATTCTTGCGGCCGGAGCTGGTGGTGATCGCGCTCGTGCCCGTGGCATTGTTGATTCTCGGGGCGATCGCCGTGTGGCGTTCGGGTGACGTCCGTTTGCGAACCTTCACGCTGGCTTCGCTCCTGGTCTCCACCGTGCCGTTCGTCGCGCTCGACGTCGTGCAGCACCATCATCATTTCACCGAGACACGCTATTTCGTGCCGGCGATTCTCGCGCTTTTGATCGTCGCCGCCGCCGCGCTTTCAAAGCATACCCGCGTCGATCGTCGGGTCACAGAAGTGGTCGCAAGCCTTGCGCTTATCGTGATGGCCCTCAGTTCCACGATCGGCTCGCTTCGTCCGATTTGGTGGGGGAACCATCAGGACGCGACTCTTCTGCCGATCGCGCGCGTCGTCGCGCAGGATCCCCGCCCGTTGATTTGGTCGTGGGGAATCGTCGGCGCTCTTGAGACGAGCTTATTGCTTCCCGACGAGGCGCGGATCGCGCTCGCCAATCCCATTGATCCGGCGGTCGTCGTCCGTGAGGGATTGCCGGCGGAGTTGCTCGCTCCAGGTCCTCAAACCATGGATCCGCTTCGAAAGGCGGGCCTTCGCCTCGTTCCACTGGCGGCGAGCAGTTTGGATACAACAACGGTGTCGATTTTCCGACACGCACTCGGTCGTGAGAAGAACCGGGGAATCGACTTGGCTGAACCGACACTCTGGCGGATCGAGAGATTGGGGGCTTCGATGCACAGAGAGAACGCGACGGATAGCGAACTCGTTCAGTGAGTTCCGGTTCGCGCTCGCATGATGCGGCGGGCGTCGTCGTCGTCGGCGGAGGTCACGCCGGCGTCGAGGCCGCGCTCGCTGCGGCGCGTATGGGCGTGGAGACGGTGCTTGTGACGGGCGATCCCGAACGCATCTGCACGTTGGCCTGCAATCCGTCGGTCGGTGGGAGCGCGAAGGGGCAGCTCGTGCGGGAGATCGACGCGCTGGGCGGCGAGATGGCGCGCATCGTCGATCGCTGCGAGCTGCATGTCCGTTTCCTCAACGAAGCAAAGGGTCCGTCGGTGCGCGCGCTGCGGGCGCAATGCGATAAGGCGGCTTACGTACGCGTCGTCGCCGAGGTATTGCGCGCGGAGCCGAACCTCACGATCGTTGCCGGAATGGTCGAGGATCTCGATGTGGCGGGCGGACGCGTTCGCGGCGTAGTCACCGCCGACGGACGAACGATCGCCGGACGGAGCGTCGTGCTCTGCACCGGAACGTTCCTGGGTGGGACGATCTATCGCGGCGATCATCGCGAAGCCGCTGGACGCTTGGGAGAGGCCCCCGCACTCGGACTTTCGGACGGCTTGCGCCGCTTGGGGTTCCCTTTGGGGCGCCTCAAGACGGGAACGCCGCCGCGGGTGGCGCGTGAATCGCTCAATTTTGCGCTCATGCGGGAACAAGCTCCGAATCCCGACCCGCTCCCATTTTCCTATCGCAGCCCCGCACGTTTCGCCGGACCTCAACTGCCTTGCCATATCGTGACGACGAACTCGCGCACACACGCGTTAGTGCGCGAGAATCTCCATCGTTCGCCCTTGTACGGCTTGGCGCTCATTCGTGGTATCGGTCCGCGCTATTGCCCGTCCATTGAAGATAAAGTCGTGAAATTCGCGCAGCACGACTCGCATCTGATTTTTATCGAACCCGAAGGTTGGGAGACGAATTCGATGTATGTGGGCGGATTCTCAACATCGTTGCCCGCCGAGGTGCAAATTGAGATGGTGCGCTCCTTGCCTGGTCTCGAGGAGGCGGTCATGTTGCGGGCGGGTTATGCGGTGGAATACGATTTCGTTTCGCCAACCGAGTTGCGGGAGACGCTGGAGACGCGCCGGATCGCGGGCTTGTATCATGCGGGTCAACTCAACGGTACTTCAGGATATGAGGAGGCGGCAGCGCAGGGATTGGTTGCCGGAATCAATGCAGCGCGTGCGGTGCAGGGGCGCGAGCCCGTCGGGTTCGATCGCGCGAGCTCGTATATCGGCGTGTTGATCGACGACTTGGTGACGCGAGGAGTCGATGAACCGTATCGCATGCACACCTCGCGTGCCGAGCATCGGGTATTGTTGCGCCATGATAATGCGGATCTGCGCCTCTCGCCGCTCGGTCGTGATATTGGGTTGCTTCCCGATGAATCGTACGACCGCTTTATGGAACGCCGAGCTCATTTGGAGGAGGGATTCTCTCACGTCCGCAAAACCCGCATCACCCGCGAAAGCGCGGGCGGGCTTCGCGAGGATTTACGTGAGGATACCGTGGGTAAGACGATCGAAGAAGTCTTACGCCGCCCGACGGTGAGTTTCACCGACATGACACCGCTCATCCCGGAGATGGATCCGCAAATCGCCGAGCGTGTCGAGATCGAAGTGAAGCTCGCGGGATACGTCGATCGGCAACAGCAGACGATCGCGCGAGCGGCGCGTGACGAGCAAACGCTTTTACCCGAGAACTTGGATTACGCGACGATCACCCAGCTTTCCAATGAGGCGCGCGAGAAACTGCTCCTGCGTCGACCACGTTCGATCGGCGCCGCAGGTCGCATTCCCGGCCTGACTCCCGCCGATCTTTCGATTCTCGCTATCGTCGTCCAAGCACGCAAACAGTTCAAAAACGGCAGTCTGAAAAAATCTTATGTGTAGGAAATTTTCCCGACTACACGGTTACAATAAATTAGAAAAAGGATGTTATCATGAACAACGAACAAGGGGTAAAGACGGCTAATCCAGATTACCGAAAAGACTGGGAGGATATTGAGCATCAGGCGACTGCGGAGTTTCAAGCGGCATTGGATAAATTCCATAGAGTACCCAAAAAAGACCATCATCGCGAAGTCCAAAAAAAACGGGAAGAATTGCGACGAGCCGTAGCGTCGAAATTCGAAAATCTGGAGGATTATCTGGCTTTTCGCCTCGATCGCGCTCGTGAGAAAGGACCGAGCGAACATACGTCGGTGCAGCTTCCTCCGTGGAACGGCGAGTATACGTTGCAGAGCATCGATGAATACGCATCGGACGTTTCGACGAAAATTCTGAAAGCCGCTGCAAATTGTAAGCACCGAACGGACCATCCTTACGCCATGCCGAGCGAACTCGTCGCATTCGACGAAACGGCAGGTGGTGTTCGGAGAACGATCGAGTCCACCGAATTACGCATTCCTGAAGTGGAAACTCCCATCAGTTGTATTATGCTGATCGAAGAGCATCCGGAGACGATATCGAACGCGGCGTCCGCGCATATATGTCTTATCCGTCGCCCGGATTCTTCCCGAACGTTCGACAGCGCCTTTCGGTTTCTCGCTGCGCAGATATATCGTGAACGCATCAGACCAGGTTATGCATTGGATCAAACGCATTGGTATCGATACTCGCACGATCTCGTGTATACCCATGATGGAGGACGAGACCGAGGACGCGAGGATGAGCATAAAATCTTCAAGGTTCTCGAGAACTTTCGAAGGGTGGTTATCGAGTGGGAGAAGGAGCCGCAACCCAAAAGATTTCGCAGTCCTTTTGCGCGCGAAATCGTCTCGGATACGGGGCCGCCTTCTGATTCGGCTCGTGCGCACCCAATTCGCGTTTCCCGATTTGAACGTCTTGCCGTTCCGCGCCTCATCGGTGAATCGCGAGGCGGAACGCTGTTCGCTTCGGAGCCCTGTCTGAAATTCTCCGAAGAGACATGCGAGTTGCCGATAGTTCCCAGTGCGACCCCGTCCCAAGCGCTGAGTCGAGGCGGCGGCGGACGATGAGCACCGATTCACGTATCGCGCGCTATGTCGCCTTTCTTCTCGAACGGAATCGTTCGCTCAACTTGACGGCGGCTCGCGATGCCGCCGCGGTTGCCGAACATATCGCCGATTCTCTCGCGCTCGTTCCGTACATTCGCGCGGGTCCTCACATCGACATTGGAAGCGGCGGCGGATTTCCCGGGATTCCGTTGGCGATCGCGACGGGCGTCCGCATGACCTTGGTCGAGTCCGTCCTCAAAAAAGCGCGCTTCCTGCGTGAGGTCGTCGAAGACCTCGGCCTTGACGCGCAGGTTCTCTCCGAACGAGCCGAGGAGGTCGGGCAACGTCCCGAACATCGCGAATGTTATGCGAGCGCGACGGCGCGCGCGGTCGGACCGCTCCCGACGGTAATGGAATTAACGGTCCCATTCCTTTCGATCGGCGGAGTCGCGATTCTGCAGCGCGGAACGATCGATCCTACGGAACGCACCGCCGCTACGGACGCGGCCCTCGTCTTGGGCGCGCACATCATCGACGAGATTCCACTTGGAGATCACCGCTCGCTCATTCTCGTCGAGAAACGGACCGCAACGTCATTGCGCTTTCCACGTCGCGCAGGAATTCCGGCGAAACGTCCCCTTTGCTTGGATGGGGGTGAACGTTCCGAATAGGGTTGGTTAGAGCAATTTGCTTCATGAGGTGCTGGCCGTCGCTGTGCGGCTCATATACTGCGATACATTTCACCACAGGGTTGAGTGCCTATGTACCGAAGCAAAACGGTCTATAGTTTTGGACCGCTTTGCATATCTGGCGGGAGATCGCCATTCCATTCGGGAGTTTGGTGTACGGCATGGGTATCCGGCCAAAGTCGCTTTTTGGCTATCTTAACAAGCGGCTCAATTGCATCGATCGCCTCACGATAATACCTCTGGGCCTGGGCAGCGTCTGCTCCCCGAGGTGTCGGAGATGTCGCTTTATTTTTTTCGGCGAAAGCATTAAACTTGTTCAAAAAAACACCTGAGGCATTAATGAAAGCTAAATGTTCGTCAGGGTTGAGTTCAGTATCTTTCCCCGAAATCAGTTCGCGAACCGCGTCGCGGATTTCGACGAGACGCTTTCTAGCCTCGTTGAACCCATAGAAACCAACCTCAGGTGTTGTGTACAGTTCGGACAATTTTGCAACGAGCGCATTATTGCATAAGCTCGTCCAGATTGCTTTCGCTTCAGGGTTGAGACTATCGGCCTGTTGGTTCATTTTAGTGATCTTTCAAATAACAATGGAATTTCTTAAGTAGAGGACTGTTGTGAAAGTCTGGAAAGGTGGGGTATTGGGCAATCACAGTCGGAGGGCACTTTGATGCGCGTTTCCAGAGCATTAATATCCCTTGCTGCCCATATCGCGATTATTGTCGATCTGTTCGGGAGTCCGGCCCTTGGCATCCGGCCAGAGACGTTTTTTCCCCATCTCCGCAATCGGCTGTATTGTATCTATGGCCTCACGGAAACACCTCTGAGCTTGGGCCGTCTGTCCATCCTGCAATTTGTCATACGACATGGGGAATGCTTCGCGATAGGCGTATACCTTTTTCATAAAGCGATCCGTCGTCTTAACGAGAGCTAAACTTTCGTCAGCGGTGAGGGTGGTGTCCTTAGCAGAAATCTCGCGAAGCGCGTCAACTGCATATGTGAGACGGGTGGATGCCTCTTCAAACTCGTTGCGACCAACCTCAGGCGTGCCGTAAAGATCACTTATTCTTCCAGCCAACACATTATTATGAATTTTCAACCATAATACTCTCGCTTCGGGGGAGAGTTTATCTGTCTTTGGGCTCATGTTACGGACCTTTCAAATCATAGGAGTGTTTGGAGTGTTTCTGAAACAAAATGGCAGCCGTGAAAGCGGGAAGCTCAAAAGGAGCCGGCGCTCACGCCTCCTTTTACCCGATTTGGTTGATAGAGTGATAATTCGACCCCTCGGACCGCTCCCCTCCTTGCAGGATACTTCCTCCCTCGGCGCTATTCGTGACGCCTGGTTCTCTCTGGGCAAGGAGGTCGAAATAGGGTTGTTTACATGTGCGGCCTCTTTTGCTCAGGGAGATCCTTAACCCATCCGGGAGTTCTGCGTATGGCGCCCGACCACAGACGGTTTTCTCCCATCTCTACCACCGGCCATACTGCATCGATCGCCTCACGGAAAATCGTGTGGGCATGTTTTCTATTCTGAGGCCTCCCCGTAATTGCATCAACTTCTTCAAGGTAATCGTCGAACTTTCCCCGGAAGAGATTCGTGGCTTCAATTAAAACCAAAGATTCTTGAGACGTGAGCGATATGTCCCTCGCGGAAATCAACTGACGAAGTGCGGTGGCGATCGATACGAGACAAGCACGACCCCCGTCAAAAGCACTATCGCGAACCTCGGACGTGCGGAAAAGGTCGCATATTTTACCGAGCTGCGCGTTCTGGCATATGCTCATCCAGCTTGCTTTCGCTTCAGGGGCGAGATTGTCGCGCTGTTGGTTCATTTCATAGTTCACCATCCCCGCTTTGATCAATAGACTTAAAATTCCACAAGCGGTACCTTCGCCGCTCTTAAGGATCCATCCTTCTTTTAGCACGCTTCGTTGCGTCGAGTATTCTCTGGGCGCGAAGGACAAAAGGAAAGGAGCAGGTCGGATGTCGGGAATTGCATTGCACTTTTCCGAAAGAGGCATCGATGGGAAATCCGATACACATCACCAATTTATAAAGATATTTATCTATTAAACAAGGTGAGAAAACGGATCGCCGTGCTCGCTCTCTTCTTTTTGCGGAGCCAGGAAATGAACTCACCTCATAGGGAAGTCTTGGTTGATGGATCTCCAGGCCATTCAATCCATTGATCTTCGGCTCGCGAGCGTATTGCCGGCCGGGTCGCTATTTGCCGTGGGCGGACGTGTTCGCGATGAGCTCCGGGCTGTGCTCGAAAAGAAGCCGATCGAATTCAAGGATTTGGATTATGTCGTTGTGGGACTTCCCCTCGAAGAGGTGACGGAGCGCTTCCAAACGATTGGTCGCACGGATGTCGTGGGAGCATCGTTCTCGGTGGTCAAGTGTACCTTCGCCGGTATTACGGTCGACGTTGCGCTTCCTCGTCGGGAGTACTCAACAGGGGTGGGTCATCGTGATTTTCACATAGAGAGCGGCCCTTCGGTCTCTTTGGAGGACGATCTAGCGCGTCGAGATTTTCGGATGAACATGCTCGCCCGAAGGCTGCCGGGAGGGGATCTCGTCGATCCCTATGGTGGCGAGGCGGATATCCGGGCGCGACGGATTGAACTCCTTCGTCCGGAGGCATTTGTCGAAGATCCGCTCCGGATGTTGCGTGCGGCTCAGTTCGCCGCACGTTTTGAATACGAGATCGCTCCGGCCACATTCGCGGCTATGATTGCATCGGCGGACTTGATCACAAGCGTCTCTTCCGAGCGCATTCGCGACGAAATCCTGAAGCTCTTGAGTGCCCGGCTCCCGTCGGTCGGCATCGAATTGTTACGGGAAAGCGGTTTGTTAGCGCATATCTTTCCAGAACTTCTGGAGGGGCGCGGCGTCGATCAGAACGAGTGGCATGCGCATGACGTCTATCGTCATAACCTGGAAACCCTTGATGCAGCTCCGGCCGACGATGTTACGGTTCGTCTCGCTGCGCTCTTGCATGATGTAGGGAAGCCCCGTACGAAAAACGGGCCGCATTTCTATCGGCATGAACACGTTGGAACTGAGATGGCGGAAGATATGCTACAACGTCTTCGCCTTCCCTCGGAGACAATCAAGGTCGTTTCGAGCCTCGTGCGCGAGCACATGTATACCGCGAACCCAGACGCGACGCCCGCGACTCTGCGGCGCTTCGTACGGCGTGTCGGACTAGAAAATCTCCATCGGCAATTTACCTTGCGGCATGCTGATATCGCCGGCAGCGGTCTGCCGAAGCGCGATGACTCGAATGAGCGTTTCGAGGCTCGCGTTTCCGAGATTGTCGAACAAAAATCAGCGTTCTCGATCAAGGACTTGGATATCAGAGGGGGAGACGTGGTCGGCGCCTTGGTTGAGGCTGGCCTGCTTCCGTCGTCTTCTCATGGAGGACCGCTCGTTGGGAAGCTGTTACAGGTTCTCTTTGAGCAAGTGACCGATGAGCCGAGCCGAAACGAACGTCGTCAACTTTTGAAACTTCTCCACCAGGAAATCTTGAAAAGTTCCACGGGGAACATCGGCGTGAAACACCAGGATTCCGGTGACCCTGGGCGCAGGTCCCCTTAGCGCGTGGCTCAAGCGGTATGCTTCGTGACGTCGGCTCGGGGGTTGATCTCTCGCTTCCGGATCATGTGCTCTCGTTTCACGGGGAACATTGGGGTGAAACAAGAAGAGCAGCCTCGATGGACGGCGGCTCCGAATCACGAGATTTTGGCTTCGAAGAAGGGCTTCTATTAGGTGTGCTGATCGGTGAGGGCCATTTCGGCGGGGATCGACGCCAACCTCAGATCACGCTGAAGATGCATGTTCGCCATGAGCCCTTGCTTCGGCACTTCCTGCACCATTGGCCGGGAGCCCGTCTCTACGGACCTTACGATCATGACAACCGCCATTACTTCCAACTGATGTTTAGAGGTGCTATCCTGCGTTATCGTCTGGTCCCACTCTTGAGTCGCCTTCCGTGGGAGGCAATTGATCCGCATACCCACGCTCGTTTTCTCGCGATGCTTGAACGTTACCAAATCTCCGTGGGGCCCGACGCCGGGCTTGAGGAAACCTAAATGGCCCAAACGATTGCGATCGTCAACCAGAAGGGCGGCGTCGGGAAGAGCACGACCGCCGTCAACCTCGGCGCGTCACTCGCCATTCTCGGCCGCAAGGTGCTCATCGTCGACGCCGACCCGCAAGGGAATTCGACCAGCGGACTCGGCTTCGACAAGCGGGCTTTAGAGAACGATATCTACGCGATGCTGCTCTCCGAACTTCCCACCGAGCAAGCGATTTATTCGACGGAAATTGCGGGACTCGAGATCATTCCTTCGACGATAAACCTCGCCGGTGCAGAGATAGAACTTGTCTCGATGCTCTCTCGCGAGACGCGACTCCGACAGGCTTTGGCGGGCATCGGCAATCGGTACGATTACATTCTTATTGACTGTCCGCCGTCTCTGGGCTTACTCACCCTCAACGCGCTGACCGCCGCGACGGAGGTGCTCATCCCCGTGCAAGCGGAGTACTATGCGCTGGAAGGTCTCTCGCAGTTAACCAGCGTCGTTGAGCGAGTGCGCGAAGCGCTCAATCCGACGCTTCGGATCGGGGGCGTTCTCGTGACGATGTTCGACGGACGAACCAAGCTCGCCGTGGAGGTCTTGGACGAAGTGAACGCCCACTTTCCTGCGCAGGTCTTTCAGACGCAGATCCCGCGCAACATTCGTCTTTCCGAGGCGCCTTCATTCGGAAAGCCCGCAGCGCTCTATGACATGAAGAGCCGTGGCGCACAAGCCTATCTTGCTTTGGCCCGTGAAATGCTCGCGAAAGGAGCGGTTGTATGAGTACGCCCCGACGCGGCCTCGGCCGTGGGCTCGGTGCTCTTCTGGGAGTCTCGCCTCGGCCGGCGGAACCACTTGCGAGCGATGTTTCGGCGCCTGTTCCGGAAGAGACATCAGCGTCCGTTAGGACACTAACGTCCCAATCTGACCCGGCGCCGCCCGTAAGTCCTGAACGAAATCTGCCGTCGGCGGATATCGTTCGTCATATCCCGATCGAGGAGATTCGTCCGAATCCGCAGCAGCCGCGGAAGCATTTCGATCCGCAGACCTTGGTCGAATTGGAGAGCTCGATTCGGGCTCTCGGCGTTCTCGTTCCGATCATCGTTCGCCCCCTCGGAGGATCGCGCTTCGAGTTGATCGCGGGTGAGCGCCGTTGGCGGGCTGCCGCCGCCGCGCGTCAGGAAACGATTCCGGCGATTGTTCGTTCAGTCGATGATCGGACAAGCCTGGAGTACGCAATCGTCGAGAATCTGCAACGCGAGAATCTCAATGTGCTCGAAGAGGCTATGTGCTTCGAACATCTGCTCGACGAGTATGATTTCACCCAAGAGCAGCTTTCCGAACGTCTCGGAAAAAGTCGTCCCGCGATCGCAAATACATTGCGGCTCCTAACACTTTCGGACAAAATCAAAGCCGAGATTCGCAAGGGAACCTTATCGGCGGGGCACGCGCGAGCCCTATTGGCGTTTCCGGAATCCCGTCGCGACGGAATCCTCCGGCGTATTTTTTCCGATGGATTGACCGTCCGGGAAGTTGAGAGCCTTTCTTCCGAAGAGCCGCGCAAACGGAAAGCCCCGACTCGTGCGGTGGATGCGAATCTCGCGGCGATCGAATCCCGTTTGCGGTATCGTTTTGGCGCATCGGTTCGCATCGTCGAGACGGCGCGCGGGGGACAGGGACGTCTCGAAATCCGTTTCGCCAATCAGGACGATCTCACGCGCATCCTTGACGTTCTCGGCGAACGCGGATGATGTCGGTTCTCTCCTGCGAACTCGCCGGGCTCTACGCGATCGTCGATCGAGCATCGATTCAGAAGCCGGTGGAATATCTTTCGGAACTGTTGGATGCCGGTGTTCGGCTCGTGCAGTATCGGGCGAAAGACGGGGTCGATCGTGAGATCCTGCGAGCGATGCATCGTTTGACGCGCGCGGCGGATGCCGTGCTGATTGTGAATGATGATCTCGATGCGCTGGATGATGCGGACGGTGTTCACCTCGGCCAAGATGATCTCGCGCTCCTCGATCGCGACGTGCGGACGTTCGTCGGAGGAAAAATTCTTGGCATATCGGCCGGCGATCGCACCGAACTCGAGCGAGCACTCCTCGCACGACCGGATTATCTCGGCGTCGGCCCATTCCGAGTTAGCGCGAGTAAGCATGATGCGGGCCCTGCGATCGGCGCCGAGGGATTGCGTTCTCTCGCCTCGATGACCACATTGCCGGTTGCCGCAATCGGAGGAATCCGGCTGGAAGATCTGCCGACGATTGCCGCGACCGGAGCCTGTATGCCGGCAGTCATCTCCGCTTTGGCGGATTCACCAAATCCCGGAGCGACGGCGCAAAATTTTATCGGTGAATGGAATCGCGTGTTGGGAGATCGTCCTCGGGGATGAACATTCCCAGCGTCTGCTCGATTGGAACGACGGATCCGTGGAATGCGGCGGGTCTTGGTTTGGATATTCGCGCACTTGCGGAATGCGGAGTTCGTCCGCTCAGCGTCGTCGCGGGCGTCTCCGCGCAAGATGCGAAGGGACTCCATGCTCTCCTTCCCATCGATCCGCGGATGATCGATGCGCAATTCGATGCCCTGCACGACGCTCCGATTGTGGCGTATCGCATTGGAGCATTGCTCGATGCCGCCTCAGTTGAGGTTGTCGTCGAACGGATTACCCGTCGTCCCGCACCTGTTGTATGGGATCCGGTGATCGGCGCCTCCGGAGGCGGAGAGTTCATGAGTGAAACAACGCTCCGAGTGATGCGCGAACTGCTTCTCCCCTTGTCTTGGATCGTCACGCCGAATCTTCGAGAGGCTGAACGTTTGCTCGAACAATCGGTGGGTGACGCCGACGCGATGGGCGTTGCCGCACGTAGATTGGTTCAATGCGGCGCACGATCCGCACTAATTACCGGAGGGCATCTCACGGGCGATCCCATCGACGTGTTCTTTGACGGAACATTGCTTGAAGGGTTTTCCGCTGAGCGCATACCCGGCGATGTTCGCGGCACCGGATGCCTGGTCGCGGCGGCTTTGGCTGCGGCGCTTGCGCGAGATGCGTCGCTTCTTGAAGCCGTTCACTCCGCGCGCTCCTTCGTACGAAAAAAAATAAGCGACGCACAAATCATCGGCGAAATGAGCGTCGCTTATTAGAGATCGTCTTGCAATAGCAATCCGTTACAACCAACGATCGGCTGTGTTGAGTGTAACGAGTGAGCAGGTTAGGGCATCTCATGAAGGACAACTTGAAGGACGCAGTAAATCCGAAGTCGGGCTTCTCGAGTTTTCCCGCAAGTTCATACAACATTTGCGGGCTTGCGACTGCGATTATTTCGCGAGTGACGACTTTAGAAAAGAGTACGAAGCTCGGCGAATGCAGGCGATCTGACTGAATTGCAAGGGCTGCCGCGATGAAAATATTGGAGTCGACGACGATTCTTGCTTCTGCTTCCATCTGTTGAGAACTTCTCCAAAGGGTTGACGGTTCGATGCCGACTCAGTTTTACGCATGCGCGTTCTTGACTTCTGAAGCGGAGACAAGGGCCTCAATTTCTTCAAGCGAACGCTCGGGGCCACTACCTACATAACGTCGCAAAAAGGACTCAAGACTTGCGCGGAGTTCAGCACGTTCACGGGGCGGCTGGTTCATGCGCTCCGAAATTACGCGATCAATCCCCTCGCGAACGAGATCACTGACGCTGGTTTCTTCCGATTGGGCGAGGTGCTTCAAGGCCTCCATACGTTTTGAGTCGACGTAGAAATTAGAACGAATTTTCATGATGCAGATAGTCCTTCAATTTGCCGAATTCCATCGGCAAGATGGCGCTCAGGGGCCAAGCTGCGACGGACGTCAGCAGGACTGGCCTACACATATAGTACGCTCTTTGTGTGTATATTGTCAAGCCTTGGAACGAGAATCGCCCAAACAGGGCGATAGCACCCACGATCGAACGGCTATCGAAAAGCGGCTCGAGACCCCCGGTCGGCGGCACCCGGCGGATCGGGATTCAGAGTCTATTTTTCGAAGCGAAGGCTAGTGCGCTTGGGCATTTTTAGTCACCCGGCCGGCCGCCGCTGCCTCGCCGATCTCCTCGAGGGTCGCGACCTTCTTCGTTTTGCCGGCAAGCAGGCCGAGGAAGCCGTCGATGCTCCCGGCAAGCCGTGCCGCCCGGAGAACCACCCGGCCATCCGGCAGCTTATCCAGTTCGATCTTTCCCCCGGGCTCGATGCCAAGATGCCGGAGCACGTCTTTCCGGAACGTGATTTGCCCTCGGGCATTTACGGTGAGCGTCGTCTTGATTCTCATGCATTGGTAATAATGCAAAAATGCATTGCCATCCCGTGACGCCGCGGGCCACTTCGAGGTACTGTTCCGTTGAAGGCGGCTCGACAACTAAACCGTTGGACAATCCGTGTTACAAAATCCCTCAATCCCTTAACCGCAGTGATTACGACTGATTCATCGCTTGCGCGACGGCCTGTTGCCAGACGCCGATCAACTGATCCTCATATCCACGGGTTGGATATGCGTCGATTTCCTTGGCCTCCGCGCGTACACAGGATTCCCAGTTTTCCAGACTTCCCAGCAAACGCGTCACCTGCTCGGCGATTTCTTTGATATCGTCGGTACGAATTTTCACGCCGCTCTCGAGCACTTCCGCCGCGCCGGAATCATTGGGATAGAGCACCGGAACACGGTGCTGCAGCGCCTCCAGAATCACCATACCGAAGGGCTCCGAACGTGATGGCACCAGAATCGCGCTGGCCCCTCTGAATGCCCGCACGCGCTCATCCCATCCGAGCGGTCCATTCCAGAGAACCTCGTGCCCGGAGAGCGCACGGCGTTCTTCTCCGTCTCCGAACACTTCGAAGCGGGCGTTGCCTCCCGCTTGTCGCACAGCGTCGGCAACCGCGCAAAAGCGGTCCACTCCTTTCTGCCGGCTCAGGCGGCCGAGAAAAACGACGCGTTTGCTCTCGAAACGTCCCATGTCGGCGCTCGAAGGCACGCCCTCGGATAACATGTTCGGGACTACGTCGATCCGATTCTCAGTCGCCCCGTAATTCTCGATCAATCTCTGCCGTGTCGCTCGACTCGGGGTGACGATCCGGGTTGCGGAATCGATCGCTCCCTGCTCGATGCGTTCGGTCAGCGGGTCACGTCGGTCCGGCTGTCGATCCGCTTCCGTCGAATGGAAATGCGCGATCCACGGGACTTTGCTTGTTTTCGCCGCCGCTCTCGCCGCATCGAACGTCACCCAATCATGGGCGTGGATCAGGTCGATCGATTGCTCCCGAACGAGCGCCTCAACCCGTCGCTGGAACTCTCCGATCAATCGGAAGAGCACCGAACCCGAGAGTGAAGATGCGCCGGCCGTTCCGGTGCCGTAGCTTCCATATACCCCGCCTGGAGCGCTATATCCATAGGGCGGGGAAGATCCGAAAGGTGGGCTTCCGTAAGGTCCGCCATACCCGTATGGTCCGCCGTATCCGGAGGTTGCGCCGGCCCTCCCCGCATATGTTGACCAGAACGGTGCTCCGCCGCCGCCGTAAGGCGACCAACCGCTATATCCCGCGGTCGAGCCTCCACCGTACGGTGACCAGGTGGGGGATGCGCCGGAGCCGAGTTCACTCGCCTCGGGTGGTTCGATGTCGAGCGCCAAGATCGGAACTTCCGTACCGAACGGCAGGTCAACGAGCGTCTTTCTGCTCCAGGGCACGACCACGGTCACCTGCGCTCCGCGCCTGCGCAGATTGCGCACGAGATGGTAGCATGCCGTCCAAGTGCCGCCGGCGATCATCGGCGGAAGTTCCCACATCAGCATCAGGACGCGCGTGCCCGGAACCTCCGGCCCATAGGTCTTCTCGAGCTGCGCGCGCACGTCGTCGTCGAACACGGCCTTCCGCCAACTGCGCGTCGCATCCCATGGCACGCGGTGCCACGAGGAATCGATGCCGCGGAGATCGGCTTGGTCGAGATCGAGGTTGAGAACCTTGACTCCATCGAGGTTCGCGCCGCCGAGCTTCGCCTGCGCGAGCGAGGCGCCGGCGAGGTCGGCATAGACTAACTTGGCGCGGATAAGCGACGCTCGTTGTAGTTGCGCCCCCTGCAGTTTCGTCGCGCTGAGATCGGCGTCGTCCAGACGCGCGTCGACGAGCTTGGCATTTTCGAGCACCGCATCGCGCAGGTCGATCCCGCGCAGATCGCGCCCCGTAAGGTTGATTCCTGAAAGTTGAACGCCTTGCAGGGAAACTTGCCGCAGCACCTCGTTGCCGATGACGCTGAGTGCCTGTTCGATCGCAAGCCGTATTCCTTGCCGCACCTGGGGGAGTTCATCGTCGCTTCGTGCCGCCGCGACCAGTGCGGTGAATGCCTGTAAGTGAAAATCCGAATGGTCCTCGGTGAAGAACGGTAGTAACCCCGCCGCGCCGACAACGCGCTGGCGCGACTCATCTGCCACCAAGCGCGTCAGCGTCTCGCTGAGCGCCGTCGCCAAGCGATCCTCGCGTTCTTTTTCGCGCGCATCCAGCCGGTCTCGGCGCTCTTTCTCCCGCGCATCGAGGTAGCTGCTGAGCGCCAAGATCGCGCCCGAGATCGTGACCAGCACCGCCGCCAACGTTCCGACGCCGGTCGCGAGCAGGATCTGAATGACGCCCTTGCTCTCGTTCTCGATTATCCGCCCGACGAGTTCTTGCCGAGCCTTCTCGCGCTCGACGGCGCCGCTCTGGCCGCTGAACGTCTCCGCGTCGAACTGCGCGCGTTGAACGACGGTCTGCGTTGCGAACGCGCTCCAGATCTGCAGGCAGATCAAGGCGAACGCCAGCAGCAAGAAAAAATAGACGAGCGAGCGCCACCATTCTTTTCCGCGCGACATGAACGAGCCTTTCAGTTTACAGCGAAAAGAATCTTAGCGATTCGCCTGAGGACGCTGCTTTTCGAAGCATTCGCGGCAATAGACGGGTTTGTCGCCTCGTGGTACGAAAGGAACTTCAGCAACGCCGCCGCAGTCGCTGCAGGTTACGGAGTGCATTTCTCGTGGGGCTCCGGCGCCGCCGCCCGTCGAAGCGCGAGAACCTGAGCCGGATGAACTCCCGCTGCGAGTCTTGCGGGCAGAGCGGCAATCAGGGCAGCGATTGGGCTTATTCTGAAAGCCTTTCGTCGCGAAGAACTGTTGTTCTCCGGCGGTGAACACGAATTCAGCTCCACAATCGGTGCAGGTAAGTTTTTCATCGGTGTACAAGCGCGAGCCTCCTCGATGGATCACGGGATACGGTTCACGCGGCAGCACGTCAATGTGGAGTCTGCAGGCGAACCCTCTCGTCTGGGGTGGATAGTAGCATGCTCCACTAATCCATGCAAGGATTAAACGGAAACGGAGTCTCTTCGTTATGGCAACATTCTCTCCCCGGCTTGATCTGCGTCGGCTGTACTTCATCGGGATCGGTGGAGCCGGGATGTCCGCGCTCGCGAAAATTCTCGCTCAGCGGGGTGCGAGCGTCGCGGGTAGTGACGCTCAAGAGTCGGACGCCATTTCCGCCTTGCGGAGAATCGGCTGTGATATCCATATCGGACACGATCCCAAGCGAGTGCTTGAATCGACCTGCGTGATAATTTCGCAAGCGATCCGGGAAACGAATGTCGAGTTGCGCGCGGCTCGGGAACATGGTCTTCATGTGGTTCATCGGGCGCAAGCTCTCGCCGAGATCATGAACGGATATCGAAGCGTCGCCGTTGCCGGAACGCACGGGAAGAGCAGCACGGCGACGATGCTCGCCGTCGCATTTCGCGGTCTGGGCTTGAATCCGTCGTTCGCCATCGGTGCGGACTCCGCTGAGCCGGGCAGCAATGCGCATCATGGAACCGGAGATATTTTCGTCGCTGAAGCCGACGAATCGGATCGTAGTTTCCATTTCTTGCGTCCGCGGATTGCGATTGTCCTGAACGTTGAGGAAGATCATCACGATAATTATTCCTCACTAGAAGAACATCTCCAGTCGTACGAAGTCTTCGCTCAGGGTATTCAGCCCGGTGGAACATTAGTTTCGTCCGCCGACGACGTCGGATCGCGAGAACTTGCATCGCGCTTGCGGAAATCCGTTCCTCAATTGAACATCGTCACGTTTGGTCAGGCAATGGATGCAAGCTCCCATATAGTGAAGATTCGTCCCAATGGAATGCGGAGCGACGTGACGGGACTCGGTCCGATGATTTTGGAGGAAATAAAACTTCGCGAAGCACCGTCGTAGGGCAACCGCCCTCAGATGACGAGTGCCCACGGCGGTTCCTTGAATATATGCCGCCTTAGCCTCCCGATAGAGCACGGATATCCGCACGATGTCCGATCGAATATCCGATCGACGGGTGTTTGCGCTCGGACGCAAATGCTATGGTCGATCCATGATGCACGCTCGCGTACGATGACACCCTACGCTGTAGGCCAAGCAATCATCTTTTTCGCCGTTTTCGCTCTTCTCGTGAAGCCGCTCGGCGACTATATGGCGCTGGTCTTCGCCGGGGAACGCACCCCGCTCTCGATCCTCTTTCGTCCGATCGAATCCGCGCTTTACCGCTTCTGCCGGATCGACCCTGACGAAGAGATGCGGTGGACGACGTATGCCGGGTCAGTCCTCGCATTCGGTTTGGTCAGCGGGGCCGCGATGTACCTCCTCCTGCGGACCCAGCAGTGGCTCCCCTTCAACCCGCAGCACTTCGGGAACCTCGCGCCGGATCTGGCCTGGAATACGGCGGCAAGTTTCATCACCACGACGGACTGGCAGTTTTATTCGGGAGAGAGCGCGCTCAGCTACCTCTCGCAAATGGCCGGCTGCGGCTGGCAAAACTTCGCCGCTGCCGGAACGGGCTTGGCCGTGGCGATCGCGTTCCTACGCGGCCTCACCCGCGCGAACAAAACGACCTTGGGGAATTTCTGGGTCGACCTGACGCGCGCGCTGCTGTACGTCTTGCTGCCGATCTCCCTAATCGGTGGGCTCGTGCTCTGCTCGCAAGGCGTCCCGCAGAATGTAAACCCCTACGTCAACGCTACGTCCCCTGAGGGCTTTGCGCAGACGATCACCGGCGGACCCATGGCCTCGCAGGAAATCATCAGTCTGCTCGGAGGCAACGGCGGCGGTTTCGTCGCCGCGAATGCCTCCTCACCCAACGAGAACCCGACACCGTTCAGCAATCTGCTCTTACTCTTAGCCATGTTCTTTATCCCCGGCGCGTTGACGCGCACGTTCGGAAAAATGGCAAACAACGTGCGCCAAGGCTGGATGATCTTCGCGGCGATGACGCTGTTGTTCGTGCTTGGCTTGGGCATCTCGCAATTTGCCGAAGCGGCGGGGAATCCGCTCATCCACGCCCTCGGCGTCGCCGGCGGAAACATGGAAGGCAAAGAAGTTCGCTTCGGCAGCGACGGCGCCGGACTTTCGCTCACCGTCGCGACTGATTCGGGCGCCGGCGCATCAAATTTCGCCTACGACTCGCTCTCGCCGATCGGCGGCTTGATAGCGCTAATCAACATGCAAATCGGTGAGATTATTTTCGGTGGAGTCGGCAGCGGCTTGTATGGGATGCTCATCCTCGCGGTGCTGACCGTCTTTATCGCAGGTCTGATGGTCGGACGAACGCCGGAATTTCTCGGCAAGAAAATCGAGCGCCGCGAAATCCAATACGTGATTCTCGCGGTTCTGGCGGTTCCGTTCGTCGTGTTGGTCCCGGCTTCAATCGCCGTCCTCACGCCCGCGGGTCTCGCAACGCTTGGAAATGCCGGGTCACATGGTTTCTCGGAGATCATCTACGCGTTTAGTTCGACTGCGGTCGGCAACGGCAGCGCATTCGGCGGCCTCGGATCGAATACGTTTTACAATATCGTCCTCGGGCTCGTGATGCTGGCGGGCCGCTATCTGCCGCTGATTCCCGCGCTCGCGCTGGCCGGGGCATTTGCCGGCCAGCCCGTGCGGCCGGTAACGTCCGGAACCTTCAAAACCGATTCCGTACTCTTCACGCTCTTATTGATCGGCGTCATTCTTATCGATTCCGCGCTGATCTTCATGCCCGCCGATATACTCGGCCCGATCGCCGAACAGCTCCTTCTAACGGCGGGAAAAACGTTTTAGTTTTCCGTTATGTCTTGAATTTCGGTAGAGCGGTGCGCATGCGTTCGATTGCGAGAGCGATATTGTCGAGCGAGTTCGCATACGAGAAACGGAGGTGTCCCGCGCCCGCCGGACCGAACATCGATCCGCCGATGGCGGCGACATGGGCTTGTTCGAGCAGAAACAAGGCGAGTTTGCGGTCATCGCTGGTGATCTGTGAGACGTTGGGGAACGCGTAGAATGCGCCGTCGGGAACCTTGCAGGTTATACCCGGAAGCGAATTGAGGCCCGCGACGATCGCATCGCGCCGTCGGCGGAATTCCGCGACCATCGTACGTACGGAATCGTCCGGTCCTTGGAGTGCGGCGACGCCCGCATGTTGGACGAAGGTTGAAGTGCATGCGTACGTGTTGTTGGCGAAGAGCGTCACCGCTGCCGCCAAGGCTTTGGGAGCGATGAGATAACCCAAACGCCAGCCCGTCATCGCGTAGGCTTTCGAGAAGCCGTCGACGATGATCGTGCGTTCACGCATTCCCGGTAAGGACGCGATCGAGACGAACTCGGCGTCGTAGATATTGCGGCTGTAGATCTCATCGGAGAGCACGATCACATCATTGCGGATCGCCAATTCGGCGATGGTCTCCAGGTCGGAACGCGTCAGAACGCCGCCGGTCGGATTTTGCGGTGAATTCAACACGAGAACCTTGGTTCGCGGGTTCATCACGGCGGCTAAGCGATCGAGATCGAGACGGAAGTTCGTGCTTTCAAGCAGGGGAACAGGCACGGCTTTGGCTTGGATGAACGACGCGGCCGACGCATACGTCGGATAAGCGGGATCGGCGTAGATCATCTCGTTGCCCGGATCGAGCAAGGCCGCCAGCGCATTCCAGATTAACTGCTTGCAGCCGGGGCCGATGACGACCTCATCGCGCTGGAAAGGGGCGATTCTCCGGAAGCGTCCCGCATAGGCGGCGACGATGTCGCGCAATTCGGGGATTCCGGCGTTGGGAGCGTAATGCGTGGCGTTCGCCTCGATAGCGACGATCCCGGCGCGCTTGATATGCTCGGGCGTGTCGAAGTCGGGCTCGCCGACCTCGAGGTGAACGATGGGGGCGCCTTGCGCTTCGAGTTCACGCGCGCGGGCGAGGACCACGAAGGCCCCCTCGCTTCCTAAGTTCCGCATCGCGGTGGAACGGTAGTCGGACGTGCCGGCGGTCGTCATCATGCGACGAGGTTTCTCCGGCTCAACCGTGCGAGCCTTGGTGCGGGCCGCGATGCATGCGGAAGGAAAGGAGCCGGCGGTTCGCACGCTAGCGGAAATGAATCGAGTTCTGTATAAGATGCGAAAATCGAACTTTTCGCGGATGATGATGCACGGCGTTGTGCGTGATTTGATCGTTTTCGGATGGTTATTCGCAACGATGGCTCAAGTCGTTCAGGCTACTCGAACGGTTTGCCGGTTGAGGTAGCAACGATTTTTGGGTATCTGCAAGGTCGGCAAACGGAGGTGAGATAAATCTTTCCCATGAAGAAGCAAAAGCCCGATGAGGGGGCTGTTCGTCATACCACTTGGATTCCAGCGGAAGAGGTCGTCCAGCCGCAGGGTATTATTCGGCTGCGGAAGGCTTTAGGGCGAGGCGAACACGGTAATCCGGACGCGGATATTCCGCCGCTTCACCGGCCGGAAGTTATGGCGCGCTATCGTCTGGAAAGCAGCGAGGAACAAGATACATATTTTACGGACGTGAGTGAGGAAGCGCCTCAGCTCTTTGTTCTCGCTGGTCCTAACGGTTCCGGAAAAACGAGCTGGTTAAGCGAGAATACGAATGAGGTTGCAGGCCTAGGTCTCGCCCATCATTTCAATCCTGACGCCATCGCTCGCGAGATCAATCCGTCTGATGTAGCGCAGGCGGCCGTAGAGGCAGGGCGCGAAGTGCTCCGGCGCAGCTCGGAACTTCTGAAATGCAGAGGATCGTTCGGAGTTGAGACGACCCTTGCAGGCCGTCACACGTTGCGGGTGATGCAACAGGCGCGTCACGCAGGTTATGAAGTCACGTTGATGTTTGTCGCGACTGAAAACCCGCGCATCAACATAGAGCGCGTTGCCGCCCGCCATGCTGCCGGCGGGCACGACGTTCCGACGGAGGATATTCTTCGGCGGTATCAGCGCAGCCTTGAGAATCTCGACGCCGCCGTTGCATGTGCCGACCGTATTCGGCTCGTTGATAATAGCCAACGTGGGCAAATGCGCGAGTTTGCGCGGTTCGACGATGGGCATCTGATCATCGAGGAGCCGGTTCCCAATTTTCGTTATTCAGCGCTTGAGATGCTCTATGACCAGAGCCGTCGCCAACGTCGTGTGAGAGAAGAGCCGGCCGTAACGCTTGGAACACTTCAAGAGCAAGGTATTCCCCCAACGACGGTCGATGATCCGGTTCAGATTGTCGGCAAGCGAAGCAAAGTGACTGGTCGGCGGCTATGAGCCGTTCCGACAGGATGCGAGGAGGTGCCCTTACGGCGAGCCTGGAACAGGCGGAAAATCATGCAGAATTCACTCGCCCAAAAAGACGAAGGGTTTTTCGGGGAGTACGGAGGCATTTACACCGCCGAGACGCTTATGCCCGTCTTGGAGGACTTATTGGCCGGTTTTCGGGCCCACGAAAAAAATCCTGACTTCATTGCCGAATATACCAAAATCATGCATGATTGGGCCGGGCGCCCCACTCCTCTTTATTTCGCCGAAAACCTTTCGCGGCAGTGGGGAGCCAAGGTTTATTTGAAACGGGAAGACCTCTTGCATGGAGGCGCGCACAAAACCAACAACGCCCTTGGGCAGGTTTTGCTCGCCAAGAAATTAGGGAAAACGCGCATCATCGCGGAAACCGGCGCGGGTCAACATGGAGTTGCGACGGCTATGGCCGGAGCGCGCATGCAAATGCCGACCGTCGTATATATGGGAGAGGTCGACGCGCAACGCCAGGCGCCCAACGTCCAGCGTATGGAATTACTCGGGGCGCAAGTCGTATTGGTGAAAGTGGGCAGTCGAACCCTCAAGGACGCCATTAACGAGGCCCTGCGCGATTGGATTTCAAGCTGCCGGACAACCCACTATGTCTTGGGCACCGTGGCCGGCCCGCATCCTTTTCCGACGATGGTGCGTTTTTTTCAATCCGTGATCGGCACGGAAGCGCGTGCCCAATGTCTTGAGCAGATGGGCGGTCTTCCGGACCATATTGTCGCCTGTGTGGGGGGCGGATCGAACGCCATCGGGATATTTAGTGCTTTTCTTGCCGACAAAACCGTCGAACTGATCGGCGTTGAGCCCGGCGGTGAGGGCATCGATACCCCGAAGCACGGCGCCGTTTTATGCAAGGGATCTCCCGCAGTCCTCCACGGCATGCGCAGCGTGGCTTTACAGAATGGTGACGGGCAGATATTCGAAACGCATAGCATCTCCGCCGGGCTCGATTATCCTCTGGTCGGCCCCGAACACGCCTATTTGCGAGACATCAAGCGCGTCACCTATACCGTGATCGATGACCGCGAAGCTCTGGCGGCTTTCCACGAACTTACGGAAACCGAGGGGATTATCCCGGCCCTCGAATCTTCGCATGCGTTAGCGCAGGCTAAGAAGGTCGCCGAACAATCGCCGAATGCGACCATTCTGATCAACCTCTCGGGGCGGGGAGACAAAGACCTGGACCACGTTCTAAGATACGAACGCGACCATGCGCAACAACCAATGTCAGTCCCACAGATGCAAGCACACCAGGGAGCAGAACGTCGATGACGCGATATCAACAATTGCGAGAGCAAATCACGACGACAAATGCGCCCGTCTATCTGCCCTATGTCATGCTCGGCTACCCGACGGCCGAGAAGAGTCTTGATGTATGCCGTCATTTGATCAAAGAACGGGTACACGGCTTCGAGCTTGGGCTTCCGTTCCGTGACCCCGTCGCCGATGGCCCGGTTATCGAAGCTGCGGGAAACATGGCGCTCGATAACGGCATGACGACATCCAAAGCCGTCGAGTTGGTCCGCAAAATCCGAGACCTGGCCCCGAGTACTCCTCTCACATTGATGAGCTACTACAATATGGTGCTGGCCAAGGGAGCCGATCGGTTTATCGGTGAATTTGCTTCCGCCGGCATCGATGGGCTTCTTATCCCCGACATTACGGTCGAACGCGCAGAAGAAGTTGCTCCATCTGCTCGCAAGCACGGTGTCGATCTTGTCTATATCGTATCGCCGTTAAGCGACGAAAGGCGCATTCGCCTGATCAAGGAGTATGCCGGAGGTTTTATCTATGTCGTGACTCGCCTTGGAATTACCGGCATCGAATCCCATTATGCAAGCACGCTTGAAGAGTTATTTGGGCGCATTCACAAGCAGATTTCGCTCCCCGCGATCGCCGGCTTCGGCATTTCAGAACCCGAGCAAGCCGTCGGGATGGTGGATCTCGGGGCCGACGGAGTCATCACCGGCTCACGTCTTGTGCAGCTTATCGGTCAAGCCCAGGAAAACGCTTGGGATTTGACGCCGGTCGTTGAGCACACGCGCAAGATGCTCAACACGCTGAGCGGGTTACGTTGCCCGCATCGATTCGCCGCTCGATAGAATAACCGTGGTCTTCGTGTCGATCTGAGCTCTATGCACTGCGCCCGTACGATTTTCTTGAAGCGAGACGTCCCCTATTCGTCTCGAGAGAGTGGCGTCGGTTACGACCTGTTATATCCCATCTTTTGCTCCTGCGCTTCAAAAACGAGCTGATCCAATCTCCGCTCGGTAGAACAACAGTCATGTGCGTGGCGTGGGGTCTTTTCCGGATCACGGTCGTACGATTTTATGCGAGGTAAGGTGTAACCTAATTCCGGAAGTGCGCGAATGAATCGTCCCAGGGGAAAACCCGTGACGGTGTTATAATCGCCCGTGATCGATTCGATCAACGCTGCTCCGTGCTTTTGGATTCCGTAAGCCCCGGCTTTATCCAAGGATTCACCAGTTGCGACGTAATCGATGATGTCAGATGCGGATAAGGTGTGGAAGAGGACTTTCGTGGTCGAAAGCAGTTCGATTTGCCGATCGTTCGGACGATCGATGAGGACAACCGCCGTGTGCACGAGATGTTCGCGACCGGAAAGACGCTTCAACGTCTCTACGGCTTCTTGCGCATTATCCGGTTTCCCGATGGCGACACCGTCAAGATCGACGATGGTGTCGGCACCGATAACTAATCCTGATGGTATGCGTGGTGCGATCTCGTCCGCCTTTGAGCGGGCGTGCGCAGAGGCGGTTTCTGCCGGTGATGCTCCGGGAATCTCGCCTTCGGGGAATCCACTGGGAAGGACATGCACGTGCAAGCCGAGCGAAGCGAGAATATCTCGACGTCGAGGGGAAGCTGACGCGAGATAGACGTCACTGAGAACGGGCATTATCTTATTCCCCCGCCGCGCGCAAGCGGTTTTTCCGGGACGAGGACGATTTTCCCAATATGAAGACTGGATTCCATTCGAGCGTGGGCTTGTGACGCTTCATCGAAGGGAACAACTGAATCGATGATCGGGGAGATGGGGTCGCGCGCGGGGAGTAACGGCCAGATATGTTCGCGCAATTTGCTTGCAATTTCCGCTTTCTGTTCTTCGCTACGAGGACGTAGGCTCGACCCGAAAATTGTCGCGCGGCGCGAAAGCAGGAAGGCTAGGTCGATTTCACAGAGGCGTCCGCGCGCGAACGCGATGCAGGCAATTCGTCCATCCAGGGCGATGCAGCGAAGATTGCGCGCGATGTAATCACCGCCGACGATATCGAGAATGACGTCGACTCCGCGGCCTTGCGTTGCCGCAAGCGCTTCGATGACGAAATCGTCTTTGGTGTAATCGATCACAATATCGACGCCCAGGCGACGGGATGCTTCGCATTTCGCGGGAGATCCGGCTGTTCCGATCACCCGTGCGCCGAATGCGCGAGCGAACATGACGGCAGTCGTTCCGATACCGCTGGTCGCGCCGTGAACGAGCACGGTCTCACCGGCCGCAAGACGCGCACGCGTGAAGAGATTATCGTAGACGGTGAACGCATTTTCCGGCAAACTCGCGGCTTCAATCGCGCTCCAATGATCGGGTATCGGGAGAACCTGTCCGGCCGGCACGGTCACGGTCTCCGCGTAACCCCCGCCGTTGCACAAAGCGCAGACGCGATCGCCGACGTTCCATTCGGTCACGCCTTCACCGAGTTCGCTGATCGTGCCCGCGACCTCAAGTCCGAGGGTAGTTGAAGCGCCCGCCGGCGGCGGGTACGTGCCGCGACGTTGGAGCGTGTCGGCGCGGCAGACTCCCGCTGCTTCCACTGCGATGGCAACCTCACCGCGACGAGGACGCGGAGCCTCCGTCTGGGCAAGGTGCAGCACGTTCGGCTCACCGGGAGAATCGAGAGTGATGTACTTCATTCGTAATGGCGTCCGTTGACGATGATGTAGCCGGATTCATGGCGACCGCGCGGGTCATGGTGCGTCCAGTGAATGATGCCGCCGCGTTCGTTGTACACATATTCGCCGTGAACGCTGACCTCGTCACCGGAATTGAGCGGGATTGGGCCCGAGATGTCGACGTTGTCCTCGACTTTGACGCTCAGGCCGCCGCCGGATCCGCCTTGCAGGTGGACGAGAAATCCCTCGTGCATTCCCGATGGGCCGGAACGAGTTCCGAGAACATGCGCGACGTTGCCGAATGCGGTGACTTCGACGTTCGAGCGATGCGAGCGCCACGCGTCGTAGACGAGCGCATTCCCGGAGTCGTTCGTCGGTCGGCTGCACGCGGCAACGAGGCAGAGCACAAGCGCGCAAACGAACTTTTGTTTAATCCGGAACATCGACGCGCAGCAGATCCTCAAGCGTTTCGCGCCGGGCGACGAGGCGATGGCGTCCGTTTCCGGCGAAGACGACCGCCGGTCGCGGGAAGCGGTTATAGTTGCTCGCCATGCTATAGGTATACGCGCCCGTCGTGTAGATCGCGAGCAGATCGCCTGCCCGTAAATCCTCGGGGAGGGGAGCCGTCACGAACTCGTCGTTCTCGCAGGATCGTCCGCAGAGTGTCGTGTCAATGAGCGGAGCCGTGGAGAGCGTCCCGTCTTCCCGTGCGGCCAACTCGGGATGATGATAGGCGTCGTACAAGAGTGGGCGCGGGTTATCGGCGAGTCCTCCGTCGACGATTGCGTAGCGGCGGCTGCCGATGCGCTTGACGGCGACGACGCGATAGAGACTGGTGCCCGCATCCGCGATGATCGCGCGTCCCGGCTCGATGCCCAACTGAGGAACGGGAACTCGCAGGCGCTGCGCTTCTTGCGTGAGAGCCTGTTGCATCGCCGCGATTGTCGATTCAAGGTCGAGCGGCTGATCGTTCGGGTGTGCGCCGACGCCGAAGCCGCCGCCGGCGATCACTTCACCGACCTCGCAACCCAAAGCGCGCGCTCGTGCGACGAGTCCGAGGAGTTCGCGAACGTTCGCGCAAAATGACTCCGCTTCGAATATCTGTGAGCCGATGTGGCTATGGAATCCGACGAATTGTAAGCCCGGAGCCGCGAGAATCGCCGCAATCGTCGCCTCGAGTGCGTCGGGAGCGAAGCCGAACTTCGAGCCTTCGCCGCCGGTGCGAACGTAGTCATGCGTGTGCGCTTCAATGCCGACGTTCATGCGGAGGAGGATCGACAGCGTGTGCTCGGCATTCGCCAGGCTAATCAGGCGGTCAAGCTCCTCGCGATTGTCCACGACGATACGACCGACCCGACCGTCGAGCGCGGCCTGGAGTTCCTCATCGGTCTTCCCGCAACCGTGAAAGGCGATGCGATTCGCGGGGACGCCCGCGCGTTCGGCGATCGTGAGTTCTCCCAGAGAGCAGACATCCAGGCCGAGCGGTGTCCGTCCGATGCGCTCTGCCAGCGCGATCAGCAGCAGCGCCTTTCCGGCGTAGGTGACGTCGATGTCGTGCTTTGATCCGAGATCCGCGAAGCGGGTGAGATTCGCGTCGAGCACCATTGTGTCGATGACGAGCAATGGCGTCCCGTACGTCGCCGCGAGTTCACGGGAGCGCACCCCCCCAAGCGAACGTTCCGCCTGCCCTGGGGCTCCAAGCACCGTCGTCACCGTTCAGTCTCCATTCGAATCAAGCGAGAAGTCATTCGTGGGGGTGCTTTCGTCCAGGGAGGGAGGAAGTCCCGGTCGGGCCTTATGTGGACCAAAGTGCGGAAATCGGGACGATCATATGACCATCCAGCATGATGAGCTGATCGCTTTGGCAAAGAATGATGCCGCGTACGAAACGGTCGCCCAAAGCCTGGCGAAGGTCGTTCAATCCCCGGAGATCTTGAGGCGTTACGAGACGCGAAGCCTTTATTTCGATTCCCACGACGCGACGATCCGAGCGCTCCAGCACGAGATCGACTTCTCGTCCGGCATGCGTGCGATAATGGGAGAGCTCGATGCGCAATGGGTGCCACGACGCCATTTTAAAAATCTCCGAGACGACGAAATTTTCCAAGAGGTGCCCGAACGCGAGCGTATCAGTCTGCAAGCGTCCCCGATCGATTCCGGCTTCATAACAAGCGATGGCCGTATCGACAAAATACACTTTGGGGGTTTTCACCATCCGCGTCCGAGGGTTCGTCGACCACGATGGAAGCGTGTACGTGAGATATGTCAATTCGAGAAGCCGGAGATAATTCTGTAAAGTAGTCCGTGGTAACGCCAAATCGCTTGCGAGACGCGTGATGTTTAATTCGCCGGCGGGTTGCGCGGCTAAGAGGCGGAGAATCCGTTGCAATTCGAAAACGTCGCTGATGGATACGAGGTCACGAATATCACGCTGCAGCAGACTGGTGACGAGGCCGCCGATGAATTCTCGAAGTCCGGTTACGGGGGGGCTTGCATGCAGCGCGGGCGGATAGCCGCCGCGAAGGATGCGTTCGGGAAGATCGGCGCTTCCGGTAATTCGAATGGCCGGAAATGATTCTTCGAAAATAGTGTCGAGAAACGTTCCTGTCGCGCCTTCGATCTCAAGTTGCGTAAACGGCCAGCAATGAACGGTCGTCATCCTTCCGGCGAGCGAATCGGCGACGCGTGAGGTGAGGGTGATGTTCGAAGAACCCGTCAATAAGAAAGAGCCGTTGACCCGCTCGCGATCGACACGGGCTTTGATTGCCAAGAACAACTCGGGGACACGCTGGATTTCGTCGATTGTGACTGGAAGCTGAAGCTGGGCGACAAAGCCGTCCGGATCCGACCGAGCGCTTTCGAAGAGCAACGCATCGTCAAGCGTGAGGTATGCTCGCTTCGGGTTATCGTTGAGCAAGTGCCTCACAAGCGTTGACTTGCCCGCTTGCCGAGGTCCCGTCAGGAACACAACCGGCATCGAAGCGAGGCCCGACACGACGCGCTCACGGGCAAAACGCCGGAGAATTGGCCAAGATGGCCGATAATCGACATCCATTCTGTCAATTATCGGCATTTTCTTGTCTCTGTCAAGGAGACGCGGCCAGTCTCTCCTCAGACCTTCGGGTATGCCTTGCTCTCGAGCACCGGCCGCTACCTCCACGCCCAGCCCGAAAATCCAGCGGGGGATTATCTCGCGGTGGGAACAGACTTCGCTAATGGCTTGTCTCGGAGATCATGCCCTTATGGTATATTGTTCATGAGGAGTCATCCAAATGCTTGATCCGAGACTCGTTGCCGGCTCCCATCGCTTGGAAGGTATCGACCCTTCGGTCGAACAGGTGTTGGAAGCGGCAGATGTCGACACCCCAAGGTTGCCTGCGGCTTCGTAAAACAATCTCCCTCAGAAAAGCCTATCCCAGGGGCATGGCGCAACGAGGCGCCAGAGATATATCCGGGATACATCATGCAAGATAATTTTCACTTTCACTCCATTTGAGGTATTATATTTTTATGGAGGTACCCGATCACCGCCTGACGCTTGAAGAGTTCCTCAAGCTTGAAGCTAAATCGAAAGAACCGTTAGAGTACATAGACGGCTACGCCGTTGCACTTGCCGAGGCGACGGCGAACCATGGGGATATCTCGGAGAATCTTTCGATGACGCTCGGCCCCATTGCTCGGTCCAAAGGGTGCCGTTTCTATGGAGGAAAAGCGAAAGTTGTAGGGCCGGACCCGAAGAAGCATCGCGCGATTCCAGACTTCGTCATCACATGTGATCGGCGCGATCTAGCAAATATTGCCGCCCATCCAGGCAAAGGTGAAGTGATCCTTCACCATCCATGGCTTGTAGTTGAGGTTATATCGCCAAAGGAGTCGGCAATTGTCGTCGCTCGTAAATTCGCCGGGTACCAGGCAATCAAAGAAGTACAGCAGTACGTCCAGATAGACTCGCAGGAGCGAAAAATTCTCGTATATGAGCGTCTCCCAGATGGGCGTCTTGCCGCAGGTGAAGAAGTGGAACGGATTATTTTCCCTCACCTGGGCGACTTTGAGATGTCGATCGATGACGTGTACCGCGATACGTACGTTCCGCAACTAAAAGCGGTTCGTAGCTCGCCCAAAAAAGGTCATATCCCACGCATTTGACATATATCCCGCAGCAAATCGTGGAATTCGCCGAGCAGCGCATCATCAAGCGTGAGGTATGCTCGCTTCGGATTATCGTTGAGCAATTGCCTCACGAGCGTTGACTTGCCTGCTTGCCGGGGTCCGGTCAGGAACACCACCGGCATCGAAGCGAGGCCCGACACGACGCGCTCACGAGCAAAACGCTGGAGGATTGGCCAATATGGCCGATAATCGACATCCATTATGTCAATTATCGGCATATTAGCGTCAAATGCCAATGAAGCGCGTTTAGCCTCTCCTTAGACCCTTGGGCATGTCTTGCTCTCGACCACCGGCCGCTACCTCCACGCCCAGCCCGAGTTCGGAAATCGCTCCTTTGTGGTATATTGGTTCATGAGGAGCCATCCAAATGCTTGACCCGAGACTCGTTGCCGGTTCCCATCGCTTTGAAGGTATCGACACTTCGGTCGAACAGGTATTGGAAGCGGCAGATGCCGATACTCCGAGGTTGCCTGCGGCTTCGTGAAGAAATCTCCCTCGGAAAAACATATCCCCAGGGCATATCGCAACGAGGCGGCAGGGATATATCCGGGATACATCACGCAAGATAATTTTCACTTCCACCCCATTTAAGGTATAATATTTTATGGAGCTGCCTGATCACCGCCTGACGCTTGAAGAGTTTCTCAAGCTTGAAGCCAAATCGAAAGAACCGTTAGAGTACATAGACGGCTACGCCGTTGCACTTGCCGTTACGACGCCGAACCATGGGGATATCTCTGGAAATCTCTCGATGACGCTCGGTCCCATTGCTCGGTCCAAAGGGTGCCGTTTCTATGCAGGAGATGCGAAAGTTATAGCGCCGAAGCCGAATGGGAATCGCGCGGTTCCCGACTTTGTCGTCACCTGTGATCCGCGCGACCTAGCCCATATTGCCGCCAATGCAGGCAAAGGCGAAACGATCCTTCACCATCCATGGCTTGTAATTGAGATTATATCGCCAGAAGAGGAGACAAGTGACACCAATCGTAAATTCGCCGGGTACCAGGCGATCAAAGAGGTAACACAGTACGTCCAGATTGACTCGCGGCGGCGAGAAATGTTCGTATATGAGCGTCTCTCAGATGGTAGCTTTAAGACACCTGGACCAGTGGAACGGCTGATTTTCCCTCACCTGGGCGACTTTGAAATGTCGATCGACGATGTGTACCGTGATACGCACGTTCGGGAACTAAAAGCGGTTAGTAGCCCACGCCGAAAAGGTCGTAGCCCACGCATTTGACCTATATCCCGCAGCAAACCGTGGAAGTCGCCCTTGAAGAAATGCGATCTTATACGGGGATCGTGAACCCTCAACGCGTCCCCAGCCTTTTCGAGGATGCCCGATTACCATTGGGTGAGACGTGATCCCGCTATCAAGTTTGGCGATTTCCCATATCCGAGAAGGGACGTTATCACTCGCCAAGCGATCCCGGTGTGCTCTGGATAATGATACGGAGGAGTTCGTGATTTCTGGTGGCGAGAGCCTTTGCAAACGATTCCGTCGAGACAAACCAAACTTTCGGATCGCTTGGCGAAGCACGTTGCTCCCCGCGTGCAATACGCATGGTGCGAGCCTTCATTTCCGAATAGTCGGAAATGCCGAATTTAAGTGAAGCCATCAGTAGACCCCCATCCCGTCTCCCATCACGGTAGCATGGGAGTCTGACGATAGAGGCGCCGTTCTTCGATTAGGCGGTAAACGGGTTCGGGAATCAGATAGCGAATGCTGCCTCCGCGAGCGATCTGCGAGCGGATCGTCGTCGCCGATTCCGCAAGCGGAGGGAGATCGAGCACGCGAATCTTCTCGCGCTGAGCGGGCGCAAGCGAGGCGAGAAACGCATTGAACGCGGCGTGTAGATCGCCTTGGGGGCGAGATTCGATCCGAGGGGCGATCGCCAGGGCATCGATGCCGCTGAAGACTTCGTCGAGGCGCTGCCATGTCGAGCGGATCAAATTGTCCTCACCAATGACGAAGGTGAACTCGTCGCCGGGATAACGGTCGCGAAGGAGGGGGATTAGGTCGGCGGTGTATCCGCTCGCTGCCCCGTCGCAGTCGGTTAGGTCGAGGGCGAAATGTGGATTCGCCACAATCGCCGCGCGCAGCATCGCAAGACGATCCTCGATCGGCGTTGCCGACGGCTCCCGGTGATGTGCGTTCCGCGTCGGAAGAAACAGGATGCGATCCAAGCCGAGGCTGATCCGCGCGGCCTCAGCAATGAAGAGATGCGCGTTATGGATCGGATCGAAGGACCCGCCGAATAGCCCGAGCTTCACGAAAGTGGTGACTCCGTGGAAGTGGAGTCGGGATCCGCCGCGAGGATGACGCCGGGGCGGCGAGCGGGGTCGTATTGTAGGAGGGGTAAGCGGATCGTGGATTCGTCGGTGAAGTGCATGGTGGTACGAGTGTTTCCGGGATCAGTGGCT
>DASZHL010000077.1:0-12677 GCA_035937855.1 Vulcanimicrobiaceae bacterium
GAGCGAGTGAGTCTTTCCGTCTGGAGAGAGCAGAGTGTAGACGACTTTGCCGGAGCGGACGAATGCGAGGTACGGCCACATTTCGCCCTCGTCATAGATCGTTTCTCCTGTCCGATACCGACGCTCGCTCGCACTCTCGGCGAGTTCCTTGATCGTCACGGATCGTGCGTTCGAGAAGGGTGCGCAATGCGAGAGGAAGGTTGCGACGTCGGCCTGCTCGTCGATCCGCTCGATGCGGAGCGTCCAACGTCCCGAACCGAGGTTGCGAGCATCCCACGAATAGCGCCCGGGACGGCGTTGCTGGAACTCATTCCTGAGGGCACGCGGATCGTGTTCGACGGTGATTTCAAGGATGCCCCCGAGTGCGAGTTTGTCGAAGGAGTCAAGAACAATCGTATTGCGATTGGTCTGGGGCAGCGTTCGGCTGTCCAAGGAGATCGTCGCGGTTCGCGGATGTGCCACGGTGCTTGCTTTTGTCCTAAGCCCGCGACGGCCTTCCTCCTGTACCGACGCTTGTCGTGGTCATTTTCGCAATCTTAATCGTCGTGCATGGTCGGACCCGGAAGGAAGCGAAGCGTCGGCATCGTGGTCTTTCCGCCTTCCATTCCGCGTCTGTTCCGACGTTGGCCGGACCTTGTTGTGCTCGGAGTAGCAGTCTTCGCCGTCGCGTACGTCCTCGCGGGTCTGAGAGATGTTCCGACGTTTGAAGGAAACCTCGCGCCTCCGTTCACGCTCACGCGTATGAACGGAGGCCGGGTGACGCTCGCTGAACTTCGAGGAAAGATCATCGTCCTTGACTTCTGGGCGACCTGGTGTGGCCCGTGCCGTAAATCGTTACCACTTGTCGAGGACTTCGCCCGCCGGAATCCGGATATCCGAGTTCTCGCGGTAGATGTGGGTGAGCCCCCTGCAATCGTCGCGGCCTTCGTCCAAAGCCGTTCATTGGAAAATGTGGGATTGGACGTTGATAAGCGGATCGCGCGGGCATACGACGTGAATTCGTATCCAACGATCGTGATGATCGATTCACGAGGAACATATCGTCGGCGCTGGACAGGTTACGATCCGTCCACGGTGCGTTCGCTCAACGAAACGCGAATTACCTTGGAGAACAACGACCCGCTCTAAGAGACTGCTAGGAACCCGTGAAAGTCGGGCGGCGCTTCTCCAGGAAAGCTTGCGTGCCTTCACGGAAATCCTTGGTTTCCACGAGCGTGCCGAACAACGACGCCTCGAGTTCAAGGGCTGCGGGAAGTGCGATATCTCCCCCGTGAATTATCGCACGTTTGATTGCGGAGATAGCGCAAGGGGCGTTAGCCGCGATCACGTGCGCAACGCGTAGCGCTTCATCGCGTAAGGTCGCTGCGGAGACTACTCGCTGCACGAGGCCGATGCGGAAGGCCTCCTGTGCATCGATTTGCTCGCCGGTAAGGCAGAGATGCATTGCCTGTCCTCGGTTGAGCAGACGGGTTGTACGCTGGGTGCCGCCGTAGCCGGGAATGAGTCCGAGAAGAACCTCGGGTTGCCCGAAACGCGCCGTCTCTGAAGCGATGCGGATATCGGCGCTCATCGCAAGTTCACACCCGCCGCCGAGGGCATAGCCGTTGACCGCTGCGATGACCGGCTTCTCCATGCGTTCGATCAGAAGCGTGAGTTCTTGACCTCTGCGTGAGAGCTGCGTACCCGCAACGGCTCCCGACAAGGCATTTAACTCCGCGATGTCGGCGCCTGCGGCGAATGCTTGCTCGCCTGCTCCGATCAGGACGATGCAACGGAGCGCGGGGTCCGCATCGAGTGCGCGGAGCAATGCATGGAGCTCGCGCAACATCACGAGGTTCAGGGCATTACGGACCTTCGGGCGATTGAGGGTGACGATGGCGACGGTATCGATCCGCTCGAAGAGAAGCGTCTCGAAGGCGTGGGGGGGTGCCTGCTGATCGTTCATGGAGGGAGGGCTTCGTTGAAGGCGGAGCCCTCCCTCGGGGCGTGGTATACTGATCGCAAACACATGCGGCATATCGTCGTGTCGTGCCGCCACGGCGATCTTATCGAGGGAATTACGATGAGAACACTCTACCACGAGGCGCTGGAGTCGGCGCGACTCGACGTTGTACGGCTTGGAGTTCTCGCGGGCGATGCCATACATCATGCCGTCGCGTCGCTTGATCGGCGCGATACGGATTTGGCGGCGCGCGTCATCGCGGGTGACGACACGATCGACGATTTACGGCGGAAGGTCGAAGCTGCATGTATCGAGTTGTTGTGGCGCCAGCAGCCGGTCGCGGGCGATCTGCGTGCGGTTGCGGCGATGCTCGAGATCGTCGTTGACCTGGAGCGCATCGGCGACTACGCAGTGGATATCGCGAAAAACGCGATAAAGTTGAGCGATGTTCCGTTGCGTCCGGCTCGGGTTGAGATCGGACGCATCGCGGCTTTAGCGATTGCCATGCTCGAAGACGGAATGCGCGCGTATACCGAACGCGACAACGAACTCGCCGGATATGTCATCGACCGCGACGACGAAGTCGACAAGCTCTACAACCGAGGCATCGAGGCTCTCCAAGAGGAGATGCAGGCGGATCGGGAGCTCGTCCGAGCGGGAACGATCATTCTCTTCGTGCTTGCGGCCCTCGAACGCGTCGGTGACCGTGCCCAGAACATCGCGTGGCATACCAAGGAAATGATCGGGTAACTTTCGAACTTTTCAAACCCTGGAGTTTTCAGAATGAACGATTCAAAACGTGGTTTTGCGACGCGGGCGATTCGGGTCGGTCAGCATCCCGATCCCGTAACGGGATCGACGATTCCGCCCATCTATCAGACCTCGACATATACGCTTGAGGCTGTGGGAATTACCAAGGGTTTCGACTATTCTCGTTCGATCAATCCCACCCGTCGCATGATGGAGATGCAATTGGCTAGCCTCGAGGGGGCCGCCCATGGCGTGGCCTTCTCGTCGGGCATGGCGGCGATTCACGGCGTCACCGGCTTACTCGATGCGGGTGATCATATCGTCGCAACGCAGGACATTTATGGCGGAACGCACCGCCTCTTCACCGATGTACTTTCGCGCTACGGCATCGAGACGACCTATGTTGATATGATCGATCTGACGGAGGTTGCGGGAGCGATTCGTCCGACGACAAAGTTGCTTTGGATCGAGACGCCGAGTAATCCGTGTCTGCGTTTGACCGATATTCGGGGAATAGTTGCCTTACGTCGGCCGGGCATGGTCATTGGCGCCGACAATACCTTCGCTTCGCCGTATTTCCAACGTCCACTTGCCATGGGTGTCGATGTCGTCGTGCACTCGACGACGAAATACCTCGGCGGACATCATGATCTGATTGGCGGTATCGTCGTCACCAACGACGACGATATCCATGCGAAAGTGAAGTTCTGGCAGAACGCCGTCGGCGCCGTTCCCGGTCCTTGGGATTCGTATCTCACGACGCGCGGTGCAAAGACTCTCGCCGTTCGCATGCGTCAACATGCGCGCAACGCTCAGGCGGTCGCCGAATTTTTGAGCACGCGGGAGGACCTCGCCGAGGTCCTCTATCCCGGTCTTCCGTCTCATCCACAACATGCACTTGCCAAAGCGCAGATGGACGGCTTCGGCGCGATCGTATCGATCCGAGCACGCGGCGGAGCGGCGCATGCATATCAACTTCTCAAAGAGTTCCAACTCTTTAGTCTTGCGACCTCGCTTGGCGGAGTCGAGTCGCTCGCGTGTAGCCCCTTCACGATGACGCACGCCTCCGTGCCGGCCGAACTCAAACGAACACTCGGCGTGAGCGAAGATCTCATCCGTTTTTCGATCGGAATTGAAGACGTCGAAGATCTCATCGCCGACCTGACGCAAGCGCTCAATGCGACGAGTGCATATGCCGAAATCGCCGAAGAAGCCGTTTAGAGCGGGTCGCTTTTTGCCGTATGCGTCGTCGCTACGCGGCTCATGTACTGCGGTACACATCGCCGCTAGGCTTCTAGCCTACGACAAAAATCAACCCACTCTAAGTTCGTGGCAATCGAGACGAAACAACAAGAACTCGCCCACATGAGACGAAACAAGCCGCTCTAGTTGGGATCGTTGTTTTGTCTCATGTGGGCGAGTTCTTGTTGTTCTTCGGGAGTGAATTGAAGATTGGATGGGACTGCCGTTTTCCAATCGCGCGCGATTCGCGCTTGGGCGGCGTCGATCGGCATGCGACGATCGCAAATGAGGACGTGGAGTTCGTTCTCGATCTCGTCCTTTTGATGTGATTCATCATAGGGCTGCGGCCAGAGATTTCGTTGATCGTCCGGGGCACCGCCGATTTCGAGCGGAATGAGATGATCGGCCACATGTCCGTAGTGTTGTCCTGAGGCTATCCCATAACGTTGGTACATCGCAGCTTTGAGATGAACCCAAACCGCTCCTCGCGGTCGTACGGAACTTGCATATCCACGCGTACAGATTTGGGCGAGGTTTCGCGTCGCGATCGCCCCAGGCGTGAGTCGCCAATCCGGATTTTCCGGCGAATTGTTCGCGCCCGCAAAGTGGATGCGCGAGAACAACATGAACACCAGGCCGGCGATCGCGGCCAACACAACGCTGTTGCGCGCTCGCCCTAAGAAGGCCGGATTGGGATCACGCGAGAGTTCGGGACTCGAGATGCGATGGCCGGGTGCTTGCGTCTCTGAGAGCAAAACCTTGCCCTCAGAGAACAAGATTGCTCCAAAAAACCGCACGTGCTCCCAAATGATCCGTGGCATGCCCCTGATCATAGAGCGTTCGGATGGCCCGGCGATGTGCCCAATGTGACAGGCGTGTAGATTTTCTTCGAGAGCCGCCGACGAAGAGCCTAGAACCTCCCCTGGAAGCAAGTTACCTTGCGGTAAGTGCAAAGGGTCGAACGGCTCGTTACGCAAGTGAAGACCGCGGAGGCGCCGGTGTTGTTCGTAGAGACTTCTTGGCGTTCATTTGACTGATATTTTCCTCCTGTAGCGTCGCATGTACGTGCGTGTTTCAAATCGGCGGCTCTTCACCGGCTGCGGTTGATACACTGGGTGTCGCAATCACGGCCGGTGAAGAGTGCGCCGAAGGGTTTTACATCGTGCCTTTCACTTTGCTTGCGAAGGGCGCGAGGCGGAGAAAGACGCTCTGGGCATCGGTGAATTGTCCCTTTTTCAGACCAAGCCAGGGAACGTCGAAGATGGATGCAATTTGAAGTTTTCCGGCCGTGGTTCTGCCGACGAAGTAGAGCCCTAGCGCCGGAATGCGCACAGCTGGAATGCTGACGTCGCTACGCTTACCCACGAGAGTATTGATGCCTTCAAGTTGTTGAAGATGCGCCGCAGTCCCGGTGTCGCCGAGGGAGATGACTTGGGACGGTGCGCCGGGTCGCGTTAAGACACGCACCGATGAGCGAACCTCGCCGGCGACGACAACTGGATAAAACAGTGTCGTCCCACCCGTCAGCAATGATGAGGGCGAGTTTTTCGCGGTGTAGGCAGCGAGTTTGTCAGCGGGAACGATATATTCTTGCAGCGGAGTTCCAAGTCGTGCGGCGGAAACTTCATCTGAACTCGCGAAGCCTAATCGGCGGATCACCTCAGATGACGCTGAGTGCAACTGCGTGATCGTGTCAGTCGCGTGTTGAGTAACCTCCGGCAGGACGACGTTGGGTTTCTTCAAGGGATCGGGTCCCAGGGGAAGCTGAATGCTTGGTATTTCGAAGTACGGTCGTATCGAGAAGCGGGGAAATGGCGTGTGGAATCGGATCGTTGGGTGCGGAGAGGGCGTCGGGACCGTGTCGACGATATCATAGAAATCCGCCCAAGTGACGTGATCGTAATACGGACCGCCAACCCAATAATCATATGTTTGTTGCTCTTGCGTGCCCGAGGTCGGCGGCCAGGGATCGTTGACAGATACGTATTCGACGCCATTGAGAATGAACCACCCGTCCGCGACGAGCATGTGCCCGCCGCCGCCGGTCCAGCCGATGGCGTAAAGCACCGGCCTCTTTGCGCTGATCTCACTGTTGAGAGTCGCGAAGCTCAGAGCCGTGGAAGCGGTGTTAAAGTTGAATCCGTTTGACGAAAGCATTTCCCAGCCCGTATGAACGCAGGGTGTTGGAACTGGTGATGTGCAACAATTCTGTCCGGAAGTTGCTTGGGTGGCGATCGCGCACTGAGTCAACGTGCTCCATGGGCGGAAATATTTGATGACCATCAAGCTCGATGCGTCCCAACACCATACATTGGTTTGCTGCCCGTAAAGCGGGACGGCCAGGGTGGCGCCGGGGTTCGATTGCGCTTGCACGGTTCCCGAGCCCAGAGTAAGGCCGACGGCAGCGCCGAAGAGTGCGGAAAGGAAAACTCGCAATAACTGATGCGCGCGTTTATACGCCATACGTGCTCCTTTCAAGAAGACATGAGGCGCCTAGCTTTTCACGAAACGCAAGTCATCCCTGTCAAACACCAAGCATCCAGAAGGTAAATGAGCGAAGTTGCAGCTTGCTCGCCTAAGCCCGGCAAAGCAGAATCCTGAAGTGAGAAATCTTAATGTATCACGACCGCACCATCCCGTTTTCGTTGAGGAACCAAGCATCGAAATTTCGCTACTCCCCAAACCCAACGCGCCAAACCCTATCGAAGAAGTGCGTCGGGCCGCAGTTCCTAAACTCCCGAACCTTCAGGCGCGAAAAACGCTTTGTGGAGGCCGTAGGCGAGGAGCCTAGCGGCGAAGTGTACCTCAGTACATGAGCCGCGTAGCGACGAAGCATACGGCCTCCACAAAGCGTTTTTACTTGAGGGGGAGGGCGCTGGGGATGAGAAGGGCGTGGTCTAGCCGAGCGGCTCCGCGATTGTAACTGATCGCAAGGTGCAGAAGGCGGTGGATGCCTAGGGGCTCGAGTGATACGTCGTTGATCGCGTGCGCGGTGTGGGCGAGGACATGGACATTCAAGGTCTGGGAGATCGAGTTTTGAGCGGTCGAGATTGTCTCGATGAGGGGAAGCAAGCCCGTATTGGCGTCGGCCAAGAGGGTGGGAGCGCACACCTGGACCGTGATGGCCTGCGAATCGATCTCGAAACGGTCGCTGGAACAAGGGGCCGCCGAAACGGCGCTTGTCGCGGCGAGGATAGCGCAAAGAGCCACGGGTGTCACGGACGCGAGAAAACGGGCTGGAAAGAGCGGCATGAGCATCACCTCGTGAATCGACAGTGTTCATAACGTATGAGGATTCGCAGGCGTTTCCTGCAGCGGCTCTGTTCGAGCCGGTGGGATTTCCCGACCGTCGCGCTGAATGTTCCCAGCTCATGCATGAAATGACCAAATGACGAACGCCGCTACGCCGGAATACGACCTTCGCTTGAGCGAGATTTTGCGCTCCCGCGATTGGCAAGCCTTACGAGATTTCTCCCGGATGCAAAATGAGATTCCCGAGGAAATCTACGCTCAGGACCAACATTTTTGGGAGGTTTTGGTCCACAAACTCACGTGCAGTCGCCTTGATCTCCTCGCTTTGCACGCTGAGTCGCGCGCTTGGCTCGAGGAACACGGATACAGCACGGACCTCGGGGGCTACTGACGTGCGGATGCTTTGGGGGCTTCGTGACGCTTGAGTTGCGCCGTCTTCCTCGGTCGCGGGACGACGTCGTAATGCTCGATTATGAGCCGCGCCGCGCCCGTGAGGTGACGTTGGTCGTCGGCCACGGGTATTCAAGCTCAAAACACAATCTCGATTTTTTGTGCGCCTTTCTTTCAAGTCAAGGATTCCGTGTACTCAGCCTCGATTTTCCCGGACACAAATTGGGAGCGAGCGGCGGTACCTTGGCGTCGCTCGATGATTTGACGGATGCGATGGCGACAGTCGTGAGTTTCGCGCGCGCGCGGTATGATGGGCCCATCTATACCCTTGGGCATAGCATGGGCGCCGTCACGGCCCTGCTGACCTGCGCCGACGATCCGCAAATCGCCGGAGCCGTCTCGATCGCAACGGGATATGCCCGCTCGTCGGCGATCAGCGCGCTTGCCAAAGGCGGAACCGTCGACCTTCGCTCCGGCTACGTCGATGGATTGACTTTACCCGAAATCTCAACGCAAATCGAGCGCATTCTCGATGCGACGTTGGCGGCACTTGTGGGCCGCCCGGTGCTTTACGTCGTTGCGACACGCGACGGTATGGTCTCGCGCACGAGTGCGCGCGAGTTGTATGAGCGCGCCCCCGAACCCAAAACGTACCGAGAAATCGACAGCGATCACACCTCCGCTGGTGAAAATTCGCGAGCGACGGTTCTGCAATGGCTGAACGAACGACATCCGCGAACGATTTAAACGGTGCGCGTCTGCTTGCAGGACGCCGTGAACTCCGGCGCTACAGTCGACATCTGCTGATTCCTGAAGTGGGCCTCGCGGGACAGGAGCGGTTGGCGTCGTCACGCGTACTTTGTGTGGGTGCTGGAGGTTTGGGCGCGCCGGTGCTCGCCTATCTCGCCGCCGCCGGCGTTGGACGCATCACGATCATCGATGACGATATTGTCGAGGAGAGCAATCTCCAGCGTCAAGTTATCTTCGGAATGCGTGATCTCGGTCGACCCAAAGCGCTTGCCGCGGCCGAACGGCTGCATGACCTCAATCCGCACGTCGAACTCTTTCCACTTGAGCGTCGATTCGATGCGACCTGCGCGCTCGAACTCGTTGAGCAGAACGACTTGGTGATCGATGCGACCGATTCGTTCGCATCGCGCTATCTCATCAATGATGCCGCGCGCTTGCGGGGGAAACCGGACGTCTACGCGTCGATTTTCCGCTTCGACGGACAAGTCAGCGTGTTCGCGCCGGGAGGACCATGCTATCGTTGCCTGTTCCCGATACCGCCGCCTGAGGGGAGCGTGCCGACCTGCGCGGAAGGCGGCGCGTTGGGAGTGCTCGCAGGAATCATCGGAACCTTGCAGGCCGGAGAAGTCCTGAAGCTCCTGTTGGGCATCGGCCGACCCTTGATCGGGCGCTTGGCGCTGGTTGATGCGTTGGAAACGCGGGTGCGCGAATATGCCTTGGAGCGCGACCCCAGTTGCCCCCTTTGCGGAGATGCTCCGACGATCACGGATCTTCGAGAGGAGTCGCAGCCATGTATCGTATCGACGATTCGCGAAATCGCCGCGCACGAACTCGATGTATTTCTCGCAGAGAACCCGCAGGCGATCTTGCTGGACGTGCGCGAGCCTCACGAGATCGTTCTGGGCATGCTGCCGGGCGCGATTCATCTGCCGGTTTCTGAACTCGAGGCGCGTTTGCATGAACTCGACTCGACTCGCACGTACATCGTCGCGTGTCGCCTCGGTAGAAAATCGCCTTGGGTCGCGCAGCGATTGATCGATGCGGGATTCGGAAACGTCGTGCACCTCCAAGACGGTTTGCTCGCGCGAGCCGCGCTCGACGCGTCAATCAACATCTTATAAATACGAACGTTCATTTTTCGAAGAAAATGAAAAAGGATGTTCCTCTTGTGATGAACGGCTACCTATGTCGTGTTTAGTTATCAAATCCTTGAGGAATATATGGAGACCAAGTAGCAATCCTTGCACGTTCTTCCAGGAAAGAGGACCTCCGTTGAGTCATCCTACGCAGCCTGAGTCCCAAACGTTGTCTAATGGAACGCTCTCCCTCTCGGAAGTGTATAACCGCCTCGCCAATGCTGCGACGCTTAACTTTATCAATCGCTCCAAGCGTCGTTCATCGGAAAACGCCGGCTCCGATCATGCGCAGTCGACGCGCGAAAGCGGAGCGGAACAAGAAGGTTCCAATACAGAGGACAGAATCTTTCGATCCGACGGCGAGGCTCGATCCGGAACGGATTCTTCATCGACTGAGCACGATCATGAAAGCCCGCTCTTTCTTGCCGCAATCGTGACGTGTATGGACGGGCGATTAAATCCTCAAGAGGATTTCGCCGGAAGTGGAGGTAAATTGTATTACCCACGCCTTGCCGGGGCCGTCATCAGCCCGGAACTCCTCGGTTCCCTTGAGATTGCGGTTAAGGATCCGAGGTTTGCCTATATTGTTCTCCTCAAACATCCCGAATGTGCAGCGGAAGCAGAGGCGCATCGCATCCACAAAACTTCAGAGGAAATCAGCCTTGATCTCCAGTCGGTTATTGCGAAGATCACGCCCGCTATTGACGATGTTGCGAGTGATGCGAAGATCGCCTGCAACAGTCTTGCGCTTGGTGTGGAGGCACTTCTTGGAAACGAGGCGATCGCGAAAAAATTCAAGGCGGGAAATCTCGGTATCGCGGGTGGTTTTGTGCAAAATGAAGGTCATCGGGAAGCTCATCGGGTTGAGATGTTCCCACTCCCTCAGAATATCAAGCCCGATTATGATCATATCAAGAACGTCGTCACGAAGGCGCTGTCCCCGGCCTTTGAGCTGTTCCCGGTCTTTGAGTCGTTACGGAACGAGCCTCGAATCGATCAGTCTCGATCGTACGTTGCGAATCGGTGATTTTACCGCCTAGAACGCTACGAACGGCACATTCATGTGAGTGGGTGGTGCCGTTCTCCGGGAAGACGGATGCCGTTGCGCCAACGTCTTCCTTGTGCGCGTGCGTGAGTTGTCCGGTTCGCATCCTTCGAACTTGACCGGACGTGAGGCCATCAATGAACTCGGCGCATTACGATCTCGGCTCCGCGAGATCGCAATGCGCGCAGGGGCCGTCGCCTTGCGCGTCACGTCGGCGGAGGATGATCCGCCGACGCGAGAACGCCTTAGCGCAGCGCTCTCTCGGGGTGACCTCGCCACCTGGTCGTACGACGAGAAGTGGGCGGAGCGAGCCTCATCTCCGCGCTCGTTGTTGGTAGATGCGCGCGCGGTGGTTTGCGTCGCGCTGGCGTACGCGACTGCGCCGCCCGCGACGAGCGTTCCGTTGCGGGGCCGCGTCTCGAACTATGCGTGGTCCGAGGACTACCATCACACGGTCCGGGCGCTCTGCGAGCAACTCGCTCGGGAGATCGACGCCTTCGCCGGGGTACCTGTGACGCGGGTGGTTTGCGACACCGCTCCGCTCGCGGAACGCGCGTTTGCCGAGCGAGCCGGGCTCGGTTGGATCGGTAAGCATACAAACCTGATCGTCCACGGCGCCGGATCCTTCGTCTTCCTCGGAGAGGTCGTTACCAGCGTTCCGCTCCCGTCGGATGCTCCGTTGCGTACCAGCTGCGGAAGCTGTCGTCGCTGTGTGGATGTGTGCCCAACCGGAGCCCTTCGCGGAGATTCGACGATCGACGCGACCCGCTGCATCGCGGACTTGACCCAGCGAACCGACGCAATTCCCCGCGAACTCCGACCGTTGATCGGCTCGTGGATTTGGGGATGCGACCTTTGCCAAGAGGTCTGCCCGCCGACTCGTTTGGCGGGAATGCAAGGCGGGCCACGCTTTGTCGCACTCGATCCGCAACTCGCGGCGGTACCCTTGACCGAGCTTCTCGCCTTGCGATCGGGGGAGTTCCGGCGGCGGTTTCGTTCCACCGCAATGGGCTGGCGTGGAGCTGCGCTGCTCCGGCGGAACGCCGCGGTGGCTCTGGGAAACTCGCTCGATCGAGCAGCAGTTCCCGCTCTTGAACGGGCCTTGCGGGACGATCCGCATCCGCTTGTGCGCGGACATGCGGCCTGGGCACTCGGTCGTATTGCCTCTCCGAGGGCCTTCGAGGCCTTGGCCGTGGCCAAAGAACGGGAGAAGGACGATCACGTTTGCGAGGAGATCGCCGCCGCTCTGGAACTGTCGTCGGTCCAATGGCGTTCATGGATGCGAGATGCTCCGCCCTCGGCGGAAGTTCGAGGAGATAATGAATGATCAGATTCCGAATGCTTGGAACAGCAATGCTTGCGTTGCTCGTCGCCACGGCGGCGTATGCCGACGAGGTCCCGGATGTCGGCCAATCGCCGGCGGCGCTTTCGGTTGACGGGGGACCAACGCAGATCCTTCTGACGCGCATGACGCATGTCAATCCCGGTTTGCGTTCATATAAAGCTGATCTGCATGCCGAAATCGCGCTGAAGACGTTCCCCTATATCAACCCGACGTTCGACGGGAATGTGTATTTCAAAGCACCGAATCGTCAGGCGGCCGTATTCGACACCGTTCCGGCGCTCGCGGCTCAATTTAAAAAAGTTTACCCAAATGTACCGCCGCCTGGTGAATGGGTGAATCTGTTCACAATCACACCGCAGGGGCACTCAAACGGCCAGACCTCATTGCGTCTGGTTCCGATTAAAAATGGTCGTGTCGAGCATCTCGACGTTGAAATCGACGACGCGAGCGCGATGGTCGTTTCGTACACGTGGACGTACAAGGACGGGGGGTACATCACGTTCCATCAAAGTTTCAAAACGATCGGTGGAAACTACGTCGTGCAAAAGCAGATTGGACACGTAGAGTTGCCTTCGTACAAAGCGGACGTAACGAACACGCTCTCGAATTACAAACTCAACATCGCCATTGACGACGACATCTTCGTCGGAAGCTAGAGCGGCAACGACGTCCACATCAACATGCAAACATCTCTAGAGGTCATCCCAAAACCCGCCTGAGTGTGATTAACGCGCAAGCAAGATGGACGAAGGCGGCATAATTTCGGACGTGCCGTTCATAGCGGATAACGACCCTTCGGAAATTCTGAAGCCAAGCATTGGTTCG
>DASZHL010000078.1:0-13198 GCA_035937855.1 Vulcanimicrobiaceae bacterium
CAGATTCCCTATTTGCTGTAGGAGCCAAGCCCAATGGCACGTATCAAACGCGGTCTCAACAAGATCAAGCACCGTCGCAAAGTCATGAAGCTCGTGAAGGGCTTTCGCGCGGCTCGGCGTCGCAACTATCGCGTCGCAAACGAGGCATTGCTCCACTCACTTTCGTATGCATACCGGGATCGGCGTGTGCGCAAGCGCGACTTCCGCTCCCTGTGGATCAGCAGAATCAACGCCGCAGCACGTCGCGAGGGCGTCTCGTACTCCCGCTTCATGCATGCCCTTAAACTCGGCGGCGTGACCTTGAACCGGAAGGCCCTCGCCGATCTCGCAGTCAGCGACCAGGCGGCTTTCGAGCAGCTTCTCACACTCGCTAAGCGTCAACTCGAATCAATCCAAGCCTAGAGCGGCTTGCTTCATGCCGGGGGCAGGCATCTGTTATCGCGCCCACCTCTTTGGCCGATAATCCGCCGGAGAGATCTCATCTGGTTCCCCCTTCCCCCTCGTTGAGGACATTGAGGCTAACCGTGTCCGTTGCGCAACCCAAACCCCGCGATGTCTTTTCGGCGACGCTTCCTATGCTCAGCCCTAAACGCGCTATTCCGACCGCGATTGCTTTGGTGGTCATCCATCTCGGGGCATTGCTGGCGTTCGTTCCCGCCTGTTTCTCCTGGTGGGGAGTCGCGACCGCGGCCTTCTTGTTCTGGCTCTTCGGAGGCATCGGAATCACCCTCGGATACCACCGTCTCCTGACCCATCGCAGCCTGAGCGTCCCGCGCTGGCTTGAATATGTGATCATCACCCTCGGGGCGTTCGCCTTGCAGGGCGGTCCCCTCGAATGGGTCTCCACGCACCGCAAGCATCATGCGCACACCGATCGAGAAGGTGATCCGCACGATTCGAATCTCGGGATGGGCTGGGCTCACATCGAGTGGTTATACCGCAACAACCAAGCGCGCGTTGGACCTGAGGAGTTCGCCCGCTGGTCACCCGATCTCGTCAATGATCGTTACTATCAATTTTTAGAGCGATACTCGATCGTTTTACAGCTGATATTCGCGATGGGACTCTTCGTGTTCGGCGGCATGACGATGCTTGTCTGGGGTTTCTTCGTACGCCTGACGGTGCTTTATCATTGTACGTGGCTCGTCAACAGCGCCGCACACGCAAGCGGATACCAGAGTTTTCGCACAAATGATCGTTCGACCAACTGTTGGTGGGTCGCCCTCGTCGCATTCGGCGAAGGCTGGCACAACAATCATCACGCGTTTCCGTCCTCAGCTCGGCACGGAATCCGCTGGTTCGAGTTCGACCTCACCTGGCTGACGATTCGTCTTCTGCGCGCACTCCACATCGCTCGCAACGTCAAAGTACCAACTCCGGAGATGCTCGCCCGGCTGCGCCTCCCTCAAGCACGACGCCTCCGTTCAATTAGCTAGAACCGGCGATTCATTTGCGCCCATGCTAGCGCGATCTGGGTCTTTCCGTCGAGAAGTTCGTCGCGTTCCACCAAGGCCCACGCCTCGTCGAGATCCCACACGCGAATTTCAATGCGTTCATCGTCCTCGGGTTGCGCTTCTCCGACCGTAAGACCTTCGGCGAGGAAAATGTGAATCCGCTCGTTGCAAAATCCCGGACTTGGAAACACCACTCGAATTTGCCGAAAGCCTTGCGCACGAAATCCCGTCTCTTCGATCAACTCACGCCGTGCGGTTTCGACGGGATCCTCGCCTCGATCGATCATTCCGGCCGGAATCTCCCAGAGATATTGACCGACGGCGTGACGATACTGACGCACCAGCACGATTGAACTCGGTGTCGGTTGCGCGATGATGCCGACACCACCGACATGCTCGACGACTTCGACGCGACGCTTCCCACCCGTGTAGGAATCGATCTCGTCGAGCCGCAGGTTCAGAACTCGGCCTTCGTGGATACGCTGGGTGGAATAGATCTGCATGGAACCCCGCTTTCGCAATCGTTCTTCAAGCATCCGCTATGCCGAGCACCGTCGTCGCCGGGGAAATCCTTACGACGGCGGCGGAATGGACGGGGCAAACTTCCCCAAGAGTTCGAGCGCCAAGCCGAACTCTATCGCGACGATACAGGCTCCGCTCGACCAGCGTGCGGGAACGGTGACATACACGAACGCGAGAACGATCGCCGCGATGAAAACGACGTCACGATTTAGAGAAATGCTTGTACCCCGGGCAGGTCCGACTCCGCGACGAAGCGCGGCGAACTGAATGAGCGCGAGTGCCGCCAAGACGACCAACGCGATCGTCCGGAAGTGCGCAACATGGAGCAACAGCGACTTCCCACCGACGCCGATGGCGACGGCGATGAGCAAGAGAGAGAGAATCTCGACGATACGGCTCATGAAAACTTCCTCTTCGCCCGAGCCGACGGGAGTTCATTCGAGAACGGTGCGGATCTCGTCACCCAGCGGATTACAATGAATCTCGGTGATCCCTTCATGAACACCATTAACGACGCGCTCGAGTAATTCAGCAAAACAGCGAGGTCGGAATTGCTTTCCGGAAGCAGCCCGCAGTTCTTCGAGCGTCCACCAGCGTTCGCCTAAAAAAATCGAGTGCTCCTCGGCCGTCAAGTTTCGTGGTACAAAATTTGGTTCACCTCGCAGACGAGCGAAGTGAATCGTATCCATCTGAGAATACTCGATCCCCTTATGCCGAAAGCGTGAGCGACGCCGCCACAAACACGGTCCAATCTCATCGAGCACGATTCCCGTTTCCTCGATCATCTCGCGACGACATGCGGCGAGAACGTCCTCACCGTCGTCGATTCCACCGCCGGGGCAATCCCACCAATCTCCGCGCTCCGGCTCACCGGCATCATATGAATGGATCAACAACACCCGATTGTCGTCGTCCATCAAGAGAACGCGCGCACCAAGGCGATAGCGCAAACCAGGTGGGTCATCCGGAATCATCATTTTTGTCAAAGCCGCCCCCTCGCATGACCATGTCACAAGTTTCACGGCAATGCCGAACATCTGACTTCGCACCGTGCGACAGGCCACAACGCTTTCCCTATAATCACGACGACGTGGGAGCACCCCGAGACTCCGCGAAAACCTCGGCATGCCTCGAATCCAGATCGAAGCGCTCGGCATCCATGCCCCTCAGCTCGCCTCCGTACGGGATCTGCGTTCGAAGGAGGGCCGACGCGAGCAAGGCCGTTTCGCCGTCGAAGGTCACACGCTTTTCGCTGAGGCTCGCGCCGCCGGCTGGATCCCTGAAGCCGTCTATCTAACCGATCGCGCGCTCTCCGCCGCATCGGAAGACTACGGAGAATTCGCTCCTGGCCCAGCGTGGCTTCTTGCCGAACGAGCGATGGAGCGACTCTCGAACCTTGAGTCCCCACCGGGCTTGTTGGCCGTCTTTCCGACGCGCTTAGGTACGCTTGCGGACGTGTTCACCGACGGAGAGCCCGTCGCGATTCTCGCCGGAATCGCCGACCCTGGAAACGCGGGCACCTTGCTGCGCTCAGCGGAGATCTTCGGGATCCGCTCTGTCGCCTTCAGCAGCGACGCCGTCGAGCCATACAATCCAAAGGTCGTTCGCGGATCAATGGGGGCGATCTTCCGCCAATGCCTCGCCGTCGCGGACGGCCCGGCCATCGTCGAAGCGGCTAAAAAGGAAGGATATGACCTCATAGCCGCCGCGGGAGACGGTCAGGCTTTGCGCGAGGTCGAGTTCCGGCGGCGAACCGCTATCGCCATCGGAAACGAACGCCGTGGAGTCGATTCATCGCTAGGACCCTGCGGGCGTCGGGTTGCCGTTGAACAAAGAGGAACAGGCGAAAGCTTGAACGCCGCAATCGCCGGATCGATCATCTTTTATGAGTTCTCGCAGCGCGCGAAATCGTGAGTAGCAAGGGCCTTTCGGGCGCTTGCTATCCTCCTTTCGACCTCGGCCGGGCGTTTGGAACGCCTCCGGAATCTATCTCGTAAAATCTCCGTCTGTCAAGACTTTTCCACGCTGTTTTCATGTGGTATTATCGATTTGTCGCACGGTAATTCTGTGACTCCTGCATGTCACGTAAACAAGAAGGGCAGACGTTTTCGCATGCATACGACCGACGTCTTCTGGAAGCTGTTCACCAACACGGGATCCATTAGAGCCTATCTCATGTACCGTCACCTTTATAGGACTCCGGCAACGGGATAAGTCTTCCAAGTGGAAAGCAAGTTTCTGGAACGCCTGGCCGAAAGGTCAGGCGTTCCGTTTTCCCACGTCGCCTTCCAAAGGAACCTCCGATTCTCGATAAGCAGCTCGACGAACTCACCCAGCGCTTGCAAGCAGCTCTTCCCGAGGCTAGCGATCGCGACGCGCTCGAAGCGCTCCGCGTCCGTTTCTTGGGACGCCAAGGTGAAATCACGCAGATCCGCAGGGTCATCGGCTCACTTCCCACCGTGCAACGTCCGGAGGCAGGGAAGCGCATCAACGACGTCGCCGCCGCCTCCGAAGCGGCGATCGCCCAGCATGAGCGGAGCCTCCGTGCAAATGAACTCGGCTCGGAACTCTCGCAGACGATCGATGTTACCTTTCCTCCAATCCTTCCCGAGACGGGATCGATCCATCCGATTCGCCGGACCATGGAGGACATCGTCACGTATTTCGAGCGACACGGCTTCGCGGTGGTGCTTGGTCCGGAGATCGAGACCGACGAGCACAGTTTCGACGCCCTGAACATTCCGGCGCACCATCCCGCTCGTGAGGGCTTCGACTCGATGTACGTCCGATCGGACCTCCTCTTGCGGCCGCACACCTCGCCAATGCAGATCCGTACGATGCGAGCGAATCCTCCGCCGCTCGCTATCGTTACTCCCGGCAAATGCTTTCGCCGCGATTCCGTCGATGCGCGCCACACATATATGTTCCATCAAGTTGAGGCTCTGCAAGTAGCGCCGGGCCTTCATATGGGCCATCTCAAAGGCGTGCTGACGGGCATGTGCCGCGCGCTCTTGGGACCCCGTCAATCTCTGCGTTTCCGCCCGTCATTCTTTCCCTTCACCGAACCTAGCGCCGAAGTCGACACGAGTTGTCCCGGTTGTTTAGGGAACGAACGACCATCGGCCGGCTGCCGTACTTGCGGGGGCTCGGGCTGGATGGAACTCGGAGGCTCGGGGATGGTTCATCCGAATGTCCTGCGCAATGTCGGATATGATCCCGACGCGGTTTCCGGCTGGGCCTTCGGTATCGGTATCGAACGTCTTGCGATGGTACGCCACGGTATCGACGATATTCGCGTTCTCTTTGAAAACGACACCGCCATTTTAAAGCAGCTTGCATGAAACTCTCGATCGCCTGGCTCCGCGATTATCTTGACCTTAACCTCCCTGTCGACGAGATCGTGGAACGACTGGCCTTGCTCGGCTTTCCGGTCGATGGCGTCGAGCATCGCCCGCGCGTAAACGGCATCGTCGTCGGCCGCATTCTTTCCATTGAGGCGCATCCCAATGCCGATCGTTTGCGCATCTGTCGCATAGACGTCGGCTGCGCTGAACCTCTGGGCATCGCTACCGCGGCCGCGAATGTCGCGGAGAACCAAGTCGTGCCGGTCGCAACGATCGGTGCTCACGTGGCCTCCGAGCCGGTCAACGGACAACGAGCTCTGCAGCGGATCGATCCGCGAAAGATGCGCGGCTTCGAATCCCAGGGCATGCTCTGTTCGGCAGCGGAACTCGGTTTGGAAGGCACATGGTTCGAAGACGGCATCCTGCAACTCGATCAGGATACTCCACTCGGTTCCGACGTCGTCGAGCTCTTCCACCTGCACGATCCCGTTCTCGACGTCGATGTGACTCCGAATCGGGTCGATGCGATGTGCGTCGTCGGCTTGGCGCGTGAACTCGCCGCCGCGCTTCACCTTCCCTTGCGCGAACCCACGCTATCGCGGCAGACGGAAAATGCACCACCCACCTCCGCCGATTTGCGTGTGAGCCTGCTCTCCGCGGATTGCTCGCATTTCGTCGCGCAACGCTTCTCAGGATTGCGCGTGGGGATTGCCCCCGCGTGGATGCGCATTCGTTTAGCACTTTCCGGTCAGCGTCCGATCAACAACCTCGTCGACATCTCGAACTTCGTGATGCTTGAACTTGGACAGCCGCTCCATTTCTACGATTACGAGCGTCTGGCGGGACGGCATCTGATCGCCCGCGATGCACGCGACGGCGAAATCGTGAGAACCCTCGACGGCGTCGATCACCGCGTCACATCCGCGGCTCTCGTCATTGCCGATGAGGAACGCGCGCAAGGCTTTGCCGGCCTCAAAGGCGGCGCATTCAGCGAAGTTACAACCGCGACACGCGAACTCGCACTTGAATCCGCGACGTTCGTGGGGACGCGCGTGCGCCGCATGAGCCTTGCGCTCGGCTTCCGCACCGATGCCTCGACCCGGCACGAGAAATCAATTCCGCCCGCTCTCAATGCCCTTGGAGCCGCTCGGGCGTCGTATCTTCTACAGAAACAGGGGGCGATTGCCCATGCGCCGCTCGAAACCGGGAAACCAATCCCTACGGCCGCCGCGATCACGCTGCGTTCAAGCGCCGTTCGCAATCTGCTTGGATTTGCGGTCACCACCGAGGAGACGACACGCACGCTCACGGCGCTCGGATTCCGTGTCACGGCGACCTCCGGTCGCGATTTGCGCGAGATGACGTTCTCGGTCATTCCTCCACCCTGGCGTGCCGACGTAACCATTCCCGTCGACGTCATTGAGGAGATCGGCCGCACAATCGGTTACGACCGGATCACAGCAGAATTACCGCCGCTGGTGGAGCAATCGATTTCCAGCGCGGAGTATGTTCGCGAACGCCGGGTCGCCGACGCCCTGGCTACGCTTGGATACCGCGAGATCGTGCCCCTCGCTCTCGAATCTGCCGGCGTCGCTATGCGCTTCGAACGCGCCGGGCTTCTTCCGCCGCCCGTCGTCGAGATACGGAATCCGCTTTCCGAAGATCAACGCTTCTTACGCTTCTCATTGCTTGCGGGTTTACTCGCACTCGTCGCCAAGAATGAACGTGAAACCCACATTGCACGCTTTGAGATCGGTCATGTTTTCGCCGATGGTGATCCCGATCCGCACGAGCGTGTGCTCGTAACGTGGATTCTCGTTCGCCCGCCCCACGAAGAGCCGCCTTGGCAGGACGAAGGTTTCCGCATTTCCCTCGGTCATGCGACAACGCTGCTACGAACGCTCACTGGAAAAGATGCCGCCGTGCGGCCCGGACAGAGTTTCGGGTTGCATCCCGGAAAAACGGCGGAGCTTTCGATCGATGAACGCGTACTCGCACACGTCGGCGTTCTCGATCCCCGTCTTGCAGCGGAGTACGACTTGGGAAACCGACGCGTGTACCTCGGCACGATCGATCTAGCGCTCCTCCCCGATCCCGTCTTGCCGCGCTATCGTGAACCCTCGAAATATCCGGCCGTGGAGCGCGATTTGGCACTCGTCGTCGGGCGCGACGTTCCGGCGGCAGAAGTCATCGCAGCGATCCGCGCAAGCGCGAACGGCACGCTCGCCGATGCGCATGTTTTCGACGACTATCGCGGTGGGCAGGTCCCCAGCGAAAAGAAGAGCATCGCCGTGCGCATCGTTCTGCAACGGGATGACGCCACATTAACCGACACGGAGGCCGATTCATATGTCGCTAGCATACTCGATGCCCTTCACAAGCGAATGGGCGCGGTGATTCGCTCATGATTCTCGGAGTCATCTGGCCCGATCTCGTCATCGGCTTTATTCTCGCCTTCGGCGCGCTCATCGGTATTTGGAAGGGCTTCATCCGCGAACTCTGTGGAACCGTCGCCTTGTTTGTTGCGGTCGTCGCCGGGTTCCACTATAACGGGATCTGGGACGACGCGTTCCTAAGAATCGGTTCGCTCCACCGCGATTCCGCGCACACGTTCGCGCTGATCGCCTTCGCGGCGACGTTTTACATAATAACCTTCGCCGTCGGATTTTTCGCCGACCGCGTCGCCCAGTCTCCTGGACTCAACGTTATCAACGCCATTCTCGGCGCATTCGTCGGTTTCGCGAAAGCTCTGTTTTTCGTATGGATTCTCCTGTCGATCGCGCTGCTCGTATCGCTCCCGCTCCACGTTCGCCACGATCTTCAAACATCGACACTCGCGCACATTATTACAACGCCGAACGACCAATTCAACGAAGCCGTCCGCAAAGCACTGCCGTGGTTCGAACAACCTTTCGCCAAAGATTATTTCAAACGCGACCGTTTGTGATATTCACGAGCGAAATGGCGGGGGCTCGAAGACCGTACACTTAAGCGGAGCATAATACAAAACGCATCTATCGACTTTTCCCACTAAACAGAAGGTGATTCACCGTTTTCGGACCTGCGGAACGAAGACGCAGGAAAAAGGACGATTCTCGCAAAGCGTGTGCCGCTCTCCCCTGGAATTCGGGTGACTTTCCGAGTTCACGCTTTTCGACGCACCTCGAAAGGATACGATGCAAGTCACGGGTATGCTGCATGGCGCGAAACTTTTACAATTCGCTGGGTTCGGTACGGCCGAAATCTTGGGTCCAGATGCAGGCGAAGAAGAGATCAAGGCGCTCATCGAGCGTCATGGTTCCATCTTCATCAAGCCCGTCTTTCGCGGCGGCGTCGGGAAGAAAGGAAAAGCGGGACTCATCGGACGCGCCTCCGACTTGAAGACGGCTCTACGCGAGAAAGAGCGCCTCTATTTCGTCAACCATCAAGTCGATCATGTGATCGCCAAGGCGAACGGCGTGACCTTCGAGGGCGCCGTCCCGGCGGAGCATGAGGTCTATTTCTCGATCTCCGACTCGACGCGTTTCCGCGCTCCGACGATGACGCTGACCCATCACGGCGGCATCGACATCGAAGAAGTTGACAAGAGCTACATCGCACAAGCGCCCTTTGATCCACTCACCGGCTTAAAAGCCTTCGTCGTCGCCAACGCGCTTTCCGAGCTCAACGCCCCAAAGTCCATCATCTCACCGCTCGTTCAGCACTTGCCAAAACTCTGGGAACTGTTTCACCACTTCGGAATGACCACGCTCGAACTCAATCCGATCCGCATGCGTCCTGATCGTCTCGGACGCCTGACTCCGATCGCCTGCGACTTCAAATGCAGCTTCGATCGCGACGATCCGCGCTTGCAGCGACTGAACCTCCCGGCGCATCTCTTCACGGCCGACTCCTCGGATTTCGAGCAAGAGATCAATCAACTCCGCACCCATCAAGGTCAGAGCGACGTCTACGTCATCAATCCCGAAGGGACAATCTTGGCTCCGACGTTCGGCGGCGGCGCGAACTCGCTAGTGACTGAACTGCTGGGCGACGATGCGATCATCTCGTCGGACTTTGGTGGTAACCCCCCGTACGAGAAGATGCGCGAAGTCGCACGGATCTGCTTCAAGCACTGGTTGCGCCGCTCCAACGTGCTCTTCATCATCGGCGGGAAATCGAATAACACCGACATCTTTGAGACCTTCCGTGCCATGGCCGATGCTTTGCGCGAACATTTCAGCCAACCCGGTCCGACGCCGCTGTACATCGTCATCGGACGCGGTGGACCCAACCTCGTCCGCGGCATGGGCGCGATGCGTGATACGTTCGAAGCGCTCGGCTTACCCTACCGCCTTTTCGGGTTCGATTCCGACCTCAGCGAAGTAATCCAATACGCTCAAGCTGCGGATGCGTGGATGAAATCCGGCGGGCGTGAACTCGTGTCGGCCAAAATGAACGGCTTGGAAATGGCGGGAGTGTAAAATGTACCGAATGCAAGGCCTCGGCGAATTCCAATATTTCGTCGGCATCAAGTCACTCGCTCAAGTCGCAACCCGCGAAGATCGCGTTTGCGTCCTGAACATTCTCGGCGGTGAATCGAGTTCCGTGACGCCGGTCGGCCACACGTACTCCGGCGGAAATGTGGTATTCGGCACCTCCCCCGGACGCCGCGGTCAAATCCTCGAAACAGCACTTGGTCCAATTCCCGTCTTCAACAACGTTCGCGAAGGTCTCGAGGATGGTCACAGCTTTAATTGCGGCGTCGTCTATCTTCCCCCCTCGGGCGCACGAGACGGCGTCGCGGAGCTGATCCGCGTCAATCCTGACATGCGCAAGATTTTCATCGTAACGGAGAAGCTCTCTATCCACGATTCGCGGGAAATTCGCGCGCTGGGCCAATACAACGGGGTCGACATCTTCGGCGGTAATAGCCTGGGCGTTGCGGATGCGTGGAATCAAGTGCGCATCGGCGGCGCCCTGGGCGGCGACACTCCCGCGGAAGTTCTCCGTCCAGGCTCGATCGCGCTCTTCTCAAACTCCGGGAATTTCACGACGACGATCGCGGCATATTTACGCATGTTCGGTTGGGGGACGACGACGCTCATCTCAAGCGGGAAGGACGTCTACATCCACTTCGCCGCACCTGAGTTCTCATTCGCTCTTGCCAACGACGAACGCAGTAAAGCAGCGGTTCTGTATGTTGAGCCGGGTGGGACGTACGAACTCGACGCGCAGTTCACGAAGCCGACGATCGCCTGCGTGGTCGGACGCTGGAAAGCCAAGCTCACGCGGGCCGTCGGTCATGCCGGAGCGATGGGCGACAGCCATGACGACGCCGCGAGCAAAGAGCGCTGGTTCCAACAGAAATTCGACGTCGAGGGAAACTTCACGCCGGAAAACCCCATTTTCTCCGCTCGTGGCGCGATCGTGACCAACATCGCGCACATTCCGTACGCACTCAATGCGGTGATGCACGCCAACGGCCTCAACACGGATTTTGAGCCGGAAGGAAACCTGACGCTCAAGCCCTGGTTCGGCTCCAATCAAGGACTGCCGTTGCCGCCGGCTTTGGATCTGCCGGTGGTAGAGGCGCTCTCCCCGTACAACCAACAAATCTTCGCCCTGAACAGCCAAATCGGCACGCATTTTCCGCGCCAATCAATGAAAGACACCTCGGGTGCATCGCAGATGGATTCGAAAACGCAGGTCGCGAGTCTGTTCGGCGTTTCTATGCTCGACGCCGCGCAAAACTCATTGGAAGCCAATGTCTGTCTTGCCGTCCTGCATGAAACGGGAAGCGAGAACGATCACTCGCTCATCAACCTCGCTGTTTGTTCCGAGATAAACCTCCATGGCGAACCGGCCCTTGCGGCAGCCGAAGCCTCACGTGCGGCGGGGAATGCTCCGAACACCGCGTTAGCGGCGGCCATTAGCATCGTCGGTCCACGTCGTGCGGAAACAGCACGAGCGATACTTGATTCGTTCATCGATTATTTTTCCGAAGCCGGATTGCAGGATGCCGACGACGTATCGTTCGATCTCGACAGGATAACGGACGATGCCGCGTTACGAAAGATGCTGCTTGGCGAGCGACGCGACGCCAAAGCCGATGCCATGCTGGCCGGCCTTCAAACACGCGGCATTCGGTCAGTGTTCGTCCGTTATCTTGAGAGCCTCGCCGGCTATCCGACGGCGGATGCCGTGCTTGCGGCCATCTCCGCGAGTTTAGTCTGGGGACCCTTGATGCGCAAACGCATCTCGCGACTCACCGCGCAGAATATACCCTGGTGGATTCGCCTCTTCGGGACGCTCATCGGAGCCTCGGTCGAACGCAAACACCATGAACTCAACAGCTTTTGCGGAATTCCGAACACGGAGATCCTGACTTCGCGTTCATTAACCGAGATCGCGTATCGCGCGCTACTCGGCGATGAACCCGAACCCGCAAATTTGTTTGCGTTCCAAACATTGGTCGGCTTAGTGCTCACGAATGGTCCGGGAACCATTTCCGCACAAGGTGCCAAAGGCGCAGTTTCAGCGGACGGTCCGGAAGAAACCGACCGCGTGCAACTCAACAAGGCGCTCGTTGGATTCCTGACCCATTGCGGATACACGCACGGCGGCAACGGTTACGAAGGCATCGCATTTCTCATCGAACGCTTCCGCGAAACCGGGCTGAGCGATCCGTCAGATCCCAACCACGGGCTCGATTTGACGGAAATCGCAACGCGCTACGCCGATGAATACTCGCGTTATAAGTCGACGAAGAAGTCTTCCGGAAGTCTCGACATCCAGAAAATCCCCGGCGTCAATCATCCTGTGTTCAAGGATAGGCCGGTCAATCACGATCCACGTGAAGTCTACGTGCGGAGTTTGTTCCGTGAGCGCGGCGAGTACAACATCTTCCACGAGTATTATCACGCAGTCGTGCAAGCGCTGTATGACGAAGGCGTTTCACGTACCGTGTATTGCGTCAACATCGACGCCGTGATCGCGGCTCTCCTACTGAAGATGCTCTGGCGTCCCTACAGCGACGGCGCGATCAAAGAACAGGCGCTCGAGACAGCCGCGTTCACGATATTCCTCTATGCCCGAATGCTCGGCTGCGCCGCCGAAATCGACGACCACCTCAATCGCGGAAAAAACATGGACACACGAACCCCCGCATCGCAGTGCGCCTTCGTCGCATAAGGGACGTGCGAGAGTAGCTTCCTTTCCGCTGGTGAAAATGGAGGCAATTGCGCTCGGTTACTAAGGCTACCGTTACATACAGCCAACTAAGCGCCTGCAGGAAAAGTCGGGCCTATGCGCCAAGGAAAGGATCGCTTGCCGATTTTCGGATCCGCACGTGACTCGACGCATAGCTCGACCGCATAATTGCATAAAGGGAAGACGATGGAACAGAATACTGAGAGCGTCCCCCGATCTGGAACGGTCGTTCCGGCGGTGTCCGATGCGACTCCAAGCTCAAGATCTCGGCTTAGAGCCGGCGTTCTCGGGATCTTCCTCGGCGCATTCGGAATCCATCGCTTCTACCTCGGCTACACGACGATCGGCATCATCCAGCTCGTCCTCACGCTGATGAGCTTCGGTTTCGTGGGACTCTGGGGGGTCGTCGAAGGCATCCTCATCCTCGCGGGAGTCATTTCGAAGGATGTTCACGGCCGAACCTTGGAGTTCGACGGTGATACGGTAGCCGGAGAGACCAATCCCGGCGTCCGCGAACCTCGATCGCGTCTGGTGGCGGCCATTCTCGCCTTTTTCCTCGGCGCGTGGGGCATTCATCGCTTCTATCTCGGTTATACGAAAATCGGCTTGCTCCAACTGAGTATGACGCTCGCGGGATTGGCAATCACTGTTCTTTGCGAAATCGTCGTCGCGTGGCGTCTTCTCAGC
>DASZHL010000079.1:0-32060 GCA_035937855.1 Vulcanimicrobiaceae bacterium
GGCTCCAGATGCGAATGCATCCGGAGCCGCTCGACTATTCTCAACAAATTTCCCGAATAATTTTCGAGATCGGCAACGTGCGCTCGACGTTTTCCACGTGATGCAAGCCCCGCTTTAACTGGGGACCGCCTCGCCACTAAACGAACATCATACTTTCAATCCCTGGGCTTTACATCCCGAAAGCTCAATGCCATCCTTTTTTTCTTGCTTTGTTTCGGGTTCCAACTCGATTGGCCTTACCTGCGACAATGGCAACTCTAGCTTCACTGCCTCCTCAACATGGGTCGTGTTTCCGTTCGGAAGAAGTTCTTCCCATACTAGCAAAGCCTCCATAAGGTCGTACCCATGCCGCGACTTACTACTAAATCCACGAAAGGCTTTGAAATTCGCATGCGGATGCCGGGCCTGGATTGCTTCCATCTCTAATGGATCGGACTTATTCAAACGGCGCGTAGCTTCAGACGCATTCTGCATGCGGTGCAATACGGCATTTATTTTCTCATCGTTCTCCAGGAAGTCGTTTACATCTATTGTCCCTATATACCCACGGGCAGCTTCGATATTTACAACAATATCGGCCAAGCATTGATTGACACTATACTCATCTGGCGCTCCCATTTAAAATGCCTGCACCATGTCTTTGCGAATCCGGTCGTGCTTTGGCTTCAAGCCACCAGCCGAAAAGACTTCAACCTTCCTCCCAAATTTCTCCGTCAATTCGTCCTCAAGGTTAATAAGCCCTGAAATCCCGAAACCTCGCCCGCTCTCGATTGTGACGATGATATCTATGTCGCTCTTCTCATTATCTTCACCACGAGCAACCGACCCAAAGATCGCAGCGTGAAGTACACCGCGAGCCTGAAGGTTGGCCTCTAGGCCGCGTAAGGTCGAGAGGCAATGTTCGAGGATCGGGGGCTTAGGCATGGGGCTTTTCTCGCTCGAATTTGTTTCCATGCTGCCTCCAGGAAAAATGCTTATAGGGTCCACGGAGTGTCCTACGACAGCCAAAGGAGAATCCCTGCTAGCTCGCTCCACTAGACGACCAAGGGAAGCATAAGGAACCAATACAGTTTATCATTCTGGAATCCGTAACCTACTATCGACGTTTTCCGTGTGGTGCAAGACGCGCCTTAACTCAGGACGGCTTCGCTTTTCGTTGTCACAAGTGCTTCGATGCCGATACGGTTGGCCCAATCGCCGAACGTCTCGGCGGACTGACGCTCATCGCGCCAGCGACTCAGCAAGGGTTTGAGTTTCGGGATAATATCCGCCGTCTTCACGCTTTGGGCGAGCGTTGCGTTGAGGCGCGTGCCGACCCAATCGCCACCGATGAGGACGTCGTACAAACCCGCTGAACGTCCGACGATGCCGAGGTCGCCGACGAAGGGACGCGCGCAACCGTTGGGACATCCGGTCATACGGAGGCTGAAACGCTCATCTCCTAAACCGAGTTCGTCGAGTTCGCTCTGCAAGCTCGCGACGAGAGCGGGCAAGGCGCGTTCACTTTCCGCGACTGCTAGACCGCACGTCGGCGCGGCCGGGCAGGCCATGCTGTACCGCCGCACGCCGAGTTGGAGGGGATCGACGACGACTCCGTGGGCTCGCAGCAGATCTGTCAGCGGTTCTCGATCTTCGGCACGTACGTCGGTGAGCAAGAGATTCTGTTGGCCGGTGATCCGCAGGTTCGGTTCGAAACGGTGCAGGACATCGGCCAGACCCGTACGCAATCGAAGTTCTCCCGCGTCGTGGATTCGCCCACTCTGGACGAAAACGCCGAGGAACCAGCGTCCATCGGGTTGACGGTGCCATCCGAGGTGATCGTCGATGTCGCGTAATTCGAGCGGATGGGGATCGGCCAAACGACGCCCCAGGCGAGCCTCGACCTGTTCTCGGAACCATGCGATACCGCGTTCAGCGATGAGGTATTTCATACGCGCGTGTTTGCGCTCGACACGATCACCGTAGTCGCGTTGCACCGTCACGATCGCTTCAACGACATCGACGGCTTCGTCGGGGGAAACGAATGCGAGCGGCGTGGCGAGACGAGCGTAGGTCTGCGGTTTGTTGTGCGTGGTGCCCATGCCGCCGCCGACGACGATCGTGAAACCGGCGACGCGATCGCCGTCGAGTACGGCGATCAAACCAATGTCTTGCGTCATCACGTCAACGCAATTGTCATGCGGATCGGCGATCGCGATCTTGAATTTCCGCGGAAGGTACGTCGGCCCATAGATCGGCTCGGGTTCGGGCGGCGCCGCCGCATCTTTGGGCAGCTCGATGCGCTCGCCGTCGATCCATATTTCGTGGTAGGAACGTGTTCGCGGCGCGAGACGATGGACGATCTTCTCGGTGATTTCGAAGAACTCCGCATGGCGATCATGCAAGGGAGCGGGGCACGACATTACGTTGCGATTGACGTCGCCGCAAGCCGCCAGCGTCGAGAGAAGCGACGCGTTGATCTCATGGATCGTCGAACGCAGATCGGTCTTGAGGACACCGTGGAGCTGAATCGCTTGGCGCGTCGTTAAGCGGATCGTGCCGTTTCCGTAGCGTTGGGCGATATCATCGTGCACGAGATATTGCGCTGCGCTCATGCGTCCGCCCGGAATGCGCGAGCGGATCATGAATTGGTACGCGCGTTCAGTTCCGGCGGCGCGGCGTGCGGCTCGCTGGTCACGGTCCTCTTGTTGGTAGGAGCCGTGGAACTTAAGCAGTTGAATTGAATCTTCGGTCAAATGCGTCGCATCGCTCACGAGTTCGTCGACCAGAGGGCCGCGCAAACCGTGGCTTGCCAATTTAATCGCTTCGACTTTGCTTCCGTTGCCGATTCCGAGGGCGAGAAGATGTCGTTCTTCCATCACTACTTCCTATTGCTGTTCGCGTTGGCGTTCGTGGGGTTGATATGGAGGCCACATTCGGTTTTCCCAAATCCGCTCCAACGGCCTGCACGCGAATCTTCGCCGGATGCGACCGGGCGTGTGCACGGCGTGCAACCAATGCTCGCATATCCTTGCGAGAGGAGGGGATTGGTTGGAACACCGTGATCGGCGACGTAGCGCCACACGTCACGCTCGGTCCAACCGGCGAGCGGATTGATTTTGGCAAGACCGCCGGCCGCATCCCACTCGATGAGGCTGGTCTGGGAACGCGTAGACGCTTGATCTCGGCGAATTCCGGTGATCCATGCGCCGTAGTCTTTCAGGAATTCTCGCTGCGGCGCGACTTTGCGTAAAGCGCAGCAACGATCGGGTTCACGCTCCCAGAGTTTCTCGCCGAAGCGTTGCGCCTGCTGTTCAAGAGAGAGTTCGGTTCGCACCGGGACCGGCGCGACGCCATATTTCTCAGTGAAGGTCTTGATGAAGTCGTAGGTTTCAGCGAACAAGAGTCCCGTGTCGATGTAAGCGACGGGAACCTCGGAGTTGAGGCCGAGCAGGATGTCGGCGATGACCATACCGCCGGCGCCGCCGAGCGATAAGAAAAGCACGAGCTTCGGATGGTAGGTCTCGATCGCCCACGTGAGGAGTTGCTCGGGCGGTTTGCCCTCGAACTTATCCGCGAGTTGCGCGAGTCGTTCAGGAGCGGGGAATTCTACCACGATTGCCTCCGAGTGCCTTGGGATGAAAAAAGCCGCATCGACGACGAGGCGGCCACTCAGGGAGCACTCCAACCGGAATGTCTAGAGCAACGCAAGCCTCGTCGCCGCAGTGATGCGACAACAAGATCCAACAAAACAGCGACAGGTTGCGCTCATCATAAGGCCCTTAGCGTACCACGCTCGCTTGCGATGTGTCTACGCCTTCTCGCGACTTCTTTGGGGACTTGAGCTGCTTTTCGGTTGTGAATCAGCCGTCGTGCGGAACGCCTTGAGGCGTTGGTGATTTCGCCGGCGCCGTTTCATATTCCACCGAATACCTGTCGCGAATATTTCTCTCGGAGGATGCGTCAATAGGCAACCTGCGCGCGAGCGCTATGAGGAGTCCGAGCCCGATCCAGGCCGGGAGCTTCCGCGCCAGGTCGGCCGCAGTTTCCTTGGACATTGATGGATTTTCAAGGATCTGTTCCCCCCAGGTAAGTCCCGCGGTGGAAGAAGGCTGTTCTCGTTGGCTCTCTGAGAGAACGGGCGGAGTCGTTGGGCCTTGATTAGGAGCTTGGTTCTGCATCCTCGATATGGTTAAAACGAGGATGAGCATCGCTGCCGCGCTTAGGAAACCCGCCCTAATCCGGGAGAATCCGATGGTTCGTACGCCCCAGATTCCGGCTGCCGCAGCGGCGAGGACAGCGAACGCGAGACCGTCTTTTGAACCGATGGCCATGAAGCTGAAGGTTAACGCGACCAGAGCGATGACTCCCAATGCAGGCCGCTTCGCCGTCATCGTCAGTAGGAGAACTGCGGGAAGGGCGCTCGCGATCTGAGCATCGTGGACGAAGCTTCCGCCAAGCAGCCCGACTGCGCCCGGAATCAAGATGAAGCGCGCTTCGCCAAGCGGTGTTCCACGATGGCGTAAGGCGAGGATGACGCCGAGGGCTGCACTGAGAAAGTAGGAGATCCCGCCCAGGGTGATTGCCAATGATGGCTTGACATGCACCAGGGCCAGAAGGTGCGTAAGGCTATATTGGTCGGTAGCGAAGACCTCAGCTCGGGCTTGGAACGGCAATGCTTCCTGGAAATACTCGACGTTGTGGGCGATTCCGATTGCAGTGAGGCTCAGCGCTCCGAGGCCGGCGACGATTGCCACGACGGTCGTGCGCGCGCGCGGAACGGCGATCGCCAGAGCCGCGAGAGCCGGGAGCGCGATGTGAGGCTCGATCATCGCGACTCCCAAGGCGAGCGCGCACGTGCGGAAGCGACCTAGACTTGCGAGGAACGCGGCGCTAACCAGTGCACCGATCGCTAGCGGGGTGGGCTCACCGAGGTAGAGGTTCAGGAGCGTCGCCGTCGGCAACAGGATGAATGCGACTGCAAGCACGGGCCACGCGAGAAGATCAGCGAGAAGAAAGGTTGCCAGCGCCGACGCGCCGACCATTAAGCCGACCCAAATTGAGTGGGCGAGATGGTACGGAAGACGCGAGAGCGGGACGAAGACCGCCAGCACGTATCCCGGAAACGGCGCGGGTGTGACCTCCCAGGTCTGGCCGGGAGTGGGCGCGACTCGCTTCTCACACGAACGCAGAGGCTCGAGATGATACGGATCGCCATGGGTCCGCACGACTTCGCCTGCGCAATAGAATACGCGGAAATCCAAGGCCGCTAGTGCGGAGGGGTCGTGACCTCCCGGCATCACGCGGAAAGCGAGGAGGGTGGTAAGAATTCCGACGGCGAGGGCGCCGATGAATGCTCGTCGGAAAGATTGTCGTGGCGGCGGGCTTCCGTTCATGGTCGGCAGGCGTTCGCCGCCGCAAGCATCATTACTTTTCGCGGCTTAACTTTTCGCGACGGGTAGCCGAAACCACACACTCGGAGAATCTGAGCAACCACGCGGACGAACGACGTGTTCCGAAGAGTGCCGGATCCGCCGCTCCCGAATCGGAAGCTCTCGGCTTCCCTCCGGGACGGCGGTTAGCGCCGCGTTGCGGGGTCCGGCGGGTGCATAGGGGAATCTCTGAGCGGTGCCGCAACGACGCCCTTGAGCCTATGGTGCGGTAGTATTGGGAGACCATGAACAAAAAGGACAGCTTCGTGCGACACGATGAGATCGTCGATGAATTCGATGCTTGGTTTATTGAGCTGGCGAAGCGTGGCCGTTCCGGACGCTTTGAGCCTGATGCCGACGTTTACGTCAGTGACGATGAACGAGAAATCATCGTCGATGTCGAGATCGCCGGAACGGATCCGACTGAGCTGCGTGTCGTTATGGACGGACGGTACCTCTTTATCGTGGGAAGGCGTCACGATCGAGCAAGGAATCAACGGGGTTCGGTGCTTATGAAGGAGATCGAATTTGGAGACTTTGTGAAAAAAATCCATTTGCCGGTCGCCGTGGCATTTCGAAGCGCGACCGCCGCATATTGCGACGGGATGTTGCGTATACATCTTCCCATTTCGGGCGAGTTTCTGAGTGGACGAACGGAGCCGATGATCATCAAGCGAGTGGTAATGTAAATGAATAAATTAGAAGAAATGACCTTCGAAGAGGCCGCTGCCAAATATGCCGCTGAAGAGCGTGCCGCTAAAAATGCCGCTGCTGAAGAAATTTTCGGTATCCTGCCTTTGCAGGACGCCGTGCTCTTCCCCAACACCGTCATTCCGTTGGCCGTCGTCAAGAAGCCGGGCATCATCCTCGTTGAAGAGGCCTTGCGTGAGGGTCGGCAGATCGGCTTGGTGGCACTCAAAGATAAAGAGACCGAAAATCCGGGTCCCGAGGACGTGCGTCGTGTCGGAACGATCGGCACGATACAGAAGATGCTCAAGGTGCCCGACGGAACGCTACGCTGCATCGTCGCGGGTTCCGGGGTATTCCGTATCGACGCGTTCACGCAGAGCCTCCCCTACATGGCGGCGACCTACACCGAGCTGCCGGACATCACGCGCGATACCGAAGAACTGACCGCGATGCATCGCAATCTGGCGAGTCTCTTCTCAAAGCTCTTGGGCTATCTGCCGCAGGCGCCGCGCGAGATGGAGATGGAAGTCAACAACATTACCGACCCCAATCTCCTGACGTATTTCATCGCTTCAACCATGCGCCTGGAGACGGCGGATCGCCAACTCTTGCTCGAGGAGCGCAACACTGAGAAGCGGATGCGCAAACTCACGATGCTCCTCACCAAGGAACTTGAGGTCGTCGAGCTCGGCCATAAAATTCAGTCCGATATTCAACGCGAGATGGAGAAGAATCAGCGCGAGTTCTACTTGCGTCAACAGCTGCGCGCGATTCAAGAGGAACTTGGCGAGACCGATCCGCAGCAAGCCGAGGCGAGCGAGTTGCGCACCAAGATCGACGAAGCGCAGATGCCCGAGGATGCCAAGAAAACGGCGGAGCGAGAACTCGAAAGGCTCGCGCGGGTACCGCAGGCAAGTCCCGAATACGGCGTCATTCGCACGTATCTTGATTGGCTGGTTCAGCTTCCGTGGAGCAACGAGACGGCCGACGCCATCGAAATCCGCAAAGCGCGCGAGGTCCTCGACGAGGATCACTTCGACCTGGAGAAAGTCAAGGATCGGATCATCGAGTACTTGGCAGTTGGAAAGTTGAAGAAACAATTGACGGGGCCGATCCTGTGCTTTGTCGGGCCTCCGGGTGTCGGCAAGACTTCCTTGGGCCAATCGATCGCCAAGTCCATGGGTCGGAAATTCGTGCGCCTCTCGGTGGGCGGCGTTCGCGACGAGGCCGAGATTCGCGGTCATCGACGAACGTATATCGGCGCGATGCCCGGAACGATCATTCGGGCTCTGCGCGACGCGGGAACGTGCAATCCGGTCATGATGATCGACGAGATCGACAAGGTCGGCAGCGACTTCCGCGGTGATCCGCAATCGGCGTTGCTCGAGGTGCTCGATCCGGAGCAAAACAAATCTTTCCGCGATCATTACCTCGATCTTCCGTTCGATCTTTCGCGCGTGATGTTCATCTGCACCGCGAACGATCTTTCGACGATTTCCTCGCCCTTGCGCGACCGTATGGAGATTATCTCACTTTCGGGGTACACCGAGCTTGAGAAGTTGCAGATCGCCAAGCGGTATCTGGTGAAGAAGCAGCGCATCGCCAATGGTTTGCGCGATTCCCAAGCGCAGATTTCCGATGCCGCTCTGCGGGCGGTCATCGTCGATTACACGCGTGAGGCCGGCGTCCGGAATCTCGAACGCGAGATCGGAACGATCTTCCGCAAAGTCGCGCGGCGGATCGCCGAAGAACCCGCTTACAAGGCCCGGATCAAGCCGGAAAGTCTCATCGACTCCTTGTCGAAGCCGCGTTTCTACAACGAAGTCAAGAAGCGAACTGCTTCAATCGGCGTTGCGACGGGGATGTTCTACACGCCGGTCGGCGGCGACATTCTCTTCATCGAGGTGACGACGATGCCCGGAACCGGAAAGCTCGTGCTGACCGGCCAACTCGGCGATGTCATGAAGGAATCGGCGACGGCGGCCGTCTCGTTCTTACGCTCGCGTTCAAACGAACTCGGACTCGCGGACGACTATTTCGCTAAGCACGATTTGCACATCCACGTTCCATCCGGTGCGATTCCCAAGGATGGTCCGTCGGCGGGTATTGCGATCGCCACGGCGCTCGCGTCGTTGCTGATCGGCACGAAGGTTGATTCGAATGTCGCGATGACGGGCGAAATCACCTTGACCGGCCAAGTTTTGCCGATCGGCGGCTTGAAAGAGAAAGTGCTTGGTGCGAGGCGTGCGGGTATCAGTAAGATCGTATTACCCAAACGCAACGAGATCGATCTCGACGAGATCCCCAAGGAAGTGCGCGACGTGATGACGTTCGTTCCCGTCGAGGAACTCTCGGAAGTCTTCGAGCAGGCTTTGGGCAAACGTGTGATTCGTCCGGTCGTATTGGGCGACGCTGCAAAGAAAAACGGCGTCGTCGTCCCGATGCGCAAGCGCGCATCCACGGATCGCAAGCGCGTCAACCGAACACGTCCCGAAGTATCAACGCATAAGTAATAGGGAAACGGTGAACCTCCGGTTAAGCGCCGGAGGTTCGTTTCGTCGCGGGCCGACGGAGGGCATCGGAATTGAGTCATCGTATACGAATAGTTGCTACTCTCAGCGTTGTGTCTCTGCTTCTGTTAATTGCATGCTTTGTCGGGGCGAATGCTTGGAAAAACTATTTAATCTATCGTTCTGAGTATCGTATTATCAAGGACGTGCATGTAGGTGGTGGTATCGCTTGTTCGGTCAATGGAGAAGTCGGCCCACCAAGTTATTCTGTATATGACATTGGTAAACCCGGAGTTCCGATACCGAACACGAAGGATTTGGATATGATTCATGCGATCATGAAATACGTTCACCCAAGTACGCTGAGGTTCGCCTATCTCGAGACAATGATGGTCGTTTATGATTCCTATACCCAGGGAGAGGTTTGTTCGGGGGGTGCTCCGTATTTTGTGCTCAATGGAGGCTGCAATGAGTTTTATGCAGATACGGATCGTCCATTTAATACGATCGGTGGAGGGGATATGGGGTGCACCTTTGCTCCCAGACCATGGATTCCCAACGATCCTGGAACGGGAAAAATCCCGTGGTCAGCCTACGACAATTCCCACTAACCGAACGTGAATGAATATGCCTTGACGCCACTGTCGAGAAAACGGATTTCGACCGTGCGGTCGCGAACGGGGAATTTTTGACGGATGATTTGATAGAGGCGTTGTTCGCGTACCGTGCCGAAACCGTTGGGATCCGTGTCGACACCTGCTTCGATGCCGGGAGCGTGTCCGTCGATGCGGACCTGGAAGCGGACGGGTTTGCCTGAAGACGGCGGACCAAGAACCACGTGCATATCGCGTGCGTGATAGCGGAACGTAATCGCACCCGGCGCCGTGTCGAGGCTTACGAGGTCATCGGAGGCCGTCCAGCGACCCGTCAATCCCCACTCGTTGAGGGAAAGTTGCGATGGGGTTGTGTAGGATTGCGAGGCGTGTGTATTCATCCTCTCGGGCGAGGAAAAGTTTTGAGCGCGTGCCGAACCGAGATAGGTTTCCTCGGTCTGGATATCCGCATTGTCCGCTGGGGCTTCCACTCCTTTGGCGTCGACCCGCACGATCTCGTCGCTCTTGGCGGATCGTCCGTCGCGTTCTTGTAATAATTCTTGGATGACGTGCTCGGATTCGTCGTAATTTCCTTCCCCGAAGTGCTCGTGGCGTAGTCGGCCATTGGCATCGATGAAATAATGAGCCGGCCAGTATTGATTGTGGAAAGCTCGCCAAATCAAATATTGATTGTCGAGAGCGACGGGATAGGTGATACCGAGTTCCGTCACCGCGCGTTGCACATTCGCCGGATCCTTCTCAAAGGGGAATTCGGGTGTATGGACACCGATAACAACGAGGCCGCGCGAACGGTATTTCTCGTCCCAGGCTCGGACGTAGGGGAGTGCGCGAAGACAATTGATGCACGAATACGTCCAGAAATCGACGAGGATGACCTTCCCACGCAAGGTAGCGAGCGTCAACGGCGGACTATTCAACCAGCTTTCGGTGCCGAGGAAATCGGGCGCCGGTCCCTCGTCAGCCAAGGGCGCCGCGTACTTTGGCACGTTCGCCGCAACCGCGCGTGTCGGTACTTGGACGCGATCGAGCAATCGCTGCTCGAACTCGGTCGTCCGCTGATCGGAAAGTTTTGTGAGCAAACCGCGATCAAGTCCCAAATAAATCATGGCGATGCCGACGAGAATTGCAACGCCGAGAATGCGCCGGAAACGTTCTTCAAAGCCGAGGGACCGTTTCAACGTCTGGAAAACCCGATTCCCGGCGAGCAAGGCGAGTCCAAGAGAGAGTGCGGCACCGAGTGCGTAACTGAGCAAAAGCAGCGTGGTGTTGACGCTTGCGCCGTTAAGGGCCGCGCCGGTTAAGACGAGGCCGAGGATCGGACCGGCGCAGGGTGCCCAAAGCAAGCCCGTTGCGACGCCGAGCATGAACGATTGCAGGACGCCGCTTCCCGTAGTCGACGGCGCGAGCCGGTTTCCAAGGCGGACGAACGGTCGCGATATCCATTCGGAGAGCCTTGGCGAAAGTAGCGAGAGCGCGAACACGCCGAGGGCGATCAATGCGGCATCGCGGCCGTACTGGTTGGTTTGTACGACCCAAGCACCGCCGTAGGACGCGAGCGAGGCCACGAGGGTGAACGTCGCGGCCATGCCGAGGAGTAGCGGCAAGCCGTTCTTCCAAAACGGTTGATCCGAGCGAGCGAACACGAACGGCAGGACGGGCAAGATGCACGGACTCAGGATGGTTAATGCACCGCCGACGAAGGCGAGAGCGAAGAGTAACATGATGAACACCCATCCCTTTCGGTCGCGTGCGATTCCCCAGGGATGTTCCCTTCTGACCGCGAGCGTACCCTGGTCTTCCTCGCGAGCATTACCTCGTGACAAGTAGATCTAGCTCGTATAGACTTGTCTGCATGAGCCTAACGAACCGGCATTCTTGTCAGATGCAGGTAGCCAAAACCCACTTAAGCGAGTTTCTCAATGGAGCGGTTACGGAACGAGCTCTTCAACAAGTGGTAGAGCCCACTGAGGAGTCGTTCGCTTCCTTCCTTTCCCATGCGCCGAAAACCAACGCTTCCTTTCCCGAGCGCCGTTTCGACGATGAACCACGCGAGGATGTCTACTTTTGAACCGCTCATTGCTGGTCACGAACCTTGTTTGCGAACCTCAGAAAGTCACCCCGTCCCTTCGATCGACGAAGGGACGGGAAGAACGGTATTTCGTAGTTCACCTCGTCAGAAGAAGGCGCCGGATCTGCTCCGGCTCGCGGAGCAACGTTGCAAGCTTTGTGAGCGATGCATCGATCGCCGCCGCGAACTTCTCAGCTCCCCCAAACCTTTTCAAGGTATCCGGAGGTATGAACTTGAGCAAGAGGGCTGCCGTCCCTGGCGGGACTGCGATGAAATGAACGGTGAGAATCCCATAGTCTTCAAGGAGGAGCATGCTCAGCGCAGCCGACGCTTCGTAGGGTACGATTGGCGCTTCGTCGATCCCGGCTCGTTGCATCGCGATTTCGAGGATGTCGTCCCCGAGTAATTGCGCGGTCACGGGTGTTTCATGGAAGTGATTCTTGAATATTGGGCGCATTGCGTCAGCGACGCTCATCGTGCACTCGACGAGAGTACGTACGCGCTCCGGAGTGTATTCTTCGAGGGTTCGACAAACGGCCGGATAAAGGAACGGACGCGCCTCAACACCCAACTCCCAGCCACGTGCGCGGACGCGAGCGACGAGATCCGCTCTTCCACCCAAGAGACCCAATCTCGGCCCGCTTGTGCCGTACTTGTCAAGTCCTGTTGCGCCAATATCGACGCCCAACTCGAGCATCTTTGGTTGCCCGAAAATGGCCGGACCTACCCGAGCGCCTCCCGCGTCGTCGCAATACACGAGCACTCCGTGCTTGTGGGCGGCAGCGATCGCATGCGCAATTTCTTCCAGAGGCATGATCTCGTACGTATGGGCGAGTCGTGTCAAGACGACAAGCGAGACATTCTTGCGGCGAGAAAGTTCCGCTTCGAATGCGGCGGCTCCGACCGTGTCAACAAACGTAGCTCCTGCGTATGCCACGGCTCGCACAACGGATGGATGACAATGGCTCGGTGAGATCCCAAGAACGACATCGCCGGGCTGAACAAGTTCAAGGACCGTTGCAAGTGTCGTGCCCGTGAGGCGGTTGAAAACCGCGAAGTCGTGCACCCCCGCCTTGCCGCCGAGATGCTCAAGAGCATTGTGCTCGAGTTTGTCGTAGAAAAGCGCCGGAGCCAGCTCATCGGAAGCGATCGGCAATTCGCTAGCGGATAGCGATAGATGGTGCTCTAAGCCGGTGAAGATAAAGACGTCGTCAATGCCGCGCCGTTCCATAACGCGCCATGCGCGTTTGAGTTTCGTGAAATCGTCGGCAGTGCTCGTAATGATCAGGCCTCGTGCATAGGGTAATCCCGGAGCGTACCGATTGCCGAAGCGATCGGTCTCCGAGGCTCGTGCAAGAATCTCCCTTGTCTGCGCTTTCAGGGGCTGCGCCGGTGATACGTCGTTCGCTCGTACAAATGTGCTCATCCTTAACCTCCGGGTGCGTTGAGGGGGAATCAAAAGATCTCCGGAGAAATAAACTTCCGAAAATCGGAATTTTATTTCTCGATAAATTCATGATACACGATTTCCGGAGGTCGAGCAATGCCGACGACGTACGAGATCCGCCTAACGCCGACAGCCAGAGCACTGGATGTTCTCCAGTGCGTCGCACAACGCGCGAAGCCGGTTTCCATGACCGAGATCGCGACTGCGCTCTGTTTGCCGCCGCCGACGGTTCACCGGATCGTCTTGCAGCTGGAAGAGCTGGGCTATCTTCAGCGTGCCTTGGGGTCGAAGCGACTTGTCATCGGGCCGTCACTTGCTCAACTTGGTCTTCAGGCTACCATTGCGCACTTCCAAGGCGCTCCTCGCCACGCTATCTTGCAAGCGGTGGCGGAGAAGGTGGGCGAGCACTGCGCGATCGGTATTGTCTACAAGAACGAAGTGCTCTATGTCGATAGCGTACAAGCTACACGTCTTGCACACTTGGGCGGCCTCCGATTCGTGCCAGGCGGACGCGCGCCCCTTCACTGCACGTCAACGGGGAAACTCTTCCTGGCGCATCTCGACAAAGACGTGCTGCAGGAACTCCTAAGAGTGCTTAAGCTTGAGCGCTTTACGGAAATGACGATCATTGATAAGAGCGACTTCTTGAGCGAATTGGCAACGATCAGGAAGCGCGGGTGGGCCTTTACAAATGAAGAATACCTACCAGGCGTGGTTGGTTGCTGTGTGCCGGTTTTCGGTCCTCGAAAAGAGTTCATCGCCGGTGTGTCCATCACGGTCCCCGTTGCGCGCATCCATTTTGCCGATCTCAAACAACACGTTCCGATGTTGCAATCAGCCGCAAAGGAACTCTCACGCCTGATTGAGCGGTCGGGACAACTGCACGCAAGCGACCGACTCCTCTGAGGACCGCCGAGTGAGTGATTTGATGAGCGTTTAGATCGCATTACGCGAAGCGACGTTTATCATGGACACACTCAAAATTATGCCTAGCGACCCCTGTCGGTGTTTGCGAATCGAGTTAGCTGGGAATCCGATGATAGGCATGGCGACGGTAAATTGCCTAATCGTCTATGCGCGGCACACGCCGCTTACGATTTAAGTCGCAAGGTGGCTAACGTGAAGCATACGGATCCCTCCTCCGTGCTGAGTTTGTGGCATCTCCTTGAACTGCTTGCCTACACAAAACTCGAAAAACAATTGCAGCAGCCCGCAAAGCGTCTCTTCGCGCGGATACCGGAACCGTTAGTGTGGAGGGATATCATCGAGGATCTGCAGCGGCAGTCTCAGTTGCCGGCGGATTCAAAACCGCTAGCGCTCGTTTATATGGGGGTTTTTAAGGTCGCGCCGCTTCTTGCCGCAGCGTATTTAACGCTGGACATCTCGCGCTCGCTGTCCGATAATATCGACGGAGAAACCGCGCTTGCGGCGTTTCGACTCACGCGCGATGGGCATTACGCCGATAACAGCCTAACGTTGAGCGCGCTTCCGTGGACAGTCGGTCTATTGGAGCGGAGGCCTGATCGCGAACGCCTCGATGCGGAGGGCTTCTCCGCGTTAATGAGTCGCGCGCAGGAAATGAGTGAACAATGGATATTTGATCAAGCGCTTCATAAACGGCCGATTGAGCATGCTGATCTGGTGGCATTTTCCGCGTTTCTTCGCGAAAGCGCGGGATGTGCGAGCGTGATGCCTGAAGAACTTGCGCGAATTCTTGTTCGACCGAGTAGTGCCGCCGACGAATATGAGGAAGATGAACTCCTCAAAAGCCCATTTTTAACGGATATTGAATCAGCTCAACGAGAGCAACGCGCAGGCGATATGTCGCCATTGCTCGCAGCCTTTCTCGGCGATGTCGATGAGAGTTCAAGGCGGAATCACGCTCAAAATCGATACGAAGTTTCGGATACCTTGCGCCCAGAAAACTGGGCTCGTGGAGCGTGGCCAAATGAAGCATACGATCCGATTCTCATGCAGGAAGTTGCCATCTCCGTCGCCCGTCTAGCATCGGAGGGGAAGCCCGGGGATGATAGATTCGTCGCTGTTAACGGCCCACCGGGAACCGGAAAAACCACGCTTTTACGCGCATTCATCGCCGATCGCTTGGTCGAACGGGCGCGAATTCTCGTAAAGTATGAGGAGCCAAGATCAGCGTTTACGCTCGTGGACGAAGCGACACTGGGAAACTATAACAGCAGAGTCTATGCACCGGCCGACGATATTTGCGGATATGAAATGGTCATCGCGACGATGAACAATCCGGCCGCCGAGAAGATATCGGATGAACTTCCTGCGAAAGATTCAGTACACGGCTTTCTCGCCGACCTTGAAGAGCTCGATCACTATGCCGCGACTTCAGCCGCGATTTCCGAAAGTAGCGCGGACCAAGCGTCATGGGGACTTATTGCGGCGTCACTGGGATCAACGAAGAAGCGGAATGCTTTTAGGGATGCGTTTTGGTGGGACGAAAGAGGAGCGCTTGACGCTGTCGTTACGAGGGAAGTTAATTCAAAGAGGACCTTTGATTGGAATCTGGTGCGCGAGCAATTTCGAAAAACCATGGAAACTTTGGAGCGGCGCATCGATGCCCGTCAGCACATTGCTGCTGCAATTTCACTCAACCGAGTTCACGCCGAGAACTTAGAGAATGTCCTACGGGAACATTCTCAGGCGTGCGCGCGTTTGGCATTCGCTGAACAAAACATCGAGGAGTCTTCCCCTGAACGTTCGCATGCCGTCGAAGCGTATGATGTCGTCCGTGCGCGCTTTGTTGAGCGATTTCCGCCATTCGTCCGGAATGCGCTTGCTACATTTTTACATTGGCTTCCTGTTAGAGATGTGCGTGCTTTTCGCGCAAATGCCGTTGCCGCTTGCGATCGGCTTCGTGTCCTTGAAACGGATCGTGATGCCGCGCGTAAGGCGATTGATAGACTTCAAACGGCAATGCGTCAGATGCAGAATGAACTAGAATCGCGTTGGCGTGCGATCTTCGAAACCGCGAAGAACGACGAAATTATGCTTGATCCGACGTGGTGGCGCCGATCCCATGCGGAAATTCAAGAAGAGGTTCCGCTTTTCGATAAGGAAATTTGCGAGCTTCGGCGCCGTCTGTTTGTAGACGCTTTGAGGGTTCATCGCGCTTTTGTCCAGGCGGCGTGGATCCGCCTTAAGCCCACGTTACACGCGTGGAGTCATGCGCTTGTCGAGCGATCGCCCTATGACAATCCGACGACAATCGCGGCGATGTGGCGTGCCGCTTTTCTGGTGGTGCCGGCTATCTCAACGACATTCGCATCCGTCAGCCGGATATTCCGTGATGTTCCGAATGAGACGTTCGCATGGGCAATCGTCGACGAAGCGGGACAGGCGGTTCCGCAAGCCGCCGTCGGGCTTTTTCGCCGGACACGGCGTGCGCTCGTCGTCGGAGATCCCAATCAAATTCTTCCCGTTGTGCCGATCGGTGAGCGACTTGTTCATGACCTTCGACGGCGTTGCGGAGTTCATGTCAACTGGGTTGCCGACGGCAGGGATGGCGCGTCGCTCCAAACGCTTGCGGATAATGCTTCGCGTCACGGTGCGACGCGAGGAAGCGATGAAGACTCTACGTGGATCGGCATTCCCTTGTACGTTCATCGTCGATGCGTCGATCCGATGTTTACGATATCGAATAATATCGCTTACGGCGGTGTCATGATCAATCGGACGCCGTCTGTGCCCGACACCCTCGCGCTTCCGTCCAGTCGCTGGATTGACATGGAAGGCCGTTGCGACGAAGGGCATGTGGTGATGAGGCAGATCGATTTTGTCGGCGAAAGTATACGTCAAATTCGGAATCGCATCTTGCCGACGCCGAGCGTATACGTTATCACGCCGTTTCTCGATATTGCGAGGACGGCACATATGGAGTTCATGAAAATGGGAATCGCTCAAGTCGATATCGGCACCGTTCACACGATTGAGGGGAAACAAGCGGATATTGTGTTCATGATTCTTGGCCTTGACGGCAACAACGCGAAAGCGACGGACTTCGCGGCGCAACGTCCAAACTTACTCAATGTTGCGGTGACGCGTGCCAAGCATCGATGTTACATCGTGGGATCTGCACGCATTTGGGGCACCGATCGCTATTTTGGATTCGCGCACCAGATGCTCGGCGAAAGCAAGCCGGAAGAGTTCGAAACGGAGCTAGGGTCGATGTCGCCCTCTAGAGAAGAGAGCACTCATGTCCCTTTTCTATCATATAGCTGAAGCGCTGACCGAAGCAAATCTCGAACGAGCACTGGAGCAAACGCTGCGCGTTGTTGCGCAGGAACTCAACCTTGATGCGGCGTGGGTATGGCTTTTGGATGAGGAGTGTCACGCTTTTTATCTAGCGGCGTCTTACGACCTCCCGCCGTACCTGCGCGAGCCGCTGCATATGACGGGCGAGCCGTGTTGGTGCATGCAATCGTTTTTTGAAGGAGCGTTTGTCTCGCGAAACGTTGATATCATCACCTGTAGTCGGTTGCAAGATGGACTTGAGGCAATCGGTCCTGGTGCGACGCGCGGTCTCCGGTCTCATGCGAGTATCGCCTTACGTTTCGGAGATCATGCTCTCGGCTTGCTCAATGCAGCGCGGGCACAACAACCGGCGCTGACCGCCGCCGAACTCGAAACGCTTGCGACGATCGGCGCCCAGATCGGCGTCGCCGTGGAGCGATCCCGTCTTGCCGAACGTACCGCCGCTGCCGCCCGAATCGAGGAACGTGTTGCAATCGCACGCGAGTTGCATGACACCATTGTTCAAGACCTGACCGCCATGATTTTGCACCTCGAGAGCGCGGAGCGCAAAACACTCACGGAGCCGGACAAAGCTCGAACGCGCATCGCGACCACGCTCGAATTGGCGCGGAAGGCACTCGATGAGCTTCGCCAGAGCGTCGGCGGCTTGCGGAACGATCCGTTGGTCGGGGAATCCTTGGTGCGCGCGCTCTCCCGTCTTGCGCGACGCTTCACATCCGAAACAGGCATCCAAGTCATGCTTCATCGCTCCGGGAGTACAGTGCGCTCTTCGGGTGCCGTTGAACGAGCGATGTATCGCATTGCTTCAGAGTCGCTGACAAACGTTCGGCGCCATTCAGGTGCGCGACGCGTCGAAATTCATCTGGAAGCATCCTCTGAACGATTCGTTTTACGACTTCGCGACGATGGTTCCGGGTTTGACCTATCGAAAGCGACGCTCGGCTTCGGTTTGATCGGCATGCGAGAGCATGCCGAGGTTGCGCATGGGACGTTGCATGTCAAATCATCTCCGGGTATCGGTTCGGTTGTCGAAGCGGTTTTTGCGGAAGAAGCGCGATGATTCGCCTCGTTTTGGTCGACGATCATCCGATCGTCTTAGACGGCATCGCGCTGAATCTTGAAGACGTCGAAGATGTCGTCGTCGTCGGACGCGCCTCTTCGGCGAGCGAGGCACTCTCGCTGATCGGGCACGCGAAACCGGACGTACTTGTGCTCGACCTCGAACTTCCGGATCGCAACGGCGGAGAAGTCTTGCGCGATGCCAAGCGAATACTTCCCTCGCTACATGTCGTCGTCTTCACCGCCTATAGCGGTCGTGAGCGCGTCTGTGCGGCTTTGGAAAGCGGTGCGGATTCATACATACTCAAGGGTACTCCCTCATCGGAATTACTCGAGGCGATCCGAACGGTCGCTCAAGGTCGTCCCTATCTGCCGGCCGCGATTTCCTCCGAACTCATCGGCGCGTTTCGCGAATCGGGACGTGAGCGCTTAACTGAACGAGAACGAGAGATACTTCGTCTTCTCGCTGAAGGTTTTGCGAATAAAGAAATCGGCGTGCGCTTGAACATAGCCGAGCGCACAGTCAAATTTCATGTGAGCGGAATTCTTGCGCGGCTGGGCGTTTCGAACCGAGCCCATGCCGTCGCCGTCGCGCAAAAATTGGGACTGGTCTAAACGCCCAAACGTTCTGTACCTGTACGAATGGGCAGGGCGATGTTCGGTCTTTGGGACGAAGCGCTCCGGAAGCGCATAGGGTACGCTCGGACCATGAATACCACAACATGGTTTGAAAAAGGGCACGTCGCGCTCGTCACGGGTGGTTCCAAGGGCCTGGGTAAGGCCGTGGCCCGCCGTCTGTTGGAATGCGAGCTATCGGTTATTATCGATGGACGCGATCCTATCCAATTGGAGGACGCGCGAAGGGAACTAGCGCCGGTTGGAAATCTCGTCGCGATTGCGGGTGATGTCGCGGACATAAATCATGTGCGCGCCCTGATTGCCGCAGCGCACGCCTTCGGTAGGCTCGATCTGATCGTCAATAACGCCTCGACGCTTGGTGAGACACCTCTTCCTCGCGTTGAAGAGCTATCCGAATCGACGCTCGCACGAATATTTCAGATAAATGTTTTTGCTCCGCTCTGCATAATCCGTCTTGCCTTGCCCTTGCTGCGACGGAGCGGTGATCGCGCGACCATTGTGAATGTGTCGTCGGACGCTGCAGTAGAGGCGTATAGTGGATGGGGCGGTTATGGCGCATCCAAGGCGGCCTTGGAGCATCTCTCACGCGTGCTCTCGGTCGAACTCGATGGATCGCACGTTCGCGTACTGGTCGTCGATCCGGGCGATATGAATACGGACATGCATCGTGCCGCCGTTCCGGATGCTGACTTTTCAACACTGGCTGATCCCAACCAGGTCGCGAGAGCGCTGCTCGATGCGGTCGCAACGACTGATCGGTATCGTCGCATAGCTCTCGCGAGTGCGGAGGTCGCATGAACGAGGTCGCCACTATCGTGCCTCGCTTGCGGGAAGCCAACGTTCCTCCCGAGCGTCGCGGTATCGCGCGCGACGCCGTTCGCATGCTGGTGACCGATCGTGCTAAGATGAGTGGGGGCAACGAGCACGTGCGCTTTTCCGATCTGCCACGCTTCGTCAATGCCGGTGATGTTCTCGTCGTGAACGATTCTGCAACGATGCCGGCCGCGCTCCATGCGCGGCGCGAGGAAGGCGAATCGCTGGAAATTCACATCTCCACCATGCTCGACCCTCAACTTTGGATCGTCGAGCCGCGCGGGAGCGTATTCATCGGCGAGGAACTTTTCTTGGAAGACGGAGCACGAGCGACGCTCCTTGCCGCCGTGAACCCGGATTTACCACGTCTGTGGTATGCGCGCTTCGTGCTTCCAATTCCCATGCAGGCGTTCCTGGCAAAATTCGGCGAGCCGATTCACTATCGGCACATGACCAAACGTTTTCCGCTCAGCTATTTTCAAACGATATTCGCGCGCGTTCCCGGCTCCGCTGAAATGCCGTCCGCGGCGCGCCCGTTCACCGAGCGGACCATTCGTGATCTTCAGCGGGCCGGCGCTACGATCGCGAGCATAACGCTGCATTGCGGAGTCTCGAGTTTTGAGACTCCGGAACGCCCTGGAATCGAGCGGTTTACCGTCTCACCGGAAGCGGTTCGCACGATCGCGAGCGCTCGTGCGAATGGCGGGCGGATCATCGCCGTCGGAACGAGTGTCGTGCGCGCGCTCGAAAGCGCGGTTGACGGCGGTAAACTCATTGCCGCATCGGGGTGGACGGATCTCGTCATCGAACCCGAGTCGCACCTGCAAGTCGCCGACGCCCTCCTCACGGGCTTTCACGAACCGACTGCGACTCATATAGGCTTGGTGGGTGCGTTTGTGTCGAAAGATTGTGTTAAGCGGGTATATGAGGAAGCCGCTGAAGCCGGCTATGAGGGCCATGAGTTCGGCGATATCCACGCGATTTTCTAAAGAGGGAAGCGGGTAAGGAACAGCGAAGAACCCCCGATCGATTCCACGGAAGGACCGGCTCGCCAAAATGCGCCTGAAGCTCTGGCCCGAGAGGGTATGTATCCTCCTCATCGATCGTGTCCGCGACGATGATCGATGTGGCGAATGGTGAGTATGCAAAACGCCATCATTATTGGGGAACAACGCGACCGATACGTCGAAGAGAGCTCTCTGCCAATCTTGCAGCCGTCCGGGTCTGCTTCCGCGTCCGTTTTATCACGCTATTTCCAGAACGCAGTTGACGGGACTATCGTCTATACGGAGAGGAACGGCATGCGCCGAGCCTTTACCGATTGCGGCGGCCGAATTACCTTCGAGGCGTCGACGAGCCGTTTCGACATTCAAGTGGCATCCGCGCTTGCCGGGGAATATGCGCAGGATTACTCAAAAGCGATCACTCTCGAAGGGGATCCAAAGTTTATCGCGCTCGCGACGAGTATCTTGCGAAAGCAAGGAATTCTCCTCATTAACCACGAGATCGATACCCTTTTTGCGCGAAAGATATGTGCTATCGCTGGACCACCTGATGCGCTCGCCGAAGGTCCGGTATCGCTCGATGGAGGACCTCTAATTGATCCAAAGCCGGAGTTTTTTCTCGCGAGCAATGGCTCGGGAAAGGTGCAGATTCGCAATGCTTCGAGCGTAGCGGGAAATCACTTCCTGTCGAGCGTATTCACTATCGAGCGCTCGCCAAACCTCGTCGTGTACCGAAAGGTTCATTCCGAATCGCGCACTGAATCGAGTCGTCCATGCATAGCCGATACCGGAAAGAGGCTCCTCCTTCTTAATGATGGAACGTTTGATCGCCAAGGGTCGCATGACCCTGGAGCGATCTGGTTGCTGCTTGTCCTAGCTGCGGAAAAAAGAGAATGGGGGAAAACCATTGTTCCTTTGATTGACGGCACGAATCAAGTCGCACAAGCATTTATGGACTACCTTCTTCCCGAAGCCGTGCGGCAGGGTATCGCTCTCGTCGATAGCCCGTATTTGGTCCGTTATCACGAATTAAAAGAAAAATTTGATGCATTTCGTCAGAAAATCGCAGAGCGATATGATTCAAGTCGTGAAAAATCCGCACGTTCCCCGACTCCGGCCGATCGGCATGCACAGGAAACTCTTTGGGTTTATCGGCAACAGTTCCGAAAAGATTCATCATATGAAAATTTGGATTTGTTTGATCGCGTGCTCCTCGCATTCGAAGGTCCTTCCGATCAATATCCTCTCGGCTCGGATCCCGATTCGAAACAAGTGGAGAGAAGCATTGCGGGGCCAAGTATTCGTCCGAACGTGGCGGGTAGCCTCCCTGAAAGAAAAAGAAGTACTCCCGTCGAGTACATTTCAGCGATCACGCCCAACTCGACTTCGGCAACAAAGGTACAACCGACTGCCACTCCTGAAAGGTATTCTCCACGAGCGTCTAGAGCATTCAGCGCTTCTGCGGAGATCCCCCCGGATCACCGAATCTCTTTGCGAGCGAATACAGCGCTCACGCCGGAAAACATTGTTCTCCCCTCTGCTCTCGAGGGATTTCCTGGGAAAACGCTTCTCCAGGGATGGTTTCACCTCCATGGACGGAATGATGATCGCGTTCGAGGAATCAAGCATTTCTTAAATTCGATGGGCGATAACCCGATTGATATCACCGCGTCGAATACGGCAATCCTTTGCTTGCAAATCCATCGATGGACGAACGGTCTTTTTGCGGAAATGAAAGATAAGGGTATGGCCAAAGATACCTTGTTGGATCGTACCCAGGCGGTTACATCATTGTTGATGTATGGACGAATGAGCGGACTGCTTTCGCGTGACGTCGTCGATGCTGCCATCGTCGTACTGAAAAACGGAGAGGATGCACTCAAGCTTGCGGAGCCGAAAATCCCCGAAGAGTTCCTTCGACGAGTTGAGTACCCGCTCCTCAAAGTATGGTGTGATGAGAACAGAGAGCGCTCGCATCTTTTCGGGCCGGTGTTTCAGTTTATCAAAGGAATCGAGTCCGAGTCCAACATAACAAAGGACGAATTTAAAGATACGAAAAAAGTAATAAATGAATGGTACCGAAGGGACGTCGAAAAAAGCTCTTCAGTAACCGTCAGAAAGCATCTCTCGGGAGTACGATCCTTCTTTGAATATGGTCTTGATCATGGGTTCCTCTCGCTTGGGATAGTCTCTGCTGCGCGCTCTGCTCTTGACGAACTACGAGAAAAGGTCAAACGTCGGCAGCTAAATGATGAAACCCCTTTGAGTATGAGAGTCGGAAAAGATGAACCTCTCATTTTCGCTTGGCGCCAGGAGCAGGTTCGAAGGTCCGCGATATTTCACAAAGCCGTAGAACGTTTCCTGGAAGATTCCCCAGAGATTGTTGCAACCTCCGATCCAGCGCTTCTCTGTAAGCACATTGAGGCTTGGACGACTCGTCTGGAGGAGAAAATATTGGACAGAGTATGGTCCTTTCGGACGGTACTCGATCATTTCCAAGCCGTGAGATCGCTTTTCACCTTTGCACAAACTCGCGAGTTTATTGATTCTCGCGCGGCAATGGTCTTGAAGTCTGCACTAGAGGCGCAGGAGGGGCGGTTAACCCTCCGTTATTCGAACCCCCCTACGGAATCATTGCGAAAAGGGGAACGCGAACTCGTTGAAGGTTGGTGTCGTGAAAATTTCAATTCACCATGTATCGCTCCTGTGATCCAATTCGTTAAGGATGCCGCAGTTGCATTGGTTGACGTGAGGTCCATAGACGTCACTAATTGGAGTGAAGAGTATCTCAAGCGTGTGGATTCTCATAAGATGTCTCCTTTTACATTTCATCGCACTATCGATGGAGTTCGCTCATTATTCGAGTACGGTCGACGGCGAGGTGCCTTCTTAGATTGGGTCGTCGACGAGATTCGCCTCACCCTTGACGCAATTCAAGACGGTTTAAATGGACGGAAGATGGAAATTTTAATATCGCGGGTTGTGGATCATCCAAACAAGGATCTTGTCGCCGCCTGGTGCCAAATGTCTCCTCAGATTCAGCAAGGATATGTGAACGGAATTACGCGCCTTTTCAAGGGGAATCCTATAAACTTCATGAAACTCGACGCGAAGGAATTAGGTACGCGACTAGCGTACTTCGTTGAACAACTTAATCATGAGGTTCGCGTCAAGAGGATTGCTCCGAGAAGTGCGCAAGAGCTTGTCCGAGGGGGAGTCTCATTTTTCTCATACTGCCGTATACATGAACCGACGCAAGTCGGCATCACCGATAGCGTTATGAGCATACTCAAGAATGCCTCGGTTTCTTTCAGGAGGGAGGATATACTCCTTCGACAACGACCATCGATGGAATCTTCGAAAAAACAGAGTTCCATCCGTTAGGAAAGCGTTCCGGCTAGCGTAGTTCCCCTCGGAGGCCGACGATCAAGAGCGCGGCTGTTCCAGTTTGTTTGGTTTCGCTTGCCTCACGGTATTCGCCGTCCCATTCACGGGCTTTGTCGAAACGCACGATCGCCGTCTCTCGAAGCTTGTGAATGCGATCCCAGCCGGTTTCATAGCCTTCGACCAATACCGGCAAATCCGGCGGAAATGTGCGTAAGTGCTCGATCAGTTCGGAAACGTTCATCGTTCGTTAATCCTTTTTCTTTGCCTCACCGTTGCTTGGAGGAATTCCCTGCAATTTCCATATTTCCTCCAGGTATTTTCCATACCGTCACGAGTCTCCTCCGAGTGCTTCGACGTGTCAGCATGGTCGAGAAACGCGACGGACGACTCGAATATCCGCGAAGTGTAACGCTCGCCTTGATCGGCCACAAGTAATCGCGATTAGGAACCGCGGCGCGCCGCGAAGATCGTTCGACAGAAAGAATCGGCCCAACAGCGTCGGGCTATTTCCTGATGGAGATGACTCCACTTGTGATCGTGACGCTGATGGTAACGGACGCAACACTGCCGACCGAATTGGTGAATGTCACAGTTGTACTACCTGCACCGACGGCCGTAATGGTGAAACTCGTTCCTGATGCGGGCGAAACCGTTGCCACGGCGGTATTCTGCGAGGCCGCAGTAAACACGCCGCTGTAACCCGTCTCGGTCACCGTCACCGGTTGGGTCTGTGCGACAGCCGTGAACGCGATCGAAGCAGGCGAAGCCGCCGGAGTCGGAGTCGGAGTCGCCGATGCACCGGACACCGTTACCGTGATCGTGGAAATGTGGTAGTTCGCGTCGGCTATGGAGATGACGGCAGAACCGGATCCGACTGCCGTCACCGTGAACGTTGCGCTTGCGGCTGCATTCGCATGAACAATATTGGCGGCTACTGCGCGTTGGTGGGCAGACGCCTGGGTACTAGCCGGGGAAACGGTCGCTACGTTGACGTTCGACGATGTTGCCGTGAAAATACCCGTATAGCCGGGCTCGGATGCGGTCAACGTTCCTGACGCGCCGACGCTCGCGAGTGCGAGAGTCGTGCCGGACCCTGGAAGAGTGATGTTCACGACCGGGGTTCCGATCGCCGGCTGCGATGTGGACGTACATGCCGCGAACCCAGCTGCCAGTGCTCCGCTCACCCACACGAGCACAAGCAGGCGAACAAAGCGACGGTGAGACATAGAACCTCCAGCGACTAGCTCAATTCAAAGCGTTTTCGCGTCGACACGCGGGCTCCTGTGCGGCTCACTGTTGCGTTCCATATGCGTAGTGGAAGCGAGATTGCAAATAGGCAACCGCAGCGACGCCCGACGGAACGAGCGTGACTTTCGGCAGCAAATGCTTCCTCAGCTGCTGTGCGACCTCGGCCGGGGTTTGGTTTCGAGCCGTGCCGGCGTTTGCGATTTGTTGCGCGTGCTGCACGAGTACCGTGTTGCAGGCAAAGAACACTACCCCGCGCGCCTGCAAGGTTGAAATCGAGGCGTCCTGATAGAAGCCGCGAACGTCATTCGGATCGCTATTGGTTTGCGTGCTTCGCGCGGGAGCGAAGATATTGGTGGTGACGAGGGCCCCCGTGGGGTCCTTGACGTCGAAGAGCCGGCCGAGTTGGTATGTGCTCCATGCGGTATCGTCATAAAGCAAGAGATTCGACTCTTTGTGCGTGACGAAGGCGGTCGCGATTTGATTCGGCGGGATCCCGAAGCCGAACTGCAGCCCATTGAGCGCGCTCTTCACGCCTCCCAGAATCTGCGGGTGGAGTGTGCCTGCGTCCCAGACTTGCCGCACGTATGCGCTCCGCGAAACGAGCTTGGTGAAGGCCGCAAGATCGAATTCCTCGGTGGTCTCGACCAGGCCGATCGGCTCGCCTTTCGCCGAAGAAGCTACCGCTATGTCGGCTGCAAGAGCAAACGAGGAACCAATGAAGGCTGCACGTTGAATCATTGGCCGCGCTTCTCGCTGCTCGCGGACTTTCCCTCGGAAGCGGGAGAGATGATCGAGTTTGGCGCACTTGAGTTATAAACCAAGTTTCGTGAGGTGACCGTATGCGGCTCGGCATTCTTGGGCTTTCAGTGGTTTTTGGGCTCTCCGTGTCGGCATGCAGCGGTGGAAGCGGCACGTCGTCGCTTCCGAACGGCCCCCACGGCGCGGCGCCCAACTCGGGCTCGCCGAATGTCACCATGAAGCTGGTTATTGCGAATACAAGTACTGCGGCAAGCGCTAAGCGCCCAAACTTCGTTTCGCCGAGTACAAACGGCGTGAAAGTCGTCAGCTACGCGCATAGTGATACCAATCACACGACCCCATTAGGAACGACGGTTACGGACGTATCAGGAGGCAGTTCCGCGTGCGTGACGGCACTCGGTAATCGGAGCTGCACGGTTCCGATCACTGCGCCGGCCGGCTCCGATGACTTTGTCTTTACGCTCTACGACACCGCGCCGAGCGGCGGCTCGATCCCATCGAGCGCGCATGCGTTGGGAACAGCCGGTGTAACACAGACCATCACCGCTAACACGACAAACTCTGTGAATGCGGGAATCGGCGGGGTCATCGCCGGGCTCAGCGGCCAGGCCGCGTCGGTCAACGTTATTTCGCAAGCGACGAATTTCGGTTTGACGATCACGCCGACCGATTTCGGGAATCAACAGATCGTTGCCGGCACGACGAACTCCCCATTCGCCAATCCCATTACTGTAGCCCTGACGGAAAGCGGTGGATCAGGACATGCATCATTGCAGCTCAACGGCGGAACCTCGGCTTCGTCGGTCATCGTGCAGAAAGCAACCGACACGGTTCAGGTCGTGTACGATGGCCTTGCCGTCCCAGGGTACTCGATCGGCGTTTCGCTGAGCACCTCGGCGACTAACGGTATTTCCGGCGCAACGGAAAATGCGACGATCACGCCGGTGCTCTTTGTTACGAATCCGACGACCTTTTACACGATATCATCGGGCACGCTGAACACCTATCCGGAGGGGCAGCACGTTTTGTTGATCAGCGAACCCTCCGGCACCCCAACCTTCACCGCCACTCCCTCTGGGTGCACTGGAATCCTGCGTAAGGGCACGATTATCCCCACGATCGGCAGCCCCACGAAGGCGACTCTGCTGGTGGTCGGCGGTACGACGATCTCCGCGAGCGGGTGTTCGCTTGCAATTAGCGACGGCACGTTGACGTACACGGTCGCCGTCACGAACGCGTTACGTACAGATTCCGCAACGCATACCATTACCGAGTACGCGACCACCGCCACCGAACCGTGGGGTATCGCTACGGGAGCCGACGGCAATCTCTGGTTCAGTGAAGACTACACTGGGTCTCCGGCGATCTCAACCATCACACCCAACGGCACCGGGTATACGAGACACACCATGCCGGCGGCATCGCCTTCATGGGAGAGTCCGTTCGGAGTGATCCTCGGAGGAGACGGGAACATCTGGGTGGGCGACGATAACAGCGTCAATGTCGGTAAAGTGACGACGGGAGCCACGATTTCGACCTACCAGGCCGGCCATGTCTTCACAAACTTCTTGGCGCCTGGACTGGACGGGCTAACGTGGTTCTCCGAGTGCTCGACCGACGCTCTCTCCAGCGTTACGACGAGCGGAACGATTACCCAAGTCACCCCTCCAGGTGGAGGGAACATCCAGGGCGTAGCGCTCGGCCCCGACGGGAATATCTGGTTCACCGATATCGCTACGAGACATATCGGCACGGTTATCAGCGGCGTGCCAAGCGAGTTCTCCGCGTCGACGTTCACGAACCAACCCTCGACTGCTGAAGATATCGTCGCGGGAAGTGACGGCTCGCTCTGGGTTGCCGAAGGTAATCTCATCGCTCAGGTAAGCACGAGCGGCACGATCATGAACCAGTTTTCGGGCGCAGGTGCGATCGGCCAAGGGAATTTCATCACAGCAGGCCCAGACGGCGCACTTTGGTTTACCGATACAAGCAATAACGCAATCGGGCGGATTACGACGTCCGGTGCCATTACCGAGTATCCGCTTCCCACGGGCAACGCTTTGCCGAACGGTATCACCGTTGGCCCCGATGGCAACCTCTGGTTTACCGAGGGGGCCGTCCATAATATTGGAGTACTGAAGTTATGATTCGTATGAGCAGGCAGTAGGCAAACGATCACGGGCGCGTCGGCCGCAGAGATTTTTCGCGGTAGAATCGACGCAGGCACTTGTGGTTCCGCCGACAGCGTTTTCGTTCGAGAGGAATCTGAAACCGACGCCACCCAAATCGCAGTCACTCCTGCGCGACCTGCCGCATCGCTATACGAAGCGGCTTATGATCATTCTTGCGACGCAAGTGATATTGCGCCGTTCGAAGTGGACATCATCTGAGAGCGCTGGCTTGACATTGACTCAGACTATCAGCTTGCAAGGCACTCACACATTCTTTTCGCTATGAATACGCCAACCGTTCTTCATCGCAGTTGTCTCGAGTCCTTGATAGGGAATGATCCGTCCGTTCTCGCGAGAACGCCGGACACCATTGCGAAAGCTGCTGTAGGATTTTCCGTGTGTCAGTCGCGTTTCAAGCTAGAGGTTGGAAAATGGATCATCGTGAGGAATATCGTCCATTGAATTTCGGTACCGAACATCAAGGAGGCGCTGAATTGCTTTGAAATCTGGTGTTTGTCGACGTGTCGTGTGATCCCACCCTTTTAGTACGCTAAGAGGCTGTGCGATTTTCTGGTTGCGAAGAGTCTCCTCTGTGAGGTATGAGAGATCGAAGTCGGGATCGGATTCATTTTCTTCACGTTGCATCCGCGAGTTCATCCGCTGAGTTGCTGCCACGAGTTCGTCGTTGCTCTTTGGAAGGTCGTAAATTTTAAACTCCTGCCATCTCGTGATCAGATTCGAGAGCACGGAAAGAATTTGCCAGTCAAGCATTCCTTCTTGACGCATCTTCCGAATGAGTCCGCGACAGCGATCGTCCGCTAGGAGACGCGGAAGCGTGCGTTTAATCGCTGCAAGAAAGTACCGATATCGTTTCTCTAGTGCGATGTCCGCTCGCTTTTTCGAGTAGTTGGGTCCCGGATCCATGCGCCATGCTATTTCTTTACCCTCCAAATAAGGTGCGTCTGATGGCGTGACGGGTTTCTCAGCTCGCAACCGATCAGGATCCAGCGTCTCAGGAATTGCAAACAACAACATTTCACCAATTGGGCGAACAGCAAGTGCGCGTCCCGGAAGACCGCCTTCCATGTGTTTCGTAATTATGGCGTCAAACTCGTCGTCGGTCAGCGCACTCATTTCACGAAGAACGACTACGGAGATGGACATTGCGTGCAGTGCCATTTCTGCGGCCTCCATACCCACGATATTGCGTGGCATCGAGACTTTCCAACGGGTGCCTTTATTGCCTGGAACTGACTGGACCGTCGGAACGGCGACATCTTCGAGAGCGAGATCGATTTCCACATCCGAAGGAATAATAACCAAGTCAACTTGGGCCAAGTCCGCCTGAACGATCTGCAGAGTGACGGCGAGTTCCAGCGCTTTCAACTGCGATGCTCTGGTCCCATCATAGTGAATGGTCCATCGAATTCCCAACGCCATCCAAACAATTGCCTTCTGCTCGCCGACATCTGCGAAAACCGTAGGTCCAATTTCTTCGGATATCTTTGCGCGAAGTTCGTCCTCGCTCATAGTACCCCAGGGCTCTTTCTCGCTCATCGATTTCATTTCATCGCGTTCTGAATCCAAGGGCAACTTATCGATGATCTCATCGACCATCGGCAATAGGTGCGGGGCAAGTGCCATAGTTATTGATCGAAAGATGATTGTATGAAAGGCCTCCTCTCGAACGCGCTCATGCTTCGCCCAATCATCTCGGTCGTGTGCGGTCCGATTGTGAAGTGTTAGGGCACGAGAAAAACTATGAAGCGCCGTAATCCCCTCGCCCGATGCGAATAGCGCTGTAGTCAGGCGAAATGCGGCCGTTCCGACAAGGCGCTTTGTTTCGTCGCTAGGATGTTCTGTCGCCATGAACAGTGCAACTGCGGCATAATATCGCGCCGCGTAGCAAAGTTTAAGTTCATCGTACAATTGACTCAGAAGGAGCATCGCTAATATCGCACCGAAGATGGTCTCCTCCGTAAAGTAGCCAAGTCTGACCCGGTGGAACTCATCTATTGCTGCGAGTCGTCGACCGGCCTTGATGTGCTCGATGGCACGACGCTTTGCACGATCCGCCGTCTCATGTTCTCCGGTCCGCTCGGCAATCAAGGCATCAACGTCTGCGTTCATTCGTCGAACTCGAATGTCCGACCCATAGTGCTCATTCAGCTTCATCATCACCTTGCCGATATGCCGAATCGGCGAGAACGGAGTCCGTCGCGCAAGCTCGATGGTCTCTTGCCATATTGTCACAAGGGTATCAACGGGGGAACTCTCGGCAGAGGCGACGAGGGGACTAATAAGGAACTTGGCCTCCAAGAGACTTATCCGATCGTTCATCGAAATCTGTTTTGTAAGATAGTCGTCGATTTTGTTAGCGATATTTTCCACATGTTTTCGAAGATCTTCGTCATTGATTGTGGCCTGATGGAGATTGACGGCGTTGATCCCGTGTAACAGAAGAATGGCGGCATCGGAAATTTCCTCAATCGGCCCGTCACTCGTGAGATCCTCCAGGAACGCGTTCCACAATGGGAGGACTTGATCTAGTGTGTGGTTGCCGCGATACTCCGCCATAATGACCTCGTACCTGGCGCGTTGAATCAGCCATTTTGGCTCTGGAAGATTGGTGAACGGCCTCATTAAGTCGAGCCAGGAAGTCAAATCCCCCGCTGCATGATCTGAGGACGCTGCGGTACGTAGACCGGAGCTAATTTCAATGAAGTCGGCAAAATTCGCCGGCGGTGCAGGATCACTGATCCATTTATCCTTGAGTTCGTTGTACTTTTCGTCGATGGGAAGTTCGAGTCGGATCGAATCAGGGATGTTGAGAAACTGCTCCGCTATCCAACGGGTATCTTCGTCAACGAGCATGCCAGCTATGTTCGTCCCGTCAAAGATGGTCAACGCCGCATCGTATTTCACGCGACATTGGTCTTCAAGGTTATGCCGCTTGCCGACTGGTATGTCCTCCGTGCAGAAGTAATAAACGTTCTTTGGCTTTGGCCCGCGTGCAAATATCTTTTGGAGGTCCTCGGCGACTTTCGAAACGGGTTCCTTGTCGGTGGTACACGCCGCGACGATGTAATCCCCACTCGCCTTGGCGATGAAGGAGCCCTCACCGATTGCTGCCGCCAAGTACGTGCGGTACGACTCGAAATCTCGCCCTTGATCTCCACCTGCGGATACCGGGCCGGTCGCCTCCATCAGGTTTGGGGCGATGCGCTTCCGTGCGAGTTGAAAGCAAAGACGCTCGAAATCGTGATGAGCGTTGCTAGCACCAAGATGGTCTAATCGAAACCGTACGAATTCCTGATAAATTGTCGGGTTCACTCGAATCCAATCTCCGGAGTAGCCTACTCGCTCACCGAATAGTACGTTTCCAATGTTTTTCGTTGAATCTTTACAAGTCCCTTTGATTCGGATCATCGTTGCTCACGGGGAAGATTGTGGGGGCGATAGGGAACGTCGAGGTCGTCTGCGCGTTCTTTTGGGGCGAGTTTGACGTACGTCGAATCAGGTCTGAAGGGCTCTGGTACGCCGAGCCTGTCGTCGCGCGTATTTGCCATGTGTGAGCTAATCGCGATGTACCTAATGGGTTCTGGATATATTGCGAGCAGGCGTGCGGAAAATGAGAGTGATGCTTCGAAGCGAACGGCAGGGTAGGCATCTCGCTGAGTCCATCGGTCTCAGACGGTGATCAATCCGCTAGTGTATACCCTGACGGCCTTGAAGGTTTTTGCCACGTCGCACCGCGTTGCGAAATTCGATCCATGCATATCCACGTTCCCAATCGAATCCGCCGTTCGCTTTCCTGTCGCTGATGGTTGCTATGACGCGTTTTTGGAGGTTGTGACGAAACGCGTCGCTGAAAAGGAACGCGTGGGATAGCTGGTCTTGATCACCTGGAAGCGGCAAGATGAGATGGAAGACGTGTAGGTTGTTTCAGCCCGTCGAGG
>DASZHL010000080.1:0-10644 GCA_035937855.1 Vulcanimicrobiaceae bacterium
AACCGCCGCCACGTTTAACACCGCCCTCTTCGCTCCGATAGTGGTCGAAATCGCGGCCTGCGATAAAAACGTTCCGAGTCTGATCTCCGTCGTGGGAAGCTTCTTCGGCTTCAAGGGCGGCGCCATAACGATCTCGGCGCTCGGCACGGCGACGGCCGTCTCGGTCGAGCAAGATTGGCTCCAACCCGGACAGATCATCGACCCGAACACCAACAGCTGGTATCAACCCGACGAGGGTTACGGTATCACTCAGTATTGGGACACTTTCAATAACGTTGAGTGGTACTACACGCATTTCGGAGGAAATCCCTTTAACGACAGTCAAACCGGGCACACCTATACGCTGAACGTCGTCGATCCCGAATTTTCGGTTCAAACGAGTTGGTGGAACGCCATTCCATATCCTCCCTTTCTTGGAGCACTGACACAAAGTCAGGTCTGTCCATAATGAATAAAGGATCGAAACCGATGAGCACAATGAAATCCCGTGCTTCACGGGGACAAGCACTTTTAGAAACGGCGGTCGCGCTGCCGATTCTCTTGCTCGCGTTCTTCGGCGTCATCTGGGCGATGAAGGAAGGTACGCTTTTGGAGCGTTCTCAGCTCGACGTGCGTTACGGTGGGGTCCTCGCCGCACAGTCACAAGCTTACCAAGATTATTCGCTCAGCACCCTCTACACGACGGTCGATTTCCCGACGGCAGGTCCACCGACGCCGTTCTGCGGCACACCCCCACCCGCGCTCATCGGGGGCGGGAGCGTCGGCGGGGGAGTGACTGTCAGCCAACAACCCTTCTGGGCGCCCCAGAACGCCGTGGTTGCCAGCTGCACCGGACCACGATTGCCGCTTACCGCGAGCCTGGGGTTCACCCGGGATTACCTCATCGACACAAGTCATGAGAGCGTCACCGTCTTGGCCGACGTTCCGACCCAGATTAAGGCAATGTTGGGCAACAGCGCGACCACTTCTGTCGGTAATAGCGCGCAAGAGACGTTTTACCGATCTCCCGATCTTACGACACTCCTCGTGTGTCTCAACGAGAATCAGTTCGGCTCGCCGATCTACTGGTCTCTCAAGTCGGGTGAGGTAACCGATACCTTCGATTCGTCGACCGTCATTGCGACGCCCCTCCCTTTCTCAGCATGGTCTGCGCCGCTACCGCCGTCTTACGCAGGGAACTGTAACAATAAGTTCACACCCGCTCCGATCCTCGCGCCGCCCACGCCGGAAATTACGGATAATACGGGATGGATCACCGCCCCGCCGATGGTAACTCCGACACCTTCTCCCTATAAGGCGTCAACACCGACGGTAGGCCCGTGGTATGTCTGGTGGTCCGGTGGCCCCGGCGGTTGTTGCGACTCGGGTGGCGGGGGGCCCTCCGGCGGTCCCGGCGGCTTCTGAAAAAGCGGGCTGCTTCTTGCCGTATGCGTCGTCGCTACGCGGCTCACGTACTGCGGTACGCATCGCCGCTAGGCTCCTCGCCTACGACAAGAATCAACCCACTTTTGGCCTTTCCACAATCAAACGGGTTGACGAAAGATGGGTAGAGGTACGCTTCGCCGCTCAAGAATCAACCCACTTTTGGCCCTCTCACAATCAGACGGGCTGACAAACCAAGGGAATCGGGATGATGTGGTGGGCTTTGCGGCTTGGTTGTGGAAAACGGCGATATGCCGTTGATTTTGGTTCCGACGCCGCTGGGAAATCTTCGTGATATGACGCTCCGAGGACTCGACGCGCTTCGCGATGCGGACCTGATTGTTGCTGAAGATACACGTGTTGCACGACGACTTCTCTCCGCGTACGAGATCACCGGGAAACGCTTGGCATCCTTTCATGGCCATACGAACGAGACGACACGCGCGTATCTCGTCGAACAGGCTCGGAGTTCAAGCGTCGCCGTCGTTACCGACGCCGGGATGCCGGGAATATCCGATCCGGGCTCAGAGCTTGTCAATGCGGCACGCGCGGCGGGGATCTCGGTGGAAGTCCTCCCGGGAGCGAGCGCCTTCATCTGTGCCGCGGTTCTCTCGGGATTCGACCTGCGGCGTCTCCTCTTCGCCGGATTTCTACCGCGAAGTAAACGAGAGCGCGAAGTGGCGATCAGAGATGCGCTTGACGGCGGAACGACCACGGTCTGGTATGAGGCTCCGCATCGCATTTTCGCCAGCCTCACGGCATTTGAAGAGATCGTCCCCGACGGCGAGATCTTCGTCGTCCGCGAATTCACTAAGCTCTTCGAACAGCAAATCCTTGGAACGCCTGCTCAAGTACGTTCCGGGCTTGGAGAAACGCCGCGCGGCGAATTCGTCATCGTCCTCGCGCCTCGCAAACAATCAACACTGAAACAAGAGCAAGCGCACGATCTCGATGAAATTCTCGACGCAGCGATCGCACGGGGAGAAGCCCTCCCGACAATCGCCCGCGACCTCGCTCGACGAGGTTATGGCGAACGCGCTGAACTCTATGCGCTCCTTTCCAAACGCAAACGTGCACGCTGATGATTTCCTTGTTCAAGCGTCAGCGATGGACTCAACGGTTTTATTTTGCACCTGTACTGATTTTCGCGCTCATCGTCGCGGGCGCCGTCTGGTTGCGCCTGCGCTTGCTTTCCGAAGGTATCGTAGCGGACGAAGGATTGACCTATTTCGACATTACGGCGCCGAGTTTGCGTGGGATGATCGAGCACATCCGGGTGAGCGAGGCCCATCCACCGCTGTTTTTTCTTCTCGTGCGTGGGTGGGCGCATCTCTTCGGATTCGGCGCCACGGCGTTGAAAAGTTTCTCCTTCTTTTGGAGCATGGCGGCGGTCATTGCAACGTATGCGCTAGCGCGTCGCTGCGCATCTCGTCCGGTTGCGCTCGGGGCACTGTTCCTCATGGCGATCTGCTACCAGGCTATCGCTTATTCCAACAACCTTCGCCCGTACCCTATGATGGAGTGCCTTACGACCGTGTGCATCCTGCTTTACGAGCGGGTGCTCTTTGGGGGAAAGCTTCGGACGTCGGCGGCCTGGATCATCGTCGCGATCGCCATGATCTGGACGCACTATCTTGGGATCGTCGTCCTCGCAGTATCGCTGCTGAGCACGCTCGTCGTTCGCCGTCATATTGTCGTGCGTCCGTGGGTGCTCATAAGCGGGTATGCGCTGATCGCCGCATCGTTTCTTCCGTGGCTACCGATTGCACTGGTGCATTTGCACTCGGGGACGCCTTGGATTCCCGTATCCACGGCATCGGATCGGATCGGCGTCGTATTCGGGGCGATCGGCTGGTACTCACCGTTTGCTCCATGGCTACGTTTGTGGTTCGGAGTGCACCCCGGCAACGCGATTGCAACAATATTACTGCTGGTTGCCGCAGTCGCGGCGTACGGAACGATGCGTTCCCCATCACGGGATCGTTCGCTGGATCGTGTAAGGCAGGAACGATCATTCGCATTCGTGGTCCTTATGCTGAGCATCGTTTTAAGCGTCTTGGCCCTGGCGGGATTTAGCTTCGATCGGTATTTCGTTCCCTTCGCGCCGTTGGTCTGCGTGCTGTATGCCGGTCTCCTTGGACGGATCTTCGAGGGAATGAGCGCCCGAGGGTATCCCGTCCGAGCATTGCGCTATTGTCTTGGAGGGCTCGTAATCGCGACGGCGTGCTTGGCAATCGCAACGAGCGTGAAATATACGAGGATACCCAAGACGGGCTTCCCCGCATTGGTCGAAGCCGCCGCCCCACTCTTTGCGGATTCGAACGTTCTCTGGATCGTCGCGCCCGACTTTGCGGCCTCGTCTTTCGGATATTATCTTCGAGAGAAACACGTCACTCTCCACGGCTTCGCGCAGTGGGATGATCCACAGTTTCCCCGGATTCCCGAGTACGCCGCTATCTGGGATGACCCATATCTTCTTGAGATAACGCTTGCCCGCATCAACGCCGACGCATGCGGCGGATTTACGCGGCTTGCCTTCGTGCGTCCCGTCAATCTCGGGCCAAATCCTTTCACCGATTTGGGAACGGTCGCATTCAGCCGTGAGCGCACCCTCGAATTAGCCCTAAAGCAGCGCTATCCTATTATCGAAATGCATTCATACACCGGATACTTTCACAGCGCTTCGTTGGTCCTCCTTCGTCTTCGCTGTGGGGGTTAACGGATGACGTGCCAATCGTTGATGTTAAACTGATCCCCACTTGAATTCACCGTCAGCGATCCGTCGCCGAAGGCGTCCGTGGAGAAGGTCGCTATCACTGTTCCCGTAGATTTTGCAATCGATCCACTAATGAAGTCAGCATTTGAGGGAGCGAGAGCTGCGTTTGTTGTAACGTTGAGGACATCACTATTGGAAAGGGTCGCATTGGTGATCGTGATATTGGTGATGACTCCGTGGAGGTAGGTAATGCTGAGTGGAATGTTGTACGCATACGTCAACGTTCCGCCGGCGAGTGTGAATCTCGGGGTCGTGATCGGGCACGTCGTGTTTTGCGTGCCGGTTGCAATCGAGAGTGATCCGATCGCACCTTTGAAGTCGCTTCCGATGTGGGTCGCGGCGTAGATGATCGTTCCGTTGGTATTGACCGTCCGCGTGCCGCCGGTGAAAGCACCGCCCTGCCAGCCGGTGGTTTCGCTCAACGATGCAATACCCACCACGTTGAAGCCTGCGGAATCCATACAGAACGCGTTGCTCGAGCCCGACGACGGCACCATCACGAGCTCTTCGTCGGAGGCGATCGTATTCACACCGGAGAGAGCGAGTTGTCCAACCGCGATACGCGCATAGCCGACGGCGGCGATCGGGAAACCGTATTGGTCGAATTGCGCTTGGTTGATCGCAACCGCATCAGTTCGCACGGCTTCGGCTACGCTACTAAGAGGCGCAAAGAGCTGCGTCGTTCGATTCACCGTCTCAGAACCGGCTCCCGTCGCGGTATAAATCCGTACGGTGTCACGCGCAAGCTCCGTACAGGCGTTGTCATAAAAATACTTCGTTTCGGTGGAATTCGCGTCGTTATTCGTATCGGGAGCGAGGAATTCTTCTCCGCTATGGCACGTGCCCAGAGCTACGGCGAGACCGTGGACGATGCCGGCACTGCTGATTTGAGCCGAAACGGGACTGTTCAATTCGCTATCCAGATCGCTCACGTTTTTTGCAGGCGTTCCCATCGCATCGGCACCCGCTGCAGCCTCCTCGGCTTGCGACTGCGCCGAGTTGCCGGAAACGCTTGGGGTTAAGCTTCTCGCTTTTCCCGCGCAAGCGGAGAGGAGGACGGTCGCTATGAGGAGCAAGGCTACACGCGTCGGCATGGAATGAGGATCCTTTCTCGGGGCAGGACGCTGCGAGATCGTCTTTCTTTCCTTTACGGCACGTTCGCATCAGTCATTTAGTATTTTTCTGAATATTCCCAGCGAGCGCTTACCACGACCCCCCATGTGCGCGCGCATATTCTCCGAGATCCTCACTCATAACAACACCCGACGGAGGACGCCATCCCGGTAAAGGCCCCGGCAATGCCGATTGATGCGGATAGGACCCATTAAACGGATCGGCATACGGCAGAAAACGGATCGGCCACGGAACCGCTTCATGTGCGTACGTTCCGTCGGTATGCACGACGTTGCAACTCACGTAATAATAATCATATCCCGCAGAATACCATTGACGTATCGGATAACAGAGCCCCTGTTCTCCGTTCAATTCCCGCGTCAGCCCCGTCATGGCAGCGGAATAATGCTTTGGTGCCGCAGGAGTCGCGGGTGGTACGCGCAACGGATTTTCGGAACCGCGCGCGGCGGCGATCTCCGAATCAAAGTCACGCTGCATCTGCGCAAGTTGCTCTGAAGTGAACGCCGAGGAAGAGCGCGGTGCTTGCGCGATCGCCCTTGGAGCCGGAGTCTTCTCAATGGGCGCCGGCGTCGGAGGAAGCGAGTATTCCGGACGCGGTCGAGGCGTCGGTTCGCTGGTGGGCCGCGAAATCGGCTTTGGCGCTTGCGCGAGCGGATGGGCCTGCGCGGGATGCACGGGAACGACACGCGGATGAGCGGGGTGCCCTGCATTTCGTGGAACATTTCGTGGAAGTGGTACCGCGCGACGCGCAATTGAGGTCGCATCCGAAAGCGTCACGAATTGCAGCGGCGTTGGATGCGGTTGCGGAACGATCGACCGAACCCACACCGGGGCAAGCATGATGACGAACATACCGACGAGGAAGTGCAGCGCCGCGGAAAGCACAAGTGCGATCCGCCAGATGCGGCGGAGACGACGTCTTTCGGGGAGTTCGCTCATTTCACGCCGTTCTCGCGCCGAAACGCACTAGAGCGGTTTGCAAGCTGATGTGGACGTCGTTGCCGCGCCCCTTATGTGCTCTTGCACACTGCGGGTCGCGGCGCCTCGCCACATCAACTTGCAAACCGCTCTAGGAGCGCGACACGGAGCAGACGGGATATCGGGCGAATCGCCAAAGGCATGATGATCGACACGCACGCGCACATCCACGACCCCAGCTTCGACGCCGACCGTGACGAAATCATCGCGCGCGCGCACGCGGCGGGCGTCGCTCGCATCATCACCGTCGGCTGCGACCTCGCCGATAGTCGGCGGGCTATAGACGCGGCGCGGCGCTACGATCTCGACGTTGCGATCGGCATCCATCCCCACGAAGCGAAAGACGCCCCTGACGATCCGGCATCCGCTCTCGCGGCTCTGCTCAACGACGGGCTCCGACCCGTCGCAATCGGCGAGATCGGCTTGGATTACCATTACGATCACAGCCCCCGTGAGCGCCAGCGCATGATTTTCCGCGCGCAGCTCCGTTTCGCGCGCGAGCACGGTTTCCCAATGATCTTTCACCAGCGCGAAGCTTTCGACGATTTTTGCGAGATCGTGCGCACCGAACTCCCCCCAGGCGCCCGGGGCGTAGTCCATTGTTTTACCGGAGACGCTCCGCAAGCCCTAACGCTCGTCAAGGACTTCGGGTTCGCCTTGGGAATCGGCGGAGTCGCCACCTTCCGCTCCGCCTCCGGCCTCCGCGAGGCGATTATGAAGGTCGGGCTCGATCATCTCCTCCTTGAAACCGACTGCCCCTATCTGGCGCCGATGCCCCATCGTGGGAAGCGCAATGAGCCGGCCTTCCTCATCGAGACCGCGCGTACACTCGCGACGCTCTTCGGGATCGAACTCGACGAAGTCATCACCAAAACGAGCGAGAACGCTCGGCGGCTTTTCGGGTAGCGCTCATACGAACGATAGCCGAAGGAAGCAACCGAAGAGGATTCGCCGATCCGGAAAGCGATGAAAGCCGGACGCTCCTCAAACCGCTGAGCTTCACCATGGACAAAGCCGTGTATGTCCGCGAGATGTTCGCGACCATCGCTCCACGCTACGACGCGACGAACCGCCTCCTCACCGCAGGCCTGGACGAACGCTGGCGCCGTCGCGCCGTCCGTGAACTCGCGGCCCCGCCCGGCGGGCGCATCGTCGATCTTTGCTGCGGAACGGGAGACCTCTCATTCCACCTCGCGCGAACGGACCCCAGCTTGCGGATTGACGGCATTGACTTCTGCGAGCCGATGCTCGCAGGAGCGCGGCGTCGGGCTGCGCACGAAGCGCACGGCGAGCGCATTGCCTTCTCGGTCGGCGACGTGACTGCTCTGCCGTATTCGGATGCAAGCTTCGACGGCGCGATCATGGGCTTCTCGATGCGGAACGTCGTCGATCTCGACGCAACGTTACGCGAGGTTCGCCGCGTGCTCAAGGAGGGCGCACGCTTCGTCAACCTCGACGTCTCCAAGGCTCCGAATCCGTTCTTGCGCCGGGCGTTCAATCTCTATTTTTACGGGATGGTTCCACTCATCGGAGGATTGGTCGGCGGCTCAAAAAGCGCATACCGCTACTTGCCGAACTCGCTCACGAATTTTCCCGGCGCCGAGGGATTGCAAGAACACTTCACCCGTGCCGGATTCCGCAACACATGTTTCATGCGCCTAGCGGGCGGCACGGTAGCCATCCATGTGGGCGCACGGTGATCGAGCTTGTAAAGGTACCCAACGCGGCGCCGACGGAACTCGATCTGCGTGCCCTCATCGAAACCTTCTTCCGAGAGGAATTCACGACCGACAACCCGGTCATCACCGAAGCCGTTCGACGGATGATCGCCGCCGGCGGAAAACGCCTGCGACCGAGCTTAACGCTGTTTGCCGCGGAAACGCAAGGCGCCGACCCGCGTGAGCATCTGGCACTCGCCGCATACATGGAACTCATCCACGTCGCGACGCTTATTCACGACGACGTCGTCGATCGCGCGGACAAACGCCGCGGCGTCAATACGACCGCCGTCGATTTCGGAAATCGCGTCAGCGTGTTGGCCGGAGATTATTTGCTAGCCTGGATCTTTAAGAATGTAACGGCGAGCTACCCGGCGCCGATTCCGTATATTCTCTCCGCGACGCTCGCCGAGATCATCGACGGCGAGGTCGACCAACTCCGCTCGGTGGGAGACCTCACGTGCACGGCATCGGTTTACACCGAGACCGTCAGCAAAAAGACCGCCGCGCTCTTCGCCGCATCCGCAGAGTGCGGAGCGATCGCCGGCAAAGGTTCCGCCCAAAACGTTCGAGCATTGCGAGACTTCGGCCGTGCCTACGGCATCGCATTTCAGATGGCCGACGATCTGCTCGACCTGACCTCAAATGAGACGGAACTCGGTAAGCCCACGGGCAACGATCTGCGCGAACACAAAATGACTCTGCCGTTGATCCTCGCCCTCCAACAAGCCGACCAGAAATTCCGCGAAGAACTTGCTCGCTGCTATCACGGCGATGATTCCGCCGCGACAGCCGAACGCATCGCATTCTTAATCGAAGGTATCGCACGATTCGGCGGTATCACCCGCACGCGCGAAGCGATCACCAAATACATCGAGCGCGCCAAAGCCGCCTTGCTCCCGCTCAACGGCACGCCGACGCAATTCCGCCTCATCAATCTCGCCAACGCTTTACTCACGTAAGGCACCTCTGATTTAGCCCATACCGCCTCCCTTTTCCGCTGGTATCGCCTGGTATCGCCCCTTATCGAATCGTGGGCTCTCGCCTCCGAAGTTGCGCGCGAGGAAGGCGGATCGTGAAGACTGATCCGGCGTCGGGATCGGTAATGAAATCGAGTGTGCCGTGGGCGCGCTCGATTGCGCGTTTGGCGATCGACAAGCCGAGGCCCGACCCCTCGACGTCGCGACGCGCTCCGCGATAAAAACGATCGAAAGCGTGCCGAACCTCGTCGGAGGACATTCCCGGACCACGATCACACACTTCGATCACCACGTTCTCCGCATCGGAGTACACTCGGACGTCGATTTCTCCGTTCGTGTATTTCAAAGCGTTATCGACGAGGTTGGTGAGCGCGTGCGCGAAATCGGACGGATCAATCGAAACGAGCAAACCCGTTTGAGCATCAACGCGCAAGATGCGCCCGGAAATCGCCTCGGCAATCGGCGCGACGACATCGGCGACGAGTTGCGCAATATCGATCGGTTCGACCGGCAAGGCGGCGTCGTGTCGATCCCAGGATTCGAGCAGCATCAGTTTTTCGATTAACGATCCCATGATTTGACTTTGCCGGTTCATCGTCTCAAGAATATGCTCGCGATCTTCAAGCGTCCGCAAGCCCCCCTTGCGCAGAATCGCTATGAATCCGCGGATGACCGTCAGCGGCGTTCGTAATTGATGTCCCGCGTCGGTGATGAATTGACGCATCGCCGCATTCACCCGCTCACGCTCAGCAAATGCACGCTCCATCTGGGCGATCGCCCCATTGTAGGCAAGCGCGAGGGAACCGAAGTCTTGGCGGCTATCCACGGCGATTGGTTGAGGCGTTAAATCTCCCGCGGCGAAACGTTCGAGCGCAACCGTTACGTCAACCAAGGGCTGCAAGATCTGCCGAGTCAGAATCCGTGCGACGACGTGCGCGACGAGAATTGCGAAGAAGAGCGTAAGGAAGAACGGTAACGCGAAGGCGCCGGCGGTCGCGCTGAGCGCGGCGTCGCTTTCTTTGACGATAATTGTGAGCGAGCCGATCCGAAGACGCTCGGGCCGTAAACCGAATGCCGTCGCCAAACCCAAGATCGGCTGGGCGAAAGGACCGGACGCGGCCGGATCGGAGGCGGCGTCTCCCGGCGCTCGAATCTCAATCGTCGCTTGCGGATCCGTACGACGACGACGAAAGACGGCGACCCGCCGCTGCGCGTCGATCAGCACCACCACGACGTCAGAGCGCAAGAACCGCGCGGCAATCATTTGCCCCGCCGGACGCGCATCGGGTGAAACGGCGATCCCGGAAAATGTTTGCCCGAGCTGCGCGAGCGTCGTGTCGAGTTCACTCTCGATCGAGCGAACATACGAACCGAACGCGAAGATCGCTACACCGCAGATCAGCATCGCCAAGACAATCGCGATCTCGAAGCTTGCCAACGCCAAAATGCGACGAGCGAAGCGCGGACTCACTTATGGGGTCTTCCGCATGACGTAACCCACGCCGCGCAGAGTCTGGATAAGCTTCACCGATTCGCCGCTGTCGATTTTGGCACGCAGATATGACACATACGTTTCGACGGTATTGGGAACGACGTCGCGATCGATGCCCCAAACCAAGTCGAGCAGTTGGGAACG
>DASZHL010000081.1:0-2911 GCA_035937855.1 Vulcanimicrobiaceae bacterium
TTTTGGAGCTGAGCGTCAGCTTTCCGCCGCGCTCCACATAGATATTGTCGGGTCCATTCACCATGATTTCCGAGACGGCCTCGTCACGCATCAAGTCCTCAAGCGGACCAAGTCCCAGAACCTCGTCGATGATCTCCTGACGAAGTTCGGCACGATCTTCCACCGATTCGATATCGGAACGTTCCAAAAGCAGTTGGGCCGTGATCTCGCTGATCTGCAATCGCAGTTCGGCCAGTTTTTGAGAATCATTGTGCGCGCGACTGGTTGCAACCATGTCAATTCGTTTGGCTAAGGCTTCATGGATGTCGATCTTCAGACGATCACGTGTCGATAAAATGCGTTTTGCGTTTTCCTCGGTAGCCTTTTCGCTCGGATTCAAATTCCCCGTGTTCGCGGCGCTATTTTGACGACGTTCGCCGCTGGGGGGAAGGCCGCTGGAAGCACGTAGCTTGTCAATCGGCGGTTCGGGTTTGAGCTCGAGAAAGCGCTTTGCGAGGAGATCAAAAGCACGACTATAGGCTCGATCACCCTTGGTCGGAATCTCACTGAGAACCGGAGCGCCCAGCGCCCGTTCCAAATCGCTCTTCGAGATCTCCGCACGTCCACTACGAAGATTGGTGATGAGGCCGATTCGCTGTAAGGGAATTCCGAACTTGGTAAGTTCAGCGATCAACGAGCGGGCTGCGGCGGTCCCGAGTAGATTCGGCTCAAGGACCACGGCGAAGAGCGATGAGCGGGCGACGAGCGGACGCGATGGTCCATTAAACGGAGACGGTAGATCCACCAGGACGACGTCGTGCTGGACGAGTGAATCAACAAGTTTGTCGATTGCATCGTAGCGAAGGAGGTAGGAATTATCGAGACTGTCCGTCAGTTCGACGGCGGTGATGCCGTTGGCCTGGATGACCGAATAGACTGCGGCCGTTCGCGCATTGTCGAAACTCCGCACCGCATCGAGCACAACCGCGAGGTTTCGCCGGCCCGACAAATCCGCATCGACGATCGCGATCGACCCGGTGCGACGAATCGTCCGAGCCACCTCAACAGCGATGCTTGTCGCTCCTGATCCGCCCTTGGCGTTGACCAGCGCGATTATTGGAGCATTCACTTAGTTCCCAATCCGTATGACGGTCACATTCGGTGCGGTCGCTTTCTCTTTATCTCGAATGTCGTCACAAACGCTGTGCTGTTGGTCTCCCTCGATGACGCCGATCTTCCGGCTAATGCAGTCCTTGGCGGATGGGCTCGCCTTCTCGGTGGGCGCCGGTCTAGGCGTCGGGAAGACAAGTATTTCCGGCGGAAGGGAGTTGGCCGCTTCGAGCGGCGAGCGCAAGGTGAAGCGCAGGGTGGTATTGAGATCGGCCGCGGCAAGTAGGCTCGCTTGTTGTGGGGTTACCGCGAGCGTTGCCGTGCCGGCATTCTGAAAGTCCGGGCCCGGTGAAGCCCCGGTGTTTTGCTCGGTCGTGGTACCGAGGGCCAAAATGCGGATGTCCCGTAGGATCGCATAGGAGCGGAGCGTGTTGTCCACCCGGGGCGGAATCGCAAGAATGTCGACTCGATCGCCAGGCTGGATCAGTCCGGAGACGTCTTTCACCCGGTCTATCGGGATCGAGATGGCGCGTTCACCGACTTTGAGGCTTGCAGTCAAACCGAGGTCCGCCGGAACGGAGATCTCGGAGTGCGTAATCTGGCCGGCTTCCAGAAGAGCGATGAGCGAGACTTTTCCGACAATTTGCTTTGTATCGCTGAACGCATCCGGATCGATTCGATCGACGGAAACCTGAGTGACCTGCAGCATGTCCGGCGTGATCTTGGTGTGGGGCGGGATCAAGCGGACGGCGACCACGACGGACCGGAGTTCCACCTGGGGTTCTACCTTCGGTTGCAGAGACTGCATATACCTGATCGCTAGGAATCCTGATCCCAACGCCAATATGAGTGCCACGAGGAGGACGGTACGTCGGGAATTCATAGCGCGAGCCTCAGGAACGGGAAGCGTGAGTGAGGGACAATGGTCGTGAACCTCGACAAACTTGATGTGCGGTCGCGCACATTCGCAACGACACAGGTGAGTAGAACGAGCAACCGGGACGAAAGCATGTCGTATCTCTCTGAGTTGAACAGGCTGATGATCATAGTAATCGGTTCATAAGATCGTTTACTCAAGTTCACTTTGGCGAACCACCCCTGGGGGGTCACAAATGAAGCCTTAAGAACGGAAGCATAGTATGGGAAAGGATGACGACGAGCGTTCCGCAAGAAATGGCGATCGCGTACGGTAACGTCATCGGCTGGAGGGGCGCGGCGAGCGCCTCCTGGGGGAAGGTGTTCGGCTGCATTATGCGCATGACGTTCGCGGTCGTCGCACCCAAACGTCCATGTGCGAGCGAGACGATCAGCGCAAGAATTCCGCCGGCGATCGATGTATAGAGCAGAAACGCCACGGTATCAGGATAGCCGAACGAGGCGGAAAGGGCGGCGGCGAACTTCACGTCACCGCCTCCAAGCCAGCGCATCACGTATGCTACCGTCCCGAGGAAGAACACGACCGTGAGGCATGCGATCGATACCGCGAGATTTCCCCAACCGTTCACGCATTGGACGACCAAGACGACGGCGGCGAGCGTGAACGTCAGGACATTGGGAATTCGACGATACCTAACATCCGTAAATACCGCGAGTGCGCACGCGACGAGCGCCACAAAGTAAAGTACTGTCATACGTTGACGATACCCGCTCGACGCTTGACGGAAATGTGACGGACGTCACGAACTTGGAGGTGCTTCAAAAGAACCTCGGGTACGAGCGCTGCACGGAATAAAATTGGACATCTTCGAAGGGCATCCGGACACGTCCGGATGCCCTTCGAAGTCTGTAAGCGAGCATTGCTTAGGCGAGGTTGCTCGCGGCG
>DASZHL010000082.1:0-8678 GCA_035937855.1 Vulcanimicrobiaceae bacterium
GGGAATTGCGTAGCAGGCCCGACCTTTACGAGTCGGGCGTTCGCAAGTGGCTCACCTATATCGCCCTGGTGATTGCCGCGGTCGTTGTTCTCGGCGACGGCGTATGGTTTCTTCAAACGCTTTTGCGCGGCGAGGTAACAATACGTTTTGTTTTGCATTCACTTTTGCTTTTCATCATTGGCGGCGGCGTCTTCTCATATTATCTTGCAACGATAAATCCTCCAGGGAACGACCGATGAGATTCGAACGCATAATCCCTATAGCCGCATGCGTGTTCGTAGTGTTCGGCCTTGGCCTAGGTTTCTACGTTATCGGTACTCCTGTTCACCAGCGACAGACACGCCTTCTCCCAGAGTATTTTGAGGTATACGTCGGGCCAAATTACAGCGTTATCGATCATTTTTCTCCTGGATATATGCGAACAGAGTTACCCACGGTCAACCCCTATGTAGGCGAGGATGGCTGCTATATTGTTGTGTATTCGCGCGACAAAAAAGGAAGCGCCTATTCTGTCGCAGGGGGTATTTATGTTGTGGGGCAGATTAGGGTGCAGGGATATTATCAAGGACGCATTTGCCGGCCAAAAGGATACGAGAAGAAAGATATTAGCGCAAGTCCGACACTGAAAATTCTAACGGACAAATATTTTCCAGGGAAAAAAGGTGGCACCTGGCCGGGCGGAGATACCGGCGGTTGGTTCGATCCACAATGAAATGGGATTGTGGTCATTTTGATCGTGGCGGTTCAAGCTCCGATTCGGATGAGGAGCAAGGAAGTGTTGAATCAAACGAAACACACGGCCTACGTCCGCAAGAAATCGCTGTGGCGGAGGTCCGTGACGAACATATGGCCGGGCTCGTGCGTAATCGCGAACGGAACACGGCTGGTGAGTAAGACGCTCTGCGGTGTCACTCCGCATCCCCAAAAAACCGGAACATCGCCTTCTTCGAGGACTGGTGGATCGCCGTAATCCGGACGCATTAGGTCGTCGATGCCGAGCGCCGACGGATCACCCCAAGCGACGGGCTCTCCGTGCGCCTCCCGATATGGTCGCGTCACCGACCGGACCAACTCGATCTGGCTGGCTTTATAGGGTCGCATACTGACCACCATTGTGCCGCTCAAGCGACCCGCCGCGGCCAATGGAACTCGCGTCCGATACATGGGGACATTGCGCTGCAACGCGTAGTGTCGTGGAACAAGACCGGCGTCGGCTAAGGCGTGATCAAACGTGAACGAACATCCGATGAGAAACGCGACGAGATCGCGCGACCAGGACGCGAGGACGTCGTGGGTCTGTTGCTTCAAGTTCCCGTCTCGCCAGATACGATACGCTCCGAAATCTGTGCGAAGATCGGCGCCGAAGGCGCAACGGGGCTCGTACGTCCCGACGGGAAGCACCTCGATAACTGGACACGGCACCGGATTGCGCGCGCAGAGATCACGGAGGTCGTCGGCGTATTCGTGCGGCACGACAATGAGATTCGCTTGAACATAGTCCGATGCGAAGCGTTCCGTCAGCCCCGAAAGCGTACCCCACCGAATCCCTTCGCGGATCTCGGACGCCGTCTTCATGGTGGCAATCACAACCGCACTCCTCTACCCGGCGACAAGATCGTCACTCCCACTCTCGGCGAAGAGCTCGTCGAAGTATTTAAAATGCCGATCGATGCCGCGTTGGACAGCCGGAATTATGAGATTTTCCGCCTTGTCCGGCTCATTCCCATAGCGCATTAAGACCGGACGAACGGCATCGCGGAAATGATCAACTTCTAACTCTGCATGAAGCGTGAGCCATAGCGGATGCGGCATATTTTTGCGAGTGAAATACTGCTGAAGAATGCGACCGTTACGAACCGCGACGCTGATCTCCCTCCCACTCAGAGCGGCAAGCGTTTGATAGAAATTATCAGCTTCGAATCCAAAATCATCGGTAAATGAGCGCTCATATCCTTCCGTCGCGATACTTTTCGTCGATGAATCTATTGTTGCATCATCAAGACCAAGGTCGTGCAAAAAATCAACGAACATGAGATCATGACCGTCTCGAAGATCCGTGAAAATATGGTCGGAGAGTGCCATTATCGCTCCTTTCTGATGAGGATCCGAGCACCGTCCAGCTTTTATAATGCATAAACCAAACCATCGATGAAGTTGGTCACGCCAGAAATGATATTGAAGAAACGCATATTGCATGACGCTATCCGGAAGGCTAGCATCTTTGAGCGCATTGAAGAACCTGCTCTGATCGAGCACTTCGTTGCAATACGCGACTGCATGATTTGCAATCCGCTCCTCCAGCAATTCGATCTGCGGAGGCAGCATCATCTCCCGATTCAACCGAGTAGAGGTAGCGGCAACTGCCGAACTTACTTTCATCGGATTCCCTCCTTGCCCGGCCTATTGACGTGCGTAAATGCACTGAGCCAGGTGTAGTGTATGTGACGTTTGGACTAAAAACGCTCGAGACTTTCATCGAAATGTATAGCCACTTCATCGGCGATATCACGTTTGATTGCGACATGGTCGCGATCAAACGGATCTCCATATCCGCCGCCGCCCGCAGTTTGAAGAACCACGGCGTCACCGGAATGAAGAACGATCGTCGTCTTTGCGGGGATCGCCCGCTCTTTGCCGTCGGCGGTAACAAGTACGTGGCGACCTGGTACTCCGTCGCCTCCGCCTTTGACGCCGCACGGACGCGCGACGTGACGTTCGGCAAGCAATGATACCGTCGCGCTTCCCTCGCGCAACGCGAACCCGCGAACGAGGCCGCATCCACCGCGGTAGTGCCCCGCACCGGCGCTTTTTTCCGCGAACTCATAGCGCGTTACCAAAAGCGGAAGCTCGCGCTCGATCACTTCGATCGGCGTATTGAGCGTATTCGTCATGTGCGCGTGGATCGCGTCGATGCCGTCAGCATTGGGTCGAGCGCCCATGCCGCATCCGTTGGTTTCGTAGAATGTCCAGCTCTTTCCGGTAAGGTCCGTCCCGCCGATCATGATATTGTTCATCGAGCCGCCGCTTTGGGCGGGGATGCGCCCCGGCGCCAGGTGCGCGAGCGCGCTTAAGACCAGATCCGCATTGCGCATCGACGTCTCAACGTTTCCCGCACTGACAGGAGCGGGCGGACGCGGATTGAGGATCGTGCCTTCTGGTACGCGCACCTCAATTGGGCGAAACGATCCGTCATTCATGGGAATGTGTGGATCGGTCACCGCGCGGATCGCGTAATAAACGCCCGAGAGCGTCACGCCGTAGACGGCGTTCAACGGCATCTCTCGCTGGGGTGCCGTACCTGTATAGTCGAGCGTGAGCGAGTCACCGCGTTTTTCCAGGCGCACGCGCAGCACGATCGACGGATCGCCGTTCTCGTCTTCAAGCACGTCCTGCTGCTCGACGATGCCGTCGGGGAAATCTCGCAGCGCGGCGCGCGTGCGACGCTCGCCGTCGTCGAGGGATTTCTCGGTTGCGGTTTCGACGACCTCGATGCCGTAGCGCTCAATCAAATCGAGGAAGCGTCGTTCTCCCACGTTGTTTCCGGCGACTTGCGCGCGGATGTCGCCGGTGCGCATATCGGGAGTGCGCGAGTTTGCGCGCAGCAAATCGACGGTTGTATCGACGATCTGATCGTCGCGCACGAGCACGGTCGGCGGCATGACGAATCCTTCGGCGAAGAGATCGCGCGCGTTGGGCGGCATGGAACCGGGGACTGATCCGCCCACGTCGGTGTGATGCGCTTTATTCGCAGCATAACCGATGAGCCGATCATCACGGTAGATCGCGCGGATCACGGTGACATCGTTGAGATGCGTTCCGCTCAAGTACGGATTGTTGACGACGATCATCTCACCGGCCGCGATCGGGCGACCGTGTTCCACGAGCCACGCGAGCGTGCGCCGCAAGCCCCACGGCAGGGAGCCGAGATGAACCGGAATATGCTCGGCTTGGGCGATAAGCCGCCCACGCGCATCGAAAAGTGCGCACGAGTGATCGAGCCGTTCTTTGATATTGGCCGAATAGGCCGCGTCTCGAACGGCGATGCCCATCTCTTCACTTGCATAGAGCAGAGACGAGGCGACGAGTTCGGTTGTAATGGGATCAAGATTCATCGCGCATGCTCCAAAACGAGATTGCCGTACGCATCGATATGCGCCGACCAGTGTGGGCCGATATACGTCGTCGCGTCATATTCCTCGACTACGGCTGGGCCGGCGAAACGATCGTTGGGTCGGAGGGCGGCGCGCGCATAAACCGGCGTGAGCACATATGACCTGCCGTCATGGACTAAACGTTCTTCGCGGTGTGCCTCGGGCAAAGGATCCCGCGGTGTCGAGAGTTTCGTCTCGATCAGGCGGGGCTTCGGCGTGGCTCCACAGGCAACGATGCGCACCGTCGCGATCTCCACCGGATCGTTGAGTGCCGCGAATCCGTAGCGTTGCTCGTGCCTTCGATGGAATGCCGCGACCGCTTCCTCAAGGGAATCCGTTGCCGTGACCGTGAGATCGGTCGACTGTCCGAGGTACCGCAAATCAACTTCACGAGTGAACGTGCGGTCTTCTTTTGCGACGGCTTGATCGGCCAGGTCGGTGTCGGCCTCGAATGCGAGCGCCTCGAAAAGTTTGAGAACACGTTCCCATGTCGTCGCATTCGCTGGGGCGACGACCGAACGTACCGCGACTGCGCGGACGTCGGCGGCGAGCAATCCATATGCCGAGAAAACGCCGGGATATGACGGAATTACGATGCGCGAGACGCCGATCTCCTCGGCGACGGCGCACGCATGCAGCGGGCCGCCGCCGCCGAAGGCGAGAATTGTGAAATCACGCGGATCGTGTCCACGCTCGACCGAGACGATGCGCAAAACCTTTGCCATCTCGGCATCGACGAGCGTCACTATGCCGGCGGCCGTGCGTTCGACGTCGCCGTCGAGCGGTGCCGCGACGGTTTCAAGCGCATGTCGCGCGCGATCTGCGTGAATCGGAAACGCACCGTCGAGCAAGGCTCGGGGATTGAGTCGCCCGAGGACCACGTTAGCATCCGTCACCGTCGGACGTTCACCGCGACCGTAGCATGCCGGTCCTGGATCTGCGCCCGCCGAAAGGGGACCGACGCGCAGAGTCTGTGCCGCGTCGAGATACGCGATCGTGCCGCCGCCCGCACTGACCTCCGCAAGATCGACGAACGGAAACCGTACGGGGTAACCGCTCCCTTTGACTGAGCGTCCGCTGTGTGTTGATCCGGCGGCTTCGAACCCAGCGCTGACCTCCGGCACGCCGCCGAATATCGTCCCCGCTTTCGCCGTCGTACCGCCCATATCGAACGAGAGCACGTTGCTCAAACCCAGCGCGCGACCGATATACGCTGCGCCGATGACGCCGCTCGCAGGGCCGCTCTCAATGAGCGTCGCCGGGCGTTGCGCGGCCGTCGCGAGCGACGACATTCCGCCGTCGGAGCGCATCACGAAGATGGGCGCGTGTACGCCGAGTTCCGCGACATCGGACGCGACACGATCGAGATAGGCGCGCAAGATCGGAAGTAACGCGGCGTTCACGACAGTTGTCGAGAAGCGTTCGTATTCGCGATATTGCGGATCGATTTCCGAGCTTAGCGATATGTCGGCATCGGGAAGCGCCTTCGCGATCGCCGCAGCGATGGAGCGCTCGTGCGATCCGTCGATATCGGAGTGGAGCAGGCCGACGGCGATTGCGCTGATCTCGCGTTCGCGTAGCGTCGCGACGACCCCGTCGACGCTTTCCCGATCGAGAGCAACGATCACGCCCCCGTCATGTCCGCGGCGTTCGCGCACCGTGAGACGATCTTCGCGTCGGGCGAGGGGCTTTGGGCGTGTGACTCCGAGATCGTAGATCGCACTGCGATTCTGACGTCCAATTTCAAGGACGTCGCGGAAACCTTCGGTGGTAACGAAGGCGACGCGCGGCAGTTCGAGATGGACTTGTCCGAGTAGCGCGTTCGTCGCAATCGTGCTTGCGTGCGCTACAACGGCAACGTTCTCCGGTGGAACGTCGGCAAGCAATGTTCGAAACGCATTCAGTAATCCGTCTTCGAGCTTTTGCGGCGTCGACGCGACCTTGTGTCGGATAAGTTGTCCGTCGTCGGCGAGCGCAACGAGGTCGGTAAACGTTCCGCCGATATCAATGCCGACACGGTAGGTTTGCAAAGGGTTCCTCATGAGGATCTCCTGGACTTCTTGGCAGCGAGGGAAAGAGGTTTACGCGCAGCTTCGGCGGCCGCCGTTATGCGACGGATCGCGTCGCTGCCGGCCGATCGGCCGACACGTTCATAGACTAACCTCGTTGCTTCAACGAATGCTTCGATCTCTTGCGGTTCGAGTTCGATGACCGTCATCGAGCGACGCAACTCGTCCAGTGCCTCGTCCTCGATCTGTGCAGCGGTCTCATGAGCCTCGCGGATTGCCTCAGCGAGCGCATCCTCGACGAGCGGACGTAATTCGCCGAGCGATGCGAAGATCGCGGGATTTCCAACGACTAATTGCGACGCAAAGATATGTCGCGTCTGGATGAGATATTGCTGAACTTCACCCAAATGCAAGTCGGCGATATTGACGAGGGTGTTCTCTTGGACGTCGATTTCGCCGGCGCGAATCGCGTCGACGAGATTTTCGTACGGCATCGGAACGGGCGTTGCTCCCAGCGCCTCGGCGAGATAGACGCTCACCGGCGATTCGAGGGTACGCATACGCACGCCGCGCAAATCTGTGGGGGAGTGGACGGCAATATCGCGCGTCGTTAGAGATCGCGTTCCGTTCTCGCAGATCGCCAAGCCCAACAATCCGTAGTCACTTGCACGCGCAAGAATCGCTTTGCCCAAAGGTCCGTTCAGCACGCGCCGCGCATGTTCGCGGTTGTCGAAGAGATACGGTAATTCGAGTAATTGCGCGTCGCGCAAGAGATTCGCAACATGCGGTGCCGTCACGCCGCCGACGGCGAAGTTGCCCGCTCCAACGTCGATAAAAAGCTTGATCTCGCCGCCGGGAAGATCGTACGGTACATGCAGTTCGACCTCAAGCCGTCCTTGCGTCCGCTCTCGGACGAGTTCCGCGAAGTGGACGAAGGCCCGTCCCATCACCGACCGGCGCGAGGTTCTGGTCGCAACGCGCAAGATGCTCGGCGGCTTGATAATCACGGGCTCGCGGTCGAAGGAGGCAAAGGCGAGCTCGACGCCGCGCGCAATTTCCGAGACTTCGCCAAGAGCGCGCTCCGCGTCGAGGATGATGCGCCCGCTGACAGGTTCATCGCCTTCATCGGAGGTCGGTCCAAGATCGGATTCGAGATCGCGCATTTCGGTGCCGACCGATTCCAATTCTTCGACGAGCCGACGCCCCTTTTCCAAGAGTGTCACGGCTATAACTCGTCGGTCGTCGGCATCGGGTCGCCGCTCGACGATCCGCGCTGCTTCGAGCCGATCGAGCAAGCGGGTCAACGACGACGCATCCAGCCGGAGTTCAACGCCAAGGTCGGAGGGACGACGTCCGTCTTCCTCCGCCAGCAGCAAGAGGATGAAATATTGGATGTGGGTTAGGCCGTGCGCGCGGAGGCGGCGGTTATACTCCCGCGTGAAGAATCGAGCCGCGACATCGACCCAAAATCCGCGAAACCGATGGGGATGGAGCCCCGTCATCCGACTCATAACCGGAAGTATACACAAAATACTTGTCTCGTCAATAGTACGCGTAGCAAATTTCATGGGAGGGGGCGAAGGAGTTTACTGTATGAGGCGGCATAGCATTCGTTCGGTTCTATCGGTCGCCTTGCTGCCTTGCCAAACTGCGCTACTGGTCGCGGCTCCATTTTCGAGATTTGAGCAACGCGTACCGGCACGGTTATGATGTCGTCGGCTACAAGCGCGTTTGGGACGATCTTGAGCCCGGAGGGCTCGCTGTACTCGTGGAAGAGGTCATGTGCCACGAGTTCTCATTTGCTCAACTACCACCGATAAGAGAAACGAAACCCACACCCGCGAAAGGTAAGGTCATTGCTTCAGACGCTTGTTATGTAGCACAATTCAATCCGCGCTAAGTTTTTGTAATGGAACCATAAGCTGTTGGGTCGAGAATGCGGGCACGCTGAACTCTTTCCACCCACTTGCAGGGATATTTTGAACGGCGCGGAACACCAGAAGCGGAACCCAGAAACCGGCATTAACATAAGGCTATAAGTATTGTTCAGCTTATTGTCGGCTCATACGTTACTCTTGAGGTGGCTGTAATTCATCGGCCAACTAGTCACGTGAATCGGCAGATAAATTCTTCGAAAGGTAAGATGCATGCGCATAGGTCACCTGGTAAGTAAAACTCGAAAGGAAGCCAATCAAAGCGATCCAAGTCGCAATGCGCAGCTCCTAACGCGCGCTGGATACGTTCAGAAACTCATGTCCGGAACGTATAGTTATCTTCCGTTAGGGAAACTCGTCCTCGACAATATTGAGAACATCGTTCGTCATGAGATGGAGGAAATTGGATCTCAGGAGGTGCTGCTCCCAGCGCTACATCCAAAGGAAAATTGGGAGAAAAGCGGGAGATGGGATTCAGTGGATGTTCTTTACAAATTAAAGGGGCAAGGCGACGCAGAGTTAGCCTTGGGGGCAAGTCACGAGGAGATTGTAACGCCGCTGATTACAAGCTTCATCGCATCCTA
>DASZHL010000083.1:0-16568 GCA_035937855.1 Vulcanimicrobiaceae bacterium
ATGCAGCGCCTGACCGAGGCCGCCGAAAAAGCGAAGATTGAACTCTCGTCAATGGTTCAGACGAACATCAACCTCCCGTTCATTACCGCCGATCAGAATGGTCCCAAGCACCTCGATGTGACGCTAACACGCGCACAATTCGAGAAGTTGGTCAGCGACATGACCGATCGCATGGTGGGGCCGTTCCGAGCAGCACTTAATGACGCCAAGCTCGACGTATCCAAGATCGACGAGATCGTCATGGTCGGCGGTTCAACTCGCATGCCGTTGGTACAGGATCTCGTCAAGAAGCTCACCGGAAAAGACCAGCTCAATCAATCAGTCAACCCTGATGAAGTCGTGGCCATCGGCGCTGCAATTCAAGGCGGCGTACTCGCCGGTGAAGTGCGCGACGTCGTATTGCTTGACGTCACACCGCTCTCCTTGGGTTTGGAAACACTCGGCGGCGTTTTCACCAAACTGATCGAACGCAACACGACGATCCCGACGAAAAAATCGCAAGTCTTCACGACAGCCGAAGACGGACAAACCTCAGTCGACATCCATGTGCTCCAGGGTGAGCGTGAGATGGCTGACGGAAACAAGACCCTCGGGCGCTTCCGACTGGAAGGCCTTCCGCCCGCGCCGCGCGGCGTGCCGCAGATCGAAGTCACGTTCAACATCGATGCCAACGGCATTGCCCACGTCGCAGCGAAAGATCTCGGGACCGGCAAAGAACAGCAGATCACGATCACCGCATCGACCAATCTCAATAAGGACGAGGTCGATCGCATGGTTCGCGATGCCGAGAGCTACGCGGCGGAAGATCATCGCAAGAAAGAAGAGGCGCAAGTCCGCAACGATGCCTCGAGTCTGATTTACGCCACCGAGAAATCACTCAAGGACGTCGGCGACAAACTCGATGCGACTTCTAAAACCGAGGTTGAAAACGCGCTCTCCGAGCTCAAGTCCAAGAGCGAGAACGGAACCGCAAGCGAAATCAAGACCGCGAAGGAGCACCTTGAGCAGGCTTCCTACAAGATGGCCGAAGTGCTCTATAAAAAGTCGGGAAGCGCCGCGAACGGAGGAGCAAGCACCGACGAGGAAAGCTCAACAGACGGTGCGGCGTCCAAACCCAGCGAAGATGTCATAGACGCCGAATTCAAAGAAGCCAAGTAGAACCTTCCGCAATTGGCCGGAGGCGTCGTCGCTACGCGGCTCATGTACTTCGGTACACTTCGCCGCTAGGCTCCTAGCCTGCGGCCAATTGCGAAAGGTTCTGAGAACACGCAGTGGCGGGCACGGACTCATAGGGTTTTCTGAGTTTGTGTTCGCTGCACCGGATAGGTGAAAGATGGAGACTGAAACAGGACAGACCGCATCGCCGGTCGAGGGACAATCAGATCAAAAAGAGGACGCGGCAACGGTCGCGCCGCTCGACCCTCGGGAAGCACTCACCGCGGCAAACAAGCGGACGGACGAAGCCCACGAGCGATATCTTCGCGCTCTCGCGGATCTCGATAATTTCAAGAAACGCAACGAGCTGCTTATGATCCAGCGATTGTCCGCCGCCAAAAGGACACTCTTGGGGCGCTTTTTACCCGTCCTCGACAATCTCGAGCGGGCGCTGGCATTCGAAATGGATTCCGATAGCCTCCGCGAGGGACTCATGGCAACTCTGCGCGGATTTCAGTCCGCCCTTCAAGCTGAGCACGTTGAGACGTTCGAGGTCCTCGGAAAACCCTTCGACCCGCAGATCGCCGAGGCGATTGCAATACGGGAGAGCAACGAGCATCCGGACGGAACGGTACTTGAAGAAGTCCAACGCGGCTATCGCCTTGGAACGGAGTTGCTCCGTCCGGCACTCGTCATCGTTACCAAGCCCGTTGACGGCTGATCGCGCGCGCAGGCCGACGGAAAAAGTTCAGCAATGAACTACAAAGATTACTACGAACTTCTCGGCGTTCCGAAAACCGCGGCGGAAAAAGACATCAAGTCCGCATATCGCCGCCTTGCTCGGAAATGGCATCCGGATGCTAATCCGAAGAATCCGCACGCAGCTGAAACACGCTTCAAAGAGATTGCCGAAGCCTACGAAGTCCTCGGCGATCCCGAAAAGCGTCGCAAATATGATGCCCTTGGTTCGGATTGGCAGCATGCCGCGCAGCAAGCTGAAGCGCAACGACGTCACCGACATACACAAGGACCAAACGTCACGTTCGATTTCGGACAGGGCGCTTCGCATGCGGGTGCTGCGGGCGGGCCGAGCGGATTCTCGGATTTCTTCGATGTTTTCTTCCAGGGTATCGGTCGTCGCCACGGCGGATCGCCGTTCGCTCAGCGTGGACAAGATCTCGAAGTAGGCATCGATCTCACCTTGGCGGACGTTCATGCCGGGGGAACGAAATCCGTCTCACTCGAGCTTGAAGATGCTTGCCCCCGCTGCGGCGGAAACGGTGTCGACCGGAACGGAGCAATTTGTCCCCAATGCCACGGGACGGGTCGAACGATCGTTCCCAAACGGCTCGATGTGGCGGTCCCCAAAGGGGTTGCCGAGGGCCAGCGCATTCGTCTGGTGGGCCAAGGTGCCGCCGGACCCGGAGGCGGACCCCCCGGAGACCTCTTCCTCGCCGTGCATATCGTCGAGGACAAACGATTCACTCGGAAAGGTGATGATCTTTACGTCGATCATCCCGTTAGCATCTACGATCTCGTGCTTGGAGGAACGACTACCGTTCCAACGATGAACGGAAGCGTCCAGATGACCATTCCGCCGGGTACCCAAAGCCACCGTTTACTGCGACTCACCGGCAAAGGAATGCCGAAGATTCGTTCTTCCGGCTATGGAGATCAATACGTGCGCCTGATCGGAATGCTGCCGACGAACATGAGCACGCGTGAACGTGAACTCTTCACCGAACTCGCAAAACTCAACGCCGAACGCCAAAAATAATAAAATGAACCCGGCGCGGGTGATCCGCACGCCGGGTTCTTCTCCCTCAATCGCCGCAGTCGCCCCATTCCGACCGCGCTTCTCTATCTCAGTTGAATTATGCCCGGATTCCCCTTGAGGAAAACGTGATGCCCCTCACATCTTCAGCAGGGGCGGCAATGCGAAGCGGCCCTCCATGGCGAAGCCTTCCGGCACCCATGGAAGATGCAGGCGCCTGATGTTCGGGGGACCCCCCAACCACCTCATGTGGTCGAGCATGTACAATCCCGAGAAACCGCAGATCCACCGGCGGATCCAGTGGCGGCGGATCGCCACGTTCTTCGCGCCCTACATGCGCCAGGAAATGCTCGTATTCTTCTGCATCCTCGCGGCAGCCGTGCTGGGCCTCGGCCCAGCGCTGTTCAGTAAATGGCTGATCGACGACGCTCTCGCGCGGCACGACGTCCGGCTCCTGGGGATCGACGTCGGCGGGATGGTCGTCTCGGCCTTGCTGGCGAGCCTCATCGGGGTGGCGCAAGGTTACCTCAACTCCATCGTCGGCGAAGGCATCCTGCGCGATATCCGCACGAGCTTGATCTCGCATTTGCATCGGATGCCGATCTCGTTCTTCACGAACACCAAGGCCGGCGAAATCATCAATCGCGTCTCCAGCGACGTCGATAGCATCGACAACGTCGTTACCGGCACCTTGGTCACGATTGTGAGCAATGCGGCAACGATGCTCGTTACCGTCCTGAGCATGTTCCTGCTCGACTGGCGCCTCGCGCTGATCTCCCTTGTGGTCATTCCGTTCATGGTCCTGCCGATTGGTCCGGTCGGCCGTCGCATGTACGAAATTCGCAAACAAACGCGCCGCAAGCGTGACGAAATCGAAAGCATCACGCAGGAGACGCTGTCGATCTCGGGCATCACGCTCATTAAGTCATTCACGCGTGAACAAGATGAAGCCGCACGCTTTTCCGCCGTCGGCACAGAACTCATGGACCTTGAAGTTCGCCTGGCCATGGTGGGCCGCTGGTTCATCATGGCGATAGGTGCGATGGTCGTCATTGGTCCCGCGATCGTTTGGTTTGGCGGTGGTCTTCTCGCGCTGCGCGGCGCGGTGACCGTCGGTACGATCGTCGCCTTTGTCGGATTGCTTGCGCGGCTTTATACTCCGGCATCGGCTTTGGTGGGAGTGCAAGTGCAGATCGTCAGCGCGCTAGCGGTCTTCGAGCGGATCTTCGAGTATCTCGACATGCTCCCAGAGGGAGCACTCTTGGGTACGGCTCACGCCGCTTCTCGAAAACTCGATCATACGCGCGGCGAAATCCGCTTTGAAGAGGTAAGCTTCGGATACACTCCGGAACGTCCCATTCTCGACGAAGTTTCCTTCATCATCGAACCGGGAATGATGGCGGCCTTCGTCGGCTCGTCCGGAGCGGGAAAGACGACGATCACGCAACTCGTACCGCGCTTTTACGATCCGCAACGCGGAACGATTCGCCTGGACGGAGTGGATCTGCGAGAACTTGATTTGGAATGGCTGCGCTCGCAGATCGGAATGGTGACGCAAGAAACGTACCTCTTCCACGACACGATCGCCGCCAATATCCGTTACGGGCGCCCCGATGCGACCCCTCGGCAAATCGAAGAAGCGGCGCGCGCGGCGAACATCCACGGACTCATCGCTTCCTTACCCGACGGATATACAACGATCGTCGGTGAGCGCGGACACAAACTTTCCGGCGGCGAACGTCAGCGCCTCGCCATCGCCCGCGTTCTGCTGAAAGATCCCCGTATTTTGATTCTCGACGAAGCCACAAGCCAACTCGATTCCGAGAATGAATCCGCCATTCAGGACGCCTTTGACACCGCGATGCGCGGCCGCACGAGCTTGGTCATCGCCCACCGCCTCACGACGATACACCGGGCAGACCTCATCTTCGTCGTCGACCACGGTCGGATCGTCGAGCGAGGGACGCATCCCGAACTCCTCGCGCGCGACGGCACCTATGCGATGCTGCATCGCGCGCAATTCCGCGACACGGCTTGGTCATAAACCACCGTCATGCTGCGTGTCGTCGATTTAGTACGAACATTCGGAAAACATCGCGCGGTCGATGGGCTTTCTTTCACGGTCGGCACAGGTGAGATCGTTGGTCTTCTAGGGCCCAATGGTGCCGGAAAAACCACCACCCTCCTTTGTCTCTGCGGTCTGTTACGGCCGACCTCCGGTCGCATAGAGCTAAACGGCACCGAAGTCCCTTCCGAGCGTGGGAAATCGATCGCCCTCGTGCCGGAGACGCCCGAAGTATACCCCATGCTTACCGTGTGGGAGCACTTGCTTTTCGTGGCACGCAGCCTTCGACTCGACACGGGGTGGGAAGCCCGAGCGAATACCTTGCTTGGACGCCTTGGTTTGATGAGCGTCCGCGACATTCTCGGGCAAGAACTTTCCAAGGGGATGCGCCAAAAGACCCTCCTCGCCGCGACCATCCTCGCACACGCCCCCGTCTTACTGCTCGACGAGCCGATGATTGGTCTTGACCCTCTCGGGCAACGCGAACTCCGCGAGCTGATTCGAGAACTTCGCAACGACGGAACCGCCATCGTCATCAGCACGCATATGCTCGAAGCCGCCGAGTCGCTTTGCGACCGACTCATTATCATGAAAGAGGGGCGAGCGGTCGCGAGCGGTCATGTCGCCGAACTGCGCCTGCAAGTTATTTCCGGCCGAACTCTCGAAGACGTTTTCATCGAGATCACCGCATGAATACTACCGAATGAAGGCAATTATTGGGCTTGAGTTCGCGGTCTTTCGCAATTCACTGCTCATTCTGCTGCGTTCTCCGCTTCGAACGCTCGCTTGGGTAATCTATCTCGCGATACTTGGCACGGTCGTTGCCGCGCGCATCTTCGCGGGCCAACACGCTCATCAGAATGCTTTCGGTCCACAGCGTATCCTCCCAACCGCCTTTGCCGGAATGTTCTTCGCGGTCCTTGGAGCGTCAATCGTCTATTATGCATCAGGCCATACCACGGTTTTTCGTTCACGCGCGGAAGCTTGGTTACTTAATGGGTGCGGCCTGCACTCGCGAACGATCGCCCTGTGGCTCCAAGCACGAAAGTTACGGGAAGTGGTCACAAGATGGTCTTGGACAGTCGTCGTGAACTTCGTCGTGTTTCTTCCCCGCGATGCCGGCGCCGGCGTCGCGCTACGCGGTTTCGTCGTTAGCATCGCCGCAACAGCCCTCCTCATGGCCCTCGAACTACCGATCTTTTTGCTTGGGAAACGCGGCTGGGGCCGGCCGTTCATCTTCATCGGAATTCTGCTCACGATAATCGGCGGATACGAAGCCGTTCTCGGAGCTGCAAGCTTTCTCGGCATAGGAGATTCGCACGCATGGATGAGAATATTTCCATTTGAAATCGGCGGAATCGCTTCCAATATCTTATCGGGTCCGTTCGTCTTCTTTGCAGCATTTGCCACAATGCCGCTGCTTGCGGTATTTGCGGTCATTCCAATGAGCGGCGATGTCATTCCGGAATTGTATGCCGCCTCGATCGTCCGCTTTCAATATCTGCAAGCCCGCCGAGTCGACAATGCATCCGCGTACCTCCGAGAAGATACTACCCTTCAGAGCAAGACGCTCATCTTTCCGAGCGGACCCTTGACGGCGATCGTATGGAAGGAATGGCTCGTCTTCCGCAGGCGCCCTCATGCGGGCCTCCATTGGGGCTTTCTCTGCGGATTATCGGTCCTCATGGGCGGCGTTGCCGGCATACTCTACCATGCATCCCACGATCCTTCAAGCGCATGGACACTCCTGGGAATGCTCGTTCCTTTTGTTTTGTTTATTCCGATCATCGCGGCCGTCTCGTTGGGTGACGACCTCGCAATGCCGATCTGGTGGATGACCACGAGTTCGCTGTTCGCCCGCCTCATCGCTTGGTCACTCGCGCGTTCATGGCGTCCGACGTTCACCATCGCTCTCGCCCCCATGCTCGTCGGCCTCTGGACGGGAGAAATTCTCACCGCCGGCATCGCCATTATTTTCCTTTCCGGCTTGTGGTGGTCGCTCTATGCGACGGGCGTCTTCATCGCAAGCCTCTTTCCGGGTCGCCTCGACGCACGAGGACCGCTGATGATGCTACGGTTGTTCGCCGGACTTTCGCTCTTGCTACCGGGCGCGTTCATTTTTTTCCTCGCTTCTTATTTCAAAACCGGATTTTTGCTCGCGGCATTGCTAACCGAAGCAACGTTTGTTCTGCAAGGAATCGGCGCCCTCGCATTCGCCGCCGAACGCATGCGCGATACCGGCATCGCCCTCATCTGGTCCGAACGCTCCACCTAGTATTTCCGCGCATGAGCAATAAAAACACGAGCGGGGACGATTCGGATTGGATAATCGACATAGTTAGAGGCGGAGTCGTAGGCGGAGTCGCAAGCGGCGTTTGCACCGATCACCTCTCAATAGCATCGCTGGTCGGGGTTGGCATTGGAACTGGAGTTGGAGTTGGAATTTTGCTTGTCGGCAAATACCTCTTCGATTGCACCGGAAATGCCTGGAACCACTGCTTTTCTAAATCAGCCGAATCAGCAGAAAGATCCCGCTCCCAGGCGCTCTGGGAGATGAAAAGAAGTACCGATCCTTCCAAGGATTTCATTACGCGGGAACACGTGAAAGAAATAACAGCAGATTTCAAGGCCGCTCTAGCCATGGACAGCGAAGCTCCTAACAAACAAACACTAACTCCGCAGAAACGCTCATTGCAGGATCCGGACGATAACACCTTGTACCGTTGATTTACGCGATCAACCCGCGGCGCCAAACCCGCCATAACTGATCTGCGAAGGATGTTGCGTGAGGCTATCCGGACGTCGATTCTGCCGCGCTATCTCGCGCTTGAGCAAGCGAATCGTGTTTTCGAGATGCGCCACCTGCTCTTCCAATTTCGCACCCATCGGACGAAGATCAGGATTCGCATTGTAGCGTTGAATTAATTCGATCCGCGTTTTGATGGCCTTGTCCGACCATCGATCGATTTGTTTATCGATCTGTTTTGACTTCACGACTTCCAGACTCGCCATCTCGATATTATGACCCCGATCGGCAAATTTCACGATCGGCGCTAATTTATCATCAAACATCTCATTATGATGAATCTCCATGAGTTCGGAACGTTTCACCGCATCAAGCTGCTTCACGGCGGGCTTCGTTAGAAGAACAATCCTTTTCGTCGTTTCGTCACGAACCCGAAAAGCTCGCAGATAAGCGGGTGTGAGTCCCGTATCTTCAAGCGTATCGTGGCCCCATGCCGCTGCCAAACAATGAGATTCTTCTTCTTTGGATAAGCGACCGTACCAGATTCCACCTAGTGAAAACGCAGAGCGCAAGGTTTCCACGACGGCTTTTGGGTGAACGATATACGGAGTTTTTCCGTCATCGCGAGTTTGTCCGATCGCTTCATGCGCGACCGTCGCGATCAGTTGGGCACGTGCGACATGTTCGTCTTGGGCCACGTGAGACAGGTAGTCTGAACCGAGAAGCACGACGAGGGCTTTCGGATTGATCTCTTTGGCCTGAAAGCCCGGACGCAGCCGCGCGGCACACGCAACCTCACCGACGAAGCGCTCGAACGCCGGCGATCCAGGAGTGATTTCGGCTTCGTACATTAAGACGGGAACCCCATGCTCACCAGCGACGCGATACCCCAGTCTAGCACAGAAACATCTTTTCCACCATCCGGAAAAGTCGCTTCTATCGATGCTTGGCGATTGCGTCGAGGGAGCTTGGATTTTCGAGCGCGGAGAGATCCCCAAGCGTTTCTAAGCCGAGATAGGTCCCGCGAGCGAGGCGGCGCATCACTTTCAGGTTTCGCGTCTTGGGCAGGTCGTCGACGAAACGAATCGCCTTGGGACGGAGGGATTTTCCCAGCGACGAATCGATCCGGCGGAACAAACGTGCCCGGACCTCTTCGCCCTCCATCTCCCGCGAGAGCGCTACGACCAAACAGACGACGACGTCACCTTTGATTTCGTCGGGGATGGCGATCGCCGCCGCCTCCTTGACGGCGGGATCGGCAACCAGCGCGCTCTCGAATTCCGCCGGACCGACACGTTTTCCGGCGATGTTGATTGTATCGTCGCTACGTCCTCGAATATACCAGAAATCCGGATCATCGGAAGACGGTGATGCTTCGATAAGCGCCCAATCGCCGTGAACCCACACCCCGGGAAAACGTTCCCAATACGTAGCTAAATAACGCTGATCGTCGCGTTCGTCGCGCGATTTCCAAAAGCTCTGCGTCATCCCGATCCATGGCTCGCGCAAGACGAGCTCACCGACAATCCCACGCACCGAACGTCCCTCAACATCGTAAACATCGGCGACCATTCCCGGAATCGGACCGTGAAAAGAATTTGCCGCGAGCGGCATTGTCGGAAAACAGCCGAGAATGCCGCCTCCGATCTCGGTTCCTCCGGAATAATTGATGATCGGCACCCGGCCGCCGCCGACGACTTCGCTAAACCAACGGTAGGGCTGGGTGTTCCACGGTTCGCCCGTGCTTCCGAGAATACGCAAGCACGAAAGATCGTGCTTGCGCGGATGCTCGTCGCCGAGTGTCATCAAAGACCGAATCGCCGTCGGAGCGACGCCGAGATGCGTCACGCCGTGTCGCGCGCAGACGCTCCAAAGCCGATCTGGCGTCGGATAATCGGGAGTCCCATCAAAAAGGACGATCGACGCACCCAAACCAAGCGCACCAAGCACAAGAAACGGACCCATCATCCATCCCATATCCGTGAACCAGAGCATCCGATCTCCCGGTTTCACGTCAAAACACAGGTACTGATCGATCATCACTTTCAGAGGAAACCCCGCATGCGCATGCACAACGCCCTTGGGTTTCCCCGTGCTTCCCGAGGTATACAGCAAAAGATACGGATCGGAAGCCGCCGTGCGTTCGTAGGTTCCCTCGGAACTTTGTGAACCGACGAGTATTTCCCAATCGACGTCGCGCTGAGCATCCCATGCGACGTCCAAACCGAGACGACGCAAGACAACGACATGGCGAACCTCGGGCGCCAATGCCACCGCCTTGTCCGCGGTTTCTTTCATCGACACGCGCTTTCCCCGCCGCAGCGTGCCATCGACGGTAAGTAGCACCTGTGCTCGCGCATCGATCAAGCGTGTCGCCAAAGCCTGCTCTCCGTAACCGGAGAATGCGGGAACTGCAACCGCCCCAACGTATCCGATCGCCAACAACGCAATCGCGGTCTCGGCGACCAACGGCATAAATATGGCGATCGCGTCTCCGGGCCGGACGCCGAGCGAATGCAACCCCTCGGCCAAACGCATAACCTCGTTCCGCAACTCGCGAAAGGAATACGATCGTATCGACTGATCGTCGGACTCCGCAATCAGCGCAGTCGTCTCACCCCGGCCCAGCGCAATCTGCCGATCCAAACAATTCGCCGCAGCGTTCATCGCGCCGCCGACAAACCAATGTGCGAAGGGCTTTCCCCGCGAGAGATCGAGAAGCGCGGAATATGGGCGATCCCAATGCAAACCAAGGGCTTCGATTACCCGCTCGTTCAACGGCCGGATATCCTGCGCTACCTGAGCCGTGAGTTCAGCATAGGAGTCCGTGCCGCAGCGAGCAAGAAAATTTGTGAAGTTCGCCTCAGCGATTTGGCGTTCGCCAGGCCTCCAAACCGCTGATCCGTCCATTTCGGCTGCTTCGCCGCCGAAATGAAAACTCCCAGGAATTGCATGAGCTTGCGGCTCTTGGCGATAACTCCACCGAAATGGATCGTGCATTTTTTACGAGTTACGTTTCCCGCGCAGGCGATCTCCTTGAACAAGGCCGGGTGGAGGAATCTCCTCGGCGCACATCGCCGGTCTTCGTCCGGCGCTCGCCCTCAGGACAAATGTTCGGAAGGCAGGCCGAACTGAATCGGGCCCGCTCGCTCATGGAAGACGGTGAACCCAAGGCCGTCGGCATCGTGGGTTCGACCGGCTCGGGTAAAACCGAACTCCTTATCCGGCTCGCCCATTTCGATGACAATGTCTTCTCCGACGGCATAATCTGGCTGGCATCCCGCGAACGGCCTGCGCTCGACCTTCTTGCCACGATCTACGACACCATGTACGCCGTTTCCGACGCTCGCCGGCGACCGAACTCCGAGGCCGTCGCCGCTGCACTGCACGATCTCCACCTGCTTGTTCTTCTCGACGATTTGGACGCGGATCGTGACCTTGCCGTCCTGCGCGCGGCAATTCCTCGTGCAACAATCGTCTTCACGACCTGCGAACGCAATGACCATCTCGACGTCGTCTGGATTGGCCTGGGCGGGCTCGCGCTCCCCGATTCCGTCGGACTCTTGCAACGAATCCTGGCTCCCTTTGTTATTCCTGAACATACGGCCGTTAGCGTGGCCAAGGCGCTTGGTTCCAATCCCGGACGTTTGTTGCAGGTCCCGGCATCGGGCTTCTCTCCTTCAGAGTTGAGCACTCGGATCCGATCGATCACCGATTTCGACGAGCATCGCTATCGACAACTTTCCGTCGGCCTGCGGGTAGATGAGCGCGGATTGCTCGTCGGGCTGGCGCTCTTGGGCGAACTTGCACTTGGCGCGGGCACTCCAAGTGCGACGCTTGTCAAAGGCGGCTTTGTCGAATACTCAACGAGCGGCTGGTCGGTTGCCGCAGGGTTACGCCAGCGCCTCGTGACGGAAGAATTCGCGCTCGAACTCATGCTCGATCGGCTCAGTCCAATACTCGGAAATCGCGAGCGCATGCTCCAACGCGACCAGGCTCTCCTCATCCAGGCCTCCGCCGGCACGATCGAACTCGCCGCCCGCGGAAATACTGCCGCAACAATTGCCCTTGGCGTTCCCCTCGCCGAAGCTCTTGCCGAACGCGGTGCATGGGCGACATGGTCGACCTTAGTCCGATCCGTTGCCAGTGCGGCGGAAGAAACAGGAGATGCCCCAACCCTTTCCTGGGCGCTTCACCAGCTTGGCAACCGTGCCGCTTGCCAAGGTGACCGTCGCAGCGCGAAAAATGCGTTGATGCGTGCGTTGGAACTCCGTGAAGACGATCTCGATTCCGAAGCCCTCGCATTGACCCAGCAAAGCCTCCAAGCTCTCGAGCAGCAGGTTGAAGAGCAACCGAGCGATCTCTACCCCGTTCCGCACGAGCCGTCTCAGCTGCCGCAAATCGATGAACGCTGGAACTTCAGAGAATTGGCCAGATCCGCTCGCACGGTTGGGGTGATCGCGGTCATTCTTCTCGTCGCCCTGGTTCTGGGCAACTGGGTCCGCAGCTTCATTACGTCACGCCCTTCGAATGATGTAGTAGCAATAGCCACGATGACGCCCCAACCAAGTCCGGTTCAGGCAACAATTCCCGAGGCGCCACAAGCGGCTCCAAAACCCACCGAAGCACGTCAGACCGCGCGTCCTCGCCCAACCGCAAATCCTACGCACAAGCCAAGCCCCAAACCTACGCCTCGCCCTACGCCTCGCCCTACGCCGATACCGACCGAAATCCCTAAGCCAAAGCCGGCCAAGATACCGGCCGTAGTACCGAGCAAGTTATTGACGTTGATCGCCCATGCGACATCGACGCCGCATGGAAAGGCTACCAACGCTTCGAGCTCGGTTTTTGTGGGAAACGCGCCCCACGCGAGCGTCCTGCGTTTCACGGCCCAGCCAAGCACAATCGTCGCCGGCGTGAGCAGCACGATTTGCGTCCACGTAGCAGGAGCGGTGCAAATAGTGGTCACCAACCTTGGGCGCTTCGATCCGACCGTCGTCGGCTGCCGCGACATTCAACCGAAGGTGACGACCGTCTATAATTTGACGGCAATCAGCAAAGACGGAAGGGCAACCAATGCATCCGTTACAGTGACCGTCGGCACTTCCAACGCTCCCAAGGTCCCGTCGCCAAAGCCGTCAAGCAAATAGCCTCGGAAAAACATATGTCCGACGAGAGTGATGACCTCAACCCCAATCCGATCGTCGCGATGGCGATGCGCATTCGCGCGCGACGCGAGCTCGCGGCCGCCGTCGAGGCTTCAGCGCGCGTGGCGCCGCCGCCGGGCGGCAGTGATGCCGCTGCCTCGCTGACGGCGTTTGCCGATGCCCTGAAAATCGGAACCCAGCGCTTGGAATCCATTCTCGGACGCAACGCCGTTACGTTTGTCCGTCTCGAACGTCCGCTCCGAGTTCGTCTGCGCTTTCGCGACAAGCGTGTAAGTCTCGATCTCGACGCAGGACAACAACTGGTCATCGTGCGCGGACTCGGCTTCGACGGTGAGTATCAGTTCATACCAGACGCTCCCGTTCCGGCGCTCATCAACCTTTCGAAGCTCTCAACAGATGAGGGTTATGGTGACGCTCTCACTCCGTCAATTCTGCTGAAAACGATCACGCAAGACGCAGAACTCCCCCGTCCCGCACACCTCGACTCTCCCTAAATTTCGTATTCGAGCGGGAAGTGCTGATCCATCGACGTCGCAGGCGCAACGCGATCTTCGTTTCGGACGATTCGCGCCGGAATGCCGACGGCCGTACAATACGCCGGCACGGATTGGAGGACAACGCTTCCCGCTCCGACACGAGCGTTTGTGCCGATCGTGATGTTTCCGAGCACCTTCGCTCCGGCTCCTAAGAGCACACCACTGTGAACCTTAGGATGGCGATCACCGTGCTCTTTTCCGGTTCCACCAAGCGTTACGCCTTGCAACATCGAAACGTCGTCACCGATAACGCTCGTTTCGCCGACGACCAGGCCCGTACCGTGATCGATGAAAATGCCTCGCCCAAAACGCGAGGCCGGATGAATGTCAATTCCTAATCGGCGCGTGGCTCTCGCGTTCAAATGCAATGCGAGCGGAATACGTCCGTCAAGCCAGAGTTGGTGCGCCATGCGGTAAACAACCAATCCCTGGAAGCCCTTTGCGAAAAATAAGGTCGCCAACAAACCATACGACGCGGGATCGCGGTCAACATACGCGCGGAGATCGGCGGCCACGGTTTCTTGCAAAACCGATCGCGAACCGAGAATCGCCTCGAACTCCCGCGCGAGCAAATCTTCGGAAACGATCGAGTCTCCCAAGTCGCGCGCCGCGCATGTCGAAACCAGATCGACAAACGAACGCGACGGCAGCAATAAACGATTTACGAGTAAAGCAATTGGATCGCCGGGAACGGCGGCGGCGAGCCAGCGCGCGCCTTCCTCTCGTAATTCCGTCCAAACCTCGTCGGGCGTTCGAATGTTTTGGGAAACCGACTCCATAATCTGCACACTCGCCTTAATCGCTCCCAGCCCACCATCGGTTTCATGCCGCGTTGCGCCACTTCCCGGAATCTGGATACCGCTTTGCTGCGCACGGGGAGCGGAAACTCTGCTTCCACTCCAAGCCTTCGGAGTCTTGCTTCCGAAGGTTGCACATATCAATGCGCTACGAGTTTCGCCAGGCCGAAGGCCGCCCCGGCAGCGAAACCGCCCGTCAACATAGTTTGGAGCGCTCCGACGATCTGAGGACGTCCTCCAAAACGGGCTCGAAAAGCTCCAAAAATCAGCAGGGCAAGGAGCGTTGCTCCGACCGACCATCCAAGGGCGCTTCCAACGCTGGAGGCGAGCATATACGGCGCGAGCGGCACGATGCCGCCGACCATGTAGGAAACGGCGATCGTCGCGGCACTGATCGGAGCTCGACGCACGTCAGGACGCTCAAGACCAAGCTCGAAGCGCATCATGAATTCGACCCAGCGGGTTCGATCGCTGATAATAGCCTCGACGAGGCGATCGAGTAATTCACCCGAGAAGCCGAACGAGCGGAAGACCAGCGCGACCTCAGCCCGCTCCTCGCGCGGTACCGTCGTCGTCTCCTCAAGCTCACGCCGATACTCTTTCTCATAGTGGTCAACCTCCGAGCGGGCAGCCAAGAAGCCACCGACACCCATCGAGATTGCACCGGCGACAATCTCGGCAAGACCCGCGGTCACGATGATCGAACTCGAGGCCCCCGCGCTCGAAACACCCGCAGCCAAGGCAAAAGGCACGGTCAATCCGTCCGCCATGCCGAGCACCACATCCCGCACGACTTCCGATCCATGGTGGTGATTCTCCACGTGAAGCGGCACTCGACGCGTCATCAGCGATCTATTCCTCTCTTATGCAGGTCCACGAAAATTCTCACGGTGCCTTTCTTGAATTCGAGCGGCGCGGCCTTGAACGGCGTTCGTGGAGAGCTCGTTCGACGAGCGTGCGGCTGGGGCAGATCTCGCGAACGGGACATCGCTCGCATTGCGGCGTCGGGGCTTTACAGATCGCGCGGCCATGCAGGATCAACCAATGATGCGCGTGGCGCAAATCTTGCTCGGGAACGAGCGCGACGATGTCGCGTTCAACCGCCAAAGGCGTCGTGCCCAGCGTGAGGCCCAAGCGATGAGCTACGCGGAAGACGTGGGTGTCAACTGCGAAGGCCGCTTCTCCGAAAGCCACCGAGAGCACGACGTTCGCCGTCTTGCGCCCGACGCCCGGAAGCGCTTCCAACGATTCGCGATCCGTCGGCACCTCGCCGGCGTGGCGCTCCATGATCGCCCGTGCCGCCGCCACGATGTTCCGCGCCTTTGTGCGGAAAAAACCGCACGATTTGATGATGTGCTCAACGTCGGAGACGTCGGCCGCCGCCAACGAACGCGGCGTCGGATAGCGCGCGAAAAGATGCGGCGTCGTCAGATTCACCCGCACATCGGTACATTGCGCGCTGAGGATAACCGCGATCAAGAGCGTGAATGGCGAATCGTAGTTCAAAGCAGTCCGGGCGGCCGGATACGCCTCTTTGAGCAACTCCAACTCCCGCAGCGCACGCTCGCGCGAAACCTTCCGCTTGGGAAAGGGAATACCGGAAACGCTGGGATCAGACGCTCGCACCACCATCATTGTGCGATTCGCAACTGACCGTGCTTTCCCGGTGAACGGGACGTCAAAGGGCACCTCCCCTCCTATTCGGAAAAGAGAGGATGCACACGAATCATACGCGGTCAAGGCACCGTGAAAGTCCGCACGATGACGATCAAGATCGGAGGGGCGGGAAATACCCCTTCTGAGGATCCCATGTCCCAGCGCGCACCCGATACAGGCAAGCCTCTTCCCGAAGAAATTGACGGTGCAAGCAACCAGGATGTTGGAAGTTCCGAGGCTCCCAAAGAAACCTCGGAACTTCGCCGCGCCCGCATTCACCGGAATTGGACCCTCGACGACGTCGTCGCGGCGATTCAAAAACGTTCGCCCTCGGGCTCCTCGGGGGTCACGACCAGTCTGGTCAGCTCCTGGGAACGCGGAAAAGTACGAACGAGCCCTCGCTATCGGAAAATCTGCTGCGAGATCTTCGGCTTGTCCTCCGAAATCCTCTTCGCGCATCAAGACGCCGAGACGATCCCGACCGGAGATCACCCCGTCCGTCCCCGGACCGATTGGAGGCTTCCACGCATCCTGCGGCCCCAGGACGAACCGCTCACCCCCAGGATGATCCGGATCGCCAGAGAAGCCGAGCGTTACCTGGTCACGACCGGCTCACGCTCTCGCGCGATGGATTATTTGCAGGCCATCGAAGAGACCCTGAGGCTCAAACC
>DASZHL010000084.1:0-12941 GCA_035937855.1 Vulcanimicrobiaceae bacterium
CCTGGACCTTAGCTACGCTCAACGCGTCGCATACGATCACCTATGCGACGGTCGTCATGCCCAACGTCGCGCCGGGAACAACGCTGACCAACCGGGTGGTAGTGAGTGCCGCGTTGCCGTTTGATCCCAACAGTATCACGAGTGCGAGCGCGACCTGCAACGTGCTGATCACGCCGGGGCTCTTCAGTGATCGCATCATCATCACCGGGCGTGTCTTCGCGGATGTGAAAGATACCGGGCGCTTCATGCTTGGGGATCGCGGCGTTGCCGGTGTGCGAATCTTTCTCGAAAACGGCGAATCGGTCGTTACGGATCACAACGGACGCTACACGTTCCAGGACGCGCGACCGGGCATGCATGTCATGCGCTTGGACTCCTTGACATTGCCGAAAAACGTTGCGGCTTATCCGGATAGAAGTTACGACAGCGAACGCAGCGTGCGTCGCCTGGTTCACGGCATCTTCGACAGCGGCTTAATGCAAGACGTGAACTTCGCGCTGAAGGCGGAGTCATGATGAAACGCATTCTCTCCTGCGTGCTCATCTTCGCCATCGTCTTTTCCTTTTCGCCGTTTGCGTTGGCCGATGAGGCTGCGCCCGTTGCGGGGGATCTCTCCCATCTCACCTTTAGCGCCACGTCGGGCCTGTGGGTACGCCTTCTCTCTCCCGCACCCGAAAGCGCCGCGGCGGCTCCCGCCACGCAAGTTGAGGCCGCCGTCGGCATGGATCAAGGCGTTGAGGTGCGCATCAACGACGAAATAGTTTCGGCGACGAAAATAGGCAAACGCGTCGTCGATGGACCGGCGAAGCAAACGCGCTATACGTTCTACGGCGTGCCGCTCCAACCGGGTCCCAATCGCTTGGCATTGACGCCGCTGGGCGCGGGCAATCTGCGCGGAACCACGGTTACGGCGACGATCTACGGCCCCGGCCGCCCGGCCGCTTTTCAAAGCGAAGTGTTGGGAAAATTGGTTGCCGATGGTTCATCGCGCTTGGTCTTCCGCGTAAAGGCAACGGATCGTTGGGGGCATCCCGCGATGGCCGGTTCTTTGATTAAAGCATCCGTGTCGGGCGGTGATGTGACGTTCTTGCCGCCGGTGCCGGCGAGTGCGGTTCCTTCACCGACGGCGACCGCGAAAGCGGCCGCAGTGGGTAGCGGAACGGCAAGCGCGGTATCCTCGGCGGCACCCGCTCCCACGGCGATGACAAACGTTGCGCCGACACCCGGAATCGTTCCCGCTCGTATCACCGCCGACAACTCCGCCCAATCAGCCTCTGCTCAACTTGGTCAATCCGTGGCGGACGTGAAGTCGGTCGATCTCTTGCTGGTAAGCGGCGGAACGGCGGACGTGAATATGGTTGCCGGCCTCACTCCCGGCGACGTCATCGTGCAACTCTCCGACGGCGACGTCAAAGCGGCTCGGACGTTCTTCCTCGCGCCCAACGTGCGGGCTCCGATGGTTCTGGGCCTTGCGACGGTCGGCATCGGCCAAGTTCCCGGTACGCCCGGCGAAGATCCGACGGTGGCGGACGGAACAAATACGCGTCGCGGGCGCGTCGCCTTGTATGCGACCGGCGACATCGGGCACGACACGCTGGGAACCATGGCCTATGACACGGCCGATACGTTGTCAGGCTCCAGCGTCTTTAGCGCACCTGGTTTGAGCGATGCGGTCGCGAATCGTCCGTATGACATCGTCGGCGACTCAAGCATGCCGCGCGACGATGCGTTATCGAGCGATCATCTTTACCTGCGTTTGGACCGGAAACGTTCCAGCTTCGTATGGGGCGAATTCCAAGCGCAGACGGGATCCGCAGACGGCGGGGACGGATTCAATCTCCTGGTCGACGGAGCGAAAGTCGAACTTGCGAGCAGCGCAACGAAACTTATGGTCTTCAGAGCGAGCAACAATGTGGCCTACGCGCGTGAGATCTTTAGTCCTCTAGGACTCTCCACCCTGGGGAATTTGCTGCACCCAAGTATCGTCGTCGGCTCCGAAATCGTGATGGTGGTGACGCTGGATCGGCATTCGGGAGCTATCCTCACGCAGACGCCGATGACGCCCACGATTGACTATTCCATCGACTACAATACCGGGCAGATACGATTCCTCAACATCCCGCTGCCGTTTGACCAGAATTTCAATCCGAATGAGATCGTTATAAGTTATGAGTACGACGGCGGCACAAGCACGACGAAGACCACCGGCGGACGCTTTGACGCAACGTTCGGTCACGAACACAAAGAACATGTCGGCGTCGGGTATGCGAACGATAATTACGGAACCGGCAGTTTCTCGCTTCTCTCCGAGAACCTCGGCGGGCCGTTATCCGGCGGCGCGTGGTCGGTCGAACATCTCAGCAGCAACGGAATTGATGTGAGCGATCAGGCCGGTAGCGCGTTTGGCACAAGCGGTTCCTCAGGTTCCGCGTTGCGTGCGAGCATGTCGATGGGCGGAAAACAAAACCACTTCGATGCCGGGTTTGATTCAACGACGAGCGGGTTCGATAATCCGTTCGGCGGTCTTTCCACGCCGGGATTGCTCGATTATCACGTCGATTTCAGACATGCAATGCGCAACGATAGCGGTCAGGTGACGTTGAGCTTCTCGCATGCTCAGAACTCTTCGACGAGCGGAACCTCCTCGCAATCGCAAGCCTCCGCTCTGTGGCAAAAGAAGATCACCAAGCGTCTCAGTGTGAAAGCCGGTATCAACGCCACGGCGGGACTTTCTCCCAGTTCGTCGCCGTCGGCCGCCCCGGTTTCGAGCACGAGTATTCAAGGGGACATCGGATTCGATTGGAAGCTTTTCCCGACGATCGATCTCAACGTGGATCGCACGCAAGACATCGGCAGCGGTACGGTGGCCTCGCAACCCGCGGAAACGCAAGCGGAACTCGGCGTGGAATTGCCTCGCAAGGGCCGCGCGTATGTTCGCGAAATTTGGAGCGCATCGCCGGTGGAGAGTTTCGCTTCCTCGACTGCGAGTTTAACGGCCGCAGTTTCCGGGACGCATACGACCGATATCGGATTTCAGCGCTCGCTGGGTCCGTCCACGAGCTTCAGTTCCGATTACTTGATTCAGCAAGGCGCAGGTGGTACGAATATCTATTCCTCCGTGGGCGTTGATGAGAAGCTCCAGTTTGGAAAGCAACTCCACGGCGATATGAACCTGCAACGCGCCGTGGGCATCGGATCGGATCAGAGCGGATTCAATCTCTACGGCTTGACGATGGGTTATGATCAGCAACGCTTGCATGCGACGGGATCGTATCAGTTGCGCACCGGAGAAGGCGGCGGATCGAGCGTGCGCTTGGGAGCGACGGGAATGCTTTCCCGGGATATCTCCTTATTAGCGATGATCGACAATTCCAACGCCGCCGGATTGATGACCAGCGATCAACGGGTCGGGCTTGCGTATCGTCCGGAAAATAACGATCGTGGAGTAACGCTGTTACAGTATGATGTACAAACCAGTACGAGCTCTCAGCTTGGAACGTTCGCTGCGACGTTATCATTGGATCAGGCATTTCATCCGACAAATCGCTTGGAGTTGGCCGGCCGCTACGCCTACAAGCTCGACGGAGACTCGTACTATCCCGCGAAAACGCAACTCTTTGGTTTCCGCGCGGTACAACGGATCGGTGGTCGCTTCGATATCGGCGGCGAAACGCGTTATCTCGACGTGCGCGGAATACCGGGCGCCTCGGAGACCGGCTTCGCCTTAGAATCCGGCGTGCGCTTAGGAGATACGATGCGGTTTGCGCTGGGTTATAATTTCTCAGCCGCGCCCGATCAGGCGCTAGCAGCGGCGCCTTCGCGACGCGGAGTATACGCGACAATGACGACGGTAATCGATCGAATCTTAGGCTGGGGCCGCTAGGAGTCCGACAGACTCGTAGCGGAAGGTTTCGATGTTGACTCAATCGAAGCGGCTATTTATGATTTCCACGCGCCCTAATTGGAGTGTTTTATAAAATGAATGACGGAAGCGATAGTCCCCGACCGGGACAGATTTCTCCCGTGAGGGTGTTTGCCGATCGCATCGTGAGCATTGCGAAAAGTCGTAACGGTCGTGCCGGCCTTTTTGGCCTCTCGAGCGGGGCGTTAGCGACCGTAGCTGATGTGGCGGCAAGAAACCACCATGAAACTTTGGGCTGGACTTGTGTCATCGGCGCCATCGTCACTGCCTTCGCTAGCGGTGTTACATCCGTTTCCAAGGAGAGCAACGGGCTCAATCCAACCGCGCTTAGCCGCACCTTAAAATGAGTGACGAAACGGATATTCCCTCCGCACCGGGACAGATTTCTCCCGTGAGGGTGTTTGCCTCCCGCGTCGTCGCCAATGCGAAAAGTCGTGTCGGCCATGCGGCTCTTTTGGGCGTTTCGACTGGTACCATAAGTACCGTTCTTGAGGTGGGGAAAGGAGACCATCAGGGCTTATCTTTGGGCTGGACTTTTGCTATTGGTGCCTTGGTTGCTGTCGCTCTTAGCGCTTCTACACCCCCCCTGCCGAGGCGCGACGATCCCAGTCCAATGTCATCTCATTCGGCGAGCCAAACCTTGTACCTGAATTAGCTTGATGAATCAGGTTCGGAGAGATCAGGACGACGGGCCGCTGTGCGCGCTCGGGATTGTTCTCTGCGCCAGGCGGCGATTCGTGCGTGATCGCCCGAGAGCAGAATCTCCGGAACCGATGCGCCGTGAAAATTCGGCGGGCGCGTGTACTGCGGCGCTTCCAAGCCTCCCCCGCTGAACGATTCCTCCGTGTGCGAATCCGGATGAATCGTGCCCGCTCGGAGACGCACGCTCGCATCGAGGAATGCCAGGGCGGGAATCTCTCCGCCGGTCAACACGAAATCCCCGAGGGAGTATTCCTCGGCCTCGTAGAGCTCGATGATCCGCTCGTCAAGCCCCTCATAGCGACCGCAGACGAGGACGAGCCGATCGAGTTCGGAGAGACGGAGTGCGTCGGCATGGCGGAACGGCTTTCCGGCGGGTGAGGGTACGACGATCGCCCGACGTTCGCTCTTGGGGGCTGCGGCAATGATCGTATCGAGGACGCGTGCGATGGGTTCGGGTCGCAGAATCATCCCGGGGCCACCGCCATACGGGCGCGCATCGGCACGCTCTCCGGGTTCCAGCGCATCGAGCAGGTTGTGCAGGCGGATCTCGACCACGCCGCGTTCGGCGGCACGGCCCAGGATCGAGAGACCGATGAGCGGAGCGAAAATTTCCGGGAAGAGGGTGACGACATCGACGGTGAACATCTCGGTGTGCAATTCCTGCGCTGGTTGCGAGGGTCCCGCGAGAAGAAGACCCCCGCGTTGACGGCTTTTCAACGAGGCGAACGCGCGTTGGCCCAGAGACGACTCGACGACGCGCTCACAGCCTTCTCCTGTGCTCTCAATGAGGCAAAAAGCCTCGGAGAACGGGCTAGGGCGCTCAATAAGCGCGGGGTGGCGATGATTGGTCTCCAGCGGCGCTCCGAGGCTGAGGAGGCTTTCCGAGCGGCGCTGGAGCTGCTTCCCGCACATGCGCCGAGCTTGGTCAATCTCGGAAACCTGGCCCTTGAAGAGGGGCGGATCGAGGTTGCTCTCGCGCGCTATGACGAAGCGATCAAGGCTGCCGGCGACTATGCACCCGCCTATCACAATAAGGCGGCTGCTCTCAAGCAAGCCGGTCGCATCGCGGAAGCCGTTCGTGCCCGAAGAACCGCCACACGCCTGGAAATCACGCCGCCGGGCAACCTCCGCGCTCTATTTTTTCGCGAGTATTCCAAGCGCTGAGTTAGAGTACGTGCCGGGAGATGGGAGCGGGCTCTCGGTTTTTGTGATGTCGTCAAGGTATTCGAAGATCTGAGGCAAGGTCATACGCTCTAGACCATTGCGAGCCTGGACTCCGCCGGCCTCTTCGCCCTCGTCGCGTAAGTAGCAACGCGTTTCCACGTCGCCCGCCTCACTCAAGAACGAAACCGCGAAACCGGCGCCTTTGGTATCGTCATAGATTCGCATCGCGGCGGGATTGAGGATTTCGATTGAATGAGCCGAATGGTGCGCATCGAAGATGGTGATCGTGAAATGCTCACGATTCTCAACCTCGATCGTCCCGACGACGAAACAGTTTTTCGTGGAAAAGAACTCCTTTCCGCGTTTGTTTCGGCTGGAAACTTCGTAGAAAACCCGATGACGCAAGAAACGTCCCAGAATTTTGCGCAAGGTCGTGATCGAGGCGAAAGTTTCGGTGCGGTTTCCCCGCGAGTAGATGATCTTCAAGCGGCGTCTGGGCAGCCTTTGACGAGGCGGGCTCGCCGAAACAGTGGAGTGGAACAATTACACATCGGCAGGGAGGTCCCCTCTGCTTTCACCGGCTGATCTGGTCGTCTGGGGTACGGCCGCCTTACTTCTCTTCGGCCCCGAGCAGTTTCCGAAGGTCGCGCGGAAGGCGGGGAGCGTGGTGCGTGAACTCCAGCACACCTCGCGGAATTTTCTGCGTGAAATGGAGCGCGCCGCCGACGATTCGGATCTCGCGTCCTCGCCTCGGCCCCACAGCAAGTGGCTGGAAGAAGAACCCCTCGAAGATATAATCGAGGATTTAGTGATGCCGGTTACACACGAGCCGCACACTCCACATGCCCCGCACGGCGAGCCGGAACGTGCGCCGTGAGACGCTTTCTATCCCGGCAAGATCGCTCGGAAGCTGCGCAGCCGAACGTCGAGGGTTCCGGCGCTCTTTCTGGACTCAGAAGTCGAGGTTGAGGGCGGAGCGCAGTTCGTTCAGGCGACTTTCAATCAGGTCTCGAACCTGCGTGTGGAGCCGCTCTTTTTGCTCCTCCGGGAGGTTCGAGTAGACGGCGTACCCGACGGCGGTAGCGACGCCGCCGACGAGGCCGGCGAGGAGTACGCGACCGGCATCGCGCGGGGATACTTTTGATTTCCGTGCCTCATCCGAGGGATGGGGGCAGGCGGGGTCGGAGTGCCGCCCGTTCTCGTGCGGATGGTCGCTCGGCAGAGGATGCGTCATGTCGTTCATGGTCTCTTCCTGCTTCGTGGGCTTGGGCGAGGACCCCGCCTGACCGGGGCCTGTCGTCGTCGCACATGGAGATGCTCGGGGAATTGGACGGCCAGGCGTTCGAGTGCGAGCGCCGCCGTGGAGACGATCGCTGCGACATCGGGGCGGGTTCGAACGGAACTTGGCCAGCGCATGGAAAGCCGCCCGGCGGCGCGCTCTCCGATGACTTCGACCTTGGCGACCTCCAGCAAGCCGAGCCAAGCGGACTGGAGAACAGTGGAAACCGCAGCGCAGACCACGTCGTTGCCGAGTTCGTCCCAACCCGCGTGGCCTCCGGCAAAAAAAGCGGACAACCGACCTCGGCTGTCCGTCTCCATTCGAACTTCGACCATCCGACGAGCCTCGGTTTTAGGCGGGGAGGTTGATTTTGGTGATCTTTACCTCAGCGTAGCGCTGACGATGTCCCACGAGTTTGCGGACGCGCTTCTTGGGCTTGTATTTGAAGACCAGAATCTTCTTGGCTTTGGCCTGGCGGACGATCGTGCCGATGACTTTGGCGCCCTCGACGAGGGGAGTTCCGATCGCAACATGCCCGCCACCGGCGCTTGCGAAGACGACCCGATTGAAGTCGATCTCGCTACCGACCTCAAGGTCGAGCGCATCGCATCGAATGGTATCGCCTTCGGTTACGCGGAGCTGTTTTCCATCCGCCTCGATAATCGCGTACATGACGGCTTAGCATACCCAGTGAGCACCTTGCCTGTCAACTGCCCTTGATTCGGTTCGCGAGCTCCTCTTGAGAAGGATCCACCTCTATTACGCCGCGGTTTTGAGTGCCAGGCCGTCGTTGAGGCGGAGAACGAAATTGCGCGGCGCGCGTCTGAAGGCGCCGAAGGCCCAAAGGTCCGTGCTGAAGATGCGGTATCCAAGACCGTGGAGGCGTCGCCGTAAGCTCCGCGACATTTCCGAAACGATGAGGGCGTCATATACTCCGATGAGGCCGCAAGCGAGATTTCGCGCATCCTCGCTTCCTATTTCGATCAGGCGTTCAGAGGGAATACGATCGCGCAATCTTCGTTGGCTCGCACGAGAAAATGCGTTCGGATATGCGAGAAGGTGACCACTGCTCAACGGACAGAGTGCCGTGTCAAGCGTTCGTAGCGAAGGATCGACGAGGTGCAATGCGAGGGGGCGTGTTTTCGTCACTTCCGCGACGCGAACCGTCGCTGCATGTTCTGTTTCCCAGCCGTATCCAAGATACAACAGGGGATGACAGGGGTCGTGAATTGCATCACGTGCGCCTGCGAATCGCATTTTGTTAAAGGGGGCGATCGTGTAGCCTCGGTGTGCGAACCAATCTGTCGCTGACGAGACGCTATGCTGGTGAAGCAGGGGATTTCCGTTTCCCAGAATCGCCGTTTTCTTGTGAATCAGCGCCGTCCGCGACGTCGAAATCGCTTCATGTCTCTTGGTCGATGCAAGAAACTCGATTTCACATCGACCGGCGCAGTGGAGAAGTTCGACTAGCCGTTCCCATTGACGAACCGCTTCCTCGCTTGAATCCGACGAGGGCCGGGTCATCAAGAATCGTGGTATCATCGTATTCCCGAGAATACCCGAGATGGATATTCTCAAACATCCGACAAGCGTGACGAATTGTAAATTTTAGTGCTGCATTATTTGCATACAGTTTGTGAACGTTTGGGGCGTGAGTTCCGTCTGAGCGCACCATGAGGCACGCCAAATCCCCGGATTAATGGTAGCGAGCGGCATATCGCTTGCTGCGGCATGCTGGGCGATCTTGGTGCGCAATCCACTTGTCGTCAATTCGCGACGGTGAAGGTCAGCAAGGCTCGCGGGAGTGAAACCGTTTTCGTCATACGTCGCATTAAAATCATAATCTTTGCGCCAAACTGGCGGTCCAACATTCGATGCGCCGAATGAATACGACGTGAAATCAGCGATGCGCATCGTCTCCGGTGCGATTTGGATCGCGAGGAAAGAAGGTGCGTTTCCATAGACGGGGCTGATCGAGCCCGCGACAAGGATTGGGACGTTCTCTTCGTGTTCGGCATTGCTTTGCCGAAAGGCGAATTGGTGGAGGTGTCCTGCGATCATCGTGGTGACGTGCGCACGAGGATTATCGAGGATGGTAAGGAGACGTTGCTGCGCATCCGCTCGATACAGCGAAATCGGATGTCCCAGGAGCATGAGCGTTGAGTATTCGTCGATTCCCGGCGGGATATGCGTCATTACCCAGGTTCGCTCGGCGACGGGTGGATGGTCGAGAAGACGAGCCGCCCAACGGAGTTCGTCGTCGCCGGGAGTTTCTTGGGCGGATCCACAAGCGTTCTCATACTTTGCTGACCAGAAGACGCTGTTGAGAACAATGATCTGTGAATGATTGAGCGGCAGGCGTGCGACGTAGGAACCGTTCCATGCGAACGTATGCGCGAAGTCCGGTGCGCGGTTTCCAACGTTGACAAGCGGCTCCCAGGTGCGAGCCATGTGGGCGAGAAAATCTTCGTCCTGAGCGGATCGGTAGTCACCGCATACGCCGTCGTTATTTCCGATCGTCGGAAGGATCTGTGCATGCGGATAGGTTCGATGGAGAACCAACGCGAGATAATCGGTGGTCTTTTCCACAAACGAACGATACGCATCATCGTCGTGGATGCGGGCCGTGGCATCGAAACGCTCGCGAAATCGGTGTGCGAGAAAGTCTCCGGCGATGAGGACGACCGGCGGATCGGGAACGGCTCTCTTCATCGCGAGTAACGCGGATGCGAGAAGTGCCGCATCGCTATCATGGCCTGCTCCGGCCGGTACGTGCCGTTCGTCCGTGGAAAGAATCGCGGGCCACTCTGAAGCGGACGCTCCCGCGAGTCGGTCGACGATCGTACGATCTGCGAAGGGATCAAAATGAATGTCCGCCATAACGATCCAGCGCGCGTCGTCTTGGGCGGCGTACGCAATTTTTCCGACGCTGATCAGTGCGGCGAGAACGAGCGTGCTTAAGATGAGACGGAACACGTCGTTCAGGTCTCCAGGCGAATTTCGCCGTTCTCGATATGCACGGAGAACGTGCGTACGGGCGTCACGGCCGGAAGCGTTAATGCGGCCCCCGTCCGCACGTCGAAGAACGCGCCGTGACGGGGGCACATGATGGTGCAATCCTCGAGTTCGCCTTGGTCGAGTGCTCCGCCGTCATGCGTGCACACGTCTTCGATCGCATACACCGTTCCCTTCACATTGCAAAGCAAGATCGGCGGACGTTCGGCGATTTGGACGCGTTTGGTAGTACCCGGGGGGACGTCTTCGACACGCGCGACGAGATGCTGGGCCATGCTTGAAGATCTCCTTGCTCGAGCGTGAGGAACAAGTCAATGCCCGTTGCTGGAAGGGAGAAGACCGTATTGATCCTCGCCGGGCACGGGATTGCTAACCTACTGAGCCTTCCATTTCGAGTTTCACAAGGCGGTTGAGTTCGACGGCGTATTCCATCGGCAGTTCCTTGACGAAGAAGTCGAAGAATCCGTTGACGATCAGCGCCGTGGCATCGGCTTCGGAAAGGCCGCGCGACATCGCGTAGAAGAGTTGTTCCTCGCCGATTTTCGAGACCGAAGCTTCGTGCTCGACCGTCGAGCGCTGTTCGTCGACGCGCATGGTTGGTTTGGTATCGCTCGAAGATTGCGCGTCCATGATGAGCGCATCGCATTTCACCCGGGTCTTGGCGCCGATCGCACCGGCATGAACTTCGACCAAGCCGCGGTAGGTCGTTTTCCCGCCATGCGCGCTGACGGCTTTGTTCGTGACGACCGAGGTCGTATGAGGGGCGACATGGATGACCTTCGCTCCGGCATCCTGATGCTGTCCCTCGCCGGCGAACGCCATCGAGAGGATTTCACCGCGTGCGCCTTCGCCCATCAAGTAAATCGCCGGATATTTCATCGTCAGGCGGGAACCGATATTCCCGTCGACCCACTCGACGGTCGCGTTCTTGTAGGCGACAGCGCGTTTGGTGACGAGGTTGAAGATATTCCGATACCAGTTCTGAATCGTCGTGTAGCGGATGGACGCGCCTTCGAGGGCGATCAACTCGACGACCGCCGAGTGCAGCGACGCCGTCGAGAATTTCGGTGCGGTGCAACCCTCGATATAATGAACTTTCGAACCTTTGTCGGCGATGATGAGCGTGCGCTCGAATTGACCCATGTTTTCGGTATTGATCCGAAAATACGCCTGCAGCGGGGTCTTGACTTCGACTCCCGGCGGAACGTATACGAACGAGCCACCTGACCAGACCGCTGAATTGAGCGCCGCGAATTTATTGTCGCCGATCGGGATGACCGTAGAGAGATATTTCTGAACAATTTCCGGATGCTCGCGCAGGGCCGTATCCATGTCGCAGAAGATGACGCCTTCGCGCGCGAGATCTTCGCGGACGGAGTGGTACACGACTTCCGATTCGTATTGCGCGGAAACGCCGGAGAGAAACTTGCGCTCGGCTTCAGGGATGCCGAGACGATCGAAGGTCCGCTTGATCTCCGGAGGCACGTCATCCCAACTCAGGCCTTGGTGGTCGGTCGAGCGCACGAAGTAGTGGATATCTGCGAAGTCGATCTCGTTGAGGAGTGCGGTATCGCCCCAGTCGGGCATCGGCTTCTTTTCAAAAAGAGCGAGGCCTCGCAGGCGAAACGCGGTCATCCATGCCGGCTCGCTTTTCATCGCCGAGATTCGCTCGACGATCTCGCGGGTCAGACCTTTGCCGGACTTGAAGGCGTAGTGATCTTCCGACTCATGGAAACCGTGGCGGTATTCTTCGATGAGCGAATTGGGCTCGACTGGAACGGGGATTGCCATGCTTCAAGGCTACGCCCTCCCTCCTCGATAGTCAAGATTTTCCAGGTCTATCTTGACTATCTTTCGTTCTTAGGCGCTGCGCTTGGCCTTTGCGAGGCTTTCGGCCGGGACAGGACGACCAAGATGGAAGCCTTGAGCTAGCGTGCAGCCGCTCTTTTTCAGGAATTCGAGCTGCAGGTCGGTCTCGACCCCAATTCCGCAGGCGGAAATACCCAGACCTTTGGCGATGGCCAGGACCGAATTTACCTGGCCCTCCGCTCCATTGGCGCTGTAAGCCGTTCCTACGTCCGCCAGCAAGCGCTGGTCGATCTTCAACCCGTCCAAATCGAGTTGAGCGATTTGTTCACTGGGGGCGGAGTGCGGAGCGACGTTATCCATGTACATTCGACATCCGAGGTTGCGTAAGGTGCTGATAATCCGCTTGGATGCCTCGAAGTCTTGTATAAGGGTTGATGCGGCTACTTCAAACGCGAGGCGGTTTGGGGGGAAGTTCAAGCGGTTTAGGGCGGATAACACCTGCGAGATGAGATCGGGATCAGTGAACTGTCGCGTCGATAGGTTGAGGGCAATGAATGGTGCTTGCATTCCCCAAGGGCCTGCAAGTTCGAGGCAACGGTCAAGCATCCAATAGCCGATCGCGAGGATCTCACCGCTCTCTTCAGCTAGGGGAATGAACTCACTGGGCTCGACCCAGCTGAGGTCGGGGTCCTCCCAGCGCAGGAGTACCTCCAAGCCGAGCGTTTGCCCTCCCTGGAGGTCGACCTGAGGTTGGAGGTAGACCTGAAAGCCCTCCCGAGCGACTGAACGGGTCAGGGCCTGGGCGACGATCCCCTGCCTGGGGGTTCGGATCGTGAGGGAGTTTGCCGAGGCGAGGGCATTAGCGGCATTTGCGCCCACCAGAGCAGCGATGCGCTCAAGCTCCTCAAGCCCGGAAGCGTTGGGAAGGGCCGGTTGGGCGTCTAAAACGCAGACGGCGCCGACGATGTCTCCGTGCGGTCCCCTCGCGGGAACGATGGAAAACGAACGCAGGTGCGGCTCGCTACGAACCAAATCATGGTCACGGAAGAG
>DASZHL010000085.1:0-37810 GCA_035937855.1 Vulcanimicrobiaceae bacterium
AAGGGGCGGTCGAGCTTTTCGCGGGCCCCGGAGGGGCAGGAGCGAAAAGTCGTCGAGCAGGATTTTCGCAGGATGCGAAAATCCGGGCGTCCCCGTGAAGGGATGCACGTCAATCCGTCCCTTACAAATCCTCAGTCCCACGCGTGGCTAGGAATGCAAGCGGCAGACCTTCGATTTCTCAGCGACGGATTGCTCGATAACGGACGCTTCCTCACGGCCGAGGATATTGAAGAGATCATACGGATCCTGCGACGTTCCATTCGCACGGATCTCACCAAGCCACATCGGCCACATCAGCTGGTGGTCTTCACTCCGAAAATACGCTGTACCATCGAATACCGAGTGGAATCTCGTGTTCTCAAGTTCTCGAGCCAATTTCGCCGCATTCGTTGACTTCGCCTCGCTCATTGCCCACAATACCCGATCCATTGCGACGTAACCGAAGACCGAACGAGCGGAGGGCGGAAGACCAAAACGCTTATAGTAGTCGGCAACAAATCGCCTCCCGAGACTTTCCTCGGGCCCGATGCACAGCGGTGAATTGTAGTACCACTCGACTCCCCAGTAACCCACGCGCGCTTCTCTGGGAAGCGCGTTGACCGCCTCAAGCTGAGCGACCGCGCCTCCCAACGGAAGTTTTTCGACCATACCGATCTTCGTCGCTTGTTCGAGATAGCGAACAAACTGCGTGCCGCCGAGAAGGACAACCACGATATCCGGAGCGGTACGCTCAATGTTCAAAAGCGAGGCTTTGAATTCGGTCGCCGTCGACGGAAACCACTCCGAGGCGATGATCGTTGCTCCGATCCTCTTGGCGACATCCCGATAGCCGGCCTCGGCACCATGGCCGTACTCGGTATCAGGAACGACGAGATACCACTTCTTCCCGAAGCGCTTGGCCATGTCAAAACCAACGGCATGCGTTTCCATCCACGTCGAATGACTAACTCGGAACGTCGTGGGACGGCAATCCTTCCCCGTAAGAGCATCCGCGTGGCCGCCGGAACACATGAACGCGACGCCAAGCGCTTGCGCGGCGGCGCTGACGGCAAGAGAGATTGTGCTATCGACGGTTCCCAGAAGAGCCACACACCCGACTTCTTTCACAAGCTTGCGCATTCTCTCCGCGCAGTCTTCCGGCTGAATGTTCTCCTCCTCAGGTACGCTAACGACCTTCCGGCCAAGTACTCCTCCTCGCGCATTCCATTTATCAAGTGCTAAAGCAATACCGTTTCGCTCGCTCTCCCCAGAAGGGGCATAAATGCCGGTAGTCGGCTCGATCACACCGATGCGCAACTCCTCTGCGGCTTCCCCTCGATTGGGAATGAAGACAGGGAACCCCGTCGCCATACCCGTAGCGGCTACGACGCCATTCACAAAAGATTGACGGGAAATCCCTCGATCACTCATCGGACGCTCTCTCTCGCTTCGAGGAGCCCTTTCGATATGAACGTTCTCATTCACTGCGAGATCATCGAACGGTCGAGAAGTTGCCCTTTCCAGGACTCGATGAGCGCCAAGGCACGCTCGGCCAAACGGCGGCGACGCTCACCCTTATCTTTGACTGCCGGCCCTTCGAGTTCCCGAAAGGAGGACCAAGTGATATTTGAGGGCTGGAAATCCGGGGTCGTCGTATTTCGCAGGTGGGCGATGACCGCTCCGAGCGCGGTATCCTCCGGCACAGGAATCGGAGTGATTCCCCGCAAGCGCGCGGCCGCATCGATCGCGGCAATAGCGCCACAAGCCGCGGCTTCGACGTAACCTTCGGCTCCGGTGATCTGTCCCGCGAACCAGACGGAAGGGAACCCGCGCAAGCGCAGTTCGGGCGTCAATAAGCGCGGCGAATCGATAAACGCATTGCGATGCATGACCCCCAAACGCAACCATTCCGCGTTTGCGAAACCAGGTAATCGACCGAATGCTTCGCGTTGCGCCGGCCAAGTTAATCGCGTTTGAAAGCCAACGAGATTATATGCCGTACCAGCTACATTTTCTTTGCGAAGCTGTACGACGGCGTAGGGCGTCCGTCCCGTTCGCGGATCGCGCAGTCCAACTGGTTTGAGCGGACCGAAACGTAAAGTCTCATCGCCACGCGCAGCGAGTTCCTCGACCGGGAGGCAACCTTCGAAATAGGGAATCTTTTTGGCGCCCGCATCGCATTCGAAACCCTTCGGCTGGTGTTGCGGCAATTCACGCAAGTCGGCGATGAGCCGTTCGTACTGCGCTCGATCGAGCGGGATGTTCAGATAATCATCGCCGTCACCCTTGTCATATCGTGACTTGCGATACATCTGACTCACATCAAGCGAGTCGGCGGCGACGATGGGGGAAGCCGCATCATAATAATGCAGCAGCGGCCTTTGGGAAGAACCCGTAGAGGCGGCAAGCCCGACGAGGCGATCGATCTCGGCCGAGAGCGCCTCCGACGGAAGTGGTCCGCATGCGACGATCGTTGGTTGATCAACTTCGATCGCACCAATTTCAACGCGACGAACGATGACGCGCGGATGGGCGGTGAGGCGCTCTTCGACCGCACGCGAGAAACGCTCTCGATCGACGGCAAGGGCACCGCCGGCGGGAACAGCTGTTTCTCGCGCGGCTCCGATGATGAGCGAATCCAAACGCGCCAACTCTTCCTTCAGAAGGCCAACGGCGTTTTCAAGGCTTGCTCCACGAAGCGAGTTACTACAAACCAATTCCGCGAAAGAATCGCTCACGTGAGCCGGAGAGCGGCGATGTGGACGCATCTCGTTGAGGACGACGTCGAGTCCCCGCTGCGCCGCCTGCCATGCCGCTTCACAACCGGCCAATCCGGCGCCGATCACCTGCAAGGTCCCGGCCGAACCTTCCATCACGCCTCGATCGGCTCGGGGTTCGCCTCGTTCTGTTCGCTCAGCGATGAAACGTCATGCGTCTTGTCTGCACTGCATTGGAAGACGAGTTCTTTCCGACGCGACTTCACGGTCACATAGGCTCCGCAGATCGGACAAGGTTCCGGAATGATGCGATCCCACGAGACGAAGTCGCACTTGGGATAGTTCGCACATCCGTAGAATGTGCGCCCGCGACGCGACTTGCGCTCGAGAACCTTTCCACCGTCGCGCGGGCAGATCGCTCCCGTCTCTTTGACGATCGGTTTGGTCGTTTTGCATTCCGGATACCCGGTGCATGAGATAAACTTCCCGAAGCGCCCCATCTTGATGACCATTGGACGACCGCAGTTACTGCAGATTTCATCGGTCGGCTCATCTTTGATCTCGATCTTCGGCAGCTTGCGCTCCGCTTCGACGAGTTTGCGCTCGAATGGTCCGTAGAAATTCCGCAAGACGTCAACCCACTCGATCTTGTGCTCGGCGATCTCGTCCAACTCGCGCTCCATCTTCGCGGTATCATGGAGATCAACAATGTCGGAGAAATGCTCGACAAGCAAATCGTTGACCGTGATGCCGATTTCTGTCGGCTGGAAACGGCGCTCGATTTGTTCGACATAGCGGCGCGCTTGAATCGTCTCAACGATCGAGCTGTAGGTTGACGGACGTCCGATTCCATCCTCTTCCAGAGCTTTCACGAGCGTTGCTTCGGTGTAGCGCGGAGGAGGCTCGGTGAAGTGCTGTTTGGGCTCAATCTGCTGACGAGCAAGCGCATCGTTCTCGGCGAGCGGCGGCAGAATCGGTCGCCCGCGTCCGGCCACGTCAGCCACTCGCTCAGATCCTTGCGCGTCATCGCGCGCTTCCTCATAAACGGCCGTAAACCCGGCAAACTTCACGACCGTTCCCGTCGCACGCAGGAGATAGCGCGGCACTTTTTTGTTACCCGGCGCAGCATCGGACGCGAGCAGAGCGGGGATATCGACGGTCGTCTGATCGAGCAATGCCGGCGCCATCTGCGAGGCAGTGAAGCGTTCCCAAATCAAACGATAGACACGTAATTCATCACGTTTGAGTACACCGGAAAGAGCATCCGGCGTTCGAGTCACCGAGGTCGGACGAATTGCCTCATGCGCATCCTGAGCGCCTTCTTGCAGCTTTTGAACCCGTCCGGCACCCACATACTCTGCCCCGAAAGTCTCGGTAATGAACGAACGGGCCGCATCGCGAGCACTCTCGGCGATACGCGTCGAATCGGTACGCATATAGGTAATGAGACCTTGAGTTCCCTCATCACCCAAATCCACACCCTCGTAAAGAGCTTGGGCGAGTTGCATTGTTCGCCGTACCCTCAGGCGCAATTTCCGAGAGGCTTCCTGTTGCAAGGTTGACGTGGTAAAGGGAGGTGCGGGGTTTCGACGCGTCTCTCGACGCTTGACGCCGGAAACGGAGAACGTTGCATTTTCAAGATCGGCGACGATGCGTAGCGCATGCTCGCCCGTTGCAATCTCCGCCTTTTCTCCATCAATCTGCTGCAGATCGGCTTGAAAGACGGCCGGAGACGCCGGCCCGGTGAGATGCGCCGCGATCGTCCAGTATTCACGGGAAACGAAACGCTCGATTTCGCGTTCGCGGTCGACGATCAACTTCACGGTAACCGACTGCACGCGACCTGCCGAAAGGCCTCCGCGAACCTTCGCCCAGAGCAGCGGTGAAATTTTGTAGCCGACGAGCCGATCAAGAATCCGTCGCGTCTGCTGAGCGTTCACGCGATCCATATCGATCGAATGTGCGTCCTGCAGGGCCTTGAGTGCTGCATCCTTGGTAATCTCGTGCAGTTCGATGCGTTTTGGATCTTGGAGCTTCAGCAACTCGGCCAGATGCCAAGCGATTGCCTCCCCCTCCCGATCGGGGTCGGTCGCGAGGTAAACCTCAGAAGCGTTTTTCACGGCGCTCCGGAGCTCTTTGATGAGGTCGCCCTTCCCTTTTATCGTCAGATACTTGGGCGTGAAGTCGTTCTCGATATCGACTCCCAGCGTGGATTTGGGGAGATCGCGAACATGTCCGACCGATGCTTTGACGACATAGCGGGCAGGCAAAAACTTCTTGATCGTGCGAGCCTTGGTCGGGGATTCGACGATGATGAGGGGCTTCTTCACGCTGACAATGACCTCGGATTCCGGACGGGAGCAACTCCCAAACGCCCTCAGTATACCCTTCCCGTCAAGCAAGTGTCACGGTCATTCCGCAAAGTAGCCCCGGCAGTCACCCTCATTCCAACGGCGGTGACGCCCCCACAAGCGCTTCGAAGGGCCCTTTTTTCCGGGTTTTCCGTCGATCGCCGTCTCAAAATACGCCGTTTTCCGCTCCTGCCGGTCAACCTCCCCGATCCCTCGACTAAGACCGAACTTGCGGCAATCAACGAGATTCAAGACCACCCGCAAACGGTTTTCCAGACCATATGGATTGCCCGATTGCCGATTCAACCCGAAAACCGCTCTCGAACATTCCAAGCGGAACGTTTTCCTCATTCACATCGAGTTGCTTCGCATGCTCCAAAGCCCGGAGCCGGCAATTTTGACTACTGCAGAATGATATTTTCGACAATTTCGAACGATTTCGACTTGCATAAATTCGCATATCGCGTTACGATGCAGCTAAAGACGTTGACGTGTTGCGTCGACGTTTCCCGAAAGTGAGTCGTCCCTGTGACGACGTGGAGGTTTGATGGACACCCTGGAACACGATATTCACGATGAAGATGACGAAGTAAGCCACGAAGCGACGCCGGTGCGGCGAAAGCGAACCGTTCGAAGGAACTCAGCAGCGGCGGGCGGTCGCAAGAAACGCGTTGGGCGCCCGAAGGGTTCGACGAACCGCAAAAAGACGGCGGAGGGACCAGCTCGTAAGAAAAAGACCCGCGGACGCAAGAAAGCCGCCGCGGCAGCAACTCCGGGCCGTCGGAAAAAGACCCGCGGACGCAAGAAAGCAACTGCGGCAGCGACTCCTGGACGCAAGAAAAAGGCCGGCGGACGCAAGAAAAGGTCAGTTGGACGTCCCAAGGGATCCGTAAATCGGAAGAAATCAGCGGGAGGTCGTAAGAAAAAGGCCGTTGGACGTCCCAAAGGATCCGTCAATCGGAAAAAGGCGACGGGAGGTCGTAAGAAAAAGGCCGTCGGGCGCCCTAAAGGATCAGTGAACCGGAAAAAAGCCGGCAGACGGAAAAAGCGAGCTTAATCGTCTGTTCGTGATCAGATAAAGAGGGAGTGAATCGTCGTTCCGGCGATTCACTCCCTCTTTATGTTCCTCGGCCGGTCTACGTCCGACCGGCCCACACGTCCACATCAGCTTGCAGACCGCTCTAGAGCGGGCAGGTGAGGGAGTTCCGGGGCAATTCCGTTATGTTCTTCAACCCAATGACAAGCGGCAAGATGGCGCGGGCGGTATTCCTTCATAATGGGAATCTCCGTCCGGCAACGCTCGAACGCAATCGGGCAGCGTGTGTGGAAACGACAACCCGAAGGCGGTTTTCTCGGAGAGGGAATATCTCCCGTGAGAATGATCCGCTTGCGCCGTGCCTCCGTGAGGGGATCGGGGATGGGAATCGCGGACAAGAGCGCCTGCGTGTATGGATGAAGAGGGTTTTCGTAGAGTCCGTCGCGATCGGCGATCTCCATGATTTTGCCGACATACATTACCGCGACGCGCGTTGAAATTTGCCGCACGACCGAGAGATCGTGCGCGATGAAGAGATACGTCAGGCCGAGTCGCTCCTGCAGGTCTTGCAATAGATTTACTACTTGCGCCTGAATCGAGACGTCAAGCGCCGAAACCGGCTCATCCGCAACAATGAATTTCGGATCGACCGCCAATGCGCGAGCGATACCGACCCGCTGGCGTTGACCACCGGAAAACTCATGCGGATACCGATTGATATGGTATGCTTGCAAACCAACCAACCGAAGCAGTTCTTGGGTGCGCGCTTGCGCTTCCTTTCCCCGGGCGATTCGATGAATTGCCAACGGCTCGCCGATGATCTCCCCGACCGTCATGCGAGGATTGAGCGAGGCGTAAGGGTCTTGGAAGATGATCTGCATCTCTTTGCGCAAATGGCGCAGTGGATTGCGCTTGAGTTCGTGAACGTTGCGTCCTTCAAAAAGCACCTCGCCGCTCGTCGCCGGCAGTAACCGCAAAAGTACGCGTCCCACCGTCGTTTTTCCCGAGCCGGATTCTCCGACGAGACCAAGCGTTTCACCCCGTCGAATCGTGAAATCGACCCCATCGACCGCCTTGACGTCATCAATATGGCGCGAAAACACCCCCGCCCGAACAGGGAAATATTTATGCAAATCGCGGACGACGAGCAAGTCGTTCGTCATAGAGTGATGTCTCCCGGCTTGGCCGGCACGACAGGCGGCGCCGAGGAAACCTTAAGGCCGCGCTCCCCGGCCGAGCGCTCGTCATAGAGGAAGCAGCGGGCGACATGTCCTCCACCGAAATCGTAAGCCGGGACTTCCTCATCGCAGATCGGCATGCGATACGCACAACGCGGCGCGAACGCGCAACCTTTGGGTAAATGGAGCAAGTTCGGCGGCTGGCCCTCGATCGGACGGAGCCGTTTGCGTTCCTTTTCATCTAAACGAGGCAACGAATTCAATAGCCCCATCGTATATGGATGCTTGGGCTCAGCGAAAATTTGCTCGGTTGAGCCGTACTCGACGAGGTTGCCCGCATACATCACCAGCACATTCCGGCAGGTTTCGGCGACGACGCCGAGGTCATGCGTGATCAGTAGAATCGCCGTGCCCGTACGGATCTGCAGCTCATTCATCAATTCAAGAATCTGCGCTTGAATGGTCACGTCGAGCGCGGTGGTCGGTTCATCAGCGATCAACACCACCGGATTACACGAAAGCGCCATCGCGATCATCACCCGTTGCCGCATTCCGCCGGAGAGCTGATGCGGATATTCGTCGATCCGCTTTTCCGGCAAGGGAATGTGGACCAAGCGTAACATTTCGATGGTTTTCAGACGCGCATCGGGCTTTGAAAGGCCTAGATGCAGCTCAACCGCCTCAGATATCTGCGAGCCGATCGTCAACACCGGATTGAGCGATGTCATCGGGTCCTGAAAGATCATCGCGATCTCCTTGCCCCGAATCTTGCGCATATCGCGCTCGCTCTTCTCCAGCAGGTCCTTGCCGCGCAGACGTATTGTTCCGCCGTCAACGCGACCAGGCGTGGGAATCAAACGCATGATCGAGAGCGCATTCACCGATTTCCCTGATCCCGATTCACCAACGATCCCAAGTGTCGAGCCGGCTTCAACCGCATATGAAAGACCGTTCACGGCTCGGACGTTTCCGTCGTCGGTCCGAAAACTCACTCGCAGATCGGAAACCTCAAGCAGTGCCACAATCAGACCGCTTCCTATCTTATCTCGCGCTAAAGGTGAGTGGGGCTGGTGATCGGCGAGGGATGGGATGACATGCATCCCTTCACGGGGACGCCCGGATTTTCGCATCGTGCGAAAATCCTGCTCGACGACTTTTCGCTCCCGCCCCTCCGGGGCTCCGCGAAAAGCTCGACCGCCCCTTTGAAGGGAAGCACATCAACCCGTCCCTCGCGGATCACCAGTCCCACTCACCACTCACCTTTAAATTCCACTGATGGCGACGACGGTGCCGAAGACGACAAAGACGATCGCGACGAAGGTGGTGATGCGCTGCAATTGTTCATCAAATCCCAAGCGGGGCCGATAAGAGGACTCAACGCGACCTCCGATTGTTCCCCCCAAGCCCTCCTGCTTGGTCGTCTGTACGGCGAGTAAGACGACGAGCGCGATCGCCGAAACGACGAAGGTTCCCGCAAAAAAATGGGTCAGCCAGGGGAAGTGCGCGGCGAGCGGTGACTGATGAATCTGCGTGAATTGGAAATTTTGCAGAGAAGGTGCCGGCGTTGCGGCGGCGGCCGTCGCGGCACTCGCGGCCGCCGTCGGCAGGGATGCCGCCGCATCAGGAGCGGCTGCTACGACATGCACGACCTTGTCCATCGCAAGTTGGACGAACGCAAAAGTTCCACCGGAAGTCACCAATCCACCATACCTTCTAAAGCAACGTGAGACCTGTCGGCCTTCTTCGCCGTTCATGCCGACGATGCCGCCTAGGAGTCTGTCGGACCTTGGAAGGGGCTGGAGGGCGAAGAAGGGGATCCGGCAACGAACGCGGCACCGAGAGAGGCGTGGTGCCGCTTCGCTTCCGACGTTCTTCGCAAACCGACCCCATGCCGATCCGGCGCAAGCGGGTTTTGACCGACATCGCGCGGCTCTCTTCGACGGTTTGCAACCCCTTTCTGACAGCGTTCGCGCTCCTCGTCCTCATGACACACGAGATCGCCCCGACGACGACCGCGTTCTGGCTCTTGCTGTTTTCCAGCACGTTTTTCACCTCGATCGGTCCGATGTTTTTCGTGTTGAAGATGTATCTCGACGGGCGGATTACCGATCTTGACATGTCGATCCGAAGCGAGCGCGAAGCGGTCTTTGGAACCTTCGTGATTTTTTATATCCTCGGAACGATCACGATGGCCCTGATTCACGCGCCGACGATCTTAATCGCCACGATGGCGGGCTATACGACCAGCGCCCTGGTAGTCCAAGTGATCACACGCTCTTGGAAAATCAGCACCCATGCAGTCGGCATCACCGCCTCGATCGTGGTGCTGCTCTTCCTCTACAAATTGCAGCCGCTTCCTTTTGTCGTGCTTATTCCGCTCGTCGGCTGGTCGCGGATTTATCTAAAGGCCCACACGTTCTTGCAAGTCCTTGCCGGTACGGCGCTGGGCGTCGTTTCCGTCCTGCTCTTCTTCTATTTGTTCCACATCATCACGTAAGGGTCCGACGATCACCTCGACCGATGCTCGAAACGGGGCGAGCGCACCCGTGGTGATGTAGCGCGTGCAACGATGCCCGTCAGCGCAGCCGAGACGATGCGCTAAGCTTGCCGCCGCGTCCGCCTGAGCATCCGCCGGATCAAACAGGGTAATCCCACTTCCAAGCACGGCCGTAAAATGCTCACGTAAAAGGGGGAAATGCGTGCAAGCGAGGACGAGCAGATCGATGTCACCGAGCGGAGAACAAGCGCGAGCGACCGCGTCGCGCACGCGCGTTCCCGTCAATTCTCCCGCTTCGATCAACGGCACCAGTTCCGGAGCCGCGAATTCGCGGACCTCGCGATCGGGCGCCAATCGTCGGATCGCCGTCCCGTATGCACCCGAACGCGCGGTAGCGGTTGTCGCAAGAATGCCGATCCGTCGCGCCGTATTTTTTACGACTGCTTGCACCGCCGTATCGATAATATCGAGAACGCGAAGAGGCGATGCCGGCCACCCGGCTCGATGCGCGACGGCGCATGTGGTATTGCATCCCATGACGACGGCCGCGACACCCCGCCCACGCAAAATGGAAAGAGTCTCTTCAAGGTATCCAAGCACGTCGGCGTCGCTCCGATCGCCGTACGGAACATGCGCCTGATCGGCGAGATAGACGAGATCGACCGTCGGCAAACGCTCGCGCAGACGGCGTAAAACCGTCAATCCACCCAAACCGCTATCTAAAATACCAAGCATCAAATCTTTCTCTCAGAATTTCAGAGGGTGTTCAGCACGCCCGCCGGCGCAGCCGCAAAATCACCCACCCCGTCAGCGATCGCCACCGCCACACGTTGCCGGAAATCGGGCGAGCGCAGCAAGTCCGCATCCTGCGGATTAGAGAGGAAGGCGACCTCAACCAAGGCTGCGGGCATTGTCGAGTGATTGAGGACATAGAGCTTGTCCCGCCGAACGCCCAGATCCGGAATACCCAATTGCGCGACGAGCCGACGATGCAGCGCATCGGCGAACGCGTGGTCGATGGGCTTGTAATAATAGACGGCGGTGCCCCGCAGATTCGACATGCCGAAGCTGTTGATATGAATGTCGAGGAAAAAACGCGCCCCTCGTGCATTGGCGATGTCGTCGCGCGATTGCAACTCGGCGCGATCATCGGGATTTGGCCGTCCGTCGGCGCGCGCTGCGGCGAGCGCCTGCGGCGTGACGACGTCGATATCAGAGTCGCGCGTCATCATCACCGTCCATCCCCGATCCTCAAGAAGAGCGCGGATGCGCCGGGAGATGTCGAGCGTGAGATCCTTCTCCGTCAAGCCGTTGTGTTGCGCGCCGGGGTCCGACCCACCGTGTCCGGGATCAATGACGATCAGATGCGAACTCGACTTCCGAGCCGTGGCATAATCAGTCGAGGGCGCTCCGGGCACGGCGAACTCCGTCGTGTCGGCCGTGGTAGCGACGATACGCCCGTCCTCGACTCGTCCGTCTCCGAAACGCAACGACATCGCGTCGGTTTCTGCTCCCACGACGATCGATAGACCGCTCTTGGCGGCACGAACGTCGACTTCGCGCGGGGCATTGAGCGCCAAGGTGATGCGCACGATCGGATGCGGATCCGTTGAGAGCTGATGCACGCGGACGGCGCTAACGTCGGGAGAATTCACATCTTGATCCCTCGGTGAAATCGTTAAATGCGCACCGATCAGATCAACGTACCAACGGTTGTCGAGAAGACGATGCCAGCGAAAATCCACGGGGCCATCCAATGCGACGTCGACGTGAAGTCCGCCGTCATCTGGGACGACATTCACCGCGGATACTTCAGCCAAAGCGGCCGGGGTCGGGATATCTCCCGACGCAGAAGGTGACGACGCCAGATCGGTCGGCTCCGGCAACCCATCGACCGGCAGACCACTCGGTATGGGAGTGGCGACTGCGATCGGCACCGTCGTCACGCGCGTGGACGGGATATTCTCCGGAGTGGAGGGTTCAGGCATCGCAAGGTTCGGAGAGGGAATGGTGACTTGAGCAGCGAGGGGCGGCGGAACACCTGCGGAGCGAGACGCAAGTTGCGCGGGGACCGGCTCACCATGGAGCGGCATTCCCCGCGAAGCGAATTCCAAGGTTACCTCATTGGGAGAATCGTTTTCAAGCGCCAATGCGTGCACCGCACCCGCGTGAGGATCGAAGTTCACGGTGGTCGTCGGCCGGTGAGGATTTCCCGCAACGTACAAATCGACTTCGTGCAACGGACCGCTCCCGATGACTCTCGTCGCATCTAATTGTGAGGAGACGTTATCGAACGCCAACGAAACGCCCTCATTTCCCGCCCCCGAAAGGCGTCGAAAGGTCAAGGGAATCGCCGCGTGGAGCGTGACGAGAGTGCTCGAGCCCTGCGTGCGAACAACCATCGCTCCGATCTGCGGCTGCAAAACGGTCTCCGCACCATCCGCACGGACGGCTTCGAGATAGAGTGCTTCGGCCAGCGTGAAAAGCGGCAGATATGCGACACCTCTATCGAGGAAGGGCGGCACAGCAACAGCCGATTGCGCCGCACCGATTTTCACCTGCGGACGGCCGAGCGTGAACGTGATCGTCCGATGATCGGCGCTCGTCACCACGATGTAGCGCTGGGACGGATCGTACGAGAGCGTCGCTCCTGTTTGCTGCAAGAGACGCGCAAGACCGCCGTCGGAAGTCGCTACGAAAAGTTGCCCTCCGCGCATCTGCGCCGTCGGCGTAAGCAACGACGATCCGAGGAACCAAAGCCCCGGAGTCGGCGGGCTCGCGCTTACCGGCGATAGGCAGGTCAGCCAACAGAATGCGAGGCCGAAGAATGCGCTACCAATTCGAGCGAGAAAGTGGTTCATCCAGTTCAAGGTGCCCCCCGGGAAGCGTTGCGACGCGTGCTCCGTTGATGGTAATGCGCACGGAGGAAATTCCGGGCAGCTTCGTTAGCGTCCAAACCAGGGCTTTGAACTCCCCGGCCTCGGCGAATGCTCCTCCGACGCCGGAGGTGACGTTACCGGAAAGATCGACAATCGCCGTCGTTCCCCTACGTTCAACCTTGCGAACGATCGTACCGGGCGGAAAGCGCACCGCCTCGACTGTTGACGGAGGACCGGCGACGGCTTGCACGGCCGCATAAAAAGCGACACTCCGCGGATCGCGAGCGGGACCAAGAGAGACCGTCCACTTATCGAGCGTTACCCCGTCCAACTTCGAGTAATAGACCGTCACCGTATCGGCCGCCGACCGAGTTGAGGGAGCGAAGCCTCGATAGGCGAGCACTCCGAGGAGCACCACCAAACCAATGATAAGGACTATTCGTACCAATCTCACGAGAAAATCTTCGCCCTTCGGCGAGAGATCTCCGTCCATCTTCGTCGCATCATCGTCGCTCCTGTGAAACGAAGCCGTGCACCGCGACCGGCGACCCCCTGCTGCCGGGGATAGAGTTCCGTCGCCTCGATGCCGCCGGCAACCGCGTTCATACTCCTATAACGTAACGAGCCGGTTCGTACGTTCGTTCGACATCGCATTTGTATCGCAATCTCGTCACAAGCGCGCGAAATCTCAATGCCGGTGACGCGGTGTGCGATATTGCGAACGTGCCTTTGTACTGAGTTTGTAATGGCGGAGGTGGCCCCATTCAAGGAATTGTAACAGCCGAAGTGCTCGCGTTTGGTTCCGTAGAGGCGAAACGCATAGTCTTCTCTCCGGCACTTCCACGTTGAAATTCACGGCAAAATTTCAAGATAAGGCGTTTCACGTTGATTCGATTTTTCAATAGACAGATGACTTTCACGGCGGGCTCTCATTCGGAGCCACGTCTTGCACAATGTGCGAAAGCACTGTCGATACTGGCGGTCATTGCATCACTCTCCGCTTGCCGCGGTTTAGAGGGAATTCCTACATCTTCCAATCCGCCGACTTCGCCCGTGGTCAGCCCGACACCGAGCATAGGCCCAAGTGCGACCCCTACACCTACGTCATCACCAAGAGGCGGCCCGAGTCCAACGCCGTCTCCCGTTCAAACCGGAACGCCGCCGACGCCCAAACCGACGGCAACTCCGAGCGTCGGCCCGAGTTCAACTCCCACGCAGGCTCCGAGCGTCAGGCCGAGTTCAACTCCCAAACCGACTCCCGTTCCGACGGCGACCGCCACGGGAATCCCGATATTCCAGAATGCGCAGGAATGGTCGACCGGCTTCAATCCGTATGCTTCGACGAGTATCTGGAATACGACTCTGCCGGACAATCCGGTGCTCTACGCAAACAGCAGCGCCATCGTCGCGCTCGCATACTCAGCAGGTAGCGGTCCGACGATACGAACCCAGGAAGCGGGTCAGTACGATGTTTGGCATCCGATATATTTCGCGTTGGCTTCGGATCCGCTGGTCAATACGAAATGCACGCTCTACTGCAATGGAATCTCGACCCCGGCAACCATCCACATTCCGGCCAAAGCCCGCGCGGCGCAGGGGTCCGATCATCATCTCGGCGTTGTTCAACCCGATGGAACGGAAATCGATTTCTGGCTCGTGAGCGATATTGGGCGCGACTGGAAGACCGGCGACACGGTTACCTACGGTGGCGGTGGAAACTGCAACAATTTCCTCAGCGGCCCCGGTATCGGTTCGAATGAGGCAACCCTGGGAGGGGCGTGTCTCGCGTCCGGCATCGTTCGCGCGACGGAAATGCAAGCACAAGCAATCAATCACGCATTGTTTCTCGTTACGGGATGCCTCGATCCAGGTGCAAATAGCTACGTCTATCCCGCCACGCAGGCCGGTCAGCATTGCACGGGTCCCGGCCCCAATCCCTATGACGGAATGCGCGTTCAGTTGGATCTCACCGATGCCCAAATCAATGCGCTGAGCGTCACAGCATGGGAGAAAACGATCCTTCACGCACTCCATGACTACGGCGGATACCTCATGGATACGGGAGGCGGCGACATGCCGCATACCGATGGTCTCGTCGGCGTGATGTTCGAATCGCCGGAACCCTACGCGGCATACGGAAATGCGGTCCCGCTAGACGCGTGGGCACAAAGTGTAGGATGGCAAGCGATTACCATCGCCGGAGCGGGAACCCGTTACATCGGCGCCGATCCGTGGACCCCGCTCAATTGGGCGCAGCATCTGCGCATCGTCGATCCCTGCTACGCAATGGGAACCTGTCATTGAGGCGCTGAAGTGAGCAGTTTCGCGAGGATATTCTTTCCATAAACAAAGCCGTCGTGTGGGTTTTAAATTGATTAAATCCCAAACCGTGCTACTGTCAATAATATACGCTAGCATGACCGAAAGGCGCGGGAAACGGGGTATATACGACAATGGCAACCGGCCCACGAAGAATCTCGACTCATCTCGCTCCAATCGTCGAACTCCTCGAACTCGAGCAACCGAGCATTGTAACCGTCAAATTCCTTGCCGACGCTCTGCGAAGGATTGAGCAGCCGACGGATCCGCGTGTCATTGCCAAACAACTGCAGCGAGCGGGTTGGCTGCTGAGCCTGCGAACCCGGGGAGCGTGGGAGTTCGCCCCGGCCGCCCGCGCCGGAGCGATTTCCGGCGGAGATCGATACATCGAGTTACGAGCGACCCTCCTCCGCCGGCCGCTCGATGTCGCGCTCGCCCATGATTCCGCCGCTTGGCTTCATAGTCTGGGCACCCGTCCGCCGATGCGAGAAATCCTCACCGCTCCTGAAGGCTTGAAGATACCTGTGGCCCTGAGCGATTATCGGATCGTTCGCGAGCCGGCCGTCCTACTCGCGGAAAAGATCGATCGTCTTCCTGTTTGGAAGATCGAGACGCTGCTTGTGAAAATGGCGATATCCCCCTCATCGTTCCGCGATTGGAGCGGCGTCATCGAATGGTTGGAAAAAGCGTTCGCGCGCGTCAACGAAGCGAACCTTCGACAAGAACTCCGTGTCGCGGGCCCGCAAGCCTGGATACGCCTCGCATACATGGCCGATCGCGCAAACCAATCCCGCCTGGCGGACGAACTCTCCAAAGAGGTCGAGAAACCGGCTGGTCCGATTTATTTAGGCCGACGATCCGGGCGGCAGCATTTTGTCGCGAAATACGATCTTGTGGACGCGCTGCTCCTCCCAAGCATGAAAGCCTCATGATCACTGAAGGCTACCTGTTACGTCATTGCAACGGAAAGTCCGTCTTTCGCGACACGGCCTTAATCAATGATAATTTCGCTATGGAGGCATTGCCTTCGCGGAGAAATCGTCCGGTTCAATCTCGATTTTTCGCACTTTTTCGTGCTTCGGTTTCAGCTTCAGCTTCGGCTTCGGAGAAGGCACCTCGTCGTCATCGTCAGGGCCGCCGTAGAATTCGCGCATGCCAAGCCAGGAGAAAAGATCTTCCGTGAGCGCGTCTCGTACAATAACCTTGGGTCGCGGAATGTCCGGCAGCTCAGCTCCCTGTTTACGGAGGCGAGCAATGATTTTCAGGGCTGCCGGATCGCCCCGTTCCGCAGCTTTGTAAAGCCAAAAGACAACACGCTCGGAATTTTTTTCGATCACACCTTTAAAGCCCGCATGGTACAAAAGCGCCAAGCGGACCTGCGCGCCAAGGTGCCCGCCGTCCGCGGCTTTCTGATACCAATCGAAGGCAGATTTCCGATAGGGGACGCCGCCGCCTTTTCGATCGGCGGTCAACTCGTACACGGTGCCGAGCTTGAATTGAATATCCGGTCGTTCGAGTAAAGTTTCAGTGAGTTCGAATTTTGTCAGCAGATCGTCGAAGTCGGGAACGGGTAGCGGTCGGGGAACGGCGTGAATTTCCTCGTGCGTCTCCGGCGGCAGCCGCTTGGGAATCCGGTTGACGTAGAAGGCATGCACGCCACAACGTACCCCTTTGCGAACCTCGTCGGGCGTGAATACCTTGATGTAGGAGGAGGATATCGCGGTCTCATAAGCACCGGGCCAATGCTCAAACAAAGCGTTGACCACTTGGTGGAGGATCATGTCGCACTCGCCCCATCCGCGTCGAATTTCGAGGTAGCAGCGTGACGGAGCGCCGAGGACCTCTTCCGCCTCAGGGGATGAACCCTCCCACAGATTAAAGCGGAAAAAGAGAGAACAGCCAGCGTGGTCGGGAAACCCCAAATACGCGTGGTAGCGCAGTTCGTGCTCCCGGGTGTAGGCTGCATCGGGAACGAACATGCCGGGATACCCGCGCATCACGTCCAAGAATTCGTCAACCTCAATATCAACGGAAAAATAGACGAGGTCATTGCAATCGCCGGCGCCTTCCCATGAATTATCCTCCTCCATGGAAGACTTTGGCGGTTGAGGATCTTGAGGGAAGTCGGCGAGCGTCGGAATGAAGGTGGGGTCTTCCCGTTCGGGAAGCGGATCAGTTTCGTCGCCGCTATAGTAGTCATAGAAATAGGCGCCATGCCAACGGCGCGCTATCGCCCGCACGATCTCTTTTTGCAAGCGGCTCGTGTTGTCGCCCATCGTCTCCATATAAACCAAGGATTGCGGTTCCCCACCGAAAGACTCGATCATACGAAGTCGCTGCTCGTCATCTTCCATTTCGCCCATATCGGAAATTTCATAGAGTTCCCCCTCCGCTTTAAGTTTGTCAAACTTCTCTTGGGAAACCAAGTTCAAATATGCGCATGGGCGCCGGTGTGTACTTCCATATGGATCCTCTACATAGCCATCGCGATTCTCATAGTAGGAAGTTCGTTGCTTATCTTCCTCGGTTATGATTCTCATATCTGGAAATCCACGTAAAAAGTCGAGGAAATCGTCGCGCTCGATGCGAGCCTTTGCATAAATAGTCCAGTACATCGCCCCCATGGATAGGCTCCTTTCAAGGCGCGCGTCTGAGAGCGGAGGGCGGAGAACTCTCCGGCATTTGCTTCCAGAGCGGAGTAAGCGCAGTCATTTCTCCGTTCACTCCGACCATCGCTCGTTCTCCCAAGCGTGGTTCCACGTTCTTTAGCTGCTTCTCGATATTGTAAACGAGAAGGGATTTCTTCTCCCCATCGTTGACGACTTGTAAGGCGATTCCTGCGCCCGCCGCATCTTTCACGATTCCCACGAAGACCCCGATGCACGCGTTACGTTCATCCCACGGCTCGGCTTCACGCATTCCCGCCTGCAGCAACCCCAGAGTGCACTCCTCCCGCGCTCGAACGCGCAGGAGCATCTCGTCGATGAGTCTGGTCCCACGCAATTCGGAATCAGCCTTGGGAGGGCGAACGGCGTTTTCCCCAAGCGCCTCGCGGCGATCCACCGAGAGGTCAATGTTTTCGTAGTGGAAAGCCGCCTTCAAAATCTCAGGCGTCAGCAGCTTGGCGACGGACGGAAGTTCCTCGGTCACCACCTGATGGTATTCTTTCCGAAAACGATTGATGAGGTCCCGCAGTTCCGATTCTTCGGTGATGACATAGACCCGATCTCCGCCGAGCCTGCGGATCGCCTCGACTCTCCTCTCGTCCAGTTGCGATCCAACGAGAATCACGGACTTGTTGAGGGGATTCGCTTCCTTCTCGGTGAGGAGGCGCTCCACCTGTTCGTACTTTTTTTCGTTTTTCCCGCCCCCGGTCGTCACCTCGACGATCACATACGGGGTCTCGATATCGATTTCGCCAATCTCTCCTCTGGTGCTCGGGTCAAGGACCTCTTTCCGAAAATCGGCAACGTCGCCGTCCAGGAAGCGAGCGGCATCGACCTCCGCGAGCCTCCCCCAGGCTATCCCTTTGTCGCCGATGAGAAATTGACGTTCAGCGGCGCGCTCAATCCCATCGAGATTGTTATCGAGCTTCACCTTCTGCCTTTCGCGCAACGGGTGGGTGGGAGGCGCGATCAGCGAAACATAACGTTCATCGGTGAGGAGACGGTCGACGTCGTCCGCGTCGATCGCGAGATCTGAACCGCCGGCCATACGCTCCCGCCAGGCGCGCGAAACCGCCGCGTTCGTCTTCTCGATCAGCAGACACTGCACGGAAAGGAGCGCCCAATGGCTCGCGAGTTCCTTGGCCGCCTGCGCGAGGTGCCCGGTGACCGCACGATGCCGTTTCGCCTCATTGTCGTCGAGAATGGCTTTTGAACGATCGCCGAATGCGGGCAGGTCGCACAATGCTCGGCAAGCATTGGTCGACTCCACCGCGCGTTTCATGAAGCGGCGTGCCACTCGGTCCTCATCCTCCAAGGTTTGCGCGTCGTGGACGCTCTCGGCGAAAGCGACAAGATCGCCCACGGTTTCGAGAGCAACTCCGGGCAGGAAATGCCCGAGAGCACGGACCTTGATCGGAGCGTTAGAGATTCCGAGTGGTCGCCTATCCGTGCCGGGCATCGTGAAATCAAAATCCGGACGGATGAGTGTACCGGCGGATGCCTCGTGTGAAAGCCTCACTTCGGAGTCAGCTTCGGGTAACCCGGGAAAGACACTCACGAGAGCGACGGTAGGCCCACTATGCCTCCGGATCGCGAGCTTATTCCGGAGATTCTTCTCCTTGCGTTCGCCTCGGCGTAATGCTCTGTTCGACTGCTGAGGATCGTTGACGCTGGGCAAATGGCTGCCAAGAGTTTCGGCGAGACGCTCTAATCGTTCGGGCTTGAGCATCTCGGCAATGGCATAGCGCAATTCCCGATCATCTGTCCTCAGCGCCGCACGCTGCAACGTCGTCGCGAGCTTCTGAGGAAAGGCCGCATTCGGGGTGTCCTTGTTGACCTGAAAAGCAATGATCTCCATCTTCACCAACCTTGGCCCCGAGCGAAAAGATTTCCTCGCGCTTCATTTTCGAAATATTCTGTTCGAAACATTGCTGGGACTGATCCCGCACCAACCTCGAACCTTTTCGGCAGCTTGGTCGCTAGACTTTCGACACGATCATGTCGCCATGCTCACGGGAGGGTCTTCGACGAGCCGGTTCAGAACACGCGACATTGCCTCAATTACGACCTCAATGTTCCGCAAGTCGGGAATGACGACGGCGGTATTCCGCACATTGGGCGGAAGAATCATTCCCTGGATCGCTTCGCTTTCGAACTGCTGAGCAGCATCCTCCAAAACGCGAACGCTGTCTTCCCCCGTACCAACAGCGACCACGCAAGCTCCCCCAAAAATACCCGCTCGAATGTCGAGAGCCGTATCTCCAATAACCACCGTATTTCCCCGCGAGAACGGACGGTGATATTTCTTTTCAACGCGCCTTTGGGAGATCGCGACGAGCTTCGTCCGGTCGTCATCATCGGATCCATAGCTTCCGACCCGAGCATCTAAATAATCAAGCAAACCAAACGCATGAAGCTTATAACGGGCATTCGCTTCGATATTTCCGGTGAGCACCGACGGAATGAATACCTGTGGACGATCTCGGAGGTACGTCAATAATTCGAAAACTCCGGGTAAAACATATCCATTCTCTAGTAAGCGCGTTTCCTGTGCGGAATCACGAAGAGCCCATTCCAATGCCTCAAGAATACGCTGCTTTGGCGGAATGGGCAAACTTTGAGCGATGAAAAGATTCGCAATGATCTGCGGCTCCGTTCGACCTTCGGTTTCCGCAATCGTGGTCGGCATTTTTCCGGTCAGCTTCCAGAAAGCGGCGGGATAGAGCCCCTCGCTTACTCCGCCATTCTTAATTAAGGTCGAATCGATATCCAGTTGAACTAGAATCAGACTCATGAGATCCTTTCCTCCCCATGTTGAAGGTCCACGCGTATAGCGTATACTTCCACACAAATGTCGGGGCCCCCGGAAATCCGCGGGCCCCGACTCATAGATTTCATCCATAGACCATAAAGTGCCATTACGAGGATTTCCAGTTTTAGTTGACGCTCCGACGAACCGCCGTCGTTCGACCCGGGACCAAGAATCTTACTGGCGAAAGTCTCTTGGCGGACGAACTCGGAGCCCATCGGTTCTCCTCGACACGAGGTGAGGATGAACATAGTAAATCCTACTCCTCAAGGACGTTCCACCACGTTCGGGACGTTTTCAGGGACGTCTTTTCAACTTGCAAAACGTCCCTCGTCCCGTCCAGGGGCTTGGGAATCCTCCTTGAAACGTCGACGATGTGGCTGAGAATCCGATGGCGAATGAGCGCCTACGAAACGCAATCGTAAGTAGCGGGTATACGCAGCAATACGTGGCGGATGCGCTAAACGTCGATCCGAAGACGATCGAACGTTGGGTTACGCTCGGCCGGGTACCCCATCGACAAACTGCCCTGAAGGTCGCCAGTCTGCTTGGCGTCTCGGCTTCGTGGCTTTGGCCCAAGTTAGAGAAGATTCAAAGTTCCGTCAGTCGCACGGAACTTGTCGCCTTCTACCCGCATCGCTCCGAGGTTCCAAATGCGCTCTGGTTGGAGATCTTGGAAAATGCCCGCAAGGAGATTGGGATCCTCGCCTACGCAAGCCTTTTCTTGCCCGAAGACAATCCTGACGCGATCAGAATCCTTCGTAGAAAGGCCGAGCAAGGAACCCGGGTTCGGATCCTTCTAGGGGATCCGGATAGCGCAGAAGCAGCACTGCGCGGGGTCGAAGAACGCCTCTTCGATGCCCTCCCAGGCCGCATCCGCATGGCTCTCGCCTATTATCGGCCGCTGCTCGGCGCACCAGGCGTGGAGTTCCATCTGCATCGAACCGCGCTCTACAATTCAATCTTCCGCTATGACGATCAGATGTTGATTAACAACCATGTGTATGGGACCTACGGCTATTTGGCCCCGATTATCCACGTGCGCCGAATCGAGGGGGGAACGCTCTTCGACATGTATGCCCAAAGTTTCGAGCGCGTTTGGGAAGCCTCGTACCCTTGGGAACCGCCCCCTTAGCAATACCGCGTTACTGCAAACGCCCTATGAACGCGAACCACTCGTTCATCGGTGAGCTCGGAGGCGCGTGAACGTGCGGAAAGCAGATTGCACCGACACAGTAGTGCTAATAACCATCGCCTTATCATATAGCGGATCTTCTCACCCGGTAGACCATACAGGCATACGCACCAATGCAAAAACGCAGGAGTATTCAGACCTTCAGGGTGAGACGAGGAACGGCCCGGGGAAATTGTCGCCATTGTCCCATCCATTCCAAGTTACCGACATTTTCGGCGCTCCGGTGAACGGTGGTGAATATTTCACCATCGTTGATGTGACCGGGTAGTGGTAATTGTTTGGAGCGGGCGTTCCTTTAACGACGTTCAATACATAGAGTGAATCGTCGGAATCGGCGGCCAAAGCTTGTGGCGAAGTAACGCCTTTGGTGACGGTCGCGTTCGGTGTGCTCCGATATGGAGGCGAGTAGACACGCACTGCCGGAACGGTCGGATCGATAACGAACAGATTGCCGACCGAATCGACCGCGGCGCTCGCTCGAGTCGATCCGTGCAAATTTCCAATTGAGATCGTCGCTATCGGCGGCCCCGTGTATGGACGTGCGTATTCAGTCACCGCACTGGTTCCCGCATTCTCGACGAAAAGGTCGGCGGCGGCGTCCACACCTACCCATATCGGTTGGTCGACGGCACGCGTCACATTCGTGATGGGAGCCTGGAGATACGGTGGGGCATAGATCCGAACCGCGTTCCCTATGTAGTCCGCGACGAAGAGCGTTCCGTTCGCTGCGAACGTAGCCCAACTCGCATCGGTTGTGCTCTGCAGTGAGCCGCTCGGGCCGCTCGTAGATGTTGGGGGATACGGCGGCGCCACTTCGCTAAACGCGTTCCCCCCTTGCAGAAGGAAGATCGTCTCCGACGGCTCGAGTGCGAACATAGTTCCCGAGAATGGGTAGCAGCAGATTTTTCCGCTCGGCCATGCATAGTCCGGCGCGGTCATGAACCGGATAAGCGTAATTGGGTCGGCTGCATCCGTCTCGAGAATCGTGTGGTGCGCTAGTGCAGGCGTCGGCGTCGGTGTTGGCCTTGATCTGAGGCTAGTGTCAATGAGAACAGAACTAGGAGGCGTTGAAGTGGAAACTCCTGCACCGCCGCAACCGGCAGCGAGCAAGACGACGAAAAGGAACGACGCTTTCAAATGGTTCTCTCAGTCTCCTCGTTTGTTCCGAGGGGCGATACGGTGATTTTTATTAACATGTGTACTATCGACTCTCGGCACTTTGCTCACATCGAACATTATTATGTCGGTGCAAGCGGCTTCCTGCACGATCACGCAACTCCGAGTTCACCGATGAACGTGTGGCTCGTGATTGTAGGCCGCTTGCGGTAACGCAGTAGTGTTAGTACGCGGATTGTACCGATACTCGATCCTTAACCTCTGATTTCAGCGTGGCGAACGAACCTGTCGGGACAATCGGATGCAACGCTAATACGAGGACGGCGACGGCGCAGACGGCTATGGCGATCCACGGTAGCCGGCTACGCGGGACGACCACGTTCACGCCTTGACCGAAGGACGGCGCGTACATGAGACGCACGATCTTCAGGTACGCATAGAACGAAATCGCCGTGCCGATCACCAGCAAAACCGCCAGGTTCACGAAACCCGCTCCGATCGTATTCGCGAGAATCAAGACCTTTCCGGTGAAACCGGCGGTCGGTGGAATCCCCGCGAGACCGAGCAAGAAGAACGTCATCGCTCCGGCCAACAAAGGCTTCCGACCGCTCAAACCACGGAAGCTCGCCAAATGCGTGCCTTCTTCTTCATCACGCGAAAGCAAGGCGGCAACGGCGAATGCACCGAGATTCATGAACGTGTACGCGGCGAGATAGAAAATCGCGCTGTAGAGACCGTTGTCATTTCGCACGGCTAGCGCCGCGACAATATACCCGAGCTGCGCGATGCCGGAATACGCGAGCAGACGTTTGAGATCCGTCTGCGCGAGCGCACCGACGTTTCCGACGATCATCGAAAGACCCGCAACGACCCAGAGCGGTTGCACCAACTGATCCGAAATATTCGGAGGGAGCGCACCGACGAAACGAATGAGGACCGCGAGCGCTCCCGCCTTGGTGACGACGCTCATGAACGCCGTCACCGGCAAAGGCGCACCGGCATAAACGTCGGGAGTCCATTCATGAAACGGGACCAAACTCAATTTGAACGCGAGCCCGACCAAAAAGAGCCCGACCCCAAGATCGAACATCACCGGCGATGCGGACGGAAGCGCCAAGGCGTTGAAATCGACGCTTCCGGTCGCACCGAAAAGCAAGGCCATGCCGTAAAGCATAACCGCAGATGCCGTCGATGAGAGCAACAAATATTTCAGCGCCGCCTCGCGCGCGACGCGCCGCGTGACGAAACCACATAAGCAATACAAACCCAGCGACAATAATTCCAAGCCGAGGAAGACGACCATCAGGTTGGATGCGCCGGCCATCAACATCGCGCCGCTCGCGCTCCACAACAGCAACGCGATCGCGCCGGCCGCCTGATCGTCACGACCCGCCGTATACATCAGCAACATCGATAAGGCCGCACCAATGACGACGATCTCCTCGAACGCGACGGTCAGGCTTCCGGTGACGAACGCATTCGCGAATACGGAAATGGGTTCACCCCAACCATTCAGCGCCGATACTCCGGCAATCCCCAAGGTCGCCAGCGCAATGAGAATCGACCAGCCTCGGCGCAGCGACGCCGGAAAGAGCAGATCGAGCAATAAGACCAGCAACGCGCCGCATGCGACGATGAAGCACGGGAAAAGCGCGGTGAAATCCTGCGATCCGAAGGGGATCGTCAAGGGGATCGTCGTCATCGCAATGCCTCCGTGGCCGGCGGTACGACTGAGGGGAAAGCCGCCGTATCATACGGCGCGGGTGTATGCGCATCCATACTGAGCGACGCGCTCGCGGGAACGGCGCGCGCGATCACCGAGGGATTGATACCGAGCCAAACCATTCCCAGAACAAGCGGTACCAGCGCCAAGCCTTCAGCCCATTGCAGGTCCGATCGTTGGGGCAGATCGGCGGCCTCTGGTCCGTGCATGATGCCTTGGAATAACCGCAACATATACGCCGCCGCCGCAACGGTCGCGACAAGCGCGAGCATCGTGGGCCAAACAGCGCCGCTCCGGAAGAGTCCGGTCAAAATCAGAATCTCGCCCGCGAAGCCGCAAAGTCCGGGAAGACCCAGAGCCGCAAGCGCGCTGATCACGAGTGCGCCGGCAAGTCGCGGATTCCGTATTCCCAGTCCCCCCATGCGCCGGAGAAGCCGCGTTTCGGTGCGCTGCTCGACCGAGCCGAGCGTCAAGAACAGTGCGGCGCTGAACAACCCATGCGCAATCATATACACGACCGCACCCGACAAGGCGATCGGATCGAACGTGAAGATCGCCGCAAGGATTAAACCCAGGTGGGAGAGCGATGAGTATGCTACGATCCGCTTGACATCGGTCTGTACCAAGGCGGCGAACGCGCCCGCGACGACACCGACAGTTCCGAGAACGATCATTACCGGCGCCACGACGTGCGTTGCCGCCGGAAACACCATCGTCGTCACCGCAAGAAACCCATACAGCCCGGCCTTGGACTGGACGGCGCTCACCACCGCAACCGCCGGAGCCGGAAGGTCGGCGTACGTCGTCGGCATCCACGTGTGAAAGGGCCAGACGGGAGTCTTCACGAGAAACGCAAGGGCGAAACCGATGAAGAGCCACGCCTCCATCGGGCCGAGCGGATTCCCTTTCAAATATGTGACGGAGACGCTGAGGACGTCGGTCGAGCCGGTCGTGATGCCATACGCGGCGACCGCGATGAGTAAAAGCAACCCCGCGCTTCCGTTGTACAAGAGATAGCGCCATGCGCTAGCGCGATGCCCCGCGCTCCAGCCGATCAGGATGACGAAGACCGGAATCAACATCAAATCCCAAAATAACGCGAACATCAAGAGATCGCGCGCGACGAAGACGCCGGTCATCGCTCCCTGCAACAAAACCATCCATGCGACGAAATCGCGTCGGCGCGGCACTTGCGTCGTCGTGGTAAGAAGCGCGCATGCGCTCGTCAACGCGGTCAGCAAAACGAGCCAGAAGCTCAGTCCCGAACCAAGCCCAACATGGAACGACGAAGCGAAGGGAAATGACGGTCGCGTGATCCACGGCAGCGTCTCGTCCGGAGCGGACGAGAGCAGGACCGTTGCGACGAGAGTTCCCAATGCCACGAAAATGCCAACGCCCGTCGCCAAAGCGTCGGCACGACGCGGAAACGCGAATATCGAAAGACCGACGAGGAACGGCACAAGTACCAGGGGCCAAATCATCGTACGCCTCCCAGAGAAGTGAAGTATGCGATGAACGCGACGACACCAACTGCCAAGGTGAAAGCATAACCGCGCACCTGGCCGTTCTGCATCGCACGCACTTCGAAGCCGAGCACTCCGGCAAACCAGGCGACATCATGCACCAAACCGTCAATGAAGCGTGGATCGATAAACCGACTGAGAAACGCGCCGAATATCTGCGCCGGACGGACGATGAGCACTCGAATAAAATCATCCACATAAAATGCGCGTCGGAAGAACAGCGGTATCCCTTCGGCTTCTCGCATCAAACGAAGCGTATCCCTTGAAGTCGCCCGTGCGCTTCCGTAGCGCAGATACGCGGCGAGAATTCCACATGCCACGAAAATCAGTACCAGCGATGAGACGGCCGTCTCGTTGAGCGGCGTGCTCACCTCAAAGGGGCGCGCACCGTCAAAGACCGGCGCAAGAAAACGCGACCAAGGGCTTGCGCTCCCCGCGATTCCGAGATATCCGGCGACGACCGTCGGCCCGATCAAGAGCGCAACGGGAATGCGCATCGTCCACGAGGACGCATGCGTTTCTTCACCGTGCTCCGTACGATCGCTCCCGAAGAAGACTATAAACCACATTCGGAACATGTAGAACGCCGTCAATCCGGCGGTCAGCACGCCGATGGCGAACAAGATCGGATGGCCATGGAGCAGCATACCGTAAATGACCGCGTCCTTGCTGTAAAACCCTGAGAAGAGCGGAATTCCGCAGATCGCGAGGACGCCGGAAGTGATCGCCCAGAATGCGAGCGGCATTCTCTTGCGGAGGCCGCCCATTTTGCGGATGTCCTGTTCATTGGCAAGTTCATGGATGATGAGACCAGCCGCGAGGAAGAGCAAGGCCTTGAAAAATGCATGCGTGAAGAAATGCAGGACGCCCGCATCATACGCACCGACGCCGACAGCCATGATCATGTACCCAATCTGCGACATCGTGGAATAAGCGAGGATCCGTTTAATATCCCACTGCACGATGCCCAGGAGTGCGCCGCACAACGCGGTGATCGCCCCCACGACGCCGACCAGCTCTTGCGCCTCCGGTGAACTACTCCACAAGGGCGCACAGCGTGCGATCAAATAGACGCCCGCAGTCACCATCGTCGCGGCATGGATCAAGGCCGAGACGGGCGTCGGGCCCTCCATTGCATCGGGAAGCCAGGTGTGGAGCGGCACCTGTGCGCTCTTGGCCGCACATGCCGTGAAAAGCCCAAGACAGATGAGGGCGAGCACGGGGCTCGGCAGATCGTGCGCAACCGCGAACACGTCGGTATAACTCACGCTGCCGAACAGCGCGAACACCACCACAATCGCGAACATCATCCCGACGTCGCCAAAGACATTGATGACGAAAGCCTTGCGCGCCGCCGCGACCGCGGAGGGACGATCGATGTAATACCCGATCAGGAAGTAGGATGCCAGACCAACCAAACCCCAACCGACAAGCAGACCAACGAAATTGTCGGAAAGCACGAGCGTCAACATCGCGAATACGAAGAAGTTCATATACGCGAAGAACCGGGCGATACTCCGATCGCCCGCGAGATAACCGATGGAATAGACGTGAATCAGGAAGCCGACCCCGGTGATGATCAAGCTCCAAATCAACGAGAGCGGATCCAACTGCAATCCGAGCGTGAAGCCCGGAACCCAGGTCACCAAGGACTGGTGAAATCCCCAGTGCATGCCCGTCCAACGGCTCACGAATACAAGCTCGGCAAGCGTCCCCGCAAAGGCCAAACCCACGACGGCAGAACAGATTCCGCCGGCGGCCGCCCGCAGCCGGGGGCCGAAGGTCCAGGCGATCAGCGCTCCCAGGAGCGGAAGCAACCAGATCACGTCGAGCGCCTGCGCCGCGTATCCGTTCATCCCTTCAACTCCGCGATCTGGTCGACGTCAACGTTCGGAGCTTGACGGAAGACGACGACGACGATAGCCAAAGCGATCGCGGCTTCGGCCGCCGCGACGGTGACCACGAGGAAGGCGAAAATATGCCCCACATTGTTGAGCCAAACGCGCGAAAAGGTGATCAAGGCGAGGTTCGCGGCGTTGAACATCAGTTCGATCGCCATCAGCATGATGAGCGGATTGCGTCGTGTCAAAACACCGGCGATTCCAATGAAGAACAGGACCGCCGAGAGCGCGATATAGTACAAGGGTGGAACGATCAATGGTGCTCCTTCACGATGGCCTCGCGCTTGCGCGCCTTGCGGTGAATCTTCATCGGCGGCATCGCGTGTGACTCGCCGGCGGTTACGAGGACGACGCCGATAACCGCGACAAGCAAGATGAACGCGGTGACTTCGAATGGCAAAAGGTTGAGAGTGAACAGCGCTCTTCCGAAGTCTCCGATGCTGCCGAAGACATTCGCGGCGCCGATCGGACCGAGCGCAATTCCAATCCTCGGCTCGGGTGTGAACGACGTGTTCGCGAGCATTCGGATTACCAGACCCAGAGCGAGGGCCGAGAGAATCGTTCCCGGAATGAGGAGTTTTGGTAAGCGATCAGGACCAACGTTGAACGGTCCGATACCGCTGGAAAGCAGCGCGATCACGAAGACGAACAAGATCAGAATGGCGCCACTGTACACCAAGATTTGAATAAATGCGATGAACTCGGCGGAGAGCGAAAGGTAAAGCACCGCCAAGGCCATGAAATTCACCAGCAAACCGACGACGCTGTGGACGGGGCTCTTGGCAGCGATTGCGAAGACGGCACTAGCAACGAGGATGATGGAGAGCGTTGCGAAGGTGATCATTCAGCAAGTCCCTCGCGTTGGGTCTTCAATATCTCTCCGCGCCACGTGGCACCGTAGCCTTCATCGATGTCGACGGTCGCCTTTTTTTCTGCGACCGAACCCAGATCAGCGGGAATTCCGCCGGGGCGCTCGTCGGGCGCGCTGCCAAGGCCCGCGTCGGGCGGCACCAATAAGCGGTCTTTGGTGTAGATGAAGGAGCCGCGACGATAGTCGGCCATCTCGAAACGCGGCGTCAGCACGATCGCGTCCGTCGGACACGCTTCTTCGCAGAGTCCGCAGAAAATGCAGCGGAGCTCGTCGATCTCGTAACGAGCCGCGAAACGTTCACCTGGTGAACGGCGGTCGTCGGGAGCGTTTTCCGCGCCGATCACGGTGATCGCATTGGCGGGACAAGCGATCGCGCAGAGTTCGCAACCGATGCAGCGTTCTTTGCCGTCGTCGTATCGGCGAAGTTCGTGCAGACCATGGAAGCGCGGCGCATGCTGCTTCTTGACGGTCGGATATTCGATTGTTGGTTTCGCTTTAAAGAAATAGGAGAATGTCGTGGAAAGCCCAGCGGCGATCGCCGCCATTCCTGAGAAAAAGGTCCGCATGATCCCTCCCTATCCCAGCAGCGCGACGACGGCTGCCGTCGCGATCAGGTTGACGGTCGCGGCCGGCAGCAAGACTTTCCAGCCGAACGCCATCAAGCGATCGTAGCGAAAACGCGGCAAGGTCGTTCGCAGCCAGATGTACATGAAGATGAACATTCCCGCCTTCAGGACGAACCAGACGATTCCGGGCACCGCGGTCAACCCGAAGGGCGCATTCCATCCGCCCAGGAACAACAGCGTTGCGATACAGGCTACCGTGATCATGTTGAGATATTCCGCGATAAAGAACAGACCAAAACGCAAGCCCGAGTATTCGGTGTGGAAACCGCCGACGAGCTCAGATTCCGCCTCCACCAAGTCGAACGGCGCACGGTTGGTCTCGGCGACCGCGGTGATCAAATAAATGAAAAACCCGACGATCTGCGGCACGAAGAACCACCCCTGTACCTGCGCATGAACGATGCCCGCAAGCGAAGTCGTTCCCGCCAAGATCAGCACACCGACGACCGACATCGTCATCGAAAGCTCGTAGCTGATCATCTGCGCGGTCGAACGAATACTGCCGAGCAATGGATATTTCGAACCGGAGGCCCAGCCTGCCAGCGAAATTCCGTATACGCCGATTGAGGTCAGGGCAAAAATGAACAAAATCCCCGCATCAACATTCCCGATACTCCACAGAGTAGTGGGATGCGTGAGATTACTCGTTTCCGAGAACGGGATCACCGCGTAGGCACTCATCGCCGCCAGCAACGCGATAAACGGCGCGAGACGATAGATGAGCGGGTCGGCGGTCTTGGGCGTCAAGTCTTCTTTGAACAGCATCTTCGCCGCATCAGCCGCCGGCTGCAGTAAGCCCCATGGACCAACACGATTGGGACCAGGCCGCAACTGCATCCAGGCCATGATCTTGCGTTCGAAGAGCATCGCGTATGCGAAGGTCGTCAGCACGACGAATAACAGGAACGCGGACTTTACGATCACCACCAACCACCAAGGCCCGGATGCAAGCGTTGAAAGGACCTCAGTCATCGGACGCCTCCGCTCGCAACGACTTCCCGGACGGACCGGATATTCTTGAGTAAAACGCGGCCGGTTGCCGGCAGCGCGTTCGCGGGAGCTTGCGGCAAGCCTGCCGTCACGACCACGAGACCCTCTGCGACGTCTTCATCGACCCGTACCCGCAGGTCGCGCAGAAAGCGATCACCCGAAGTGAGATCAACGATATCTCCGTCCGCGACTCCCGCCGCTTGCGCGCTCGCCGGAGCGATTCCCACTTGCGGATGCGGGCGCAAGATTGAAACACGCGCATCGTGAAGAGACGTTCCCCCACCGGCAAAGGGATGCTCCGCTACGACAAGTTCGAAACCTTCACGCGGCGTCGGCGCGCGTCCCGAAAACGAAAGCTCCTCTCCTCCGCGTAACGGAACACCGATCATCTCGCGCACACGCCGCGAGATTTCCGGATCGGAGGGAATCTCGATTCCAAGCGCCGCCGCCAAAGCCACGAGCATCTCGCCGTCCGAGAGCGTTCCCACCGGCGCCGCAGTCGCCGCGCGAACCTCGCGCAACGTGCCCGCGAGATTGGTGGTCGAGCCGGTCTTCTCAAACGCGGAGCGAGCCGGTAAAACCAAGTGCGCGCGCTGGGCGGTCGGCGTCAAGAACAATTCAGAGACGACCGTGAAATCAAAACTTTGCAAGGCCCGCTCGACTAAAATCCGATCGGGGTGGCGCAAAAGCGGGTCGGCTCCAAAGCACGCGAGAGTCGAAATCACCCCACCGCCGACCGCCGCCGAGAAGATTCCCCGCGTATCCAAGCCTCCATCTCGCGGTAAGAGACCGAGGACTTCCGCTCCCCGCGCGTTCGCCTGCTCACCAGCGACAAAGCCGAATATCTGCGTTCCATGGGCTTGTAAGGGACGCAGCATCGCGTTTGCTTCCGCAAGCAAATCGCGAGAAATTCCGTCATACACAACGGCGATACGCCGCACGTCGAACGCAGCCGGCGGAATCTCCGTCACACTCCGGACACGTGTTTGAGGAACAAACGAACCCGCTGCCAAGGGACCGACGGAAATGAGCCGAGCACCAAAACGACCAACGGCTTTGCGAATTCGCAAATCGAGGATCGGCGCCGTCTGCGAGGGGGGAACGCCGAGGACAAGAATCAATTGCGCTCGCTCAAGATCCGCGAGCGTACCCTCGAATGAACCCGCCGTCGTCTCAAATTGACGTCCCGTACGCCAATCGATGTTCCGGGTGCCGAGCGCCCGAAAGACAAAACTCAGGAGATACGCCTCCTCGTTGAGGAGGCGTCCTCCGCCGATCACTCCGTGCGCCGAAGGCGGATGGGTGCGCAAAACCTTGGCCCACAAGGTGATCGCGTCATCCCAACCGATTTGCGTCCAATTTTCGCCGTCGCGGAGCAACGGGCTCGTCAAACGGCGTTCGTCATCGAGATATGCGATGTTGTACCGTCCGCGATCGCATAACCAGCCGTCGGAAACCGGATCTTCCGGATCGGACATCGTGCGCAAGATCGCTTCGTGACGGACGTCGACGTTGAGCGCGCATCCGACGCTGCATTGTGTGCAGGTCGTTGCGGTTCGCTGCAGATCCCACGGACGCGATTTGAAGCGATAGGTCTTCGAGGTGAGCGCTCCGACCGGACACAGCTCGGTAACGTTTCCGCTAAAATTCGAGACGTAGGGCGCATCGGTCGCCGTCGCGATGACGTCGCGTTCCCCTCGTTCCTTGACGACGAGCGACTGCTCACGGGTGATGAGATCATCGAAACGCGAGCAGCGCTGGCAAACGATGCAGCGCTCGTCGTCGAGCACGATCGTTGGACCCAGGTCAATCGCCTTGGGTTTGCGGCCTTTGGGTTCGACCAATCGCGAGGAACCCGATCCATAGGCCACGGCATAATCTTGCAGATCGCATTCGCCGCCCTTGTCGCAGATCGGACAGTCCAACGGATGGTTCGCGAGCAAGAATTCGAGCACCGCACGTCGACCGTCGAGGGCGCGATCGCTCAGCGTCCGTACGACCATTCCTTCGGTGACGAGCGTATTGCAGGCGATCTGCAACTTGGACATCTTCTCGATCTCGACTAAGCAGATCCGGCAAAGCCCGGCCGGACCAAGCTTCTCGTGATAGCAGTAGACCGGAATGTCACGTTGGATGCGTTTGGCGGCCTCGACGAGCAGGGTTCCGTCGGGAACCGTGACGACGACGCCGTCAATTGTCAGCGAAACCGTTTTCTGATCAGGCATGCTTCATCCACCATTCGGTCATACGAGCAAATTCCGCATCATCACCGTGCAAAGGCGACCTGCGGCTTTCGAAGATAGGCGCGAAATTGAGGTTCGAAACGTTTGAGGACACTCGCGAGAAACGGTTCGATCGAATCTCCGAGTGGGCACAGATTGATGCCCGTCATCTGTGCGCTAAGCGCGAGCAGCATATCGATGTCGGAAGCGAGACCTTCGCCGTGCAGAATGCGCTCAAGCGTCATTTCCAACCAATGACCGCCTTCGCGACACGGCGTGCATTGACCGCATGATTCATGAGCGAAGAAGCGCACGAGCGAATGCGCCGCTTTCACGAAATCGGTGGTGTCGTCGAACACGACCATCGCTCCCGAACCAAGCATCGTCCCCGCGGCCGCAAGTGATTCGTAATCGTAACCAAGATCGAGATGTTCCTCGAAAAGGCAGGCTGACGAACCACCTCCGGGTTGAACCGCCATGAACTTCCGCCCGGGACGCAAGCCGCCGGCAATTTCGTCGATGATCGTCCGCATCGGAAGACCGAGCGGAATCTCGTAATTGCCGGGTCGTTGCACATGGCCGCTGACGGAAAGGACTTTGTAGCCCGTCGATTTCGGAGTACCGACGCTCGCGAACCACTCAGCGCCGCGCTCGAGAATATGCGGCAGATATCCCAGGGTCTCAACGTTGTTGACGACGGTCGGCTGCCCGTACAAGCCTCTCACGGCGGGGAAGGGCGGTTTGAGGCGCGGCTCCCCACGTTTGCCCTCAAGCGAGTTCAAGAGCGCGGTCTCCTCACCGCAAATATAGGCGCCGGCGCCGCGATGAACCGTCACCTCGAGCGAGTAATCCGTGCCGAAAAGGCGCTGCCCAACGAAACCAAGCTCGCGGGCCTCCTCCAGCGCGCGCATGAAGATCTCGTATCCCCGCTTGAATTCGCCTCGGATGTAAATGAACGCATGATGCGAGCGAATCGCGTACGCGCCGATCAACATGCCCTCAAGCACTTGATGCGGCGTCATTTCCAGCAACTCGTGATCTTTGAACGTGCCGGGCTCAGCCTCGTCGCAATTACAGACAAGATAACGTGGACGACCATCTTCGGGAAGAAACTCCCATTTGCGGCCCGTCGGAAATCCCGCGCCGCCGCGTCCCCGCAAGCCCGACTTCAAGGCGGCGACAACCACCGCGGCGGGCGTTAATTCAGTGACGGCACGACGCCACTGCACGTATCCGCCACGCGAACGATAAACAGCGATATCGCATAGATCAACCTCGCCGATCCCGGCGGTGAGAACCTTTTCCAGCACCATGGTCAGGAAGATCCTCTCTCGAGTTCCTCAAGCAAGGTCTTTCCGTCACGCAACGCGCGTTCGTCGCTGGGCAACAAACGTGGTCCATTCACTAAGCGTTTGAGCATCTCCGCACCGCTCCGATCACCGATGCCTCCCGGAGAATCCGCATCGACGACGTTCTGCGCACCCGACGAACGCGCCGAGGGGGCGTGCTCGACATGCCACGTTTTTCCCGGTAAGGTATTTTGCGGAATTGGACGCACCGAAAAACGACCCGCGCGCATTTCCGCGAGCATCATGTCGATTTTCTCCGGCGTCAGGTTGTAAACGAATTCGAGGTTGACCTGCATGCACGGCGCACGGTCGCACGCCGCCAAACATTCGACTTCCTCGTAGGAAAACACCCCGTCCGAGGTCGTCTCGAGATGAGCAACCCCTAAACTTTCGCGGAAATGCCGCATCGTCTCTTCCGCTCCGTCGATGATGCACGCGATGCCGCGACAGGGTTGCAGTAAGTATCGTCCGATGGGTTTGCGGAAAAACAAGGTGTAGAACGTCGCCGTCGATTCGACAATCGAGAGCGGTTCATCAAGCATGCGTGCCGTCGTTGCCAGCGCCTCGGGTGAAACCCAGCCCTCGACGTTCTGGAATGCGTGCAGGATCGGCAACAACGCGCTTCGCTTCACCGGATATTGGGCGATGAGCCGCTCGGCCTCGGGACGCACTTGCTCAAGGACGGCGGCGAAATCGCGCTCGGATCGAGGTCCCGCGCTCATCGATCGACCTCACCGAAGACGGGGTCGAGTGAACCGATGGTAACGACCATGTCGGAGATCAAGTTTCCCAAGGCGATTTTCTTCAAGACTTGCAGGTTATACAGAGAAGGCGGACGCGTGCGCACGCGATATGGCCGATTGTCGCCATTACTTACGATGTAGTAGCCGAGTTCCCCGCGCGGTGATTCAACCGCTTGATAGACGTCACCCGGCGGCACGCGAAATCCTTCACTCATGATCTTGAAATGATGGATCAGTGCTTCCATGGAGATCGCGATCGTCTCCTTAGGCGGCGGAACGATCTTAGGATCGGCGATGACGATCGGTCCGGGTTGCAGATCGCGTCGAATTTGACGGACGATGCGCAAGGATTCGTCCATCTCATCCAAACGCACGAGGAAACGCGCGTATGCATCGCCTTCCGCGCGAACGGGCACATCGAATTCGTAGCGCTCGTAACCGCTGTACGGGTACGCCCGGCGCACGTCGTACGCAATACCGCAGGCTCGCAATGACGGGCCGGTGATCCCCCAGGCGAGCGCGTCTTCGGCCGAAAGGATGCCGACATCGATCGTGCGATCGCGCCAGATCGGGTTGTTCTGGAGAAGCACCCGCAGATCGCGCAGACGCTCGGGCGTGGAAGCCAGAAAGGCGTCGAGTTTTTCGAGGAATCCGTCCGGGAGATCCGAGGCAAGACCGCCGATCCGCAGGTAATTCGGATGCATCCGGGCTCCCCCCGAAAGCTCCATCAAGTCGAGGATCTTCTCACGGATATCGAACGCGTACCAGAACGCCGTAATGGCGCCGAGGTCGATGCCGTGGGTTCCCAACCAGACGCAGTGCGAGGCGATGCGCGTCAACTCGACCAACAAAACCCGCACGTGTTGGGCACGCTCGGGAATTTTTTCCGTGACGCCGAGTAATTTCTCGACGGCAAGGAGGTAGCACAGCGCGTTAGAGACGGGAGCGAGATAATCCATGCGCTCGATCACGGTAGCGGCCTGTGTCCAGAACAGGTTCTCGGCGGTTTTCTCGATGCCCGTATGCAGATAGCCGATCTCCATCTCGGCCTTCGTCACGATCTCGCCGGAGATTTCGACGACGACTTGTAACACGCCATGTGTCGATGGATGTTGCGGCCCGATCGACAAAGTCATGGTGTTCGGACCGCGGTCGATGACGTCATACGATACGTCGTCGGGCAAAGGTGGAAGGTGATCCGCGGTGACGCGCGTCGTCATGACGATTTCTCGGTCGCGCGCGAAACCTGCTCGCGCAAGGCTTCCGCGACGCGACCCGACGGCGGCGTTCCCGCCGGAACATTGCTCTTCGAAGCGAACGAGGGCCGCGGCGTAGCCTCTCCGACGAAACCGCGCACCGGATAATCCTTGCGCAACGGATGCCCCTCCCAATCGGCGGGCATCTGGATGCGCGTCAAGTTCGGGTGCCCTTCGAAACGGATGCCGAATAAATCAAAGACTTCTCGTTCGGCCCAATCGGCGTTGGGCCACAGATCGACCACGGACGGCAGCATCGCATCATCGGCCGATATGCCGACGAGGATGCGCATGCGTCGTGGGCATGCGACATCGGCGATCTTCGCTCCGCTCACCGGAAGAAATAACAAATGATAGACAACGTCAAAGCGCGGAACTCGCTCAAGGTAATCCACGGCGCCGAGATCGAGCAACATCGACGCACCGGCCTGGCGAAGAGCGATGAGGCGCGCGCGCAGATCGCCGCGTTCGACGCGCTCGACCTCCGCATCGTCAAGGGCGGGACGAACGGATGTGGGGTCGACGGCACATGAACCGGGCAAGGGTGTCTGTGAACTAGGCAAATTCGTTCTCTCGTTCCTTCCGCTGGTTATTTTGACTGCGTCATGCGCGCACCGCGAGCCCGCCGCTACCACCGGCGCGGATCTGCTGCTGGATGAGATTCACCGCGTACAACAACCCGTCGGGCGTGGGCGGGCAACCTGGTACGTAGACGTCGACCGGAATGACGGTGTCGACGCCTTGGACGATCGCGTAATTATCGAAGACGCCGCCGGAACTGGCGCAAGCACCCATCGAAATCACCCATTTCGGATCCGCCATCTGATCGTACAGGCGCTTAATGATCGGGGCCATTTTGCGACTGACGCGGCCCGAGACGATCATCAGATCAGCTTGACGCGGCGAAGCGCGGAAGACTTCCGAGCCCAGGCGCGCGATGTCATATTGAGGTGCTTGCACGCTCATCATCTCGATGGCGCAGCATGCCAAACCCATCGTCAGCGGCCAGACGCTTGAAGACTGAGCCCAGCGCGCGACCTCGTCGAGCCTCGCGAGGAAAAACTGCCGCCCCGGAATCATCTCCACCGGAAGCCTCCTTTTCGCCAAACATACGCGTATCCGATTCCTAAGACGACCACGAAGAGGATCATCTCTAGAAGACCGGATACGCGCAAGGCCCGCATTTGGACTGCCCACGGGTAAAAGGATGCCGCTTCGACATCGAAGATGACAAACAGCATCGCAACGAGGTAGAAGCGTATGGGGAAGCGCCCACTCACATCGGACGTAGGCTCGACCCCACATTCATACGCTTGCGCCTTTACCACGTTGGGTTTGCGTTGAGCCAGCAGTCCTGGAACAATGCAAAAGGTAAAGGCCGCGACCGCCGCGATCGCTAGATATACTGCGATTGGACCATAAAGCGCCATCTCGAACGCTCTTGTTTCACTCTAAACCGCTCCCTCCTTTCCAGCGGAGCAAACGGCAAAAGTCTTCTCACCTCACATGAAAACTTGGGAGGAAGTTTCATCTGGAAAATCGCTCATGGGGATGCTGGGCGCAACGACGGCCGATCTTTTTTAGGATAGACCGGGATGATGGATGAGCTTCCGACAGCGGAGACGTACGCGGGATCGATGGTCATTGCACACAGGATCCCGTCGTCGGTAACCATGAAAAGCCAATTCCCGTCAACGATCGGCGCCAAGCGGAGCCCTTGCTTCGTCTGAAGAATCGGCGTTCCGGAGTTGAGGACGGCTCCGGTTACCGCATCAAGCGCCCAAAGATTTCCATCCGGCGTTCCCATGAAGACCACGCCTCCACTCGTCACTGTCGGCGAGGTGCGCGGAGACGTATTTCCGGC